>NZ_DAOKZG010000030.1:0-40106 GCF_035325765.1 Ottowia sp.
ACCACCAGCAGGCCGCTGGTGTCCTTGTCGAGGCGGTGCACGATGCCGGCGCGCGGCAGCGCGGCCGCGCGATCGTCATGCGCGAGCAGGCCATTGAGCAGGGTGCCGCTCCAGTTGCCGGGCGCCGGATGCACCACCAGGCCGGCTGGCTTGTCGATCACCGCCAGGTGCTCGTCCTCGTACAGCATGGCAAGCGCCATCGCCTGCGGCACGAAGGCCAGGCTGACGGGCGTGGGGCGCAGTTCGACCTCGATGCGGCTGGCGGCCAGTGCCTTGCGCGCGGGCTTGCCGACCGCCGCGCCGTCCAGTCGCACGGCGCCTTCCTCGATCAGGTGGCGCAGGTGGTTGCGCGAAAATTCGGGCAGCAGGGCCGCCAGCACACGATCCAGGCGCTGTCCGTGCAGCGCGGCGGGCACGGACAGCACGCGCTGCTCGGCCTGCGGGCCGGGGTCGGCGGCATCGTCCTCGACGTCCTCGGCGGCCCCCGGCGGGATGGGCGAGGGGGGGGTGGTCGATATAATTGTTCGTGCTTGATTCAAGAGGATTGCCACCGATGCAACGTGCCCGATTATCGGCGGCTGCCGCCGGGGTCCTGATGGCTGCCGCCCTGTTGTCGGCATGCTCGTCCAAGCCGGTCGATCGCACGGCTGGCTGGAGCCCGAACCGCATCCACGCCGAGGCCCGGGACGAGCTCAACTCGGGCGCCTACGACAAGGCGATACCGCTGTATGAAACGCTGGAAGGCCGCGCGGCGGGCACGCCGCTGGCCCAGCAGGCCCAGCTCGACAAGGCCTATGCACAGTTCAAGGATGGCCAGAAAGCCGAGGCGGTCGCGACGCTGGACCGCTTCATGCGCCTGCATCCGGCCAGTCCCGCGATCGACTATGCGCTCTACCTCAAGGGCGTGATCAACTTCAACGACGAGCTCGGGCTGTTCTCCTTCCTGTCACGCCAGGACCTGTCCGAGCGTGACCAGAAGGCGGCCAAGGAGGCCTTCGAGTCGTTCGACGAGCTGGTCAAGCGCTTCCCCGACTCGCGCTACGCGCCGGACGCGCGCGCACGCATGCGCTACACGGTCAATGCCCTGGCCCAGTACGAGGTGCACGTGGCCCGCTACTATTTCCTGCGCGGCGCCTACGTGGCGGCGATCAACCGCGCGCAGCAAGCCATCGCCGACTACCGCGACGCCCCGGCGCTGGAAGAGGCGCTGTACATCCTGACGCGCTCCTACGACAAGCTCGGCATGAACGAGCTGCGCGATGACGCCAGGCGCGTGCTGGACCAGAACTACCCCGACAGTCAGTACCTGGCACGCGGCTTCCAGCCACCCGACAAGCCGTGGTGGCAGATCTGGTGAGGGCCCGGGCAGCTCCGCCGCTGCCCCCTCACCCGCCGCGCGGATTGCCGACGCCGATCGGCGCCGGCGCCAGGTTGGTGATGCGCTTGAACAGTTCGGCGTAGCGGTTGTCGGTCCCGGTCCAGGGGTCCGCATTGCGCGCGAAGTCCTGGTTGATGGACTCCCACTCCTCGGGGCTGAACAGGCGTCGGGCGGCCGGCAGGATGTGGCGCTCCTCGGTGCCCATGTGCACCCACTCATCGGCGATATAGCTGCGCACGGCGTCACGAAAGGCCGGGAAGGCTTCGGCGCCGCCCTGCACGTAGGCGACCAGGGCGCGATCGAGCCGGCTGGTCATCAGGTCGGCGTCGCGGTGCTCGTCCTCCAGCTTGTCGAGGTAGGGGTCGACCTCGCGTGTCTTGGTGCGCAGCAGGGCGAAGATCTGGTTTTCCTTCGGGTGGTGCACCTTGTCGGGCACCTCGGCGATGTACTGGATCAGGCTGGCCAGCAGGGTGAAGTTGGGCTCCATGCGCCCCTCCTCGATGCCCTGCACGACGGCCGTGAGGCCATGCAGGACGGCGGCGACGGCGCGGTGCTCGTTCTGGATCGCCTCGATCGCCGGAATGCGCTCGCTCGGAACGGCGGGCGCGGCGGCCGTTGCCGCAGCCGCAGCCGGCGCGCCCGAAGTCGAGCCGGCACCAAGCCAGCCGTCGAGCCGCGCCTTGTCGCGCAGCAGCTCGTCGCTGTCGCCCGAGTAGACGACGCGACCTCGCTCGAGCACCAGGGCGTCGCGCGTGATCGGCAGGATCTGGCGCGCGTGCTGCTCGACCAGGATCACCGCCATGTCGCCGGCGTCGACCATGCCGTGGATGATGTGCAGCAGTTCCTGGGCAATCAGCGGCGCCAGCCCTTCCAGCGGCTCGTCGAGCAGCAACAGCCTGGGATTGAGCATCAGGGCGCGGCCGATCGCCAGCATCTGGCGCTCGCCGCCCGAGAGCTGGTTGCCCATGTTGGTGCGGCGCTCCTGCAGGCGCGGGAACATCTCATAGACGCGCGCCAGGTTCCAGGGGCCGGGCTGGGCCACGACAGTCAGGTTTTCCTCCACTGTCAGCGACTCGAACACGTCGCGCTGCTGCGGCACCCAGCCCAGGCCCATCAAGGCCCGGCGGTGGCTCGGCAGGCGCGTGATGTCGACGCCATCGAAGAAGATGCGACCCCGGCGCAGCCGCGTCGCCCCCATCAGGGTGCTGAGCAGGGTGGTCTTGCCCATGCCGTTGCGACCCAGCAGCGCCAGGCTGCTGCCGGCTTCCAGCGTGAACGACTGGTCTTCCAGCACGATGGCGTCGCCATAGCCGGCCCAGACGTTTTCGACGCGCAATAGCTCGGTCATGTCAACCCTCCCCCAGGTAGACCTGGCGCACGCGCGGATGGCGCGCGATGACCTCTGGCGTGTCTTCCACCAGCAAGGCCCCGCTCACCAGCACCGAGATGCGCTCGGCAAAGCGGAACACCAAGTCCATGTCGTGTTCAATCAGCAGGATGGTGACCTCGCGCGGCAGTTGCGCGATCACCTCGAACAGCTCGCGGCTCTCGCTCGTCGGCACGCCCGCGGCCGGCTCGTCGAGCAGCAGCACCCGAGGACGCTGCGCCAGCGCCAGCGCGATCTCGATCAGGCGCTGGCGACCATAGGCCAGGTTGCGCGTGCGCTCGTAGGCGTCGGACAACAGCCCCAGGCGCTGCAGGATCTGTGCGGCCTCATCCACCGCCTCGGCCTGCGCTGCCAGCGGCTTCCACCAGCGTGTCCCCAGGCCGTGGCGCTCGGCCACCGCCATGGCGACCGATTCCAGCACCGTCATGTCGGCAAACAGCTGGTTGATCTGGAAGGTGCGCACCAGGCCGCGGCGGCAACGTTCGTGCTGCGCCATGCGCGTCACGTCCTCGCCGTTCAGGACCACGCGGCCCTCGGTGGGTTCCAGATAGCCGGTAAGCAGGTTGATCAGCGTCGTCTTGCCGGCGCCGTTGGGGCCGATCAGCGCGTGGCGCGCGCCGGCCTCGACCGCCAGGTTGACGTGGTCGGTGGCGACGAAGCCGCCAAAGGTGCGCACCAGTTCGTGCGTCTGCAGCACGGTGCTCATGACGCGGCCTCCGCGCTCGCCGCGCGCGCGCGCAGGCGGCGCGACTCCTGCCACTTGGCGGCCGTGCCCAGGATGCCGCCGCGCGCGAACATCACCAGCAGCACCAGCGCCAGGCCCAGCCAGAACAGCCAGTACTGCGGATTCATGCCGGACAGCAGGTGCTTGGCGACGATGAAGACGATGGCGCCGATCAGCCCGCCGTAGAGCCGTCCGGTGCCGCCCAGGATCAGGATCAGCAGCAGGTCGGCCGAGTTCTCGAAGCCGAGCACCGAGAGCGAGACGAACTGGTTGGTCTGTGCCAGCAGCGCGCCGGCCACGCCGGCAAACGCGGCGCCGATGGTGTAGATCGCCACCAGGCGTCGGTTGATGGGCACGCCCAGCGCGGGCATGCGCTGGGCGTTCATGTGAATGCCGCGCAGGCTCTGGCCAAACGGTGAATGCACCAGGCGGCGCGCCAGCCAGAACAGCACGAACAGCACCACCACCGAATAGATGTAGCCGACGCGGCCGAACAGGTCGAACTCGAACAGGCCAAACACGGGACCGATCTCGATGCCGGGGATGCCGTCCACCCCGCCGGTGATCTCGGTGAACTTGTTGGCCAGCTCATACAGCATCAGCGCCACGCCCAGTGTCACCATCAGGCGCGCCAGGTCGCTGCCGCGCAGCAGCAGGAAGCTGCTGAAAAAGCCGACCACCGCCGCCAGCAGCGCGCCCGCGACGAGGCCCACCAGCGGATCGCCCCAGCCCTGCTGGGCCATCAGGCCGAGTAGGCACCGACCCCGAAGAAGGCCGCGTGGCCCAGGGAGATGATGCCAGCGTAGCCGAAGATCAGGTCCAGCGACAGCGCGAACAGCGCGGTGATGGCGATCTGGCTGAGCAGCAGATAGTTGCCCGGAAAGGCGAAATAGGCCAGCACCGGCAGCACCCAGAACGCGTATTCCAGGGGTTGCCAGCGCGGCGACCGGCGGAACCGGTCGAGCGCAGCGGCCGGCGCGGGCGCCGCGCCCGCGTCGGCGGCACGAAGGGATGGGGTCATCATGGTAGCGGCTCAGTTGTGCGCACGGCCAAACAGGCCCTGCGGTCGCACGATCAGGATCAGCACCATGATCGCGTAGATGATGAAGGCGCCGACCTGCGGCACGTAGTACTTGCCGGCCACGTCCGCCACGCCCAGCAGGATGGCGGCATAGAGCGAGCCGAGGATGCTGCCACCCCCGCCCACCGTGACCACGATCAGGAAGTACACGAGGTACTTGACCGGAAACTCGGGATCCAGGCCGAGCATCTCGACGCCCAGCGCTCCACCCAGGCCCGCCAGGCCGGAGCCCAGCGCGAACGTCAGCATGAACACGCGGCCGACGTCGATGCCCAGGCCGCGCGCCGTGCGCTGGTTGTCGACCGCGGCGCGCAGGCGCGCGCCAAACGAGGTGCGGATCACCGACCATTGCAGGCCGAAGGCGACCACCACGCCGGCGATCACCAGGAACAGGCGGTACACCCCGATGTCGATGCCCGGCAGCCGGATCTGGCCCGAGAGGAATTCCGGCAGGTGCAGCGGCTGCTGGCGCGCGCCGAAGAAGTAGTGCGTCGCCGCGACGGCCATGAACACCAGGCCCAGCGAGAACAGCACCTGGTCCAGGTCCGAGGCCTCGTACAGGTGGCGGTAGAGCGTGCGCTCGAGGACCACGCCGACCAGCGCCGGCACGATCACCGCCAGCGGAATCGTCGCCAGGAACGGCACGCCGTAGTCGTTGAGCAGCACCACGCAGACGTAGCCGCCGACCATGGCGAACACGCCATGCGCCAGGTTGACGAAGTTCATCAAGCCCAGTGTCACCGACAGGCCGACGCTGATCAGGAACAGCAGCATGCCAAAGGCGATTCCGTCAAAAATGATCGTCATGGTGCTTCCGGTGTGTGTCAGGTCCCGGCGCGTGCGAGCGGCACGCACCAGGGGTCAAACGGAGATCCGCGATGAGCATCCTACTGGGCCGCCTTGCCCGGGTCCTTCACGGCTTCCAAGGTCGCGAATTCGACGTTCTGCAGGGTGTCGTTCACGCGTTCGAGCTTGCGGATGTACTCGTTCTGGATGACGTCGCGCGTCTCGGGATCGATCTGCACCGGACCGCGCGGACTCGTCCACTTCATGCCCTTGGCGGCGGCCAGGAAGGCATCGCCGCCAGCGTTGCCGCCGGTCTTCTCGAGCACCTGGTAGATCAGGTGCATGCCGTCGTAGCCGCCGACCGACATGAAGTTGGGACGGTCCTTGGGGAAGGCCTTGAGGTAGGCCGCGACGTAGGCCTTGTTCTCGGGCGAGTCGTGCGCTTGCGAATAGTGGAACGCGGTGATCAGGCCGAGCGCCGAATTGCCCATGGCGGCCAGCTCGTTCTCGTCGGTCAGGTCGCCCGGGCCGATGGCCCGGATGCCGGCCTTCTCCAGGCCCAGTTCGCGAAAGCCCTTCATCAGCGCCACCATCGAGCTGCCGGGCGGCACGAAGGTGAACATGGCGTCGGGCTTGGCGTCCTTGACGCGCTCGAGGTAGGGCGCGTAGTCGGCGGCGTTGACGGGGGTGCGCACCTCGCCCACCACCTTGCCGCCCAGTTCGGTGAAGGTCTTCTTGAACTGTGCCTCGGCATCGTGCCCCGGGCCGTAGTCGGCAACCAGCGTGTAGGCGCTCTTGATGCCGTTTTCCGCGGCCCACTTGGCCATCGCCCACGCGCCCTGCGGCAGGGTCATGGAGACGCGCACGACATACGGCGACTTCTCGGTGATCGACGAGGTCGCCGCGTTCATCACGATCATCGGGACCTTGGCCTGCGTTGCCAGCGGCGCCACCGAAAACGCGTTGGGCGTCAGGTCGAAGCCGGCCAGGATGTCGACCTTGTCGTTCACCAGTAGCTCCTGCGCCGCGCGCTTGGCCACGGCAGGCGCCATGCCGGTGTCGTCCTTCACCACCAGCTGGACCTTGCGCCCGGCGACGGTATCGCCATGCTGCGCCATGTAGACGTCGATGCCGTGCTTGATCTGCTTGCCGTAGTCGGCGAATGGCCCGGACAGCGACAGCACTAGGCCGATCTTCAGGTCGTCGGCGGCCTGCGCCAGGCCCAGGCTTGCGCCCAGGCCCAGGATGGCGGCGGCGCGGATGACTTTGCTGGCAAATCTCATGAAGGACTCCTCGGGTTGTGAATGGTGGATCGGGCGGCGTACAGCATAGACGCTCAGGAGGGCTGCGAGCCCGGCCCGCGCAGGAAGCCGCGGAAGAAGGCGGCCAGTTCGGCCGTGTCGGCAAGCGGCAGCACGTGGGCCACGTACTGGTCCGGCCGCACGATCACCAGCGCGCCATCACGGCTGATGCCGCGTTGCGCGAAGATGTCGTCCGCACCGCCGAGCGACGCGAACACGCGCTCGTAGTCCACCAGCTCGTACGGGCCCACGCGCGGCATGAACACCGCCGGCACGCGTCCGATGTCGATCTCGGTGTGCGACTGCTGGCAGACCAGCTTGACGTCGTACCAGGCGGCAGCGCCTGGCTGGGCCTGCAGCGGGGAATCGGCCGAGTCGGCCAGCCAGTGCGCCAGTCGCGTCGTCGGGGAATCGTCTCCGATCGGTGCGCGGTCGGCGAACACGTACAGGCGCCAGCGGCCATCGGCGCGCGCCTCATGGCCCAGTTGCAGCGGCCGGGCGTCAGCGACGCGCATCACGCGCGCCGACCTGAAGCGCCTGCCGATGGGAAAGCCCGCGGCCAGCGCCTCGTGGCCGGCGTCGCCGGTGATCAGCGAGGGCGCGTACTGCGTCATGAAGCCCTGCGCGAACTCGGTGATCTGGGCGTAGGCGGCTTCGACCTCGCGCGGGTTGCCCAGTTGCTCGGGCGGCGTCGCCATCATGGTGGCCCAGCGCTTGTCGAAGTCGATGATGTCCTGGCCGATGCGCTGGCGCTCGGCCGAGTAGGTGGCGAGCAGCGCCTCGAGGCTGCGCCCTTCCAGCACGTGACCGAGCTTCCAGGCCAGGTTCCAGCCGTCCTGCATCGACACGTTCATGCCCTGTCCGGCCTTGGCGCTGTGCGTGTGGCTGGCGTCGCCTGCGATGAAGACGCGCGGTAGACGCTGGCCGATCCTGTCCAGCGGCACGTCGTCGAAGCGGTCGCAAACGCGGTGGCCGACCTCGTACACGCTGTACCAGGCGACGTGGCGCACGTCGAGCGTGTAGGGGTGCAGGATGGCCTGGGCACGGGCGATGACCTCCTCGACCGGGGTCTGGCGGATGCTGCTGCGCGCCTGCGCATCGACGTCGCCGAGGTCGACGTAGAGGCGCACCAGGTAGCCCCCTTCGCGCGGAATCAGCAGGATGTTGCCGGCGTCGTGCGACTGGATCACGCACTTGGTGCGAATGTCCGGGAAGTCGGTCACCGCCAGCAGGTCGACCACGCCCCAGGCGTGGTTGGACGCACCGCCGCTGAAGTTGCAGCCGATGGCGCCGCGCACCCGGCTGTGCGCGCCGTCGGTGCCGATCACGTAGCGCGCGCGCACGAGCTGCCTGTGGCCCATGTGTTCGCCCGCGCTGTGCGCCAGGGTGACGGTGACCGGATGGTCGCCGCTTTCGGAGATTTCCAGGTCTTCGAACTCCAGGCCCCAGTCGACCTTCATGCGCGTGGGTGCCTGCGCCATGACGCGACCGAAGTAGTCGAGCACGCGCGCCTGGTTGACGAGGATGTGCGGGAACTCGCTGACATCGCGCTCGTCCTCGGGCTCGCGCGAGACACGCACGATGCGCGCCACATCCCGGGGGTCCGGCTTCCAGAACACGGTCTGCGTCACCTCGCAGCCTTCGGCGACGATCTCGTCGGCAAAGCCAAAGGCGGCGAAGGTCTCGACGCTGCGCTTCTGGATGCCATCGGCCTGGCCGATCTCCAGCCGTCCGGCGCGCCGATCGACGATGCGCGTGGTGATGCCGGGAAACTGCGCCAGCTGCGCCGCGGCAATCATGCCGGCGGGGCCGGCGCCGACGATCAGCACGTCGACCTGGTCTGGAATCCGCTCCGGTCGGTTCAATCCGACCTCGGACGCCGGCTGCACGCGCGGGTCTTCGGAGACGTAACCGTGGTGATGGAACTGCATGACCGGTGAGGCGAGAGTCGTGTCGTGATGGAGCGCGCCGCCGGGCTCACTTGCCCGCCTTGCCCGGATCCTTGACCGCCTCGTAGGTGGCGAACTCGACGTTCTGCAGCACGCCGTCCACTTTTTCGACCTTGCGGATGTAGACGTTCTGGATGATGTCGCGGGTCTGCGGATCGATTTCGATCGGGCCACGCGGGCTGACCCACTTCATGCCCTTCGCCGCGCCAATGAAGGCGTCGACACCGGCGTCGCCCTGGGTCTTTTCAAGCACGCTGTAGATCAGGTGCATGCCGTCGTAGCCCGCGACGGCCTGGAAGTTCGGGCGGTCCTTCGGGTAGGCCTTGGCGTAGGCCGCGACAAACGCCTTGTTCTCGGGCGAATCGTGGGCTTGCGAGTAGTGGAACGAGGTGATCATGCCGAGCGCGGCGTCGCCCATGGCGGCGAGCTCCTCCTCGTCGGTGACGTCGCCGGTGGCGAGCGCCTTGATGCCGGCCTTCTCCAGGCCCCGCTCCTTGTAGCCCTTGGCCAGCGCGACGCCGTCTTCGCCGTTGGGCACGAAGAAGAACACGGCGTCCGGCTTGGCATCCAGCACGCGCTGCAGGAAGGGCGCGTAGTCGGGGGTGTTGACGGGCGTGCGCACCTCGCCGGCGATCTTGCCGCCCAGGCCCTTGAAGGTGCTCTGGAACGCGCTCTCGGCGTCGTGCCCGGGACCGTAGTCCGACACCAGGGTATAAGCCGACTTGACGCCATTTTCCCAGGCCCAGCGCGCCATCGGCGCCGCGTCCTGCTGCAGCGTCATCGACACGCGCACGATGTTGGGTGATTTCTCGGTCACCGACGAGGTGGCGGCGTTCAGCACCACCATCGGCACCTTGCCCTGGGTTGCCAGCGGCGCCACCGAGAAGGCGTTGGGCGTGAGCGTGAAGCCGGCCAGGACGTCGACCTTGTCCTTCACCAGCAGCTCCTGGGCGTGGCGCTTGGCCACCGCCGGTGCAATGCCCGTGTCGTCCTTGACGATGAGCTTGACCTTGCGCCCGGCCACGGTATCGCCGTGCTCGGCCAGGTACAGGTCGATGCCGTTCTTCACCTGCTTGCCATGCGCAGCAAACGGGCCGGACATCGGCATGATCAGGCCGATCGTCAGGTCCTTGGCCTGCGCGATGCCAAACGCGGCGGCTACGCTGGCCACCAGCGCCAGCCTGGTCAAGCGTGCAACGGGTTTCATATCGGTCTCCTCGGTTCCTAAGCGGTGGGTGTAGGTTGTCGTGTTTCGCGCACCGGACGCTTCAGCCGGCCAGCTGCTGCTCCAGCCGGTGCAGCACCTCGTAGCAGGGCAGCACCTGGGCCACGCTGGCATTGGGCTCGCGGCCCTCGTGGATGGCGGCGAAGAATTCGCGGTCCTGCAGCTCGATGCCGTTCATCGACACGTCCACCTTCGACACGTCGATCTTCTCGTCCTTGCCGGTGAACAGGTCGTCGTAGCGCGCGATGTAGGTCGCGCTGTCGCCGATGTAGCGGAAGAACGTGCCGAGCGGCCCGTCGTTGTTGAAGCTGAGCGACAGCGTGCAGATGGCCCCGTTCGCGGCCTTGAGCTGGATGCTCATGTCCATGGCAATGCCCAGCTCCGGATGGATCGGGCCCTGGATGGCGTTGGCCTGCACGATCGGGCTGCCGGCCTGCCAGGCGAACAGGTCGACCGTGTGCGCCGCGTGGTGCCACAGCAGGTGGTCAGTCCAGGAGCGCGGCTGGCCCAGCGCGTTCATGTTGCTGCGGCGGAAGAAATAGGTCTGCACGTCCATTTGCTGGATGTTAAAGCTGCCGGCGGCAATCTTCTTGTGCACGTACTGGTGGCTGGGGTTGAAGCGGCGCGTGTGCCCGACCATGGCGATGCGCCCGGCCTGCTTCTGCGCGGCGGCCACCTGCTGGCCGTCGGCCAGCTTGTCGCACAGCGGGATCTCGACCTGCACGTGCTTGCCGGCGCGCAGGCAGGCGATGGCCTGCTCGGCGTGCATCTGCGTGGGCGTGCACAGGATCACGGCATCGACCTCGGGCAGCGCCAGGCTCTCGGCCAGGTCGGTCGCCACATGGCCGATGCCGTACTTGTCCGCCACTTCCTGCGTGGCGTCCCGGCGCCGGCCGATCAGCGACACCACCTCGACGCCGTCGATGTTCCGGATGCCGTCCAGGTGCTTGATGCCGAAGGCGCCGGCACCGGCCAGCGCGACCTTGATTGTCTTGCTCATGTCTGTCCTCGATGCGTGGCCCGGACGCGTCCTCAGGCCTGGTTTTCCAGAATCAGGTGGCCGACCGCGGTGTTCGACGCCGGCACGTGATAGAAGCGGTGCACCACCCGGGGCGCCGGACCGCCAGCGGCGTCGGCCATGGCGCCGCGCGCGATCAGCCACATCACCAGCTCGATGCCCTCGCTGCCGGCCTCGCGCACATAGTCGATGTGCGGCATGGCCGACAAGTCCTGCGGATCGGCGATCAGGCGGTCGAGGAACGCGTTGTCCCACTCGCGGTTGATCAGGCCGGCGCGCGGGCCCTGGAGTTGGTGGCTCATGCCGCCAGTGCCCCAGATCTGCACGTTGAGCGGCCGGTCAAAGCTCTCGATGGCGCGGCGGATCGCCTGGCCGAGGGCGAAGCAGCGCGCGCCCGAGGGCACCGGGTACTGCACCACGTTGACGGCAAACGGAATCACCTTGCACGGCCACTGATCGGGCGTGCCGAACATCAGGTTCAGCGGCACGGTCAGGCCATGGTCGACCTTGAGGTCGTTGACGATGGTGAGGTCGAAGCCCTGCTGGATCACCGACTGCGCGATGTGCGAGGCCAGCTCCGGCGCGCCGATCACCTTGGGCACCGGGCGCGCGCCATAACCCTCGTCGGCCGGCTCGAACTCGGCCGCGGTGCCGATGGCGAAGGTGGGGATCATGCGCAGGTCGAAGCTGGTCGCGTGGTCGTTGTAGACGAGGAAGATCACGTCCGGCGTGTGCTCCTTCATCCACTGCTTGCTGAACTCGAAGCCCTGGAACATCGGCGCCCAGTAGGGCTCGGTCGTCTTGCCGTGATCGATTGCCGCGCCGATCGCCGGCACGTGCGACGAATACACCGAGGCGCTGATGCGCGCGTGCTGCGTCGCCTTGTCCTTCGTGGCTGCGGCCTGCTGAACGGCCGTTGCCAGGTCCTGTTGCGCCTTTTCTTCCCAGGCCTTCCAGGCCTCGGTCCGGCTCATCGGGCCCTGGGCGTCGCCGCCCTCGCCCACCACCCGATTGCCCTCGGCACTGCGGCCACCGGCCATCATCATGGCGCGATACTGCTGCTCGGTCATGCCGGTCATGCTGCCGGCCATCTGCTGGAACGACAGGCCGTCGGTGGCGCCGAGCTTGGAGAGGAAGTAGATGTTGCCGCCGGTCTTCATCATCCAGTTCAGGTCGCGCGCGCGCACCGCCGCCTTCTGCTCGTCGGTCATCGGCCACTCGGAGAGGTAGGCGTCCTCGTCCGCCTTGAAGCGCGCGCGGTTGTCGGCCTTCATCAGGCTCATGCAGAACTGGTTGAGCCAGTAGCCCTTGCGGCTCTGGTCGGCATCGAAGATCGTGGTGCCGGGGACGTCGAGATAGGGTTTGTTGAGGGACATGCTCATTTCTCCTCGGGCCAGTACAGGCGCATGGGGTTGTCGACCAGCAGCTTGCGTTGCAGCTCGGCCGTGGGCGCGATGTGCGGGATGAAGTCCACCAGCAGGCCGTCGTCGGGCATGTGGTTCTTCAGGTTGGGGTGGGGCCAGTCGGTGCCCCACAGCACGCGGTCGGGGAAAGTCTCGACAATGCGGCGTGCGAAGGGCACGACGTCGCGGTAGGCTGCCTGCTCGCCATCCAGTGCCGGCGGGCCGGAAATCGACAGGCGCTCGGGACAGCTCACCTTGCTCCAGACGTTGGCGTGCTCGCGCATGAACTTGATGAACAGCGCGAACTCGGGGCCGTCGACCGGCTTGCTCACGTCCGGCCGGCCCATGTGATCCACCACCACCGTGGTCGGTAGCGCGGTGAAGAAGTCCCACAGCTCGGGCAGGTCCACCGCTTCGAAGTAGATCACCACGTGCCAGCCGAGCCGGGCGATGCGCCCGGCGATCTCCATCAGTTCGTCCTTGGGCGTGAAGTCCACCAGGCGCTTGACGAAGTTGAAGCGCACGCCGCGCACGCCGGCCGCGTGCAGGCGCTGCAGTTCGTCGTCGGTGACGCTGCGCCTGACCGTGGCCACGCCGCGTGCCTTGCCACCCGACGATTGCAGCGCATCGACCAGGGCGCGGTTGTCGGCGCCGTGGCAGGTGGCCTGCACGATCACGTTGCGCGCAAAGCCCAGGTGGTCGCGCAGGGCGAAGAGCTGGGCCTTGGAGGCGTCGCAAGGCGTGTACTTGCGCTCGGGCGCATAGGGAAACTCGGCGCCCGGGCCGAACACGTGGCAGTGCGCGTCGACGCTGCCGGGCGGCAGCTTGAAGCGCGGCTGGCTGGGTCCCTCGAACCAGTCGAGCCAGCCCGCCGTCTTGGTGAAATCGCCGCTTGTGGATTTGCTCATGATAGGGATCCGAATTACCGGACGCGAAGAGCGCGAAGGACGCGAAAGAGACATCAATCCGATGGGTTTCTTTCGCGTTCTTCGCGTCACTCTCGCGTCCTTCGCGTCCGGCTGTTCATTCAGCGTTCAATCGACGTAGCGCAGGCCGGCCTTGGCCAACCCCTCGCGCATCTTGTAGTAGTCCAGCCCCAGGGTACCGCCGGCGAAGATCTCGCGCTTGCCGCTCTCGTTGTCCTCGCGCTTGCGCGCGGCCTCCAGCGTGGCGGCGGCGCGCGCGGCGGGCACGCAGACCACGCCGTCGTCGTCGGCCACGATCACGTCGCCGGGCGTCACCAGCATGCCGGCGCAGACGATCGGGATGTTGACCGAGCCCAGCGTGGCCTTGATCGTGCCCTTGGCGCTGATGGCCTTGCTCCAGACCGGGAAGCCCATCTCGTGCAGCGTGCGCACGTCGCGTACGCCGGCGTCGATGATGAGGGCACGCGCGCCGCGTGCCTTGAAGCTGGTGGCCAGCAGGTCGCCGAAATAGCCGTCGGTGCATTCGGCGGTGACGGTGGCCACCACGATGTCGCCGGGGCGGATCTGCTCGGCCGCGACGTGCATCATCCAGTTGTCGCCCGGCTGCAGCAGCACGGTGACGGCCGTGCCGCTGACCTGGGCGCCGGGGTAGATCGGTCGCATGTAAGGCTTGAGCAGCCCGACGCGGCCCATGGCCTCGTGCACGGTGGCGCTGCCGAAGTGCGCCAGTGCGTCCGCGCTGGCCGCGTCGGCGCGCTGGATGTTGCGATAGACCACTCCGAGTTCATACATGGCTCAGTTCCCCCTTGCCTTGAGCGCCGCATCCAGGCGCGGAAACACGCGTCGCGCATTGCCTTCGTAGACCTTGAAGCGGTCCGCTTCGCCGAGGTTGGCGGTGGCCTGCACGTAGCGCTTCGTGTCGTCGTAGTAGTGCCCCGTCTCCGGGTCGATGCCGCGCACGGCGCCGATCATCTCGCTCGCGAACAGGATGTTGTCGACCGGGATCACCCTGGTCAGCAGGTCGATGCCGGGCTGGTGGTAGACGCAGGTGTCGAAGAAGATGTTCTTCAGCAGGTGGTCCTGCAGCAGCGGCTTCTTCAGCTCCTGCGCCAGGCCCCGGTAGCGGCCCCAGTGGTAGGGCGCGGCGCCGCCCCCGTGCGGAATGATGAAGCGCAGCTCGGGGAAGTCACGAAACAGGTCGCCCTGGATCAGCTGCATCACGGCCGTGGTGTCGGCGTTGATGTAGTGCGCCCCCGTGGTATGGAAGCACGCATTGCACGAGGTGCTGACGTGGATCATGGCCGGGATGTCCCACTCGACCATCTTCTCGTAGATCGGATACCAGTGACGGTCGGTCAGCGGCGGACTGGTCCAGTGGCCGCCCGACGGATCCGGATTCAGGTTGATGCCGACGAAGCCGTATTCCCGGATGCACTTTTCCAGTTCCGGAATGCAGCTGGCCGGGTCGACTCCAGGCGACTGCGGCAGCATGGCCACGCCCATGAAGTGCTCGGGAAAGAGCTGGGCCACGCGATGGCACATCTCGTTGCACAGCGCCGCCCAGGTGCTGGAAACCTGGAAGTCGCCGATGTGGTGCGCCATGAAGCTGGCGCGCGGGCTGAACAGCGTGAGATCGGCGCCGCGTTCCTTCATCAGGCGCAGCTGGTTGCTCTCGATGCTCTCGCGGATGGCGTCGTCGCTGATCTTCAGCTCGGAGGCCTGGGGCATTTGCGCCGGGTCCTGGATGCCGGCGATCTGGCGCTGGCGCCAGTCGGCCAATGCCTGGGGCGCCGTCGTGTAGTGGCCGTGGCAGTCGATGATCAGGGGTGGCCTGGACATGCTTGCATCTCCTTGCGCGCCCCGCCGCAAAGGCGGCGACAGCGGGGCATCTTGTTCGTTCCGGTTCCCGGCACACCGCGGGCGGCATACCGGCAATCGCCTTGGCGCGCTGCCCAGGGCGCTGTGGCATGCAGGCCGCACTGGCAAGTCACCGAGGACTGGGTTTGATTATGAAATTCCGCTGGCGCTGCGACTAGGGCCAAGGCCGACTAGCTGTTATATCGATTTGATATAACCCCTACCTAGAAATGCAAAATCAAGGGTAAACCCTCAGATGGAACTGCGCCAGCTCGAATACTTCCTGCGCGTCGCCGAACTCGGCAGCTTCACCCGCGCGGCGCTGGCACTGGATATCGCGCAGCCGGCGCTCAGCCGCCAGGTACGCCTGCTCGAGGTGGAGCTGCGTCAGAACCTGCTGAAGCGCAACGGGCGCGGCGTCACGACGACCGAAGCCGGACAGTTGCTGCTTGAGCATTGCCGCGGCATCCTGCACCAGGTCGAGCGTGCACGCGAGGACATGGCGCGCGTGGAAGGCGCCCTGGCTGGCCGTGTGGTGCTCGGCATGCCACCGAGCGCCGCGCGCATGCTGACCGTACCGCTCACACGTCGGTTCCGCCAGCAACTTCCG
Organism: Ottowia sp.; assembly: GCF_035325765.1. Taxonomy (GTDB): domain Bacteria; phylum Pseudomonadota; class Gammaproteobacteria; order Burkholderiales; family Burkholderiaceae_C; genus Ottowia. Next base: position 15,646 of record NZ_DAOKZG010000030.1, read on the forward strand.
CAAGCGGCACTGTCGATCGCCGAGGGGCTGTCGTTTGCGATGCAGGAATGGCTGCTTGCCGGGCGCCTGGATATCGCCCTGCTCTACAACCCGAACCCCTCGCCCGACGTGATGCTGGAGCCGCTCACCAGCGAACAGCTCTATCTGGTGGGCCGGCGCGACGGCGCGTTCGAGAGCGAACCCTTGGCCCTGCGCGCCCTGGCCGAAATCCCGCTGGTCATCCCCAATCGCCCGCACACGGTGCGCATGCTGCTGGAAAGCCAGATGGCCCAGATCGGCTGCAAGCCCCTCGTGGCACTCGAGATCGATGGAGTCCCGGCCATCCTCGACCTGGTCGCCGACGGCGCCGGCTGCGCAGTCCTGACGCACCAGGCGGTGCTGACTTCGTCGCACCCGCAGCGCTTCCAGGTGCGACCCATCGTGCAGCCCGACATCCACAGCCGCCTGTTCCTGGCCACCGCCAGCAGCCGCGTCACCACCCTGACCCAGAACATGGTGTTGCGCCTGATCCGCGAGACGGTGCACGCCGTCTATCCCGCGGCCATGGTTTCCATCGACGCTTGAACTGGAACCCCCTGTGTCGCTGCGCTCCTTCCCCCCAGGGGGGACGCACCCTGTGGCCAGGGAAACCCCGGTCACGGGCGCCCCGGCAGGCCGGCTTCGCGGCCTTCGGATCTTCCGGGTTTCATGCGTCGCGGGCGGCGCAAAGCACGGTGGAACGGCCGAGATGACACGCTCCCTGAGCCGCCGCGCTCCTGCCCTCAAGGGGGACGCACGAAGTGGCCAGCAAGGCCCAGGCCACAGGTGATCGCTTGAGGTCTGCGCCGCGGCCACCGGAGCCGCGTCGCTTCATGCGGCTGCGGCCACGCCCCGGGGCAGCGCGTCCAGCCAGGCCTCGAACTCGGCGGCGCTGGCGAGTCGGTGCATGGGCGGCAGCACGGCGAGCAGGCGGCGCCCGTAGGCCATGGTCGCCAGTCGCACGTCGCACACCACCAGCGCGCCGCGGTCGGTCTCGGTGCGGATCAGCCGACCCGCACCCTGCTTGAGCGCCACCGCGGCAGCCGGCACCGAGTAATCGGCAAAGGCGCTGCGGCCCTGCTCCTCGAGCCGGCGGCAGCGCGCCTCGACCAGTGGATCGTCGGGCGGCGGAAACGGCAGCTTGTCGATCACCACCAGCTGCAGCGCATCGCCCGGCAGGTCCACGCCTTCCCAGAACGAGGCGGAGGCCACCAGCACGCACCCCGGCCGTCCCTGCGTGCCGGCGCCGCGAAAGCGCTCCATCAGCACGCGCTTGGGCCACTGGCCCTGTTGCAGCACCTCGATCGCCCCGCCCGCGCCAAAGCGCTGCGCCAGCGCCTCGCCCACCGCGCGCAGGGCGCGCAGGGTGGTGGTCAGCACCAGGGTGCGCCCCCCCAGGCGCGCCGCCGCGTCGCCCGCGAGTCGCGCGACCTGCGCGCTGTGCGGGGGATCGGATGGGCGCACGAGGTGGGTCGGGACGTAGAGCGCGGCCTGGCGCGCGTAGTCGAACGGGCTGCCGATCCGCAAGACCTCGGCGCCCTGCAGGCCGCAGGGCTCGGTGAACCAGCGCAGCTGCTCGTCTGCGCCCAGGGTGGCCGAGACAAAGATCCAGGCGCGCCCCGCCACTGCTGCGCCCTCGGCTTCGGCAGGCGCCGCCAGCAGGCGCGTGCGCACTGTCTCGCCGATGTCCAGCGGTGACTCGAACAGGCGCAGCGCGCTGCCCACGTCGACCCAGCGCACCGAATCCGCCGAACAGGCTTGCCCAAAGCCTTCGGTGCGCTCCCCCAGTTCGAGCGTGCGCTGGTGCAGGCGCGCGAAATCGGGCCCCGCGTCAACCAGTGGCTCGAGCGCCCGCCCCGCCCGCTCCAGGCTCGCGCGCGTGCGTGCCAACGCGTCCAGCCACGCCGTTGCGTCCACGCCATCGGGTGCGCTGCCACGCCAGCGCAGGCGCGCGCTGCGGCGCTCGCCGGCCGCCACCAGGCGCAATTCGCGCGCCGCCTGCTCGAGCTCGCCCGCCAGGGCACTCCAGTCGGCCAGGCCCCGTGCCTGCTGCAGCCCGGCCGCGAGCAGGTCGCGTGCCAGGTCGAACAGCTGGCCCGTGCCCAGTTGCCGGCCGAGGAACTGGATGCCGGTCTCGTTGAGCTGGTGCGCCTCGTCGAACACCACCACGCGCACCGTCGGCAGCAGTTCGGCCATGCCGGATTCGCGGATCGCGAGATCGGCGAAGAACAGGTGATGGTTGATCACCACCACGTCGGCCGCCATGGCCTGGCGCCGCGCCAGGTTGACGTGGCAGGCGCGAAATTGGGGGCAGTCCGCGCCGAGGCAGTTCTCGCGCGTGCTGGTGACCAGCGGAATCACCGGCGAGCGCTCGTCGAGGTCGGGCAGTTCTGCCAGGTCGCCGGTGCGCGTGCTGCGCGCCCAGCGCTCGATCCGGCCAAGCGTGCGCCGCTGCGTCACCGTGAGCGCCGCCTGGCCGGCCTGCTCCAGGCGGTGCAGGCACAGGTAGCTGGAGCGGCCCTTGAGCAGGGCGGTGCGCGCCGGCACGCCCAGCACCTCGACCAGGCGCGGCAGGTCGCGGCCATGGAGCTGGTCCTGCAGGGCCTTGGTGGCGGTCGACAGCAGCACGCGCTCGCCCGAGAGCAGGGCCGGCACCAGGTAGGCGAAGGTCTTGCCGACGCCAGTGGCGGCCTCCACCACCAGCTCGCCGCCCTGCGTGACCGTGCGCGCCACGGCCAGCGCCATCCCGGTCTGGCCGGCGCGCACGCGAAAGCCCTCGATCGCGCGCGCCAGTGGTCCCTGCGGATCGAACACGGCACGCACGGCGTGCTGCAGCGACACGTCATCCGCCATGCGGATTCCTGTCAGGCAGCCGGCACCCTCGCTCGGAATGCGTCGCAATGCAGGGGTAGTTCACGGTTTCAGGTGCGTTCGAGGGTGCCACGGCCCCGGGTGCAGCCGATAATACGGCGCCAACCCGCATCACCCGACCGGACACACACATGGACAAGGGATATCGACTCAGCGCCGCCACCGGCCTGCACAAGGGCGACCGCGACTACCAGCAGGACCAGGTCGCCCTGCTCACGCACGCGCGCGCGTCCGGTTGCGTGCTGGGGGTGATCGCCGACGGCATGGGCGGACGGACCGGGGGACGCAAGGCGGCGGACCAGGTGCTGCTGACCGCGCGCCAGCTGTTCGAGCGCTACGACCCCGACGCCGACGACGGTGCCGCCCTGCTGCGCCAGATCGCCCAGGAAGCCCACCTGGTGATCAAGCTGACGGCGATCGCGGCCGAGCAGGAGCCGCACAGCACGATCGCGCTGTTCCTGGTCAACCCGGGCGGCGAGTGCTTCTGGCTGCACGCCGGCGACTCGCGCATCCACCAGTTCCGCGGCGCCCAGCTGGTGCGTCGCACCACCGATCATTCCTACGTGCAGCAACTGGTGGCCCAGGGCCAGCTCACCGAGGAGGAGGCGAACGACCATCCGCAATCGAACGTGCTCACCTCGTGCCTGGGCACCGAGCCGGAACCCAACTTCACCAGCCAGCACATCGCCAGCCTGCAGATCGGCGACACATTGCTGTCCTGCTCCGACGGCCTGTGGCATTACTTCTCGATCGAGGAACTGGGCTCGGTCGTACAAGCGCTGTCGCCGCGCGAGGCGAGCGAGTTGCTGGTGGAGAAGGCGCGCGAGCGTGCCGGCGGCGGCGGCGACAACCTGTCGCTGGTAATCGTCAAGGTCGAACCGCCGGTGGAAACCAAGCCGCAACGGCGCTCGACCCTGGTGCCGCTGAACTGAGCCCGAGGGAGCCAGCTCAGCGATTCTTTTCCTCGATCGCGCGCAGGCGTGCCGCAGTCCGCCGCTCGCGCTCTAGCGCGTTGAGTGCCAGTTCGTCGCGCTGCACTGCCGCCAGCACATCACGCTGGCGCAGCCGCGCTTCGCGCAGGCAGTCGTTCACGGCAAAGCGGCGCCAGCAGGCCAGCTCATCCGCGGCATGGCGCTGGCGCGCGGACTCGCGCTGCTGCGCAAGCCGGGTGCGTTCACCCTTCAGCCAGGCGTCGAAATCCGCCTCGGCCAGGCCGGCGGGAGGCGCCAGGGCCGCCACCGACGTCTCGGGCGCCGCAACCGGCTGGGCGCAGCCCGCCATCAGCAGGAGCACGGCAAACGCGGCAACGGCGGGTCTCATGTGAGGTGCGTGTCCACCGTGCGGTGCGGCAGGCTCAGGTACTCGGTCGACTGCATCTCGTGCAGGCGGCTCACGGTGCGCGGAAACTCGTGCAACAGCGGACCTTCGGTGTAGAGCTGCTCCGGCGGCACGGCGGCCGAGAGAATGAGCTTGACGTGGCGGTCGTAGAGCACGTCCACCAGCCAGGTGAAACGCCGCGCCTCCGAGGCCATGCGCACCGGCATGTGCGGCACGTCCGACAGCAGCACGGTGTGGAAGCGGCTGGCGATCTCCAGGTAGTCGTTCTGCGAGCGCGGTCCGCCGCACAGGGTGCGGAAGTCGAACCAGACGACGCCGCCCGCGCGCCGGCGCGCGCGGATCTCGCGCGCCTCGATATGCAGCACCGGATCGTCGTCGGCGCGCGTGGCGAGCTGGTCGAAGGTCGCCGCCATCGCCGCGTCGGCCTCGGCCCCGAGTGGGGTGTGGTAGATGCGCGCCTGCTCGAGGGTGCGCTGGCGATAGTCCACGCCGTTGTCGACGTCGATCACTTCCATGCGCTCGTTCAGCAGGGCGATGGCCGGCAGGATGCGGTCGCGGTGCAGGCCGTCGGGATACAGGTCGTCCGGCCGGAAGTTGCTGGTGGTGACGAAGCCGACGCCATTGTCGAACAGCGCCAGCAGCAGCCGGTACAGGATCATCGCGTCCGTGATGTCGGCCACGTGGAACTCGTCGAAGCAGATCAGCTTGAAGCGCTTGCCCATGCGCCGGCCCAGCTCGTCGAGGGGGTTCACCGTGCCCTGCAGACCCGTCAGCTCGCGCTGTACCTCGCGCATGAATTCGTGGAAGTGCAGGCGCGTCTTGCGCTTGAGCGGCACGGCCTGATAGAAACAATCCATCAGGAAGCTCTTGCCGCGCCCGACACCGCCATGCATGTAGACGCCGCGCGGGATGTCCGGGTGGTTGAACAGCTTCTTGAGCGAATTCGAGCGCCGGCTCTTGTAGGCTGCCCATTCGCGGGCGCAGCGCTCCAGGGCGTCCACCGCGCGCAGCTGCGCCGGGTCGCTCTGGTAGCCACGCGCCTTCAATTCGGCCTCGTAGGCCTCGCGCACGCTGCTCATCCGCCCTGCCGTATGCCGTCTGATACTCGTGGGCCAGCCGCCCGCACGCGCGGGCGCCGGCATCAGAAGTTGAGGGTGCGCTTGTCCACCGCCAGCGCCGCCTCCTTCATGCTCTCGCCCAGCGACGGATGGGCATGGCAGATGCGCGCGATGTCCTCGCTGCTGGCGCGGAAGGCCATGGCCACGCAGGCCTCGGCGATCAGCTCGCTGGCCAGCGGGCCGACGATGTGCACGCCCAGGATCTCGTCGGTCGTGGCGTCGGCCAGGAACTTGACCAGGCCGGTGGTGTCGCCCAGGGCGCGCGCGCGGCCGTTGGCCGAGAACGGAAAGGTGCCGGCCTTGTACGCCACGCCTGCTGCCTTGAGCTGTTGCTCGGTCTGGCCCACCCAGGCGATCTCCGGGCTGGTGTAGATCACCCACGGCACCAGGTTGAAGTCCACGTGCCCATGCTGGCCGGCGATGCGCTCGGCCACCGCCACGCCCTCCTCCTCGGCCTTGTGCGCCAGCATCGGGCCACGCACCACGTCGCCCACGGCCCAGACGCCGGGCAGATTGGTGCGGCACTCGTCATCGACGATCACGTCGCCGCGTTCGCCCAGCTTCAGGCCGACGGCTTCGGCATTCAGGCCCTCGGTGTTGGGCACACGGCCGATGGAGACGATCAGCTGGTCGACCTCGAGCTTCTGGGCGCCGCCCTTGGCGTCGGTCCAGGCGACGCTCACGCCCTTCTTGCCGACCTTGACCTCGCCCACCTTGACGCCGAGTTCGACCTTCAGGCCCTGCTTGTCGAAGGCCTTCTTCGCCGCGTTGGCGATCTGCGCATCGACCGCGCCGAGGAAGGTCGGCAGGGCTTCGAGCACCGTCACCTCGGCGCCCAGTCGGCGCCACACGCTGCCCATCTCCAGGCCGATCACGCCCGAGCCGATCAGGCCGAGACGCCTGGGCACGGCCTGCATCGCCAACGCGCCGGTGTTGCTGAGAATCTTCTCCTCGTCGAACGGCGCGCCCGGCAATGCGCGTGGACTGGAGCCGGTGGCGACCACGACCTGCCGGCCCGTCAGCAGTTCCTCGTCCTTGCCGGCAACCCGGACTTCATAGCCGCCGTCGACCGCCCGCACGAACGAGCCGCGGCCGTGGAAGAAGCTCACCTTGTTCTTCTTGAACAGGTAGAGGATGCCGTCGTTGTTCTGCTTGACCACGGCGTCCTTGCGGCCGATCATGGTCGGCACGTCGATCTTCAGGCTGCCGACCCGGATGCCGTGCTCGCCGAAGTGCCGGCCCGCCTGCTCATAGTTCTCCGAGCTTTGCAACAGGGCCTTGGACGGGATGCAGCCGACGTTGGTGCAGGTGCCGCCCAGGGCCGGCCCGCCCTGGCCGTTCTGCCACTCGTCGATGCAGGCGACGTTGAAGCCGAGTTGCGCCGCGCGAATGGCCGCGATGTAGCCGCCGGGGCCGGCGCCGATGACGATGAGGTCGAAGTTCTTGGACATGGGACAGGGTTCAGGTCAGACAAGCCGGCGCAGCGTCACTGCGGCGGCACGAAGATCCACAGCAGCAGGTAGACCACGAGGCCGGTACCACCCAGCAGCAGCAGCAGGGCGAAGGCCAGGCGCCAGGCCCAGCTGTCCAGCCCGGTGGCCTGCGCCAGGCCGCCACACACGCCGGCGATCCAGCGGTCGTCGCGGCTGCGACGCAGCCGGTTCACGGCCGACAGCGCCGCCGGCGGCACCGCCGGTTCGCCCGGCTCCAGCAGCCGCGCCTTGGCCCGCTCGAACTCGACCTGACTGAGCGCGCCATTGCGGCGCAGCTCGTCGAGCCGGGTCAGGTCGTCGGCAAGCGACATGGCGGCCGTGGCAGCTGGGCAAGTCGATCAGATGTCGAACAGCAGGCGGGCCGGATCCTCCAGCGCGTCCTTCATCGCCACCAGGCTGAGCACGGCCTCGCGGCCGTCGATCAGGCGGTGGTCGTAGCTGAGCGCCAGGTAGTTCATCGGTCGCACCACGACCTGGCCGTTCTCGACCACGGCACGCTCCTTGGTCGCGTGCACGCCGAGGATGGCCGACTGCGGCGGATTGATGATCGGCGTCGACAGCATCGATCCGAACACGCCGCCGTTGCTGATCGAGAAGGTGCCGCCCGTGAGGTCTTCCAGCGTCAGCTTGCCATCGCGCGCGCGTGCGCCGAAGTCGGCGATCTTCTTCTCGACGTCGGCGAAGCTCATCTGGTCGGCATCACGCAGGATCGGCACCACCAAGCCGCGCGGGCTGCTGACGGCGATGCCGATGTCGAAGTAGCCGTGGTAGACGATGTCGTTGCCGTCGATGCTGGCGTTCACGGCCGGGAACTTCTTGAGCGCGTGCACCGCCGCCTTCACGAAGAAGCTCATGAAGCCCAGGCGCACGCCGTGCTCCTTCTCGAATTTCTCCTGGAAGCGCTTGCGCATGTCCATCACCGGCTGCATGTTCACTTCGTTGAACGTGGTGAGGATGGCGTTGGTCGCCTGCGACTGCAGCAGGCGTTCGGCCACGCGGGCGCGCAGGCGGGTCATGGGCACGCGTTGCTCGGGCCGGTCGCCCAGCCGGGGCGCCGCCGGCGCAGCGACCTGGGGCAGGCCGGTGGTGGGCACGCCGGTCGGGATCTGGGCCGGCCGGGCGCCTGCCTGCGCCGCCGCGAGCACATCGCCCTTGGTCACGCGGCCGTCCCTGCCGGTGCCGGGCACCGAGCCCGGCGCCAGTCCCTGATCGGCCATCAGCTTGGCGGCAGCCGGCATGGCCACGCCGGCCTTGCTGCCTGCGGCCGGAGCTGCGACCGGGGCCGGGGCCGGGGTCGGAGCGGCCGCCGGAGCCGCAGCGGAGGCCGGTGCCGCAGCGCCGGCCACGGCCGCGGTGTCGATGCGCGCCAGGAGCTGGTCGGCCACGACGGTGGCGCCGTCGGGTTCCACGATCTCGGTGAGCACACCGGCAGCGGGCGCCGGGACTTCCAGCACCACCTTGTCGGTCTCGACCTCGATCAGGATCTCATCGATCTGGACAGCCTCACCGGCCTTCTTCTTCCATTGCAGCAGGGTGGCCTCGGCCACGGATTCGGACAGCTGCGGGACCTTGACTTCGACGATCGCCATGTTTGGAGTTTCCTGGTTGTGTTCGGGTCGGCGCGGCCGGACACCCCGACCGCCCGGATGGATCACTTGTTCAGCACGAAGCCCTTCAGGCGCGCGAAGGCGGCATCCACCAGCGCCTTCTGCTGTTCCTGGTGCAGGTGCGCGTAGCCCACCGCCGGCGAGGCCGAGGCGGCGCGCCCCGCGTAGCCGAGCTTCTGGCCCGCCAGCATGTTCTCGTGGACATAGTGCTGCACGAAGAACCAGGCGCCCTGGTTCTGCGGCTCGTCCTGGCACCACACGATCTCGGTGGCACCCGGGTACTTCTTGAGCTCGGCGCCGAAGGCCTTGTGCGGGAAGGGATAGAGCTGCTCGACGCGGATGATGGCCACGTCCTGGCTGCCCTTTTCCTCGCGCCGCGCCACCAGGTCGTAGTAGACCTTGCCCGAGCAGGCAATCACGCGCTTGACCTTGTCGGCCTTGAGCCCACCCTGGTCGCCGATCACGGTCTGGAAGCCGCCGCTGGTGAACTCGGTCACCGGCGAGGTGGCCTGCTTGGCACGCAGCAGGCTCTTGGGCGTCAGGATCACCAGCGGCTTGCGCAGCGGCCGCACCATCTGGCGGCGCAGCACGTGGAAGATCTGGCTCGCGGTGGTCGGCTGCACGATCTGCATGTTGGTATCGGCCGCCAACTGCATGAAACGCTCCAGGCGCGCCGACGAGTGCTCGGGGCCCTGGCCCTCGTAGCCGTGCGGCAGCATCAGCGCCAGGCCGTTCAGGCGCCCCCACTTGACCTCTCCCGAGGCGATGAACTGGTCGATCAGCACCTGGGCGCCGTTGGCGAAATCGCCGAACTGCGCCTCCCAGATCACCAGGGTGTTCGGGTCGTTCGAGGCATAGCCGTACTCGAAGCCGAGCACCGCCTCCTCGGACAGGATGGAGTCGATCACGGTGAACGGGGCCTGGCCCTCGGTCACGTTCTGCAGCGGGATGTAGACGCCCTCGTCCCACTTCTCGCGCTTCTGGTCATGCAGCACCGCATGGCGGTGGCCGAAGGTGCCGCGCCCGCAGTCCTCGCCGGACAGCCGCACCGGGTAGCCGCTGGCCACCAGCGAGGCAAAGGCCATGTGCTCGCCCATGCCCCAGTCGACGTTCATCTCGCCGCGCGCCATGGCGGCGCGATGGTCGAGCACGTGCTTCACCAGGTTGTGCACCGTGAAGCCTTCGGGCACCACGGTGATGCGTTCGGCCAGGCGCTTCCACTCGGCCAGCGGGATCGCCGTGTCGGCGTTGTCCGTCCACTTGCTGGCCAGGTAGGGCGACCAGTCGACCGCGTACTTGCTCTTGAAATTGGTGAGCACCGGGTCCACCGTCAGGCGCCCGGCATCCATCGCGGCGCGGTAGGCCGCCACCATCTGGTCCGGCGCTTCGGCCGGCAGCACGCCCTGCGTGACCAGCTTGTCGCCGTACAGCTTGCGCGTGCCGGGGTGCTGGGCGATCTTGCGGTACATCAGCGGCTGCGTGAGCATCGGCGTGTCCTGCTCGTTGTGGCCGAGCTTGCGGAAGCAGATGATGTCGACCACCACGTCCTGCTTGAACTGCTGGCGGTACTCCAGCGCCAGCTGCATGCACAGCACCACCGCCTCCGGGTCGTCGCCGTTGACGTGCAGCACCGGCGCCTCGATCATCTTCACGACATCGGTGCAGTACAGCGTCGAGCGCGTGTCGCGCGGGTCGCTGGTGGTGAAGCCGATCTGGTTGTTGATGACGATGTGCACCGTGCCGCCGGTGTAGTAGCCACGCGTCTGCGCCAGCGCCAGCGTCTCCATCACCACGCCCTGGCCGGCAAACGAGGCATCGCCGTGCACCAGCACCGGCAGCACGGTGTCGCCCTCGTGGTCGCCGCGACGGTCCAGGCGCGCCCGCACGCTGCCCTCGATCACCGGGTTGACGATCTCCAGGTGCGAGGGGTTGAAGGCCAGCGTCAGGTGCACCGGGCCGCCGGGCGTGCTGACGTCCGAGCTGAAGCCCAGGTGGTACTTGACGTCGCCCGAAGGCAGGTCCTCGGGCGCGGTGTGCTCGAACTCGGCGAACAGCATCGAGGGCATCTTGCCCAGCGTGTTGACCAGCACGTTCAGGCGCCCGCGGTGCGCCATGCCGATGACGATCTCCTGCACGCCGGCGGTGCCGGCCTGCCGGATGAGCTCGTCCATGGCGACGATGAAGCTCTCGCCGCCTTCCAGCGAGAAGCGCTTCTGGCCCACGTACTTGGTGTGCAGGAAGCGCTCCAGGCCCTCGGCCGCGGTGAGGCGCTCGAGCACGCCCTTCTTGCGCTCGGCATCAAGCTGTGGATTCGCGCGCACGCGCTCCAGGCGCTCCTGCCACCAGCGCTTCTGCACCTGGTCGGTGGCGTACATGAACTCGGCGCCGATGGTGCCGCAGTAGGTCTCGTGCAGCGCGTTGAGCAGCTCGCGCAGCGGCATGCTCTCCTTGCCGAAGAAGGTGTTGCTGGTGTTGAACACCGTCTCCATGTCGGCGTCGGAGAAGCCGTAGAAGGACGCCTCGAGCTCGGGGATCTTCGGTCGTTCCGCGCGCTTGAGCGGGTCGAGGTCGGCCCAGCGTGCGCCGACGTTGCGGTAGGCGGCAATGAGCTGCTGCACCGCGGTGCGCTTGCGCCCGAGCTCGGAATCGGCGCCCGAGGCCTGGACCACGCGCACGCCACCCTGTCGCGCGCGTTCGGCAAAGGCGTTGACCACCGGCAGGTGCGGCACGTCGCGCGCATTGCTCCCGTCGGCGGCCGGCACGTGCTGCAAGGCATCGAAATACTCGCGCCAGGAATCGGGCACGCTGCCCGGATTGACCAGGTAGCTTTCGTACATCTCCTCGACATACGGGGCATTGCCGCCGAACAGGTAGCTGTTGCCTTCGTAGGTCTGGTAGATCGACTGGGAGTCACTCATGCTGCGCAAACCTCTCGCACCCCTGCAGGGCGCTCAAGCTGGTAGTGAACCTTCCGCGTCACGGCTGAACCGGTTGGCGGACGCGACTGGCAGGGAAGGGCCGGGCGTTTCGCTCAGCCGCCATTGTGCCACCGCGCCGCCCGCCGGGGGCGCCGCGCCCGGCCGTCAGCCGCCGGCGTGCGGATAGCCCAGGCTCTTGAGGGCGCCGGCGATCTCCGGCAGCACGGTATCGTCCTCGATGGTGGCCGGCACCTTGAGCGGGTCGCCGTCGGCCATGGTGCGGATGGTGACCCGCAGCACCTTGCCCGAGCGCGTCTTGGGCAGGCGCGGCACCACCTGCACGCTCTTGAAGTCGGCCACGGCGCCGAGCTCGGCACGCACGCGTGCCACCAGTTCGGCGCAGATCTCGGCCTCGCTGCGCGTCACGCCGGACTTGAGCACCACCAGGCCCAGCGGTACCTGGCCCTTGAGGGCATCGTTCACGCCGACCACGGCGCCCTCGGCCACGTCCGGATGCGCCGCCAGGATCTCCTCCATCTGGCCGGTCGACAGCCGGTGGCCCGAGACGTTGATGATGTCGTCGATCCGGGACATCACCCAGCCATAGCCGTCGGCGTCGATGTAGCCGGCGTCGCCGGACAGGTAGTAGCCGGGGAAGCGCGACAGGTAGGTCTTCTCGAAACCGGCCTCGTCGTTCCACAGCGTGTAGAGCGTGCCCGGGGGCATCGGCAGCTTGATGACCAGGCTGCCGATCTCGCCGGCGGGCTGCTCGCGCCCTTCCTCGTCCAGGATCCGGATGTCGTAGCCCGGCACCGGCTTGGTGGCCGAGCCGGGCTTGACCGGCAGCGGCTCGATGCCCATGCAGTTGGCGATCGCCGGCCAGCCCGTTTCGGTCTGCCACCAGTTGTCGATCACCGGCACGCCCAGCACCCTGCCGGCCCATTCGATGGTGTCGGGATCGCCCCGCTCGCCTGCCAGATACAGCATGCGGAACTTCGACAGGTCGTACTTCGCGACCAGCTCGCCCTTCGGATCTTCCTTCTTGATGGCGCGAAACGCGGTGGGCGCGGTGAACAGCACGTTCACCCCATGCTCGGCGCAGACGCGCCAGAACGCGCCGGCGTCGGGCGTGCCGACCGGCTTGCCTTCGTACAGGATGGTGGTGCAGCCCTGCAGCAGCGGGCCGTAGACGATGTAGGAATGGCCCACCACCCAGCCGACGTCGGAGGCCGCCCAGTAGACGTCGCCCGGCTGCGTGCCGTAGACCGCCTCCATCGACCAGCGCAGCGCCACCGCATGGCCCCCGTTGTCACGCACCACGCCCTTGGGCTTGCCGGTGGTGCCCGAGGTGTAGATCACGTAGAGCGGATCGGTCGCCGCCAGCGGCACGCAGGCAGCCGGTTCGGCGCGCGCCATGGCTTCGTGCCAGTCGACGTCGCGCCCGGCGATCAGCTCGGCATGCAACTGTTCGCGCTGCAGGATCAGGCACGGTGTCTGCGGCACGCCGGCTATCTCCAGCGCTTCGTCCAGCAAGGGCTTGTAGGGCACGGCGCGGCCCGGCAGCAGGCCACAGGAGGCCGAGATCATGACGCGCGGCTTGGCGTCGGCCACGCGCTTGGCGAGCTCCGGCGCCGCGAAGCCGCCGAACACCACCGAATGCACGGCGCCGATGCGCGCGCAGGCCAGCATGGCAATCGCCGCCTCGGCCACCATCGGCATGTAGATCACCACGGTATCGCCCTTTTGCACGCCCATGGCGCGCAGCGCGCCAGCGCAGCGCGCGGTCAGGTCCTGCAACTCGCGGTAGGTGAACTTGCGCTGCGTTCCGGCCAGCGGGCTGTCGTAGATCAGCGCGAGCTGGTCGGCGCGGCCCTGTTCGACGTGGCGGTCGACGCAGTTGTAGCAGGTGTTCAGCTCCCCGCCGGGGAACCAGCGGTAGAACGGCGGGCGCGAATCGTCGATGACCCGATCCCAACGCCTGATCCAGTCGATGCCCTCGGCGATCCGGCCCCAGAACCCCGCAGGGTCGGCCAGTGCACTCGCGAACGTCTTGGCGTAATTCCCGGCCGTCTCGCTGCTCATTAGTTGCCTCCAGTCTTCATTGAGTCATCGCGCGCCCGCATCATAGACCCGTGGGTCAGCGGATCAGCTTCTGCCAGGCGCGAAACTGGGCATGGCCGGCATCGCGCAGCCACTCGAAGCCCACCATCTCGGTGGTCACCAGCTCGCAGCCGGCCGCTGCCAGCCGGTCGTAGGCGGCATCGCGGTTGCGCTCGGTGCGCGAGCCGCAGGCGTCGGTCACGACCCAGACGTCCCATTCGGCCTCGAGCAGGCCAAGCGCCGTCTGCAGCAGGCAGACATGCGTCTCGCAGCCGGCCAGCACCAGGGTGGTGCGGTGGGACGGTGCCGCCGCCGGCTGTTGCAGATGGCGCGGCAGGCTGCGCGCGTTGCCGCGCGGCGCCGGCGCCGGCGGGGCCAGCAGCGGCTGCAGCGCGGCGGCCGCGCTGAACGCCGTCTTCGGCACGATGCGGTCGCACAGCGCCGCCAACGTCGCTTCGGTGCCACCCAGCTTGTCCGGGCTCTGCTCGGTGCCCCAGACCGGAATGCCCAGCGGCCGCGCCAGCCCGGCCAGCCGGCGGGCATTGGCCAGCACGGCCGCGGACTCGTGGATGGCGGGCATCAGCCGCGCCTGGTAGTCGACCAGCACCAGCTGACAGTCTTCGGCTTGCAGCAACATGAACAGCCCCCTTGCGTGCCCGCGCGCCGACCGGCACGCTGGGCGACCGCCGGGGAAAGCGCGGAATGCGTCCCATCCCGGCGCGCCGGGCAAATCTTACCGTGCCCCGCCGCCCGGCCGGTTCTGGCCGGGCCGACCGGAACCTGCTCGCAGGGTGTGCACGGATTCCGCGGGCCCGAGAAGATCGCCAGAACCGGAGCGATCAAGACGTCGGGCACGGCTGCAGCTCGGGCCGCGCCGCGCATCTGCATACGTCAGGCGGCCGGGTTCGGGCGATCAAGGCGGGCGCAAGGGATTCGTTCCCACCCTCATTCGCCGTGTCGCCGCACCCCGATGGGCACCATCATCGGCTGCCCGGGTGTCGCGCAACCAGCGTCGCAGCATCGGCCCGGCTGCCGATTCTGCGTGATGCCGCGCCCGGGATCGTGCACCACGTCGCGCTCGAGCAGGCGCTCGACCAGCTCGACCTTGCTGCCCACCGGGTAGTTGCGCCAGATCTCCTGCTTCATGGCCGCCGGCGAGCCGCCGCCGTGCAGGCTGATGACCGAATACCAGCCGCCCTGGTAGGAAGCGGTCAGGTCTTCCATGAAGCGTGCCACCTGGATGCGCTTGTCATAGGGCACGTCGGGGTTGGCGCGCAGCACCTCGGCCAGGCTGGCGGCCGTCGCCGGATTATGGTCCTCGTCCGGCCCCGGCAGTGCCACGATCAGCCCGCCCGAGACCTCGTGCGCAAGGCGGTGCATGTCGTAGATCTGGGTTGCCAGCATCAGCTTGCCGATGTTGGCGAACACCGGCTCGGGCATGAACGAGCCGCTGTGCGCGTCGCGCGTCGCATAGACGCTGGCGGCGACGCCGCAGGCGTAGAAGCCCTCGACGATCTTGATCAGCTCCACCATTGGTTCGCGCAGGCTGGCCTTGGCATCCGGATCCAGGCCGTTGGCCTCGCACATCAGCGCGCCGGCGCCGATCAGCAGGTCACCGAAGCCGGCACGCGCGCCGATGCAGCTGTGGCGGTGGTGCGTAGCGTAGCTGTAGGTCAGCACGTGGCTGTGCTCCCAGTCGCCGGCGTAGAACACGCGCTCCCAGGGCACGAAGACGCGGTCGAACAGCACCACCGCGGTGGACTGACCGTACTTGCGCGAGAACAGCGCCTCGCCATGCTCCAGCCTCTCGCCCGGGCGCCCCGCCGGGCGCGCGACGAGGGTGATGCCCGGTTCGTCCACGCGCACCGCGCAGCAGACCGCGAAATCGGCGTCCTCGGGCCCCATGTTGCGGCTGGGCATGACCAGCAGCTCGTGCATGTAGGGACCGCCGGTGACGATGGCCTTGGCACCGCTGATGACGATGCCGCGGCCGTTGCGCTCGACCACGTGGACGTAGGCGTCGGCATGGGCCTGCTGGTGCGGCTTGCGGCTGCGGTCGCCCTTGGCATCGGTCATGGCGATGCCGAGCGACAGATCTTCATCCTGCACGTGTGCGAGGTAGGCGGCGAAGCGGGCGCGGTGCTCGGTGCTGCCACGTGCATCGTCGATGCGAGCCGTGACCTGGGCCAGGCCGTTCAGCGCGTCGTGCGCCAGATAGCGCTGGGCGCAACCGGTCTCCTGGCACAGACCGCGCACCGCCTCCAGTTTGTTGAGCAGGTCGCCCGCCGCGTCGTTGACGTGCAGCATGCGATTCACCACCCGGTTGCGACTGGCCTGCGTCGCCAGCGCGATCGGCGCGAGCTCGGGACGGCGCGCGTAGTCGTAGGTGAAGGCCAGCGCATTCACGCCCGGCGCAAGGGCCGGCTCGTCGACCACGCTGTCGACCAGGCGGCCGTCGACGAAGACCCGCGGCTGGTAGCCGCGCAGCGACTCGCGGTAGTCGTCTCCCGAGCGCAGCGTCGCCCGGCTCGGCGGGACCATGTCATCGGGCGCATTCATGCGGGTCTCCTGTGGTTCGGTGAAAACACACTATTTGAACAATGTTCAATTTTTATGTCAATGTTTATACTTCTTCCATGAGCCCCACCCCGCGGACGGAACGACCAGGCCACCGTGCGAACCCGGCAGAGGCACGCCAGCGGCGCCAGCAGGCACTGGTGGCGGTGCGGCGCCAGCGCGTGCTGGAGGCCGCGCGCGCCGCCTTCCTCGAGCTCGGCATGGACAAGGCCAGCATTCGCGAGATCGCCCGGCGCGCCGGCTACACCGCGGGCGCCCTGTACAGCTACTTCCCGAGCAAGGAGGCGCTGTACGGCGCCCTGCTCGCCGAGTCGCTCGGACGCCTGAACGCGCGGGTCGAGGCGGCGCGGCCGGCTGGCGCCACGCCGCGCGACGAACTGCTGGCATCGGCACGGGCCTTCTTCGACTTCTATCGCGACCACCCGCGCGACCTGGACCTGGGTTTCTACCTGTTCCAGGGCATGCAGCCACGCGGCCTGACGCCCGAGCTCGATCGTGCCCTGAATGCCCGGCTGCACGACGCCTTGCGTCCCCTGCAGGATGCGCTGGAACGGCTGGGGGCAACACCGGCGGTCGCGCTGCGCGAGGTGACGGCGCTGTTTGCGCACATCGTCGGCTTGCTGCTGCTCGGCCACACCGGCCGCATCCGCATGTTCGGCCAGGCCCCGGCAGAGCTGCTCGAAGCCTATCTCGCGCAGCTCGTGCAGCGCGCGGGCGCGTGGTGCCACGTGCGCGGCGCCGCGCACGATGGACCATGAAAAACGCCCCGGGGCCTCGGCCAAGGGGCGTTTGCGGATCTGGTGGGTGATAGTGGGATCGAACCACTGACCCCTGCCGTGTGAAGGCAGTGCTCTACCGCTGAGCTAATCACCCGGGTTCACGTTGCCGTGAAGCGCGCATTATAGGGGCTCTTGCTGCCGCCAGACGGTGCGCTCGCCGCTCGCCTGGTCGATCTCCGCCAGCACGGCCTCGTGCGCCGCGCGTTCGCGCTCGCTGGCGACCAGCACCGGCAGCTCGAAGCCGGACAGGTCGACGCGCTCGGCCACCCGGCCCGGACCGCCCGCGTCCCCCAGGTCGATCAGCAGCGCCTCCTGGCCACGCGTGAGGTTGATGTAGACCTCGGCCAGCAGCTCGGCATCGAGCAGCGCGCCGTGCAGGGTCCGACCCGAGTTGTCCACCTCCAGTCGATCACACAGGGCGTCGAGGCTGTTGCGCTTGCCCGGATAGAGTTGCCTGGCCATGGCCAGCGTATCGGTCACCCTGTCGACGAAGGACTCGAAAGCCGGACGCTGCAGCCGCTCGAGTTCCTTGTCCAGGAAGCCGAGGTCGAACGCGGCGTTGTGGATGATGATCTCGGCGCCCTGCACGTAGTGCAGGAAATCGTCCGCGACCTCGGCGAACTTCGGCTTGTCGCGCAGGAATTCATTGCTGATGCCGTGCACCTTGAGCGCATCCTCGTGGCTGTCGCGCTCGGGGTTCAGGTACAGGTGCAGGTTGTTGCCGGTCAGCTTGCGACCGACCAGTTCGACGCAGCCGATCTCGATGATGCGGTCGCCGGTGTCGGCCGACAGGCCAGTGGTTTCAGTGTCCAGGACGATTTGTCGGGTCATGTCGATGCGTCGGTTTGTCGCGGCGCGCCCGGGCCTGTGCGCGGCAGCCGCTCAGCGTCTGTCCACCTCGGTTGTTCCACCGCGCTTCGCGGCACCCGCGCCACATGAAACGGTCCGGTTCCGCTGGCCGCGGAGCAGGCCATTCGGGACTCCTGCGGCCGGGCCCCCTGGCCACTGGGTGCGTTTCCCTTGCAGGGCCTGGGGCCCGTGGCCCCAGACCTGCCTGCCCGGCTCTGGACGGACCCAGGAGCTGCCGCCTCTGGCGGCGAGCGCCTGGGGCGCAGCGGCACAGGGGCAGCTTCACATCCTGAACGATTCGCCACAGCCGCAGCGGTCACGTTCGCGCGGATTGGTGAACCGGAAACCCTCGTTCAGGCCTTCGCGCACATAGTCGACCTGGGTGCCGTCGATCAGCGACAGGCTGTCGCGGTCGACCACCAGCTTGACGCCGTGCTGCTCGATCAGCACGTCGCCCGGTGCGACTTCGTCGACGTACTCGAGCTGGTAGGAAAAGCCGGAGCAGCCCGTCGTCGTCACGCCCACGCGCACGCCCAGGCCCTTGCCGCGGCTGGCAAGATGGTTGGCGACATGACGAGCGGCAGATTCGGACAGGGTGATGGTCATGAACGGGCAACACGGATTGCGGGAGACGGGCAGCCGGCCGCAGTGCGTGCCGACCGGGACAACGCGGGGATGATACCCCGCTCACAGGCAGCGCGCTGCCGGCGGCGCCCCGGCGCTCAGGACGACGCCACCCCGCCGGCGCGGGCGCGCAACTGCGTCACGCGTGCGCGGATCGCCGCGCTGGCGCGGTCGATTTCGTCCTCGGTGGTGAAGCGCCCGAAGCTGATGCGCAGCGAGGCATGGGCGAGCTCGTCGCTGCGCTCGAGCGCGCGCAGCACATGGCTCGGCTGCTGGCTGGCGCTGTGGCAGGCCGAGCCGCTGGACAGCGCCAGCTGCGGCAGGCCGAGCAGCAGGGCCTCGCCGTCGACGCCGGCAAAGCTGAGGTTGACGTTGTGCGGCACGCGCCGCGTGGCGTGGCCGTTCAGCAGCACGCCATCGAGCCCGTCCAGGCCTGCGAGCAGGCGGTCGCGCAGGGTGGCGATGCGGGTTTCGCCAGCCGCCAGTTCCTCGCCCGCCAGCCGGAAGGCCTCGCCCATGCCGACGATCTGGTGCGTGGCCAGCGTGCCCGAGCGCAACCCGTGTTCCTGGCCGCCGCCGTGCATCTGCGCCACCAGGCGCACGCGCGGCTGGCGTCGCACGTAGAGCGCCCCGATGCCCTTCGGTCCGTAGGTCTTGTGCGCGGTCAGGCTCATCAGGTCGACCGGCAGCGTCTTCAGGTCGATCGCGACCTTGCCGGTGGCCTGCGCGGCGTCGACATGCAGCAGCACGCCGCGCTCGCGGCAGATGGCGCCGAGCGCCGCCACGTCCTGGATCACGCCGATCTCGTTGTTCACCAGCATCACGCTGGCGAGGATGGTGTCGGGCCGCAGCGCGGCGCGAAAAGCCTCCGGATCGACCAGGCCGTCCGGCCCGACGTCGAGGAAGCTGACCTCGAAACCTTCGCGCTGCAGTTCCAGCAGGGGGTCGAGCACGGCGTTGTGCTCGGTCTTGAGCGTGACCAGGTGCCGGCCCCGGTCGCGCAACTGCTGCGCCGCCCCCTTGAGCGCGAGGTTGTCGGATTCGGTGGCGCCACTGGTCCAGACGATCTCGCGCACGTCCGCGCCGATCAGGGCCGCAACCTGGGCACGCGCCGCTTCCACGGCCTTGCCGGCCTCCCAACCCCAGGCGTGGCTGCGGCTGGCCGGATTGCCGAAGTGCGTGCCCAGCCACGGCAGCATGGCGTCGACCACGCGCGGATCCACCGGCGTGGTGGCACCGTAGTCGAGGTAGATGGGCAGGGGAGTCGCCACGCTCATCGCGCTTGCCATGGCGAAGCGCCCTCGACCCGGATCACACCGGCACCGGACGGGCTGCCGCCGTGCGAGGCGCCCGCCTCACTTGACCGCGAGGGCTCCGAGCGCGAACACCGAATTGGGCGCATTGACGCGGATCGGCTTGACCACGGGGGTGCTGGAAATCGCGCGCTTGGTGGCGGGCTTGTCCTCGATCTCGAAGCCCAGGGCATGTTGCTCGTCCACGAGTTTCTGCAGGGTTACCGACTCCAGGAAATGCAGCACGTGGACGTTCAGGGCGGCCCACAGGTCGTGCGTCATGCAGCGGCTGCCATCGGCGCCGCAGTTTCCCTTGCCGCCGCACTGCGTGGCGTCGAGCGGCTCGTCGACCGACGTGATGATGTCGGCCACCGTGATCTCCGCGGCCTTGCGCCCGAGCGAATAGCCACCTCCCGGGCCGCGTGTCGATTCGACCAGCTCGTTGCGGCGCAGCTTGCCGAACAGTTGCTCGAGGTAGGACAGCGAGATCTGCTGCCGCTGGCTGATCGCCGCCAGCGTCACCGGCCCGCCATCCTGGCGCAGGGCCAGGTCAATCATGGCGGTCACCGCAAATCGGCCCTTGGTGGTCAGGCGCATGGCGTACTCCTTGTCACTGTGCGAGAAGACATTTGATCCGTTGAAATTCCCGGAATCAAGCCTCAATCCCGAGTAATTTACTCAAGTATACACCAATTCCGACTTGAGTCAGGGGGTTTGGTTCCTCGCGCCGCGCGCTTGCGGCCGACACCAGGTAGCCCGGCTCCCACCCGGACACGGAGCGCATCGATCCGGCGCACGGCGCAGGCCGCCGCAGCCGACGCCTGCAGGGCACCGGTGCTCATGCCGCGGCGCTGCCCTCCCCCGCGCTGCCCAGCACCTGCTGCTTCAGGCGCGCGAGCTGGTCGCGCACGCGCGCGGCCTGCTCGAATTCGAGGTTGCGGGCATGCTCGAGCATCTGCTTTTCCAGGCGCCGCAATTCGCGCGCCAGGCCCTTCTCGGACATGGCCTCGGGCAGCACGAGGTCGTCGCCGGCCGCCAGGCGCTCGGCCTCGCGGCCGCTCCTGTC
This sequence comes from Ottowia sp., assembly GCF_035325765.1. GTDB lineage: Bacteria > Pseudomonadota > Gammaproteobacteria > Burkholderiales > Burkholderiaceae_C > Ottowia. The sequence goes on from NZ_DAOKZG010000030.1 coordinate 36,296, forward strand.
GCTGTAGACGCCGTCGATCAGGTCGCGCACCTGCTTGACGATGCCGCGCGGCGTGATGCCGTGTTCCTGGTTGTAGGCGATCTGCCTGGCGCGCCGGCGCTCGGTTTCGCCGATGGCGCGCTTCATCGACTCGGTCATCGTGTCGGCGTACAGGATCGCCTTGCCGCGCACGTTGCGCGCGGCGCGACCGATGGTCTGGATCAGGCTGCGCTCGGCGCGCAGGAAGCCTTCCTTGTCGGCGTCCAGGATCGCCACCAGCGAGACCTCCGGGATGTCCAGGCCCTCGCGCAGCAGGTTGATGCCGACCAGCACGTCGAAGGCGCCCAGGCGCAGGTCGCGGATGATCTCGACGCGCTCGACGGTGTCGACGTCGCTGTGCAGGTAGCGCACCTTGACGCCGTTCTCGGCCAGGTACTCGGTGAGCTGCTCGGCCATCCGCTTGGTGAGCGTGGTGATGAGCACGCGCTCGTGCCGCCCCACGCGCTCGTGGATTTCCTGCAGCACGTCGTCCACCTGGGTCGCCGCCGGGCGCACCTCGACCTCGGGGTCGACCAGGCCGGTGGGCCGCACCACCTGCTCGACCACCTGGCCGGCATGCTGCTTCTCGTAGTCGGCCGGCGTAGCCGAGACGAAGATCACCTGGTGCATGCGGCGCTCGAATTCCTCGAACTTGAGCGGCCGGTTGTCGAGCGCGCTGGGCAGGCGAAAGCCGTAGTCGACCAGGGTCTGCTTGCGCGAGCGGTCGCCGTTGTACATGGCGCCGAGCTGGCCGATCATCTGGTGGCTCTCGTCCAGGAACATGATGGCGTCCTTCGGCAGGTAGTCGACCATGGTCGCCGGCGGGTCGCCCGGGCGCGCGCCCGAGAGGTGGCGCGAGTAGTTCTCGATGCCCTTGCAGTGGCCGAGTTCGGAGAGCATCTCGAGGTCGAAGCGGGTGCGCTGCTCCAGGCGCTGGGCCTCGACCAGCTTGCCGGCAGCGACGAAATGCTTCAGCCGCTCGGCCAGCTCCAGCTTGATGGTCTCCACCGCCGCCAGCGTCTTGTCGCGCGGCGTCACGTAGTGGCTGGACGGATAGATGACGAAGCGCGGCACCTTCTGCTGGATGCGGCCGGTGAGCGGATCGAACAGGCTGATGGCCTCGACCTCGTCGTCGAACAGCTCGATGCGCACCGCCAGCTCCGAGTGCTCGGCCGGAAACACGTCGATGGTGTCGCCACGCACGCGGAACGTGCCACGCTGGAAGTCGATGTCCTGGCGCTGGTATTGCATGCGCACCAGCTGGGCAATGGCCTCGCGCTGGCCCTGCTTGCCGCCGACCTTCAGGATCATGCGCATCTCGAGATAGTCGTCGGGCGCGCCGATGCCGTAGATCGCCGAGACGCTGGCCACCACCACCACGTCGCGGCGTTCCAGCACGCTCTTGGTGGCCGACAGGCGCATCTGCTCGATGTGTTCGTTGATGGCGCTGTCCTTCTCGATGAACAGGTCGCGCTGCGGCACGTAGGCCTCGGGCTGGTAGTAGTCGTAGTAGCTGACGAAGTACTCGACCGCGTTCTTCGGGAAGAACTCGCGAAACTCGCTGTAGAGCTGCGCCGCCAGCGTCTTGTTGGGCGCGAACACGATGGCCGGCCGGCCCAGGCGGGCGATCACGTTGGCCATGGTGAAGGTCTTGCCCGAGCCCGTGACGCCCAGCAGGGTCTGGAACACCTCGCCGTCCTGCACGCCCTCGACCAGCTGGTCGATCGCCGTCGGCTGGTCGCCGGCCGGCGGATAGGGCTGGAACAGCTGGAACGGCGAGCCGGGAAAGCTCACGAACTGGCCCCTGGCGACAGGCGGCTCGGCAACGGCTTGGACGGTGGCTGGCATGGACATCAGGTCGGGGCGACTCGCGGCAATGCAACGGATCGATAAAATTGCATTCAACCCTGCAGGCTAGCGCATGTGCCGCGCCCCTGCCAGGCTTTTCAGCTCTCCACCCACAGCACTCCCATGTCCCTCTTTTCCGCCGTCCAGCTGGCGCCGCGCGACCCCATCCTGGGCCTGAACGAGCAATTCGCCGCCGACTCCAACCCGCGCAAGGTCAACCTGGGGGTCGGCGTCTACCTGGACGAGAACGGCAGGCTGCCGCTGCTGCGGTGCGTGCAAGCGGCCGAGCAGGCGCTGATGGCAGCGCCCAAGCCGCGCGGCTATCTGCCGATCGACGGCATCCCGGCCTACGACAGCGCGGTCAAGGGCCTGGTGTTCGGCGCCGACTCGGAACCGGTGCGCGCGGGCCGCGTCGCCACCGTGCAGTGCCTGGGCGGCACCGGCGCGCTGAAGATCGGCGCCGACTTCCTCAAGCACCTGAGCCCCGCGGCCAAGGTGCTGATCTCCGACCCGAGCTGGGAAAACCATCGCGCGCTGTTCACCCAGGCCGGCTTCGTGGTCGGCGCCTATCGCTACTACGACGCCAGCACGCGCCAGCTCGATTTCTCGGGCATGCTGGCCGACCTGCAGGCGGCGGCACCCGGGACCATCGTCGTGCTGCACGCCTGCTGCCACAACCCGACCGGCTATGACCTCTCCACGGCGCAATGGGACCAGGTGATCGCCACCGTCAAGGCGCGCGGCCTGACGCCGTTCCTTGACATGGCCTACCAGGGTTTCGGCCATGGCATCGCCGAAGACGGCGCGGCGGTCGGCAAGTTCGCCGCGGCCGGCCTGAACTTCTTCATCTCGACCTCGTTTTCCAAGAGCTTCAGCCTGTACGGTGAGCGCGTCGGCGCCCTGTCGGTGCTGTGCACGGATGCGGACGAGGCGGCGCGCGTGCTGTCACAGCTCAAGATCATGATCCGCACCAACTACAGCACCCCCCCCACCCATGGGGGCTCGGTCGTGGCCATGGTGCTGGGCGATCCGAAGCTGCGCGTGCAGTGGGAAGAGGAACTGGCCGGCATGCGCCAGCGCATCAAGCGCATGCGCGGCAAGCTGGTCGAGGGGCTGAAGGCCGCGGGCGTGCGGCAGGACATGGATTTCATCACCGAGCAGATCGGCATGTTCAGCTACTCGGGCCTCGTCAAGCCGCAGATGCAGCGCCTGCGCAACGAATTCGGCGTCTACGGCACGGACACCGGCCGCCTGTGCGTGGCGGCGCTGAACGAGGGCAACATCGACTACGTGTGCGCGTCGATCGCTGGCGTGATGTGACGCCCCCCTGAGGCGCTGCGCGCCTTCCCTCCCCTGTGGCGCTGTCGCTTGGAGGAGGAGCAACGCCGATGCCCGGCATGCGCCCTGGCATGGCGTTCGCGGGCGCGGCCTGCTCCGCGGTCGTTTGATGATGCCTGCGTTGCGCGGGGTGGGCGCGCTGGCGTCGCGCCGATGACGATTCGGTTGATCGCTGCGCGCGTTCGACGGGCGGGTGCCGGCGGGCGACGCGGCGCTCAGAAATCGTCGCTGCTGCCCAGCGCCAGGCTCTCGAAGCGCGTCAGCGGCTTGATGAAGGCGAGCTTGACGGTGCCGGTGGGTCCATTGCGCTGCTTGCCGATGATGATCTCGGCCACGCCGGGCTCGCGCGAGTCCTTGTTGTAGTAGTCGTCGCGGTAGATGAACATGATGATGTCGGCGTCCTGCTCGATCGCGCCGGACTCGCGCAGGTCGCTCATCAGGGGGCGCTTGTCGGTGCGCTGCTCGACGCCGCGGTTCAGCTGCGACAGCGCGATCACCGGACACTGCAGCTCCTTGGCCAGGGCCTTCAGGCCGCGCGAGATCTCGCCCAGCTCGGTGGCGCGGTTCTCGTCGCCACTGCTGCTGCCGCTCATCAGCTGCAGGTAGT
>NZ_DAOKZG010000031.1:0-39628 GCF_035325765.1 Ottowia sp.
CCGTGGATAACGCTCATCGTGGCTTCTTGGCGTCCATCAAAGGGGGACCGGTTCAAAGTTCACAAGCGGTCAACTGCCGGATTCGGATTCAAGCTCCGCAGCGGCCGACTGCAGCGCCTGCGCCAGCTGCATGCGCAGGCGCAGCGGGCGCACCGGCTTGCGCAGCACCGGATAGGGCGGCCCCGCGTCCCGGATCACCTGGCTGTCCTCGCCGGTCAGCAGCAGCGCCAGGCGCAGCTGCGGCAGATGCCGGCGCGCATGGTCGAGCACGGCGACGCCGTCGATCGGGCCGGGCAGCCGCCAGTCGCTGAGCACGGCGTCAACTCCGGGGTCGGCGATGCGGGCCAGCGCCTCGTCGCCGGTCGCGGCCTGCACCACCACCAGGCCCCAGCCTTCCAGCATGCGCACCAGCGCCTCGCGCACCAGCACGTTGTCCTCCACCACCAGCACCCGGCCGTGCAGGCGCGTCGGATCCTCGGGCGCCGGGGGCTCGGCCGCGGGCAGCTCGGGCGCCGCCAGCGGCAGCTCGAGCGCGAACACGCTGCCGCGCCCGACCTTCGAAGTCAAGGTCAACGGATGCTCCAGCAGGCGGGCGATGCGCCGCACCGTGGGCAGGCCCAGGCCGTAGCCGGCGGCGGGATCGCGGTCCGGGTTGTCCAGTTGCACGAATTCCTCGTAGATGCGCTCCTGCGCCTGCGCCGCGATGCCGATCCCGGTATCGATGACGCACAGCCGCACCCGGTCACCGTGCCGGCGCGCGCCCAGCAGGACCCCGCCTCGCCGGGTATAACGGATCGCATCCACCAGCAGGTTGGACAGCGCGCGCTCCAGCAGCAGTGGATCGCTGCGGACCCAGGCCGACGTCGCATGCACACGCAGCTGCAGGTGCTTCTGCCGCGCCTGGGCCTCGTACTGGGCCGCCATGCGCTCGAGCAGCGGCTGCAGGGCGAACGCACGCGGCACCGGCACGAGCTGGCCCTCATCCAGGCGCGACAGCTCCAGCAGGTCTTCCAGCAGCCAGTCCATCGAGCCGACGCACTGGCGCAGCCGCTCCAGCGTACTGGCGTCAATCGGCGCCCCCGGCTTGAGCACGCTCAGGTAGAGCCCCATGGCCTGCAGCGGCTGGCGCAAGTCATGGCTGGCGGCGGCAAAGAACCGACCCTTCGCCGAGCTGGCCGCGGTGAGCTGTGCGTGGCGCTCGGACAGCGCGCGCATCAGGTTCTCGTTGTCCAGGCGCATCAGGGTTTCGCTGTGCAGCGTGCGGGCAAAGCGCAGGCCGGCCAGGCCCACCACGAGCCAGAAGATGGCGGCGAACAGCGCCTGCACCAGCGACCCGGTGCCGCCATGCCAGGCCAGCTGCACGGCCATGCCGAGCATGATGGGCGTGATCGCCGACCACATCACCGGCGGCCAGCAGGCGTACTGGGCCGCTGCGCCGGCAGACAGGATGGTGACCAGCGCCAGCACGCTGGACACCAGTGTCTGGTCGCCGCTTTCGATCACGAAGTGGCACCACAGCGCGATCACCAGCCCGGCCGCGAACGAACGCCAGGCCAGCCGGCGGCCCCAGCGCCGCGGAGCATCGTCCACACGGGTGCGCTCGCGTGCTATCTGCTGCAGCTGCCAGACACGGGCAACGCTGAGCAGCCACAGCATGAGCGCCGGGATCCCTGCCCTGGCCATGCCGATGCGCGGCGCTGTAAGCCACAGCGCCAGCGCCGGCCCGATGAAGGCCGACGACCACTGGACCTGCAGCATGCCGCGCCCGAGCAGGCTCAGCATGCGCTGCTCCAGCTGCAGTCGCCGCGTCGGATCGGGCCCGGCCGCCGCCGACATGGCGGTCGCGGTGAACATCAGCCGGCTGTCGAGCCGTTTCAGCCAGTGCGGGCGCATGAGGCGATGGCAAGCACGAACACAACCCCTCGTGCCGGCCTACAGCACGTCCTCGTCCAGGGCCAGGGCCGCGCGCGCGATCGCGACCGCGTGCAGCCGGTTGCTGGCGCCGATCCGGGCAAAGATGGCCTCAAGGTGGTTCTTCACCGTGGCCGGCGAGATCCCGATGGCGCGCGCGATCTCCTTGTTGCTGCTGCCCAGGGCCAGCTGCTGCAGCACCTCGATCTGGCGTGGCGTCAGGTTCAGCGGACTCTCCGATTCTTCGTGTGGCAGCGGCGCGCTTTCGGAATTCGCGAACACGGGCTGGCCCGCAGCCAGCTGCTTCAGCAACTCGATCAGCGCCTCGATCTCCAGCGTCTTGGGCAGATAGGCCGCGAGCCCGGCGCGGCGCGCACGTTCCGGCAGCGCCGGATCCTCCATGCCGGACATCAGACCCACGCCCAGGTCCGGCCAGGCCCGCATGATCCGGCGCGCGCACTGCAGCCCGTCCGTGCCCGGCAGGCGATAGTCCAGCAGCACGAGGTCGAAGTCGTCCGCGGCGGCGCCCAGCGCTCGCAGGGCATCGTCCAGCGAAGCGGCGGTCTGCACCCGCAGCCCCGGCGCCCGGTGACGCAGGGCCGCAGCCAGTCCATCACGAAACAGCGGATGGTCGTCCACCAGCAACACGGAAAACCCGTCCAGCGGATTCAAGCATCCCTCCTCTTCCACAACACGCCGCGAACCGGAACGCCCATGACGTTGCCCCTGACTTGCGCGCCCGAAAAATAGCGCAGGACCCACGCGTCCCTCATGGGCCATTCGGCCTATGGTGCCGGCATCGCCGAACGTGCATGATACGTCCCACAATAAAAATTACATTTGCGTGAATCCTCGGGTCGGGCCTGCAAGCCATCCGGGAGCCGCGCAGGACATCCGCTCAGGGACTTTTTCATGAAGGACGGTGCGCGGTCGGCACGATGACAAGCTGTCACCGTCTGTTGCCCGGCCCCACCCGGGTCAAGGCGATGGCACGCCGGACCGAGGCCCATGCAGGCCAGCACGAAGGGCGGATTCCCCAGGCGTCAGACGACGGCGTGCAGTGGAGCCCGATCGGTGCTCGTTTCGCAGGCCAGGCGCGCTGGCCAGACTGGGGACCCAGGACGATCGATGCCGTGAGACTGCGGGCAGGGCACCGCCATCGACCTCATGCCGCGCACCCTGCCCCTTGCCCTGCTGCGCCTGCCGGACTGCCTGGTCATCGCCGTCGGCCACATGCGGGTCTCCGGCGCCGGCATTCCGGGCACCGCCGGCTTGGACCTGTCCCGGGCCATCATGCAGGGGGCCCGTGCCTGGCTGCTCCACATGGCGTAGGCCGCGCACATCGTCTTGCTGGCCGGGCCGGTCGAGGGCAAACCCATCCCCGCGGGCCGGTCCCAACCCGGTCACGGTCTGTCACGGGCGCGAAGGGGTGCGGCAGCGTTTCGGCAGGCCCAGCCCAAATCCGGCAGCTGAATGCACCCGTCGGTGCTGCCCACGGCGTGCCAGGCAAGGGTGCGTGCTGCGGCTCCAAAGGCGCCTGCGCGCCTCTGGGCAGCGCGACCGGAAGCACGGGCCTGAGACGCAGCCCGCCTCGACGCCGGGTGGCGGCGATCAACAATCTCCCGCGTACGAGCTCATTCCGGTGTTCGACGGCATGGGCGCCAGGGGCAGCGCAGACCGGACATACTCCGCCCATGCCCATGCATCCTGACACCGGCACGCCGCCCATCACCGCCCTGCTGCTGGCCGGCGGCCGCGGCAGCCGCATGGGCGGCATCGACAAGGGGCTGCAGGCCTTCCGGGGCCTGCCGCTGGCCGCGCACGCCTTGCAGCGCCTGCGCAACCAGACCCTGCCACCCGCGGCAATCATCATCAGCGCCAACCGAAACCAGGCTGCGTATGCCGCCCTGGGCGTGCCGGTGCATCCTGATCCCTGGCCCGACTTCCAGGGGCCGCTGGCCGGATTCCTGGCCGGGCTGGCGCACTGCGCTACCCCATTGCTGCTGACGGCGGCCTGTGACGTGCCGCGCTTCCCGCTCACCCTGGCCGCGCGACTGCTGGAGGCGCTGCAGGCCGAGGACGCAGAGATCGCCATGGCGGCATCCCCCGACCGGGACGCTCGGGGCGCCCCGTTGCTGCGGCGCCAGCCGGCCTTCTGCCTGCTGAGCACGGGACTGCGTGCCAGTCTGGAACGCTTCGTCGCAGGCGGCGGGCGCCGCGTCGACGCCTGGACCGAAGGGCACCGGCGCGTGCTCGTGCCGTTCGATCGCGCCGGCGATGATCCGAACGCCTTTGCCAACGCCAATACACTCGAGGAACTGCGTACCCTGGAACAAACCCCCTGACCGAAGGAGCCCCGACATGCCAGCCTCCGACCTCGCCATCCGCCTGCTGACCGACTCCGACCTGCCGGCCTACAAGGCCCTGCGCGACGTCGGCCTGATGCACGACCCCGAATCCTTCACCACCGACTTCAACGCCGGCTCGGCGCTGCCCGCCGCCAGTTACGCCACCAAGCTCGGCCAGCCGCCGGCCGACCACTTCATCCTGGGCGCCTTCGACGGCGCCGGCAACATGCTGGGGGCCGTCGTGTGCGAACGCGAATCGGCGCTCAAGCGCCGCCACGAGGCCGCCCTGGTGGGCATGATCATCGCACCCGGCTCGCGCAGCAAGGGCATCGGCAAGGCGCTGCTGGGGGAATTCGACCGCCTGGTACGGCAGTTGCCGGGACTGGAACAGGTGGTGCTGCAAGTCACCGCCAGCAATGCGCACGCGGTGCGCCTGTACGAGCACGCGGGCTTCGAACGCTACGGCCTGCACCCGCGCGCGATCCAGGTCGACGGCGTCTACCATGACACGGCGCTCATGGTGCGCAAGCTCTAGGATGAAACACTTCCTATGTCGCTGCGCTCCATCCCCCTGCAAGGGGGACGCACCCATTGCCCAGGGGGACCCCGGCCACGGGTGCCCCCGCCTGGCCTGCTCCGCGACCCTCGGAGCCGTGGCGTTTCATGCGACGCGCGGGTGGCGCGAAGCGCGGTGGAGCAACCGAAGTGGACACCCCCCTATGTCGCTGCGCTCCTTCCCCCAAGGGGGACGCACGAGGCCCCGGTTTGCTGGGCCGGCAGCCAGGGAGACCCCGGCCACGGGTCTCCCGCTTGACCGGCTCCGCACGCATTGGAGCTGAGTCGTTTCATGCATCGCTGTTGACGCACTGCCCCACGGCGCACTGACGCCGGGCCCGGCGCGAGCCGGCCGTCAGGGCAGGCGCATCAGGATCGGCACGCCGGCCTTGCGCAGGCAGCCGGCGGTGACGCTGCCCAGGAAGGCCGCCTCCAGCGGTGCCTGGCGGCGCGTGAGCATGGCCAGGATGGTGTCGCGCTGGCCGCCGACGTAGCTGGAGATGGCCTCGGCCGGCTTGCCGTGCAGCACGTCCCAATTGACGCGCACGCCGTATTCCTTGCCGTACTGGGTCGCCTTGGAGCGCACGTAACCCGACTCCAGCGCCACCTGCTCGCCGCTGCCGGCGGCCAGACCGGGGATCGCGCCCACGTCGGCGTCGATCACGCGCACCACCTCCAGCTCGGCCCCGAGCCAACGCGCAAAGCGCGCCGCGTCCGCCCCCATGGCCTCCGAGAATTCGCTGCCATCGAGCGGAAGCACCACCCGGCGCACCTTGACCGGAGCGGTCGGGCTGCGGTCGGTGCCGGTCGGGTGGTAGACCAGCACCGGCCCGGAAGCGCCGCGCACCAGCTGCTGCGCCACGCTGCCCAGCAGCGCCTCCAGCACGCCGGAACGCCCGCGCGAGGTGATCGCCACCAGGGTCGCGGGCGTGTTGCCAGCCTCTGCCAGCACCATCTCGGCCACGCCGGCCTGGGCGGGCACGCAGACGGCCTGGGCGCCGTACGTGGCAGCCAGCTTCTCGACGTAGCGCCGGTCTTCGCCTTCGCTGCCGGCGTCGATGGCGACGCGCATCAAGGCCAGCGTCGCACCTTGCGCGCCCGCCAGCGCAGCGGCATAGGGAATCACTTCCTCGGAAAAGCGCGAACCATCGAGCGGGACCAGGATTCGGTCGTACATAACCACACCTCCAGAACGGAATAGGCAACCCGCCCGAGTTTAGGGCAGAGTCTGGCGAGCGGAAATGCGCTGGATCAAGCAGCCACCGGTGCCGCCCGTCCGGCAGGACGTTGCAGGGATCTGCCACCAGGGCACGGCCATGACGCGGACCAGGGCAGATACCTGCAACCACGGGCGAGAGGCTCTCCGCGGGCGGGCCGTCACGATCGAAAAGACGCTCGCCCTTTCAGGTCGACAGCGCTTGCGGCCGCCCAGCCAGCGCCAGCAGTTGTTCGCGCGTCGGCAAGGCTCCAAACCAGCCCAGGTGCATGACACGCGCGATGCCCGCCGCCACGTCCTGCAGGCGCACCGCCACCGCGGGTGCCATCAGGGCACCGGTGTCGGCCTGCCACAACTGCAGCCAGCGTCCCAGGTGCGCCGGCGTGATGCCTGCGAGCGCCATGTGCTTGTGGTGCACGTCGCCACGAAAGCCGCGTTCGATCTTCAGCGCCGTGCACCAGAAATCCGCCATCCGTGCCAAGTGAGCGTCCCAGCGCCCGTGCAGCAACGGCTCGAACACCGGGCCGAGCAAGGCATCGGCACGCACGTCGGCGTAGAAGCGCGCAACCAGCCGCTCGATCGCCGCGCGGTCGGGTTTTTGCACGTCGTCAGCCATGGCTCTCATGAGCCTCTAACATAACGCATGCAGCGCCGTGCGCCGCGGGTCAGCTGCTTGTCCGCACGTCGCGGATGGGCAAGGCCGGCGGTGCCGCGCGATCGCGCCGCTGCATGTCGACCGCCCTGCATCCCTGCCCGCACCATGACCTACACCGCAAGCTTCGTCCCCGAAACCCTGACCCGCGCCGAAGTCGACGCCAGCGTCGGGCCCCTGGTGCTGGAGTTCGGTACCAACTGGTGCGGCTGGTGCCGCGGCGCGCAACCGCTGATCGCGGCGGCCTTCGACCAGACCGGTGCCGGCGTGCGCCACGTCAAGGTCGAGGACGGGCCGGGCCGGCCGCTCGGCCGCAGCTTCAAGGTCAAGCTCTGGCCGACCCTGGTGTTCCTGCAGGAGGGCCAGGAAGTGGCGCGCCTGGTGCGACCCGGCGATGCCGAGTCGATCGTGCAGGCGCTGCAGCAACTGACGAGCCCCTGAACAGCCGGCGGCGCGGCTGTCGCCACCCCGCCGCGGTTGCGGCCCATGCGCACGCGCGTTCGCACCACGAGCGATCGATGACTTCGCGGCGCTTCAACCTGAATCCAGCAGTTGACCGCCTGCAGCCGCCTCGAGGCCCGCGAGCGCAGGACGCCGACCCCTTCAATCGGGCTCACTCGCGGAGTCAGCGCAGAATGCGCCCGGCAGCATCAGCCGCGCTGCGTCATGCGGTGTTGCCTGGGGCGCGACATCGCCAGCCGCCTCGCGCCCCGTCGGACACACCGAGGACGGCACCTGCGGCCGCATCCGGCTGCCGCATTCCGGTTCCATGGCTCATCGGTCACTGGAAGAGCCTGTCGAGCGCCTTGAACGGCAGCAACGCCGAGGCGTGCCGGTTCGGGATGTCGCTGGCTGGTGCGAAGACATCCAGCTCGGGCCAGTCACAGTGGCCCGCCCCAGTGCGCAGCAGCGCCTCGAACTGGCCGCGCACGCGCTGCAACTCGGCGCGTGTCAGGCCCGGCGCGTGCTGCGCCAGGATGGCGGTCGTCGCCTGGCCGAGCGAGCAGGCGCGCACCTGGTAGCCCAGTTCGCGTACCCGACCCTGCTCGATGATCGCGTCCAGCGTCAGCCGGCTGCCGCACTCGGGGCTGGACACCTCGACCGAGCGCGCCGGCGGCACCGGCAGGCGGTGGTCCTGCCGCACCCGCGGGGTCAGGTGCTTCAGCGCCGCATAAAGCGCATCCACTGGATCCAGAACCTGCCCGGTAGTCATGGCCACGACCCCACAAGCCCACCATGATAGGCAGTTCGAAGCCGCAGCGTGCGCGCCTGGGTGCGGCGCGGACCCGGCGGCACCGGCGGTGCGATCTACGGCACGCTGGGCTGCAGTCCAACCACCACGGTGCGCGCCCGCACGCGCGAGAACACGCCGGCCGGCACGTCCACCGGGATCGACTTGACCTGCTTCAGGCTGTGCGAGTCGAAGATCGCCAGCTGGCCGCCCGGGGCGCCCTGGCTGCGATCGCCGCGGTAGCGCGCGCTGACGTAGAAGAAGTCGCCACGCGCCGTGTATTCCGGGAAGTGCGAGTGCCCCAGGGTACCGGCGACCTCGATCGTGCGCACCACCTCGAGCGTGTCCTTGTCGATGAACTGCAGCTTGTTGGCGTCCGGGCCGGTGCCCACGATGTCGACGATGACATAGGGCGCGTTCGGGTGCGCGGCCGGCGACTCGGTCGGACCGATCACCGGGATGCGCTTGACGACCTCGAAGTCCGTCATGTCGAATACCGTCACTTCGTAGGACTTGCAGTCCTCCTCGCCGATGTTGGTGCCGATGCCGACCAGGCGGCCTTGCGAGCGCACCACCGCGCCCGAGCCCAGGTGCGGCTTGCAGCCGGACGGGATCTTGCGCACGATGCGCCGCTCCTTCAGGTCGATCACGGTGTTCAAGTGGTCCTCGTAGGACGACACCACGAGATGGCGGCCATCGGGCGAGAGGAAGGCGTCGTGCAGGTGGCGGCCGACGTCCGGGATCTGCGTGATCGGCATGCCGCGCCGATCCAGGTCGACGATCCACACCTGCCCGGCCTGCTCCAGCGCCACGGCGAAGATGTTCGCCAGTGGCGTGCCGGTGATCATGCCGGCGTCGTCGCCCTTGACCTGCTTGCCGTCCGGGTCCCGGCCCGACAGCTCGATCAGGTGCAGCGGCTCCAGCGTGTCGGCGTCCATGATGACCATGGTGCCCGGCACGTAGGAGCCGGCCGCCAGGAAGCGGCCATCGCGCGACAGCGCCAGCGAGGTGCCGTTGAGCCCGGCGCGCACCTTGCGCACGGTGCGCATCGAATAGAGGTCGATCTTGTGCACCCAGCCCATGTCGTCGCGCACGTAGGCCCAGCGCTCCTCGGTCGGGTGGAAGTCCATCAGGTGCGGCGCGAAGCCGGTCGCGACCTCACCGACCTTGCGATGGCTCACGCCATCGTAGAACAGCACCTTGGCCTCCTTGCCGGCCGCGCGCTGGCCGCGCGACATCACGGCCATCAGGTCGTCGACGTGGCCGATGCGGTAGCTCGGTCGGGCCGGCAGCTTGGAGACATCGGGCACCAGCACCTGCAGCGACTCGCGCACGTCCTCGAGGCCCCAGGTCGGCTGGCTGCGCGGCTGGGTGGCGATGAGTTCGACCAGCAGGTCGCGATCGCGCTCGGACAGGCTGGTGGTCCAGCTCGGATGCTGCGGCATCAGCGTCGGTGGGACGCCGCTCAGGATCTTGCCGGCGATGTCGCCGCGGCTCAGCGTCGTCTCGTCGCGATTGAGCGCCGGGCCGATGTAGCCGCCGCGGTCCGCGCCATGGCAGACCGCGCAGTGCTGGGCAAACAGTCGCTCGGCACGCGCCAGGTCGAGCGCCTGGCTCATCAGTGGCGCCGCCATCAGCACCACGAGCGCCATCATGTCACGCAGTCCCATGGTCCGTACCTCCACCAGCGGCAAGGGCGTGCCCCGTCATCGTCATGCTTCCCGGGCGGCGCGAACACCCCGAATGCTCCCTGCAAAAATTATGCGACAAGGCTGCCCGTCAACGGTCAATAGTCGAGTGCGTTCGTGCGGTACTTCAATCATCCCATGGGACAGCCAGTGATCGTGCCGCAGTGTCTGGCGCAGCGCTGCCATCGCCTTGCCCTGGTGAAAACCCCCTATGGCGATGCGGGCCCTCGAACCGCACGATCGCCGAGTTCAGGGAGCTGTCCACACTCAGCAGGAGACGGTATCCATGACACCGCCACGCTTGATCGTGCTTGTCGCGACCACCGCCCTGCTGGTCGCCTGCGGCGGCTCCAACGACCACCCCGAGCGCGGTGCCCTGCTCGATCCACCCGCACCGGTCGGACTCCCGATCCCGGCCGCCCAGATCGACGCGCTCACGGCCGAACACGGCCTGCAACAGCTGACCGGACCCGCCTTGTGCGACGTCAAGGTGATCGAACTGAACTACGCGACACTCGGCGCGCGCACCGAGCGCACCAATGCCTCGGGCGTGCTGCTGGTGCCCACCGGCGGCGCTCCGGGCAGCGGCTGCGCCACCCGAGCCGCGCCACTGGTGGCCTATGCGCGCGGCACCGACGTCAACAAGTCGCGTGCGCTGGCTGACCCCCGGGATCCGGAAACCGGGCTGCTGGCGGCCTTCTTCGCCGCCCAGGGCTACGCCGTCGTGGCGACCGACTATCTGGGCTACGCCCGCTCCAGCTATTGGTTTCATCCCTATCTGCACGCCGACTCGGAAGCCACCAGCGTGCTCGACTCGGTGCGCGCGGCGCGCCGCGCAGCGGCCGACGTCGGCCTCAGGCTGTCGGGCCAGGTACTGTTGACCGGCTACTCGCAGGGCGGGCATTCGTCCATGGCGGCGCAGCGCGCGGCCGAATCCGGCTACGGCACTGAGTTCGACATCGTGGCGGGAGCTCACCTGGCCGGTCCCTACAACATGGCCGGCGCGATGAAGTCCCCGGTCGCCGTCGCCGGCTATCAGTTCTTTGTGCCCATGATCATCACGGGCTGGCAGAAGGTGTACGGTGACATCTATGCCCGCGCCGACGAAGTGTTCAAGCTGCCCTTTGCCGACTGGATCGACAACCTGCTGCCGGCACCGGATGCCAGCTACACCTCGCTCGTCACGAGCGGCAAGCTGCCCGGCGGGACGCCAGGCCAGGCGCGCGACGCGCTGATGCAACCGGATTTCCTGGAGATCCTGCAGCACAGCGACACCGCGCCGATCGCCGTCGCGGCGCAGAAGAACACGCTGTTCAACTGGAAACCCAAGGCGCCGGTGCTGCTGTGCGGCGGGGCGGCCGATCCGACCGTGCCGCTGCTGATCCACCAGAATCCCATGGTGGCCAATTTCGCGGCCAACGGCGTGACCGCCGAGTCCGCCGACGTCGACCCGTTCATCCAGCTCAATTTTGGTCCGGGCGGGGTGGCTCCCACCGACCCGAACTCAGACGAATACGCCACCTATTACGGCAACTACCACGGCACCTACGAGCCGCCCTTCTGCATGAAGGCGGCACGCGACCTGTTCGAGAAGGCGCTCGGCGCGGGCTGAAGCACCCGGCCCGACGCGCGCGCTCACGAATGCGCGTGTGCCGGCGGCAGGACCGGATCGGTGATCGCGCCGGGCGTTCCCTTACGCGCCAGCAGCGAGTACACGGTGGGCACCACGAACACCGTCAGCAGCGTGCCCAGGCTCATGCCGCCGACGATGACCCAGCCGATCTGCTGGCGGCTCTCCGATCCCGCGCCGCTGGCCAGCGCCAGCGGCAGCGCGCCCAGCACCATGGCGCCAGTGGTCATCAGGATCGGGCGCAGGCGCTGCGCGCTGGCGTGCACCAGCGCCTCGCGCATGGGTTCGCCGCGCTGGCGCAGCTGGTTGGTGAACTCGACGATCAGGATGCCATGCTTGGTCACCAGGCCGACCAGGGTGATCAGGCCGATCTGCGAATACACGTTGAGCGAGCCGCCCGTGAGCCTGAGCGCCAGCAGTGCGCCGATCATCGACAGCGGCACCGAGAACATGATGATGAGCGGGTCGACGAAGCTCTCGAACTGCGCCGCGAGCACCAGGAAGATGAACAGCAGGGCCAGCACGAACACGATCACCAGCGCCCCCTGCGAGTTGCGGAATTCGCGCGAGATCCCGTTCAGGTCGGTGGTGTAGCCGGCCCCCAGCACGCGGCCCGAGGCCTGGTCGAGAAAGGCCAGCGCCTCGCCGAGCGAGTATTCACCCGCCAGGTTGGCGGTCAGCGTGGCTGAGCGGCGCTGGCCGAAGTGGTTGAGCTCGCGCGGCGCCACGCTCTCGTGCACCCGCACCAGGCTGGACAGCGGGATCATGGTTTCCACACCGCCCTTGCTGGCGCGCAGCTGGATGCGGTCGATATCGGCCGGCGTGCCGCGCCCGCTGGCGGTGGTCTGCAGGATCACGTCGTACTGCTCGGCGTCACGCTTGTAGCGCGTCACCTGGCGTCCGCCCAGCATGGTCTCGATGGCACGCGCCACCGCCTCCACGCTGACGCCGAGGTCGGCGGCGCGCTCACGATCGACCTCGATGCGCAGTTCGGGCTTGGACAGGCGCAGGTCGACGTCGGGCGCGACGAAGCCGGGGTTCCTCCCCACCTCCTCCAGCAGCGCCGCCATCGCCTGGTTCAGGTGGTCGTAGCTGTCCGAGGTCTGCACCACGAAGTTGACCGGACGCTCGCGAAAGCCCTGGCCCAGCGAGGGCGGCGTGATCGGAAAGGCGTTGACGCCGGCGAGCTGGTTGAACCGGGGCTGCAGCTCGCGCGCGATCTGCAGCGTAGAGCGCTGGCGCTCGCTCCAGTCGACCGCGCGGTAGACCACGCTGCCCTGCGACACCGAGGGGTTGCCGACGCTGGCGAAGATGCGGTCGAACTCGGGGTACTGCTGGCCGATGGCCTCGATCTGGCGCGCATAGCGGTCGGTGTAGTCGAGCGTCGAGCCATCCGGCGCGTTGATGTTGGCCAGGATCACGCCCCGGTCTTCCAGCGGCGACAGCTCCTGGCGCATGTTGGGATAGAGCCAGGCGATGCCCACGGCGCAGGCCACCATGCCCAGCAGCACCAGCCAGCGCCAGCCATCCAGCACGCGCGCCAGCAGGCGACCGTAGCCACGCGCCAGCGCGGTGAGCGCGCGCTCCATGCTGCGGTCGAACAGGCTTGGGCTGGGGTTGTGGCGCAGCAGCTTGGAGCACAGCATCGGCGTCAGCGTGAGCGCCACGAAGCCCGACACCACCACGGCGCCGGCCAGCGCCAGCGCAAACTCGACGAACAGCCGGCCAGTGCGCCCCGGGGTGAAGGCCAGCGGCGCGTAGACCGCCGCCAGCGTCAGCGTCATGGCGATGATGGCGAAGCTGATTTCGCGCGCGCCATGGATGGCGGCGGCAAACGGCGCCATGCCCTCCTCGATGTGGCGGTAGATGTTCTCCAGCATGACGATGGCGTCGTCGACCACCAGGCCGATCGCCAGCACCAGGGCCAGCAGGGTCAGCGTGTTGATCGAGAAGCCCGCCAGCGACATCAGGCCGAAGGAGCCGACCAGCGCCACCGGGATGGTGACGATCGGGATGACCGAGGCGCGCAGCGTGCGCAGGAACACGAAGATCACCAGCGCCACCAGCACGATCGCCTCGCCGATCGTCGTGTAGACGCTTTTCACCGCGCGGTCGATGAACACCGAATTGTCGTTGGCGATGTCGATGCGCACGTCGCCGGGCAGGTCCTCGGCCAGGCGCGGCAGCATTTCGCGCACGCCCTTGGCCAGCTCCAGCGGGTTGGCCGTGGCCTGGCGGATCACCCCGGCCGAGATCGAAGGCTGGCCATTCAGGCGCACCGCGCTGCGCTCGTCGGCCGGTCCTTCCTCGATGCGCGCCACGTCCGCCAGGCGCACCGGGAAGCCCTTCACGGTGCGCACCACCACCGCGGCGAACTGCTCCGGCGTCACCAGGTCGGTCTGCGAGGTGACGGAGAACTCGCGTTGCCGCGACTCGATGCGCCCGGCCGGCAGTTCCAGGTTGTTGCGCCGCACGGCGTCCTCCACGTCCTGCGTGGTCAGGCCGTAGGCGGCCATGCGCTCGGCGTCGAGCCAGACGCGCATGGCGTACTTGCGCTCGCCGAAGATGCGCACGTCGGCCACGCCGCTGACGGTCTGCAGGCGCGCCTTGGCGATGCGGTTGACCAGGTCGTTGATCTCCAGGCGCGAACGCGTGTCGCTGGAGAACGAGAGCCAGATCACCGGGAAGGCGTCCGCCTCGACCTTGGCAATGACCGGCTCGTCGATCTGCTGCGGCAGCTTGTTGCGCACGCGCGAGACGCGGTCGCGCACCTCGGCCGCCGCCGTGTCGGCGTCCTTCTCGAGCCGGAAGCGCACGCTGATCTGCGCCTGCTCGGGGCGGCTGATGGAGGTCAGCACGTCGACCGCGTCGATGCCGGCGATCGAGTCCTCCAGCGGCTTGGTCACCTGCGACTCGATCACCTCGGCCGAGGCGCCGGCATAGCGCACGCTCACCGTGACCACCGGCTCGTCGATCTTCGGGTATTCGCGCACCGACAGGCGCGTGTAGCTGACCGCGCCGATGAGCACGATCAGCAACGACAGCACGGTGGCCAGCACCGGGCGGCGGATCGAGATCTCGGACAGCTGCATGGCGTCTCTCGTCGCGGGTTCCGTTCAGCGCAACACGATGGCCCGCGCGCCCGGGCCCGGCGTCTTGCGCAACACGATCCCGCCCCTCACGTCCGGCCCGGCGCCGCGCAGGGGTTGGCCCCGGCCGGCACGCGGTGCCACTGCCGGGTCGATACGGCCGTTGCGTCGCGCGCCGCGGGCACCTCGGCAGGCGTGCGCGCGTCGGGCGCGACGTCCGTGGCGATCGCCGGCGTGGTGCTCAGGCGCACGCGCGCAGTCGGCGTCGTCAGGCGCTGCTGACCGGCGCTGACGACGCGATCGGTGGCGGCGACGCCGCGCACCACCTCGACCCAGCCGGCCAGGCGCGCGCCCAGGCTGACGTCGATGCGCGTCACCTCGGCTTCGTCCCCCGGCGCCGGCGTTCCCTGCAGCCGATAGACATGGAGGTTGCCCCCTTGCGACAGCACTGCTTCCTCGGGCACCATCACGGCGTCGGCACGCTCGCCGAAGCTCGCCTCGACGCGCGCGAACATGCCAGGACGCAGTAACCCCTCGCGGTTGTCCAGGCAGGCGCGCACCGCGATGCTGCGGCCCTGCGCGTCGATCAGCGGGTCGATGGCGTCGATCACGGCCTCGAACACATGCCCCGGCAATGCGTCCAGCGTGACGTGGCTGATCTGGCCGCGCTGCACCCGGCCCTGATAGCGCTCGGGCAGGCGGAAGTCCAGCAGCATGGCATCCAGGTCTTCCAGATGCACGATCTCGGCACCCGCCTGCAGCACGTCGCCCACATGCACGTTGCGGATGCCCGCCACGCCGGCGAACGGCGCCAGGATCTTCAGGCGCGCGGCGCTGGCCTGGGCCAGCTCCAGCTTGGCGCGCGCCACCGCCAGCGCCGCCTGGCTTTCGTCCACGGCGCGCGCGCTGATGAACCCCTGGCCCGCCAGCTCGACATTGCGCCGGTGGTTGGATTCGGCAATGCCGAGCTCGGCCCGGTTCTGCTGCACCTGCGCCAGCGCCAGCCGGTCGTCGAGCTGCACCAGCAGCTGGCCGCGACGCACGCGCTGGCCATCCCGGAAGTTGAGCTGGGTGATGCGTCCGGCCACCTCCGGCCGGAGCACCACGCCCTGGCGCGACTGGAGGCTGCCGACGGCGCTGGCGGCGTCGGTCAGTGTCATCGCCCGTGCCGGGGCGACCTCCACCACCGGAACGGCCACGCCACCGACGCCCGCAGCCGGCGCCGCCACCTTGCGGCCCGGTGCGGGTGCGCCGCTGCGCTGCCACCACCAGGCCGCCATGGCCAGCAGCACCAGCGCCGCGAGGGCGACGACGGAAACCAGCGGTCGCCTACCCATGCTCAAGGGGCAGCGGGGGGCTGAAAACGGGTGGCAGGAGGCAAGGCACGGGACTTGTAAGCTGACGTGAGCAAACCCTGTAATTTAGCCCCTCGCGCGGCGATTGCGCGTCCAGGCCCGCGCGAATCGGCCAACTTCACTCCAGCTTTACAAAATAATGCAGGGCATTCCGTGAGCCTGGATGGATCCGGCTGGCCGAAAGCGCTGGCACGATCGGCCCGGTCTCAGGGCTGAGTGTCGCGGCTCCAGCGGCTCCAGCGGCCCCTGCATGCCACTGGGCCACACGGGAAGAGCAGCCTCTGGCCGAGTTGCGCTCCGCGAGTCCAGGCCCAGCCCCGGCGCGGGACTGGACTGGCGAGCGTTTGCAACGCCGCAGACCGCACCGGGCAGGGAGGCGCGGCGCGCGGGACCGGTTCAGCGTTGCCCGAAGCGGGCCTCGCCCGCGCTGCCTCAGCGTGGCACGCCCTGGTTGGCCAGCGCATCGGCGCGCTCGTTGCCGGGATGGCCGGTGTGGCCACGCACCCAGTGCCAGCGGATGCGGTGGCCGGACTGGTGCACCAGTTCATCCAGCCGTTGCCAGAGATCAACGTTCTTCACCGGCTGGCCGCCCGCGGTGCGCCAGCCGCGCGCCTTCCAGTTCGCGATCCAGGCGGTGATGCCCTGGCGCACGTACTGGCTGTCGAGGTAGAGATCCACCTCGCAGGGCCGCTTGAGCGCGGCCAATGCCTCGATCACCGCGGTCAGCTCCATGCGGTTGTTGGTGGTCAGCCGTTCGCCGCCGCACAACTCCTTTTCGTGGCCGGGCGAACGCAGCAGCGCGCCCCAGCCGCCCGGGCCCGGATTGCCCTTGCAGGCGCCGTCGGTGTAGATCTCAACGTGGTTCAAGATGGCGTTCCGTCGATGTCGGCGTCGGCACGGCGCGGCTGGCCAGCGAGGCCGGCACGCTCACGGTGGCGGCCGGTTTCTTCCAGCTGGCGCCGATCAGCCGCATGCCGCGCGCGCGCTTGACCGCCACCAGGCAGTAGGTGGCGCCCAGGATCGGCCACCAGCGCCGGCCCAGCCGTTCCATCCAGCCAAAGCGCGCCAGCGCGCGCGCGCCGCGCACCGCCGGCTGGTAGCAGCCGTAGCTGCTCGACTCGAGCTCGAACTCCAGCAGCCGCAGCCAGTCGCGCAGGCGCCAGGGCGTGATGAACTCGCCGACGTCGGGCAGGTAGAGCCGCGTGCCGCCCAGGCGCCGCAGCCAGTGCGCACGGCGCTGGCGTCCACCCCACAGGCTGACCGGGTTGAAGCCGGTGATCGCCACCCGGCCCTCGTGCACCAGCACCCGCTGCACCTCGCGCAGGCAGGCATGCGGGTCGGCACTGAACTCCAGCGTGTGCGCCAGCACGACCAGATCCAGGCTGGCCTCGGGGAACGGCAGGGCCGTGCTCTCGGTCACCAGCGCGGTACGGGGCACGTCGAGGTCCGGCACTGGTGGCCCCAGGCGCGCCAGCCAGCGGTGCGGCATGCGGTTGGCCGCCAGCGCATCCAGTTCGGCCAGGCCGAGCTGCAGGGCATGGTAGCCGAACACATCCGCCAGCGCCGCATCGAGCTGCTGGCGCTCCCACGCCAGCGCCACCTGGCCGGGTGGCGTCTGGAACCAGTCGTGCAAACCGCTCATCGCTCGGAACGCTGTGAATAGAATTCAGGGGTGATGGAACTGATTGCCCTGCCCGCCTTCAACGACAACTACCTGTGGCTGTTGCACGACGGGCACGACGCCCTGGTGGTCGACCCGGGCGACGCGGCACCGGTTCAATCGGCGCTCGACCGCCTGGGCGTGAAGCTGCGCGGCATTCTAGTCACGCACCACCATGGCGACCACACGGGCGGCGTGGAACGCCTGCGTGCCACCACCGGCGCGCGCGTCCATGGACCGGCGCGCGAACGCATCCCGGGGCCCTTCGAGGCGCTCCGGGACGGTGACTCGGTCACCGTGCTGGGCATCGACTGGCAGGTGCTCGACGTGCCCGGCCACACCGCCGGCCACATCGCCTACTACGCGCCCGACGTCGATGGCGCGCCGCTGCTGTTCTGCGGCGACACGCTGTTCTCCGGCGGTTGCGGCCGCATCTTCGAGGGCACGCCGGCGCAGATGCTGGCCTCGCTCGACCGGCTGGCTGCCCTGCCGCCAGCGACCCGCGTCTGCTGCGCGCACGAGTACACGCTGTCCAACCTGCGCTTTGCCGCCGCCGTGGAACCGGACAACGCCGCCCTCGCCGACCACACGCGCCGCTGCGAAGCCCTGCGTGCACAGGGCCGGCCGACGCTGCCCAGCACGATCGCCGTCGAGCGCGCCATCAATCCGTTCCTGCGCAGCCGCGAGCCCGCCGTGGTGCGCGCCGTGCAGGCGCAGGCGCCGCAGGCGCGGGACGAGGTGGCGGTGTTTGCCGCGCTGCGCGAATGGAAGAACCACTTCTGACATGAAATTCCTGCATGTGCTGGCGCTTGGCGCCTGTGTCTGGCTGGTCGGGTGCGCGGCGCCGGGCTCCGTTTCCACCGATGCCACGGGCACGCCCACGGCCAGCAGCACCGGCCAGCCCGGGGTGATGCCGCCGGTCGAGGTGACCGAGCTGCATGCCCCCGAGGTGGCGGCCCTCAGCGCCCCGAACGACCTGTGGGAGCGCATCCGGCGCGGCTTTGCCATGCCCGACCTGGACACCGAACTGGTGCGCAAGCAGGAGCAGTGGTATGTCAGCCGGCCCGACTACATCGGGCGCATGGTGGAGCGCTCGCGCCTGTACCTGTTCCACGTGGTCGAGGAGCTCGAGCTGCGCGGCATGCCGACCGAACTGGCCCTGCTTCCCTACATCGAATCGGCGTTCAACCCGCAGGCCATCTCCAGCGCCAAGGCCGCCGGGCTGTGGCAATTCATGCCGGCCACCGGCAACGACTTCGAGCTGCGCCAGAACATGCTGCGCGACGACCGGCGCGACGTGCTGGCCTCCACGCGCGCGGCGCTGGACTACCTGCAGATGCTGCACGACATGTTCGGCGACTGGCATCTCGCGCTGGCGGCCTACAACTGGGGCCAGGGCAACGTCGGCCGCGCCATCGAGCGCAACAGGACCGCCGGCCTGCCGACCGGTTACGTCGATCTCACCATGCCCGCCGAGACCGCCAACTACGTGCCCAAGCTGCAGGCGGTGAAGAACATCATCGCGCGCCCCGACGCCCTGGGCGCGGTCTTGCCGGTGATCGGCAACCACCCGTTCTTCGACACCGTCGACATCACGCGCGACATCGACGTCGAAGTGGCGGCGCGCCTGGCCGAGGTGCGGCTGGAGGACTTCCGCGCGCTCAATCCTTCGCAGCGCAAACCCATCATCTTCGCCGCCGGCACGCCCCAGGTGTTGCTCCCCTGGGACAACGCCGCCGTGTTCAAGAAGAACCTGGCGGCGACCGATCCGGCGACCATCGCCTCCTGGACCGCCTGGGTCGCGCCAGCCACCCTGCCGACGCGCGAAGCCGCGCAGCGCGTCGGCATGGACGAGGCCGCGCTGCGCGAACTCAACGCCATCCCGCGCGGCATGCTGATCCGCAAGGGATCGACGCTGCTGGTGGCGCGCAACGGCCATACGCCCGCGGCGGTGGCAAGCCAGGTCGTTGACAACGCCCAGCTCTCGGTTGCGCCCGAGGTGGTGCTGCGCCGCACCACGGTGCGCGCCCAGAAGGGCGATACCATCGCCCGGCTGGCGGCACGCTACGACCTGCCGGCGGCGACCGTCGCCGGCTGGAACAAGGCGAGCGCCAACACGCCGCTGCGCGCCGGCCGCGGCGTCGTCGTCTATCTGCCGGTACGCGCCAGCAGCACGGCGCGGGCTGTCCCACCCGCCCGCGCGAAGGCACGCCGCACCGGCCGCGCCAGCGCGCGTCGCGCTGCGCCGGCGCATGCGCGCAAGCGTTGAGCGCGGCGCAGGACGCAGGCCGCCTCAGCTCGCGTATTTCTGCCGCGCCCGCTGTACGAACTCGTTGGTGTAGGTGGCCGCCGGTGCCGGCGCCCGCACCGCCACCCCATCCGGGGCGAAGCGTGCGATCATCGCGTGCGCCGTGGTCACCGCCTGTTCGGGCAGCAGGCCGTCCGGGGAGAACGCCTCGCGCACCTTCTCCAGTGCGCTCAGGTAGGTGGCGCGGTCACCGGACATGTAGACCTCGGGCACGGTCCGCACGATGTCGCTCGGGCCTGCCGTCTGCAGCCACTTGAGCGCCCGTACCACCGCATTGGCCAGTGCCTGCACGGTACGCGGATAACGCACGATGAAGCCCTGCGGCGCGTACAGGCAGCCCCCCGGCATCGGCCCCTCGAAAAGCTCCTGCGTGCCGCGCAACGAGCGCGCATCGGCAATCACGCGCAGCTCGCCCCCCAGCTCCAGCAGGCTGACCACCGGATCGACGTTCACCAGGGCATCGATGCGACCCTCGCGCAGCGCGCTGGCTGCCGCTATCGAGGTGCCGACCCCCACCAACTCGACCGCGCTGGCGGCCAGCCGGCCGCGCGCCAGCACCAGGCGAGCAAACCACTCGGTCGCCGAATCGGCCGCGCTGATGCCGACACGCCGGCCCTTGAGCTGCCCCAGGTCCTGGAAATCCGGGAAGACCCGCTTGCCGATCCCGAACACGGACTGCGGGGCTCGCCCGAACTGCACGAAGGCGCGGCAGCCGCGGCCGCGCTGGCGCAACACGATGGTGTGTTCGTACGCGCCCGCCACCAGGTCGGCCTCGCCCGCCAGCATGGCGCGCTGGGCCAGGCCGCCCCCGGCGTGGTCCTGCAGTTCGAGCTCCAGCCCCTCCTCGGCAAAGTAGCCCAGCTGTTCGGCAATCGTGATCGGCAGGAAGTACAGCGTGGAGCGGCCGCCCAACGCCAGCGTCAGGCGCGGCTTCTCCAGCGCACCCTGGGCGCGCAGCGCCGCGCCCGGCAGGCAGCCGAACAGCGAGGCGGCCACCAGCAACCGGCGGCGCAGCGGCGCGGTGGGCGGAAGATGCAGCGGTGCAGTCACGCGAGTGACGGTAGCCCACGGCCGCCGCTGGCGCATCGGGACGTGCCCGCATCGGGTTTCCATGGATGGCGAATACTAATTATTTTCGCCTACAAGGAGAGGTGCGCGGCGTACCATGCGCGACCACCCGGAAAGGCCGCCCTCCAACCCGTTCATCGGGCTGGGGCCCGCGGATCGGGCCGGCGTTCAGTGCCGATCGACGAGCGCGTGCGCGATGGTGCCCAGATCCACGTATTCCAGCTCGCTGCCGGCGGGCACGCCGCGCGCCAGCCGGGTCACCGCCAGGCCGCGGCTTTTCAGTGCCTGCGCCAGCACGTGGGCGGTGGCTTCGCCCTCGGCGGTGAAGTTGGTCGCCAGGATCACCTCGCGCACCACGCCGTCGCCAGCGCGCGCCAGCAGTTCGTCGATGCCGATGTCGCCTGGCCCGATGCCATCCAGCGGACTGAGCCGCCCCATCAGCACGAAGTAGCGCCCGTTGAAGGCCGCCGTGCGCTCCAGCGCCGCCTGGTCGGCCGGCGTCTCCACCACGCACAGCTTGCTGGCGTCACGCCGCGGGTCGGCACAGATGCTGCAGATCTCGCCCTCGGTGAAGGTGTGGCAGAGCGTGCAATGGCGCACCTGCTGCACCGCGCCCTCCAGCGCCCGTGCCAGTTGCAGCGCGCCTGCGCGGTCGTGCTGCAGCAGGTGAAACGCCATGCGCTGCGCCGAGCGCACGCCCACGCCCGGAAGGCGGCGCAGCGCCTGGACCAGGGTATCGAGGCTGTGGGTGTCGCTCATGCCCGGGTGATGACGACTGACGAAGGGCCTCGCCGCTGCACGGCCTGGATGGCCAATGACACGGAGCTGATCGTCATGGCGGCGCAGCCGCCGTCATCGAGACGCGCGGCGGCGAGGCCATGGTGCGCCGTCATCCGTCATCCGTCATCCGTGGTCAGAACGGAAACTTCATGCCGCCCGGCAGCCCCGGCATGCCGGCCGGCATCAGCTTGCCCATCTTCTCGGCCGACACCTCCTCCGCCTTGCGCACGGCGGCATTGAAGGCCGCCGCCACCAGGTCCTCCAGCATGTCCTTGTCGTCCTCCAGCAGGCTGGGGTCGATGGTGACGCGCTTGACGTCGTGCTTGCAGGTCATCAGCACCTTGACCAGGCCAGCACCGGACTCGCCCTCGACCTCCAGGCTGGCCAGCTCGTCCTGCGCCTTCTTCAGGTTGTCCTGCATCGCCTGGGCCTGCTTCATCAGGCCGGCCAGTTGTCCTTTGTTGAACATCGATCCATTCCTTCCAAAAAATTCAAATCCAGGGGCCGCGGAGCGGGCCATGCCAAGGCCCGCGTGGCCAGGGTCTCCCGGGTCACCGGGAGCGTCCCCCTTCAGGGGGAGGGCACTGCAGGCGACCCAGGGGGTTACAAGGGTTTTATGCTGCCAGGCACGATTCTCGCCCCAAACTCGCGCATCATCCGCTGCACGAACGGGTCATCCAGCAGCAGCGCCTCGGCGGCCTTCTGGCGGCGCGTGGCGGCGATCGCGTTGCGCCGCGCCGGGCTGTCGCTGACCGGGCCGATTTCCACCCGCAAGGCGACGACGTGTCCGAGTTCGTGCAGCGCCGCCTGCAGCCGCGTGCAGGCGCCGGACTGGGCGAGCGACTCGTTCTCGACGCGCAGCAGCCATCGCCCCGGCTCGCGTGCCACCAGTTGCGCCTGCAAGGCCAGTTCGCGCGTAAGTGCCGTGATCGCCTCGCGCGCCACCAGTTCCTGTACCTGGGCGTGCCAGAAGTCGCCGCCAGCGGGCGACGCGCCCGCTGGCGCCAGCGCCGACGGCGGTGCCGGCGGCATGAGGCGCACGGGAACCGGCACCACCGGCACCGCCGCCGAGGCGGGCTGCGGCCCCGGCTCCGGCTCCGGCTCCGGCTCCGGCGCGGGTCCGAGCTCGGACTCGGGTTCAGGTGCGGGTGGCGCTGGCCCCGCGGGCGGGTCGGCGGCCGGGAGCGGGATTTCCGGCGCCGGCGGCGCCGGTTCAGCCGGTTTCAGGCTTTTTTTTTCAGCCACGGTCGCCGCCGGATCGGCCCCCGCGGCAGTCGGCTTGAACGGCAACAGGCGCAGCAGCACCATGGTCAGCCCGGCGTACTCGTCCGGCGCCAGTCCCAGTTCGGCGCGCCCATGGATGCACAGGCTGTAGAGCAACTGGGTCTCGTCAGCGGGCAGGCGCACGGCCAGTCGCGCGGTCTCCTGCGCGTCGGGATCGGTTTCGTCCGCGGCCATGTCGGGGACCGCCTGATGCACCGCCATGCGCTGCAGCACGCCCGCCATGTCCTCCAGCGTCGTCGCGGCCGACTGGCCATGCTCGCGCAGTTGCTCGCACAGCGCCACCACCGTGCGGCCATCGCCATCGGCCAACGCGCCGATCAGGTGGAAGACCACGCTGCGGTCGACGCTGCCGAGCATCTGGCGCACGGACGACTCCTGCAACGCACCCGAGCCGAAGGCGATCGCCTGGTCGGCCAGGCTCAGCGCGTCGCGCATCGACCCGCGCGCCGCACGCGCCAGCAGGCGCAGCGCCTGCGGCTCGCTCGCCACGCCCTCCCGCTCCAGCACGTGCGCCAGATGCCCGAGCACTGTCTCCGGGGCCATCGGGCGCAGGTTGAACTGCAGGCAGCGCGACAGCACCGTGACCGGCACCTTCTGCGGGTCGGTGGTGGCGAGCACGAACTTCAGGTACTCCGGTGGCTCCTCCAGCGTCTTCAGCATGGCGTTGAAGGCGGTGTTGGTGAGCATGTGCACTTCGTCGATCATGAAGACCTTGAAGCGCCCCTGCACCGGCTTGTAGACCGCCTGCTCGAGCAGGCCCTGCACCTCGTCGACGCCGCGGTTGCTGGCCGCGTCCAGCTCGGTGTAGTCGACGAAACGCCCGGCGTCGATCTCGGTGCAGGCCGGGCACACGCCGCAGGGCGTGGCCGTGATGCCGCCCTGCCCATCCGGGCCGGTGCAATTCAGGGACTTGGCCAGGATGCGGGAAACCGTGGTCTTGCCGACCCCGCGCGTGCCGGTGAACAGGTAGGCATGGTGCAGGCGCTGGCGCGTGAGCGCGTTGGCGAGCGCCTGGACCACGTGCTCCTGGCCCACCAGCTCGGAAAAATTGCGAGGCCGATACTTGCGCGCCAGCACCAGATAGGACATGCGGGCGATTCTACGGGGCGAACCGGCCCGGGCCGGATTAGAGGGATGACTCCAACATGACAGGTCTCGGGGCAACCCCTATCCCGTACGCGGCGGAACCGGGGTATGCTGCATTGCAGCAAAAATCAGGATTGCGGGAGCGGTGCGGATTCACTGCGCCGAGGTGCTTTCGCAACAAGGGTTTACGCTGGTAATGCCACCATGTTCAGTCACTTTGCCAGTCCCGATTTCGCCGCCAACGGCGCCTGGGCCCTGGAGCCGGACCCCCGGGTCGCCGTGCTGATCGAGGCCCTGCGCGACTGCGTGCACCCACGCAGCGAACGTTTGCGATCGCAGCTGCAAGGCCATGTGGCCCCGGAGCGGCTGGAACACCTGCGCGCCGAGGTATTCAACCTGCTGGCGATGAGCTTCGGCCCTGACGAAGCCGAGCGGCGCCTGCGCCCATTACAATAGACCCCGACGGGCCTTCCCGCATGGTGAAGGGGCCAACCGGGTCAGGTGGGGAACCAAGCAGCCCTCACCCTGGAGCCAGTGCCGGGGTCAAGGCTCGTCACCTTCGATATCGGACCATGCTGCGCGCAACTGCGGTTCGGTGGTCCACGGCATCGTGCGTCCGTTGTGGCGCCTGGAGCGGCCCTGCCCCGATGGCTGCCGTGCAGGCTGGCAGGGGCATCCGGGGCCGCAGCCCGTCTGGTGGCGGGGCGCGCCCGCCCCGGGAGGCTGGCGGCGCCACGGGGGTCTCACCCCAGATCCGGCAGTTGGCCGCTTGCAAACGCCCAAGGCTCCCCTTGAGCATTGAGCTTTGCGCCTTTGTCGATGCGCACCGGTTGGGTGCGGGCGCATCCGACTGCCTGATCCAGGTTCACTTCAGGATTTCTGGC
Organism: Ottowia sp.; assembly: GCF_035325765.1. Lineage (GTDB taxonomy): Bacteria > Pseudomonadota > Gammaproteobacteria > Burkholderiales > Burkholderiaceae_C > Ottowia. The sequence continues at coordinate 24,746 of NZ_DAOKZG010000031.1, forward strand.
GGCGCCCAGTCCGCCGGAGGCTGCACCGCATCGGGGTGGTCAAAGCCGTTGACGTCGCGCGCCGGGCGCGCCAGCATCAGGGTCAGGGCGCTGCTGAGCATGAGCATGGCCCAGAAGATGAAGAAGCTGATCGTGTAGATGGCCTCGCGCGGCCAATCGACCTGTTCACCGAACAGCGTCAGCATCTGCGGATCCAGCACCGCGAACACCATCATCTCGAGCACCCCCGCCACCAGGAAGGCGGGCCAGGCGACGGCCATCAGGCGTTCCCGCATCATTGGCTGCGCCCCGCCTCGTCGCCCCTCGCCGGCCTGCGTGCCAGGCCACCCGTGGCGGCGTGGTTGCGCGCCTGCAGGGCGGGGATTGCAGCCGTGTCGGCGCCCGCGACCGCTGCCCGGCGCGGCGCGTCCGAATAGACCGGGTCGGGCCGGCTCAGCGCCAGCCAGAAGGTAAACAGGCTGGCCACGACGACGATCGCCGGGCCGGCCACCACCAGCCACATGTGACCGAACTTCCACCAGGGTGCGCCCGCGGGCGTGGGACTCGATTGCATCGGTTTACCTCGGAACCAGGAACACGGACTTCTCCCGCACCTCACCCACGCCGTCGGCGGCGACGCGCAGGTGGATCTCGTGCGAACCCGGCGCGGCGGCGCCGTAGGGCAGGCGCAGGCGCACCGGCACCCACAGCGACTGCGCGCCGTCGATCGTCACCTCGGGCGCGCTGGCCAGCGTCAGCCCGGGCAGGCCCTCGACGCTCAGGTGGAAGCGCTGCGGCTGCTCGGTCGCGTTCATCACCTGGACGCGATAGATGTTCTCGATCTGCGCGCCGTCGACGATGCGCGCCAGCGTCGCGCGGTCGCGCACCACGTCCACCTTGAACGGCGTGCGCAACCAAAGGCTGGCGAGCAGGGCCAGCACCAGGGCTGCCAGGATGGCGCTGTAGATCAACACGCGCGGACGCAGCACGCGGGCCAGGATCTCACGCCTGCCCCAGCCCTCCTCCAGCGCGCGTTCGGTCGAGTAGCGGATCAGGCCGCGCGGGTAGCCCACCTTGTCCATCACCTCGTCGCAGGCGTCGATGCAGGCGGCACAGCTGATGCACTCGTACTGCAGGCCATCGCGGATGTCGATGCCGGTCGGGCAGACCTGCACGCACATGGTGCAGTCGATGCAGTCGCCCAGGCCGAGCGCCTTGGGGTCGGCCTTCTTCGAGCGCCCGCCGCGCGGCTCGCCGCGTGCCGCGTCGTAGGTGACGATCAGCGTGTCCTTGTCGAACATCGCGCTCTGGAAGCGCGCGTAGGGGCACATGTACTTGCACACCTGCTCGCGCATGAAGCCCGCATTGCCCCAGGTGGCAAAGCCGTAGAAGCCGATCCAGAAGGTCTCCCAGGGCCCGACCGACCAGTCCAGCACGTGACCGGCGAGCTCGCGGATCGGCGTGAAGTAGCCGACGAAGGTGAAGCCGGTCCACAGGCCGATGGCGAGCCAGACCAGGTGCTTGCCGCTCTTGCGCCACAGCTTGTTCAGCGACAGCGGCGCCGCGTCCAGCCGCATGCGCGCCTGGCGGTCGCCCTCGAAGCGGTGCTCGATCCACAGGAAGATCTCGGTATAGATGGTCTGCGGACAGGCGTAGCCGCACCACTGGCGCCCTGCCACGGCGGTGAACAGGAACAGCAGCAGGGCCGAGATGATCAGGATGCCCGTGAGGTAGATGACATCCTGCGGATACAGCACCAGACCGAAGATGTAGAAGCGCCGCGCCTCCAGGTCGAACAGCATGGCCTGGCGCCCGCCCCACTGCAGCCAGGGCATGCCATAGAAGAAGATCTGCGTCGCGAAGACGAAGAACCAGCGCCAGCGCGTGAACAGGCCATGCGCGGCGCGCGGATAGATCTTCTTCTGCTTCTGGTAGAGCGAGACCAGCTCGGGCTGGCCGGCCTGGGCAGCGGACGATGGGGCGCGGGCGGGTGGATTCATGGCGGTCGGCCGGGGGCCCGGGCTCGGCGGCCCCCGCGGATCCTCGGCCTCAGTTGGCGGCTGGCGCGGCGGCCACGCCGCCCCCCTTGCCCCAGACATAGGCCGTCAGCACCTTGAGCTGCTCGGGCGTGAACTTGCTTTCCCAGGCCGGCATGACGCCGGTCTTGCCGTGGTTGATCATGTCGACGACGTGCGCCTCGATCACCGGCCCGTGGCTGAAGATGCCGGTCGTGAGGTTGGGCGCGCCGAGCAGCGGGTTGCCCTTGCCATCCACGCCGTGGCAGGCGGCACAGACGACGAATTTCTCGCGGCCCAGGCTGGCGCGCAGCGAATCGTGCGGGGCGCCCGACAGGCTGAGCACGTAGTTGGCCACATTGCGCACGTCGTCGGGCGAGCCGACGGCGGCGGCCATCGGCGTCATGATGCCGGTGCGGCCCTTGGCGATGGTTTCCTCGATCTGCGCCGGCGTGCCGCCCCAGTTCCACTGGCGGTCGGTCAGGTCCGGGAAACCCGTGCTGCCGCGCGCGTCCGAGCCGTGGCACTGGGCGCAGTTGTTCATGAAGAGGCGGTCGCCGATCGCCATCGCATGCGCATCCCTGGCCAGCGCCTCGGTGTCCTTGCCGGCGAACTCGGCATAGATCGGCGCCACCTGCTCGTTGCCGCGCTCGACCTCGCGCTCGAACTGTCCGGTCTGCGTCCAGCCGAGCGAGCCCGCATAGCTGCCCAGGCCGGGATACAGGTACAGGTAGGCCAGCCCGAACACGCAGGTGATGATGAACAGCCCGACCCACCAGCGCGGCAGCGGGTTGTTCATCTCGCGCAGGTCCTCGTCCCAGACGTGGCCGGTGGTGTTGTCCTGCAGGGTCTGGGCCTTGGCGCGGCCGCTGTACCACAGCAGCAGCAGGCAGGCAAAGACGCCGCCCAGGGTGATGACGGTGATGTACACCGACCAGAAGTTGCTCGTGAAATCGCTCATGCCTGATTCCTCGCGTCCGCTCAGTCCTGTTCGAATGGCAGCCGCGCCGCCTCGTCGAAGCGCGTCTTGTTGCGCCCCGACCAGGCCCAGGCGACGATGCCCAGGAAGACCAGCAGGGTCACCACGGTGATGATGCCGCGCAGCACGTTGATGTCCATGTCCCCACTCCTGGTCGCTCAGCGCCGGTGGATCCCCAGCACCTGCAGGTAGGCGATGACCGCGTCGAGCTCGGTCTTGCCCTTGAGTTCTTCCGGCGCCTGCGCGATCTCCTCGTCGGTGTAGGGCGCGCCCAGCGTGCGCAGGCCGCGCATGTGGGCCTGGATGGTGGTCGCATTGGCCGCATTGCGCTCCAGCCACGGGTAGGCCGGCATGTTGGATTCGGGCACCACGTCACGCGGGTTGAGCAGGTGCACGCGGTGCCATTCGTCGCTGTAGCGACCACCGACGCGCTGCAGGTCGGGCCCGGTGCGCTTGCTGCCCCACAAGAACGGACGGTCGTAGACGAATTCGCCCGCCACCGAATACGGGCCGTAGCGCAGCGCCTCGGCGCGGAACGGCCGCACCATCTGCGAGTGGCAGTTGACGCAGCCCTCGCGCACGTACACGTCGCGCCCGACCACCTGCAGCGCGGTGTAGGGTTTCAGGCCCTCGATCGGCTGCGTGGTCGACTTCTGGAAGAACAGCGGCACGATCTCGACCAGCCCACCCACCGAGACCACCAGCAGGATCAGCACGATCATCAGAAAGTTGCTGGTTTCGATCCGGCCGTGGCCCGTGACCTTTTCTTCAGCCATGACTTGCGCTCTCCCGTCAGGTTCAGGCGTGGGCCGGTGCGGCCGGAATGCGTACCGGCACGGCACGTCCGGCGCCGATGGTCTTGATCACGTTCCACAGCATGATCAGCATGCCGCTCAGGTAGAGCAGGCCGCCCAGCAGGCGCAGCACGTAGAACGGAAAGGTGGCCTTGACCGACTCGACGAAGGTGTAGGTCAGGGTGCCGTCGGCATTCACCGCGCGCCACATCAGGCCCTGCATCACGCCGGCAATCCACATCGCGGCGATGTAGGTGACGATGCCGATGGTGGCGATCCAGAAGTGCGCCTCGATCGCCTTCACGCTGTACATCTGCTTGCGGCCGAACAGGCGCGGGATCAGGTAGTAGAGCGAGCCCATGGTGATCAGGCCAACCCAGCCGAGCGCGCCCGAGTGCACGTGGCCCACGGTCCAGTCGGTGTAGTGCGACAGGGCGTTGACGGTCTTGATCGACATCATCGGCCCCTCGAAGGTCGACATGCCGTAGAACGACAGCGAGACGATCAGGAAGCGCAGGATGGGGTCGTCGCGCAGCTTGTGCCAGGCCCCCGACAGGGTCATGATGCCGTTGATCATGCCGCCCCAGCTCGGCGCCAGCAGGATCAGCGAGAACACCATGCCCACGCTCTGCGCCCAGTCGGGCAGTGCGGTGTAGTGCAGGTGGTGCGGGCCGGCCCACATGTAGGTGAAGATCAGGGCCCAGAAGTGCACGATCGACAGGCGGTAGCTGTAGACCGGGCGCTCGGCCTGCTTGGGGATGAAGTAGTACATCATCCCCAGGAAGCCGGCGGTGAGGAAGAAGCCCACCGCGTTGTGGCCATACCACCACTGCACCATGGCGTCCTGCACGCCGGCGTAGGCCGAGTAGGACTTCATCCAGCCCACCGGCAGTTCGGCGTTGTTGACGATGTGCAGCAGCGCGATGGTCAGGATGAAGGCGCCGTAGAACCAGTTGGCGACGTAGATGTGCTTGACGCGGCGCCTGGCGATGGTGCCGAAGAACACGATCGCGTAGGCGATCCAGACCAGGGCGATCAGGATGTCGATCGGCCACTCGAGTTCGGCGTATTCCTTGGTCGTGCTGTGGCCCATCGGCAGCGAGATCACGGCGGCTACGATGACCGCCATCCAGCCCCAGAAGGTGAAGGCCGCCAGCTTGTCCGAGAACAGGCGCGTCTGGCAGGTGCGCTGCACCACGTAGTAGGAGGTGCCGATCAGGCCGGTGCCGCCAAACGCGAAGATGACGGCGTTGGTGTGCAATGGCCGCAGGCGGCCGTAGCTCAGCCAGGGGATGCCATAGGTGATGTCGGGCCAGGCCAGCTGGGCGGCGATGAACACGCCCACCAGCATGCCGACCACGCCCCACACCACCGTCATGATGGCGAACTGGCGGACCACCTTGTCGTTGTAGACCGCCGCTTGTGCGCTCGCGAGTGCCATGTCAGATCTTCCTCATCCGGATCGCCACGAGTATCCGCGATCTGGACAGGGTCTAGATTGATATGAATCAATCGTCCTCGAGGATGCGCTCGCCTTCGCGCTCGATGTCCTCGAACTGGCCCCGGTGAATCGCCCAGCCGAGCGCAGCCAGCACCAGGAACACCAGCACCACCGAAAGCGGAATCAACAGGTAGAGCACGTCCATCAGGGATTCTCCGGTTGCGGCGCCGTGTTCAGGCGCAGCGCATTGAGCACGACCAGCAGCGAGCTGGCGGCCATGCCCAGGCCGGCTGCCCAGGCCGACATCCAGCTCGACATCGCCAGCGGAATGCCGACCAGGTTGTAGGCCATGGCCCAACCCAGGTTCTGGCGCACCACGCGCAGCGTGCGCATGGCCTGCGTGCGGGTGCGTGCAATCGTGCCGAGGCGCTCGTCCAGCACCACGAAGTCCGACCGGCCCTGCGCCAGCGGCACGGCACGGCCGAAGGCAAACGACACTTCGGCGGCCGCCAGCACCGGGCCGTCATTCAGGCCGTCGCCCACCATGGCCACGCGCGCGCCAGCCCGCTGCGCCGCCTGCAGCCAGGCCAGCTTGTCGTCGGGCGAGCAAGCGCCGAGCACCTCGTCGATGCCGGCGCGCCCGCCCGCGTGGCGCACCGCCTGTGCCTGGTCACCCGACAGCAGGGCCACGCGCACGCCCTGGGCGCGCAACGTCGCCACCGCGACCGCGGCATCGGCACGCAGATCCTCATGCAGTTCGAAACTCGCGAGCCAGCCCTGGTCGTCGGCCAGGTGGCTCACCGGCCCATCGGCCGGCCGCGGCGGCACGCCGCAGAACGCGGCCGACCCCAGGCGCAGCGGCACGCGCTGGCCGTCACGCACCAGTTCGGCCGCCAGGCCCTCACCGGCATGCTCGCGCACCGCTTCGACCACCGGTTCGGGCCGGGCGTCGGGGCCCTGCGCCGCCACCAGCGCGCGCGACACCGGATGCAGGCTGTGACGCGCCAGTGCCGCTGCCAGCGCCAGCGCCTGCTCGGGCGTGACGCCGTCGCGCACCGTGGTGCGCGTCAGCACGAAGGCATCGCGCGTCAGCGTCCCGGTCTTGTCGAACACCACGGTGTCGACCGCGGCCAGGGCCTCGATCGCCTGCAGCCGGCGCACCAGCACGCCGCGGCGCGCCAGCGCGCCGGCGCTGGCCAGCATCGCCGCCGGCGTCGCCAGCGACAGCGCGCAGGGACAGGTGACGACCAGCACCGCCACCGCCACCATCACCGCCTGGCCCGGATCGCGCGGCCACCACCACAGGCCGGCCAGCAGCGCGGCGAGCAGCACGCCGACGAGGAACGGAGTCGCCAGCCGGTCGGCCAGTTGCGCCAGGCGCGGCTTGTCGAGCGCGACGCGCTCCATCAGGGCCACGATCTGGGCGTAGCGCGTGTCCTCGCCGAGGGCGCGCACGCGCATCTCCACCGGCGCGCCCAGGTTGTGGCTGCCAGCCACTACCGCCTCGCCCACGCCGCGCGCCACCGGCCGCGACTCGCCCGTCAGCAGCGCCTCGTCCACCGCCGTCTGGCCGGCGAGGATCTCGCCGTCGGCCGGAAACGCCGCCCCGGGCAGCACGCGCAGCCGGTCGCCGACGCGCAGCCGGCGCAAGGCCACGCGCTCCCAGGCGCCGCTGGCCGTGGCGCGCTCGATGCTGTCGGGCAGGCGATGCATCAGCGCCTCCAGCGCGCCGGCCGAGCGATCGCGCAGGCGCAACTCGAGCCAGCGGCCGGTGAGCAGGAAGAACACGAACATGGTGAGCGAGTCGAAATACACCTCGCGGCCGAACATGCCGTCCGGCTCGAAGGTGCCGAGCGAGCTCACCACGAAGGTGATCGCCATGCCGAGCGCCACCGGCAGGTCCATGCTGATGCGGCGCAGGCGCAGGTCGCGCCAGGCCCCGGCAAAGAACGGCCGGCAGGAAAACAGCACCACCGGCACCGACAACACCCACTGGGCCCAGCGCAGCAGGTGGACGAGGTCGGGCGCGATCTCGCCCGGCGCGCTGAAGTACACCGGCGCTGCATACATCATCACCTGCATCATGCACAGGCCGGCCACGCCCAGGCGCCACAGCATGCGCCGAGTGTCGGCCTGGCGCTGTGCGCTGGCCGCGACATCGTGCGCCGGCAGGGCGCGGTAGCCGGTGCCGGCCAGCGCGCCGATCCAGCGCGAGGGGCGCGTGCGCCGTTCGTCCCAGACCACGCGACCACGCCGCGCGGCGGCGCTGACCTCGACTTCGAGCACACCCGGCACGCCGCGCAGCACCTGCTCGATGGTGCCGGCGCAGGCCGCGCAGTGCATGCCTTCCAGGGCCACCGTCGACTCCCAGCGGCCCGCGGCGGCATCCGCGCCGCGCGACCCGGCCAGCGACCGGCTGAACGCCTGCCACTCTTCCTGCGCGTCGAGCAGGGCCAACTGGTCCGGCGCCGGCGCGTCGGCCCCCGCCGGAGCGCGGGCCAGCGGAATCGGGTCCGCCAGGCTTTCTTGCATACCCGGCGACCTTAACGATGCGGCCGATGCAGCCGATTGATCCATATCAAGAGCAATTGGGGTTAGCACGGATAAGGTTGCGTCATATGCTCGGGGCCGGTACACACCGGGATCCGGTACAAGCGATCATTCCAAGGAGAAACCATGTACAAGCGCATTCTCGTCTCGACCGATGGCTCGGAGCTTTCCGGCAAGGCCGTCAATCACGCCATCGCCCTGGCCGCCCAGTGCGGCGCCGAGCTGGTGGCCATGACGGTGGTGCCGCACTATCCGCGCAGCTACTACGACGGCTCGCTGCCGCTCAGCAACGAGGAAGTGGAGCGCGTGGAAAAGCACTGGGCCGAAGGCGGACACAAGATCCTCGACACCATCCGCGACGCAGCGCAGGCCAAGGGCGTCGCAGCGAGCGACGTGGTGGTCAAGTCCGACCTGGTGGCCGACGCCATCATCGAGACCGCCAAGAAGCAGGACGTGGACCTGATCGTCATGGCCTCGCACGGTCGCAAGGGCGTGTCGCGCCTGCTGCTGGGCAGCGAAACCCAGCAGGTGCTGACGCGCTCGGAAATCCCGGTGCTGGTGTTGCGCTGAACCGGATCCGCATTCGAAATGACGAATGACTTCGCGGCGCTCCGATGACAGAGCCGTCATTCGTCGTGCCGGCGCCAGCCGGTGTCATGGGCCATCCCCTGAACGCAAGGCCGCACAGCGGTCGCGCCACCGCGCCACATGACGCCGCCGGCCCGGGCCGGCCGGCTCAGCGCGGCACGGCGTTGCCGACCGGGTCGTCACCCTCGTCCGAGGACGCGTCATGGGTCACCGCGGGGCGCATGCTGGGCGGCGCCGGGATGTAGCCCGCCAAGCCCTCGCGCAAGCCCATTTCGAGCCGGTCGACGCGGTTGTGCAGGTCGCGGTTGAGCACCTCGACATCGTGCACGAGGCGGCCGATCTCGGTATCCACCGGACGCTCCCGCAAGCCCATTTCGGCACGGTCGATGCGTGAGAGGGTTTCCTGAAGCTGGCGGTCGATCGTGCCCGACAGGCGTTCGACCTCCTTGTCCAGGTGCGCGCGCAGGTCCGTGAAGCGCGAGGCCTCGGCCTTGTCCGCGAGTTCACGCTGCGCCGACAGTTCGCGCGCGTGGCGCCGCGTCTCCATCAGTACCGTGCCCTGGGTGTAGGCCATGACGCCCACGAACAGGGCGGCCAGCAGGGCCATCAGGCCCAGCAGCACCAGACCCAGCGGAGCGCGCACCTGCGTGAAGATCAGCGACAGGTCGGTCGGGCGGTTCATCTCCTCCCAGTTGACGCCAACGAAGGTCACCACGGCGGCGCACACCAGCAGCAGAAAAAGCGATCGCAAGGACATCAGCCCGCTCCTTGGTTTGTTGTCGACGCAAGCCGCCCGACCGGACGCATCGCGATGGACTCAAGTGTAGTCCGCCCGCCGCGCCGGGCCTTCACGCCGCGCCCTTGCGGAACAGGTCCTGGTAGCGCTCGCGCAGCAGGTTCTTCTGCACCTTGCCCATGGTGTTGCGCGGCAGCTCGGCCAGAACGAAGCAGTGCTTGGGGATCTTGTAGTTGGCCAGGCGCGCCCTGAGCGTCTCCAGCAGATCCTGCGGCTGCGGCGCCACGGCGCCCGGCCGGGGGATCACGACCGCCACGCCGACCTCGCCGAAGTCCGGGTGCGGCACGCCGACGATGGCGCTCTCCAGCACCCCGGGCAGCTCGTTCAGGATGCCCTCGATCTCGGCCGGATAGACGTTGTAGCCGCCGCTGATGATCATGTCCTTGCTGCGTCCCACGATGGTGACGTAGCCGCGCGCGTCCTGCAGGCCCACGTCGCCGGTCCGGAAGAAACCATCCGCCGTGAATTCCTCGGCGGTCTTCTCGGGCATCTGCCAGTAGCCGGCGAACACATTCGGCCCTTTCACCTGGATGCCGCCGATCGCGCCCGCCGGCAGGGTGTTGCCGGCCTCGTCCTGCACGCGCAGTTCGACCCCCGGCAGCGGGAAGCCGACGGTGCCGCCGCGGCGCTCGTCCTGGCCGCCGTAGCGCGCGTCGGCGCGATAGGGGTTGCTGGTCAGCATGATGGTCTCGCTCATGCCGTAGCGCTCCAGGATGGTGTGGCCGGTGCGCTCGCGCCAGTCGTTGAAGGTCTCGATCAAGAGCGGCGCCGAGCCGCTGATGAACAGGCGCATGTGCCCTGCCTGCGCGCGATCCAGCGCAGGCTGCGCCAGCATGCGCGTGTAGAGGGTGGGGACGCCCATGAACACGGTGGCGCGCGGCAGGTCGGCGATCGCCCGCTGGGGGTCGAAGCGGCCGTGCCACAGCATGGTGCTGCCATTGAGCAGCGCGCCATGGATCGCCACGAACAGGCCGTGCACGTGGAAGATCGGCAGCGCGTGGATCAGCACGTCGCCAGGCTGCCAGCCCCAGTAGTCCTTCAGCATCACGGCGTTGGATGTCAGGTTGCCGTGCGACAGCATGGCGCCCTTGCTGCGCCCCGTGGTGCCGCTCGTGTAGACGATCGCGGCCAGGCGGTCGGCGCGGCAGTTCACCGGCACCTGCTGGTCGCTGCAGTGCGCGGCGCGCTCCAGCAGGCTGCCCGTCCGGTCGTCGCCCAGCGTGAAGACGTGTCGCGTGCCGGCACTGAAGGCGATCTGGCTCACCCACGGAAAGTTGCGTCCGGTGCACACCACCACGGCAGGCCGGGCGTTGCCGACGAAGTACTCGATCTCGCCGCTCTGGTAGGCGGTGTTCAGCGGCAGGAACACGAAGCCGGCGCGCAGCGTGGCGAGGTACAGGATCATCGCCTCGACCGACTTGTCGACCTGCACCGCGACGCGCGGTGGCATGCCATCGGGATCAGGCGGCAGGTCAAGCGACTGCAGCAGGTTCGCCACCATGGCGGTGGCGCGGTCGAGGTCGCGCCAGGAGTAGACGAGGCCGGTGTCGGTCTCGACCGCCGGACGCTCGAGGTCGGCCGGGAAGGCGGCGCGCAAGGTGGCAAACAGGTTCTGGTTGGCCATGGTCGTCGTTGCGATGGGTTGCGGGATCAGAAGCGGGCCGGGCGCTTGGCCAGGAAGGCTTCGATGCCTTCCCGATGCTCGGGCGAATCGGCGTAGCGGTAGGCCTGTGCAACTATAGCCAGCAGCGTCGCCTCGGTGGCCTCCCGGCTGGCCAGGGCACGCAGGGCCTGCTTGTTCAGGCGCGCGGCCTGCGGCGCCAGGGCAGCCATCCCGCGCGCACGCGCGAGCGCATGCTCCGCCAGCTCATGGGCCGGGACAACGCCGTGCAGGAAGCCGCGCGCCTGCAGGTCGGCCGCTTCCAGCACGGCAGCCTCCAGCAGCAACTGGCGCGCGCTGGCTTCGCCGGCCACGCGCACGACCAGTGCCAGCTCGCGTGGTGCCATGGGAAAGCCCAGGCGCGCGATCGGTGCGCCAAAGCGCGCGGACTCGCTGGCCACGCGCAGGTCGCAGCAGCAGGCCAGCTCGACCCCGGCGCCCATGCAATGGCCGCCGATGGCGGCGATCATCGGCACATCGCAATCCAGCATGGCCTGCAGCCCGCCCCAGACGTCGCCCTCGTGGAAATCGAGCAGGCTCTCCGGATCGAAGCGAAATGCAGGGTATTCCGCGATGTCGCCGCCGGCGCAGAAGTGCCCGCCCGAGCCGCGCAGCAGCACGCAGCGGACGGTCGGGTCGGCCTGCAGGTCGAGGAACACCTGGCGCAGCGCGCGCCACATGGCGCGGGTCATGGCGTTCAGGCGCGGTGCATTGGACAGCGTGACGATGGCCACGCCGCCGGGCTCGTCCGCTCGAAGTACCTCACCGCTCACGGCTGCCCTCCCGCACTTCCAGGCTCGATCAATCCAGCAGGCCCTCGACCGCGCTGGACACGGGGATGCGCCCCTGCGCGAGCTGCGCGCGATGCCGGTCCAGGCGCTTGAGGTCGTACAGGTAGTTCACCATCAGCCCATGGGACTGCTTCATGCCCTTGGGCGAGGGGTCGGCCAGCCAGTTGATGCGCTCGATGCGCGCGCCGTTGCCGAGGTGGAAGCGCGCCACCGGATCGAGCGGCCGGCCATCCTCGGTCTTTTCGCGTCCCAGGTAGCGGGCCGCCGCGCCCAGCAGCCAACGCCGCCGCGCCGACTTCTCGGGCCAGTCGGCCAATCCATCCAGGGCCGACAGCAGCGCCGCCGCATCGGGTTGGGCCACGCCCAGCTCGAGCGCCAGGGCCTGGCGCGCGCGCGGCGCCATCGCATCCAGCAGGCCCTGGGCGTGCGCCTGCAGCCAGGCGCGCAGCCCCGGGATGGGCGACAGGGTCGCGAACAGCTTGAGCTGCTGGAATTCCTGCTGCAGCGCGCCCACCACGCGCTTGATCAGCGCATCACCGAAGCTCACGCCCTTGAGGCCGGCCTGCGTGTTGCTGATCGAATAGAAGATGGCGCAGCTGGCCTTCTCGAGGTTGGCCGGGTCGGCCTCCTCGTCGAGCAGCGGCACCACGCCCGCTGCCATCTCGCGCAGCAGTGCCACCTCGATGAAGATGAGCGGGTCATCGCCCAGGCGCGGATGGAAGAAGCCGTAGCAGCGCCGATCCTCGTCCAGGCGGTTCTTGGCATCGGCCCAGCTCTTGATGTCGTGCACGGCCTCGTAGCGGATCAGCTTCTCGATGAGCGAGGCTGGCGAATCCCAGCTGATGCGCCGCAACTCCAGGAAGCCGACGTCGAACCAGGTCGAGAACAGCTCCTGCAACTCGCCATCGAGCGCGGCCAGGCGCTTGTCCCTGCGCAGCTGGGGCAGCAGTTCGGCGCGCAGGTCGACCAGGAAACGCACCCCCTGGGGATACGCGGAGAAACGCTGCAGCAGGCGCGTGCGCGGGGCGGTGAAGGCGCGGCGCAGCCGCACTTCGGCGCGCGATTCGTCCTCCGTGCCGCGCGCCGCCTCATACGCCGCGTGCGCGGCATCGATGGCCGAGACGTCGGGCGTGAAGTGCTCGCTCATCAGCAGCCAGCAGTCGCGCCGCTGCTCAGCCGTCGCGCCGGCATACCACTGGGCCACGGCGGCCGCGCGGCGGCCGCCCTCCACCTCGCTCACCGAGGGGTCGAGCACGTGTTCGAGCTCGCGCAGGATGCGGCGCGGACCCCAGGCGCCAAACGCGTCGACGCCGCGCTCGAGCATCGCGCTCAGGCGCTCGCGCACGCTGGCCGCGACCGAGTGCGGAGGCTGGGGCGGGCCGCCTGTGCTCATGGCCTGGCTCACCCTGCCCGCGCCGGCGCGCCCGCCCGGCTGGCCCAGGCCCAGAGCGCGGCCCCGCCCAGCACCATCGGCACGCACAGCCACTGGCCCATGCTCAGGCCCAGGGCCAGCAGGCCCAGGTAGGCGTCGGGCTCGCGGAAGTACTCCGCCACGAAGCGCAGCACGCCGTATCCGACGAGGAAGGCCCCACTCACCTGGCCCGTCCGGCGCGACCCGCGTGCATACAGCCACAGCAGCACGAACAACAGCACGCCCTCCAGCAGGAACTGGTAGAGCTGCGAGGGGTGGCGCGGCTGCAGTGAGCCGCTTTGCGGAAACACCATGGCCCACGGCAGGTCGGGCGAAGCGAAGCGCCCCCACAATTCGCCGTTGATGAAGTTGCCGATGCGCCCGGAAGCCAGGCCCAGCGGCACGCAAGGCGCCACCAGGTCGGTCACCTGGAGCCAGGGTCGGTCGCGCCGCCAGGCCCAGAGGATCAACGCCACGATCACGCCCAGCATGCCGCCGTGGAAGCTCATGCCACCCTGCCAGATGGCCAGGATCTCGAGGGGGTGCTCGGCGTAATGGGCCGGCTTGTAGAACAGGCTGTAGCCCAGGCGGCCGCCCACGATCACGCCAAGCACGCCCCAGAACAGCATGTCCTCGAGGTCGCGCCGCGTCCAGGGCGCGGGCCGGGCGACGCCGGCGAACTGCGGGTGGCGCAGGCGACGCGTGGCCAGCAGGTAGAACAGCGCGAACGCGACAAGGTAGGTGATGCCGTACCAGTGGATGGCCAACGGCCCCAGGCGCACGGCGATCGGATCGAACTGCGGGTGCATCAGCATGGTGGCATTGTGCATCGCGTCGGTCCGTCCAGAACGCCCCCTGGCGGCAGGGTCGAGAGCGCATGTCGCATACTTGCCTCTTTCGTTCCACTCCGAACCAAGCACCGCCATGGCCGAAGACAAGCCCGACCTGCCCCTGAACCGTCGCAGCGCCCACATCACCCAGGGCAAGGCGCGCGCCGCCAACCGCTCCATGTACTACGGCATGGGCTACACCGAGGCCGACTTCAACAAGCCCATGGTCGGCGTGGCCAACGGCCACAGCACCATCACGCCGTGCAACAGGGGCCTGCAGCGCCTGGCCGACGCCGCCATCGAGGGCATTCACGAAGCCGGCGGCAACGCCCAGGTGTTCGGCACGCCGACCATCAGTGACGGCATGGCCATGGGCACCGAAGGCATGAAGTACTCCCTGGTCAGCCGCGAGGTCATCAGCGACTGCGTCGAAACCTGCGTGCAGGGCCAGTGGATGGACGGCTGCGTCGTCATCGGCGGCTGCGACAAGAACATGCCGGGCGGCATGATGGGCATGTTGCGCGCCAACGTGCCCAGCATCTACGTCTACGGCGGCACCATCCTGCCCGGCTGCCTGCACGGCTGCGACCTCAATATCGTGAGCGTGTTCGAGGCCGTCGGCGCCAACGCCGCCGGCAAGATCGACGACAAGGAACTCAAGGACATCGAGCAGCACGCCATTCCCGGAACCGGTTCCTGCGGCGGCATGTACACCGCCAACACCATGAGCAGCGCCTTCGAGGCCATGGGCATGAGCCTGCCCTACTCCTCCACCATGGCCAACCCGCACCAGGAGAAAGTGGATTCGGCGAAAGAATCCGCCAAGGTGCTGATCGAGGCCATCCGCAAGGACCTCAAGCCGCGCGACATCGTCACGCGCAAGTCGATCGAGAACGCCGTGGCGGTGATCATGGCCGTCGGCGGCTCGACCAACGCCGTGCTTCACTTCCTGGCGATCGCGCACGCGGCGGGCGTCGAGTGGACCATCGACGACTTCGAGCGCATGCGCAAGAAGGTGCCGGTGTTCTGCGACATGAAGCCCAGCGGCA
>NZ_DAOKZG010000032.1:0-34827 GCF_035325765.1 Ottowia sp.
CTCCCCCCTCAAGGGGGCGCAGCCTGTGGCCAGGGGGACCCCGGCCACGGCTGCCACTGGCATGGCCTGCTCCGCGGCCTCTGGTGCGGTGGCGTTTCATGCGATGCGGGTCGCACGAAGCGCGGTGGAGTAACTGAGATGAAACACTCCCGTGGCTCCACTCGCTGCGCGATGTTGCGCCTCCCCCTGAGCACCGTCCGGCCGCCCGAAGGTGCGAGGGCCCCCTGCGGGGGCAGCGCAGCGTGGGGGGGTATCGTGTCGGAGGCGCAGCCTGTGGCCAGGGGGACCCCGGCCACGGCTGCCGCTGGCATGGCCTGCTCCGCTGCCACCTGACCCGGCCTGGATCAACCGCCTGACCGTGTCCCGATAGCACTCCCGCATCGGTGATGGACTACCTGCTGCGCATCCTGCCGCCGCTGTTCGACGGCGCAGGGGTCACGCTGGGCCTGTTCTTCGTCACCCTGGCGCTGTCGCTGCCGCTCGGCCTGGCGCTGGCGCTGGCGCGGCTGTCGCGCTGGCAGGCGCTGCGCCACGCCGTCAGCAGCTTCATCTGGCTGATGCGCGGCACGCCGCTGATGCTGCAGCTGTTGTTCGTCTACTACGCGCTGCCCTTCGTGCCGGTGGTCGGAGTGCGTCTGCCCGACTACCCCTCGGCGGTGGTGGCCTTCACCCTCAACTACGCCGCCTACTTCGCCGAGATCCTGCGCGCCGGCATCCAGTCGATCGACCGCGGCCAGTACGAGGGCGCGAAGGCGCTGGGCATGAGCTACGCGCAGACCATGCGCCGCATCGTCATGCCCCAGGTCTGGCGCAACACGCTGCCGCCGCTGGCCAACGAGACCATCACCCTGGTCAAGGACACCTCGCTCATCTACGTGCTGGCGCTCAACGACCTGCTGCGCGCCGCGCGCGGCATCGTGCAGCGCGACTTCAGCATCACGCCCTTCCTGGTTGCCGCCGTCTTCTACCTGCTGATGACGCTGGTGCTGACCTGGGTCTTCCAGCGCCTGGAACGGCGTCACGCGCAGCATGTGTGAACACCCCGCTGAGGCGCTGCGCGCCCACGTGCCCGGCGCCAGCGACGACGGCTCTTCGACCCGTCCGCGCCTGCGCAGGCAGGCCTGGAGCGTGGACCTCGGCCCCCTCTCTCTCGAGGGGCATCGACGCCGATGCCCGGCACGGGTCCGGCCATGGCGTTCGAGGGCATGGCCTGCTCCACGGCGATCTGGCCGACTGGCTTCACCATCCGGAGATCGGCAATGATCCAGCATTCGTTGGCGACAGACCTGTCTCGTCCGATGGTGCGCGCCACCGGCCTGCACAAGCACTTCGGCACGCTGCACGTGCTCCGCGGCGTCTCGCTCACGGTGGAACGCGGTGAGGTGGTGGCGATCCTGGGCCCCTCGGGCTCGGGCAAGTCGACCCTGCTGCGCTGCCTCAACCACCTGGAGACCGTGGAGCGCGGCGAGATCGAGATCGCCGGCCGGCTGCTGGCGCGCGCCGATGCGGCCGGGGTCGCGCACTACCCGCCGGAGAGCGAGGTACGCAGCGTCTGCCAGGCCACCGGCATGGTGTTCCAGCACTTCAACCTGTTTCCGCACCTGACGGTCCTCGGCAACCTAATCGAGGCGCCGATGACGGTGCGCAAGATGGCGCGCGCCGACATCGTGCCGCTGGCCGAAAGCCTGCTGGCCAAGGTGGGCCTGGGCGACAAGCGCGACGCCTATCCGGCGCGCCTGTCGGGCGGCCAGAAGCAGCGCGTCGCGATTGCCCGGGCGCTGGCCATGCAACCCGAAATCCTGCTGTTCGACGAACCCACCAGCGCGCTCGACCCCGAACTGACGGGCGAGGTGCTGCGCACCATGCGCCAGCTCGCCACCGAGCGCATGACCATGCTGGTGGTCACGCACGAGATGGCGTTCGCGCGCGAAGTCGCCAATCGCGTGGTCTTCATGGACGAAGGCCAGGTGGCCTGCGAACAGCCGGCGCACGAGTTCTTCGCCAGCCCACGCCACGAGCGCGCGCGCGCCTTCCTCGCCAACATGCTATGACGCGGCGCGCTCCTGCTGCGCCAGCATGCGCTGCCAGGCCGCGCTGGAGTCAACCTGGAAACCGCAGTTGACCGCTTGCGGGCGTCTCGGAACCCGCGTGGCTATTGATTTCCAATCCTTCGTTGGCGCTCACCTGTCGGGTGAGCGCGCCATGTACCCGCCAGCACCGCGCTGGCCGCGCCATGCCGCGTTGCGCGTCGCGCGGCACACCCGCGCGGCCTCCTCACCCTTGCAGGGCGCGCCCATCAAGGCACGGGCGGGTGCATCCGACTGCAGTTTCCAGGGTCACCGGTGGCGCATCACCTCGCTGCGCTTCAACCCGAGCCGGACGGCTGGATGCGCCCGCCCGCACCCGACCGGTGGGCGCGCTGGGGGTGACCAGGATCTGTTGCTCCACCGCGCTCCGCGCCACCCCCGACGCATGAAGCCCAGGGGATCCGGAGGCCGCGGAGCCGGCCAATCGGGGCGTCGCTGGCCGGGGCGTCCCTGGTCACGGCATGGCCCCCTCGGAAGAAGGAACGCAGAGACTCGACGGGCGCTTCGCTTGAGCGGGATGGAGCGCAGCGACCCAGAGAATGCCTCACCTCATACAGAGGAACGCGACAGCAGCGGCGGGCGCTGCTCGCGGGCCGCGACTGGCGTCCCCAGCACCTGGAAGGTCAGCACCGGCACGCTGAAATCCGAGAACGGGGCGCCGAGTGCAATCTCGCCGGTCGAATGCAGCAGGCACTGGGTGCGCCGCAACGCCAGTTCGGCCTCGGGCGTCTCGGCAAAGCGGACCCAGGTGCCGAAGCTGCTGACATCGGTGAGCAGGAAGGTGCCCTGAGTCCACTCGATCTGCACATGCTGGCGCGAAACGCGCCGATCGGCGATCAGGAAATCGCTGCCGGCCGCGCGCCCGATGCGAATCGTCTGCCCCCCGGCGACAAAGGTCTTGCTGGTGTCGAGCCAGCTCAGCGCGATGCGGCAATTGGTCCCGTCGCGCAACGACTGGGCCGTGTCGAGACGCCCCGGTGCGGTCAGCAACTCCGAAGGCACGTCGTCGTTCCAGAACACCTGGAACACCGAGCGCTCCTGCGTCAGGCCGGGCACGTGGATCCGGCCCAGCGCGCGCGAGCGCACCGCGCTCTCGGACAGCAGCGTGACCCCTTCCTCATTGGAAGCCGTCACCTCCGACGGCGTGCAGCCGTAGACTTGCGACAGCACCGATTCGTCAGCCCAGATCTGGCCGGAGCCGGCCATGTCGGCCAGGCGCGCCGCCAGGTTGACCGAATCGCCGTAGGCATCGGCGTCCATCTCGATCACCGGTCCGCTGGCCAGACCGATCTTCAGGCCCATGCGCAAGGGCTTGGGTTGCCGACCCACCTGCGCCATATGGCCCTGTTGCACGAATACCGTGGCACTCACCGCCTGGATCGCGGAGGGAAAGCGCGCCAACACGCCGTCGCCCAGGTACTTGACCACGCGCCCGCCATGCGCCTGGCTCACCTGACCGATCCAGCGCGTGATCTTCGAGACGACGGCTGCGACGCGGGCGTTGCCAAACGCCTCGTACGCTGCCGAGCTGCCGCTCAGGTCCATGAAGGCGATGGTGGGATGGGTCTCCATGTGTGTCTGTGGGTTGTCCTGCTGCGCGGCGAGCGCGCATTTCCGCTTATCGAACGATTCTCGCCCGTTCGTCACGTTTTGTTAACCCAGCTGAAACCCCATTTTGTGCAATCTGTTCACACTTTCGGCCCGCATGGCACGCCGAACCGCGGTGGACAGGCCGACTCGCAGGCAACTGGTCTGGTGGTGTATCGCCCCGTCCGGCACTTGTGGAAGTTGGAAAAAGGTCTCGACAGGACGCGCCTCGCGGTCGCGCGCCGGCGCGCACCCAGACCCGTCTGGCAATCGCCACTGCGCGCCCCTGCGCCCTTGACGGTGACATCGGGCGTGCGGCCCCGCCGGGATCGTCGCCCCGTCCGGGCGCCCCGCCCCTCCCGTCTCGAGCCCATCGAAGCCACTGCAACCACGCGGCGCGCCCGTCCGCAACTCCCCGCCACGGGTTCACGCGCCCAGGGTGTACGGCGAATGCGGGGGCATCGGCGAAGACGCGATGCCCGCCGCACCACCCGCCCGCACCCTTCCCGCCGCCTGCCATGGATCCAACGTGCTCCCCGATTCGAACCCGGTCGATCTGGCACGCATCAGCATTGCGACGAACATTGCCGCCGCACCCAGCATCCCATGTCCCTTCGTGCTGCCCTCGGGCCGGGCGCCATCAGTGCCCCGGCAGCCAACAGGAGAAAAGCATCGGGACTGTTCTCCTGCGGCGAAGAGGCGTCAGGGGCACCGCCTTCGGTTCGAATCGACATTCATATTCAAATCTGCTCAGGGATCCGTCTCGAACGAAACAACCGTCGTACTATAGTCGGTAAAATTTCCACCCAATGCCATCTCACCCCTGGACAACAGCGAACAGGCGGTTCGCTTCAGTTGCATCACATTGGATTCCCCATCAAATCTGACAAAAGTCCCGTATCGACTCATATCCACGAGAATGAGATCACCATCCACACAGCGAATCTGGACATGCTCTCTTGAAACCCGATTATCGCCCACGACGAAGTCGTTTTCGACGCTTCGCCCAACATGCACGCAACCCTTTCCAATTTCAAATGTCTTCTCTTCCCCCAGCCAACCGAGCTTGATCCTTCGCACTCCTCGATCAACAGGCTCCTCTTCCTCCAGAAGACTGGGAACCGTCAAGGCGTTGGCCAGACTCGGCCGCCACAGGATCTGAAACGCTTCGCGCTGCTGTTCGAACCCTGGCAGACTGACATGGCCCAACGAACGGTATTTCACCTCTGCCGGGCTCAACACCCGCGCAGTCTGGTCGCGCAATACTTCGGCCGGATCGTCCCAATGTTGGTTCAGTCCGTTTCTTATGAAGGATTCATCCGCCAATATTCCCTCGATGCTTGCCATTCTTGACAGGTGTGCAGATGAATTCATGATGGCCTGGAAATTTTCGCCTCTTATCCTTTCGACCAGACCGTGCGCCAGCCCGATCTTGATCTGCATGTCAAGATCCTCCGGCCATTTGCCAAGCAATGCGGCATGCTCCCGATGCCGGGACAATTGCGATTCGAAATCTGCCTTGACATAAACGGATGCACTCAACCCCAATATCGGAACAGGAAACTCCGCCACCAGACCGTTTTCCAGGACTCTGATTTCGGTCCCGCCATATGCCGTACAGATTCGCCCGACCCAATCGGTCATTTGAGAAAACGTCTCTGCCACCAGATTGTTCTTGACGACGTCAAACGCCGATGAACTGGTTGACAGATCAAAAAACGCCACGGTTGCCTGGGTTGACATGCCTTGATTTCTTGCAATGGGAAGGAAAAGTGTTACATGATGTATATCATGGAGTCGCGATTTATAGCACAAGTTCTCACATTCCCTGCAAGCCCAGTTGCCCCCAGATCTTCTCCAACCGTTTCCCACTGACCGGCTGCGCCGTGCGCAGCTCCTGGGCAAACAGGCTCACGCGCAGTTCCTCCAGCAACCAGCGCAATTCCTGCAGTCGCGCGTCCTGCTGGCCCTTGCGCGCCGCCACCACGCGCCAGAAACGCTGCTCCTGCGCGCGCGCCTCGCCCATGCGCCCGGCGTCGCGCACCGGGTCGGCGCGCAGCTTGTCCATGCGCAGCACGATGGCCCTCAGGTAGCGCGGGAAATGCTGCAGCGCGGCCCAGGGCGTGGCCGTGAGGAAATCCCTGGGCACCAGGCGCTGCAGTTGCTCGGTGGCGTCGCGCACGGCGTCGGCGGCACCCCGGGTGTCGCGCAGCTTGCGCAGGACCGCCGCGTGCTCGGCCAGGATGGTGCCCGCCAGACGCGCCACCTCACCGGCGATCAGGGCCAGGCGCGCGCGCCCCTCCGCGGCGCGGCGCGCGAACTCTTCCCGCGTGGCCGGCAACGGCTCGGCAAGGAAGGCGCGCTCCAGTGCCACGTCGATGATCTGCTGGCGCAACTCCTCGGCCGTGCCGCCACCGGCGCCATCGGGCGTGCGTCCGACCTGCAGGTAGGCCACGGCCATCTTCTGCAGGTCGGGCACGTTTTTTTCCAGGTACTTCAGTCCGTCACGCACTTGCAGCGCGAACAGGCGCCGCAGCCCCTGGCGGTGCCGGGCGGCGGCGATTTCGGGTTCGTCAAACACCTCGATGACAACAGCATCGCCCTGGTCGACCAGCGCCGGGAAGCCGATCAGGACCTGGCCCTTGCGCCGGATTTCCATCAGCTCGGGCAGTTCCCCGAAGTCCCAGCCGGTGTAGCGCGTCTCGGCCGACAGCAGCGGACGGGCTTCGGCCGTGGCCGGGACAGCCGCGGCGACGGGCGCCGGCGCGTCGGACGGCGCGCCCGGGCGCGCGGGCCGGACGCTCTTGAGCGCCGCCAGTGCCTGGAACGCGCCGCGCGCCTCGCCACCCAGTTCGGCCTTCAGCGCCGCCAGGTTGCGCCCCGTGCCGCGCTGGCGACCGTGTTCATCGACCACGCGGAAGTTCATGAACAAGTGCGCTGGCACCATGTCGAGCTTGAAGTCGGTACGCGCGACAGGCAGGCTGGTGACCTCGCGCACCCGGGCCAGCAGGGCGTCGAGCAGGCTGCCCTGGCCAAAGGCCTCGGGCGCGCCCAGGGCCTCGGCCAGCAGGGCCGCGCTCGCCGGCAGCGGCACGAAGCGGCTCCGCGGCTTCTGCGGCAGGCTCTTGAGCAGCGCCTGGATCTTGTCCTTCAGCATGCCCGGCACCAGCCACTCGCAGCGCGCCTCGCTGACCTGGTTCAGCACGAACAGCGGCACCGTCACGGTCACGCCGTCACGGGCATCGCCCGGCGCGTGCAGGTAGCTGGCGGCGCAGTCGACGCCGCCCAGGCGCACCATCTTCGGGAACGCCGCGGTGGTGATGCCCGCCGCCTCGTGCCGCATGAGCTCCTCGCGGGTCAGGCGCAGCAGGCCGGGATCGGCACGGCTCGCCTCGCGCCACCAGCGCTCGAAGTCGCGCCCGTTGCTGATGCCCTGGGGGACCTGGCTGTCGTAGAAGGCGTGGATCAGCGCCTCGTCCACCAGCACGTCCTGACGCCGGCTCTTGTGTTCCAGCTCCTCGACCTGGGCAATGGTTCTCAGGTTGGCCGCCAGGAACGGCAGGCGCCGCGCCCACTCATCGGGCCACTCGCCGCCGACCAGTGCCTCGCGGATGAAGATCTCGCGCGCGCCCTGCGGATCGGCCGCGCCGTAGCTCCTGCGCCGGCCGCTGTAGACCAGCAGGCCATGGAGCGTCGCGCGCTCGAAGGCAATCACGTCCTGCGCCTTCTTCTCCCAGTGCGGCTCGACCAGCTGCTTCTTCAGCAGGTGCGCGCCAATCTCCTCCAGCCACGGCGGCTCGATCGTCGCGATGCCACGGCCGAACAGGCGCGTCGTCTCCACCAGCTCGGCGCACATGATCCACTTGCCCGGACGCTTGCTCAGGTGCGCGCCGGGATGGCGGTGAAACTTGATGCCACGCGCGCCCAGATACTCACCGCTCTGCGCGCCGTTGCCTTCCAGCCTGCAGCCCACGTTGCCCAGCAGGCCGGCAAGCAGCGACTTGTGCAAGGCCTCGTAGCCGCAGGGCCGGGTGTTCTCGACCCAACGCTGATCGGCCACCACGGTGTGCAGCTGGGCGTGGACGTCGCGCCACTCGCGCACGCGGCGCACGCTGATGAAGTTCTGGCGCAGCAGGCCTTCCCACTGACGGTTGCTGAGCTTGCGGGCCGGCGCGACGCCGCCATCGCCGCTGCCCGCGTCCAGCGCCGCGCGCGCCTGCCGCAACGCCAGCGCGGCACGCTGCGCCGGTGGCAGCGCGGCCAGGTTGACCGGTCTGCCGGCAACCCGGCCCTCGCGCGCGGCCATCTCGGCACGGGTCCGGGCCACCGGCCCGCCTCCGCGCGCGTCGTGCAGCGAGTGCCACAGGCGCAGGTAGCCGGAAAACTCGCTTTTCTCATCGTCGAACTTGGCATGCGCCTGGTCGGCCTGGGCCTGGCTGTCCAGCGGCCGGTCGCGCACGTCGGGCACGCTCAGCGCGGCGGCGATCACCAGCACCTCGCGCAGGGCGCCGCGCTGGCGCGCTTCCAGGATCATGCGGCCGACGCGCGGATCCAGCGGCAGGCGCGCCAGCTCCAGGCCGAGCGGCGTGAGCTGCTGCGCCTCGTCCAGCGCGCCGAGTTCCTGCAGCAGCTGCACGCCATCGGCGATGGCGCGGCCCGAGGGCGCGTCGAGGAACGGGAAGTCCTCCACGCGCCCGCCGCTGCCGCCCAGGCGCAGGCTCTTCATGCGCAGGATCACGGCCGCCAGCGAGGAGCGCAGGATCTCCGGGTCGGTGAACCGCGGGCGGCCGGCGAAGTCCTGCTCGTCGTAGAGCCGGATGCAGACGCCATCCGCCACGCGGCCGCAGCGACCCGCGCGCTGGTCGGCCGCCGCCTGGCTGATGGGCTCGACCAGCAGCTGCTCCACCTTGCTGCGGTAGCTGTAGCGCTTGACGCGCGCCGTGCCCGGATCGATGACGTAGCGGATGCCCGGTACCGTGAGCGAGGTCTCGGCCACGTTGGTGGCCAGCACGATGCGTGGCGCGCCGTGCGGCGCGAACACGCGATCCTGTTCGGCCTGCGACAGGCGCGCGAACAGGGGCAGGATCTCGGCGCCGCGCGTGAGCGGGCTGTGCGACAGGTGGCGGCGCAGATGGTCGGCGGCCTCGCGGATCTCGCGCTCGCCGGGCAGGAACACCAGGATGTCCCCTTGCGGCCGGCCGGTCCAGAGCTCGTCCACGGCCTCGGCGATGGCGTCGTTCAGATCGTGGTCGCGGCTTTCCTCGAACGGTCGCCAGCGCTGCTCGACCGGGTACATGCGGCCCGAGACCTGCAGCACCGGCGCCGGCCGCCCGCTGGCGTCGGCGAAGTGGCGCGCGAAGCGATCGGCGTCGATGGTGGCCGAGGTGATGATCAGCTTGAGGTCCGGGCGCCGCGGCAGGATCTGCTTCAGGTAGCCGAGCAGGAAGTCGATGTTCAGGCTGCGCTCGTGCGCCTCGTCGATGATCAGGGTGTCGTAGGCCTGCAGCAGCGGATCGGTCTGGGTCTCGGCCAGCAGGATGCCGTCGGTCATCAGCTTGATCGTGGCGCCCGGAGCGAGCCGGTCCTGGAAGCGCACCTTGTAGCCCACCACCTCGCCCAGCGGCGTCTTCAGTTCCTCGGCGATGCGCCGTGCCACGCTGCTGGCGGCGATGCGCCGCGGCTGGGTGTGGCCGATCAGGCGGCCGCGCTCGCCCGGCTTCACGGGCTGCCGCCCGCGCCCGAGCGCGAGCGCGATCTTGGGCAGTTGCGTGGTCTTGCCCGAACCCGTCTCGCCGCAGACGATGACCACCGGGTGGGCACGCAGCGCATCCTCGATCTCGGCGCGGCGCGCGCTGACCGGCAACTCGGCGGGAAACTCGATCGTGGGCGCGGTGGGAATGGACGGCGGCGCGGACATGAATGGCCCGATTATCCGCACGCAGTGGCGGCTGCGTGGCGCTGCCGCTGGCAGCGCCCGGCCCCGTGCCACCGTCAAGCGCCCGCCCCTGCTCGGGTTTGCCTGATTCGATTTCAGGCCAGAAGACAGTAGACTTGCGGTTCTGGCCAGGCCGGGCGCCGGACGGTTGGTTCGTGCCCAGACCTGATTTCCAACCTGTCAAGCTGAAGAGAGATTCCATGACCCCATCCTTTCGCATGAAGACCGTCGCCGCCGCCCTGGGCGTGGCCGGCCTGCTCGCGTTCTCTGCCGCTCACGCGCAGATCAAGATCGCGATGGTGATTCCCGCCACCGGGCCGCTGACGCAGTACGGCGACATGGTCAAGGAGGGCGTGACCACGGCCGTCGAGATGGTCAACGCCGCCGGCGGCGTGAACGGCAAGCAAGTCGAGACCGTCGTCGTCGACGACGCCTGCGAGCCCAAGCAGGGCCCGGTGGCCGCCAACCGCGTGGTCAACGACAAGATTCACTACGTGGTCGGCCCGGTATGCTCGGGTGCCGCCATCGCCGCCGCGCCGATCTACAACAACGAAGGCGTGGTCGTGGTGACGCCCTCGGCCACCTCGCCCAACCTGACCGACGGCAAGAACTTCCACTTCATCTTCCGCACCATCGGTCGTGACGACCAGCAGGGCCCGTCGGCCGCCAAGTTCATCGCCGAGAAGATCAAGCCGAAGAAAGTCGCCGTGCTGCACGACAAGCAGTCCTACGGCCAGGGCATCGCCGCCAACGTGCGCGACGACCTGAAGAAGGCGGGTATCGACGTGGTGCTGTTCGAGGGCATCAATGCCGGCGACAGCGACTACTCGGCCGTCATCACCAAGCTCAAGAGCGCGGGCGTGGACTTCGTCTACTACGGCGGCTACCACCCCGAGATGGGCCTGCTGCTGCGCCAGGCCGGCGAGCAGGGCCTGAAGGTCAAGATGATGGGCCCCGAGGGTGTCGGCAATCCGGAGATCAACGCGATTGCCGGTCCGGCCGTGGAAGGCATGCTGCTCACGCTGCCGGCCGACTTCTCGACCAACCCCAAGAACGCCGCCATCGTCAAGGCCTTCAAGGACAAGAAGCGTGATCCCTCGGGCGCCTTCCAGCTGACCGCCTATGCCGCGACCCAGGTCATCCTCGACAGTGTCAAGGCCGTCGGCGACGATGCCGCCAAGGTGGCGGACTACTTGCACAAGACCACGTTCGAGACGCCGATCGGCTCGGTCGCCTGGGACAGCAAGGGCGACCTGAAGGCGTTCGAATTCGAGGTCTTCGAATGGCACAAGGACGGCAGCAAGTCGCTCGTCAAGTGAGTCTCGCCTCCTTGTCAAGGGCATGAGCACACGCCCCGGCGCCTCCCGGCCACAAGCGGGAAGCCACGCCGGGGCGTTGCTTGTTGCGGGGTCCGCGGCGGCTCCGCCCTCTTCCGTCGATCCGGAGGTTCCCCGTGTCTGACTTCCTGGCGCAACTGATCCAGCAGCTGTTCAACGGCCTCTCGCTGGGTGCCATCTACGCCCTGATCGCCATCGGCTACACCATGGTGTACGGCATCATCGGCATGATCAACTTCGCCCATGGCGAGATCTACATGATCGGCGGCTACGTCGGTCTGGTCACCCTGTCCGCGCTGGGCGTGAACAGCGGCCTGCCGGTCTGGCTGGTGATCGGGCTGATGCTGCTGGCGGCCGTGCTGATCACCGGCGTCTACGGCTTCGCGGTCGACCAGCTCGCCTACAAGCCGCTGCGCAACAGCCCGCGCCTGGTGCCGCTGATCTCGGCCATCGGCATGTCGATCTTCCTGCAGAACTGGGTCGCCCTCGGACAGGGCGCGCGCGACATGGCCGTGCCGGCGCTGCTGCCCGGTGCCTTCCGCTTCGGCGGCGACGGCGGCTTCGAGATCTTCGTACCGTACGCGCGGGTGCTGGTGATCGCGGTCACCGTGGTGCTGATGGTGCTGCTGACGCTCTACATTCGCGGCTCGCGCATGGGCCGGGCCTCGCGCGCCTGCTCGCAGGACATGCACATGGCCAACCTGCTGGGCATCGACACCAACCGCGTGATCTCGTTCACCTTCGTGCTGGGTGCCATGCTGGCCGCCGTCGGCGGCATCCTGATCGCGCTGGCGGTCGGCAAGCTCAATCCCTTCATCGGCTTCATCGCCGGCATCAAGGCCTTCACGGCCGCGGTGCTCGGCGGCATCGGCTCGATCCCCGGCGCCATGCTGGGCGGCGTGCTGCTGGGCATCGCCGAAACCCTGGCTGCGGCCTACATCTCGTCCGAGTACAAGGACATCGTGGCCTTCACCGTGCTGGTGCTGGTGCTGCTGGTGCGCCCGAGCGGCCTGCTGGGCAAGCCGGAAGTGGAGAAGGTCTGATGGCCACGAACATGACCCCCAAGCTGCGCCCGAACTGGCGCCAGAATCTGTCGCTCGCGCTGGGCGCCACCATCATCACGGCCCTGCTGGTGGGGCCGATCTTCGGGCTGCGGCTGGAGCGCATGGGCGCGCGCACCGTCATCGACCCGCAGTGGGACAAGGTCGCCTGGGCCTGCCTGGCGGTATTCCTGGTGCAGTTCGCACGCCCCTGGATCACGGGCCACACCACGCGCCGCATCCCCTGGCCGACGCTGCCGGCGATCCCCGATCGACATCGCAGCCTGGTGCTCACCGTGGTGCTGCTGGTGGCCGTGAGCTGGCCCTTCATGGCCGGGCGCAACGCGGTGGACATCGCCACGCTGGCGCTGATCTACGTCATGCTGGGCCTGGGCCTGAACATCGTGGTCGGCTTTGCC
This sequence comes from Ottowia sp., assembly GCF_035325765.1. Lineage (GTDB taxonomy): Bacteria > Pseudomonadota > Gammaproteobacteria > Burkholderiales > Burkholderiaceae_C > Ottowia. The sequence goes on from NZ_DAOKZG010000032.1 coordinate 12,406, forward strand.
GGCCTGCTCGACCTGGGGTTCGTCGGGTTCTACGCCACCGGCGCCTACACCTTCGCCCTGCTCTACCACTGGGCGGGCTGGAGCTTCTGGCAGGCGCTGCCGCTGACGGGCGCCATGTCGGCGCTGTTCGGCTTCATCCTCGGTTTTCCGGTGCTTCGGCTGCGCGGCGACTACCTGGCCATCGTCACGCTGGGCTTCGGCGAGATCATCCGGCTGCTGCTGGTCAACCTGACGGGCTTCACCGGCGGACCGGACGGCATCTCGGGCCTGCCCAAGCCCTCGGTGTTCGGCCTGGAGATGGCGCGCAGCGCCAGCGCCGAGGGCGCCACCACCTTCCACCAGTTCCTCGGCCTCGAGTTCAACTCGATGCACATGGTGATCTTCCTCTACCTGATGGCGCTGACGCTGGCCGTCGTCACGCTGTGGTTCTCGAACCGCCTGCTGCGCATGCCGATCGGCCGCGCCTTGGAGGCACTGCGCGAGGACGAGATCGCCTGCCGCTCGCTCGGCCTGAGCCCGATGAACATCAAGCTCTCCGCCTTCACCATGGGCGCCATGTTCGCCGGCTTCGGCGGGGCCTTCTTTGCCGCCCGCCAGGGCATCGTCAACCCCGAATCCTTCACCTTCATCGAGTCGGCGCTGATCCTGGCCATCGTCGTGCTGGGCGGCATGGGCTCGCAGCTCGGCGTGATCCTGGCGGCCATCCTGATCACCGTGCTGCCCGAGTTCGCGCGCGAGTTCTCCGAATACCGCATGCTGGTGTTCGGCCTGGTGATGATCGTCATGATGGTCTGGCGCCCGCAGGGCCTGCTGCCGATGAAACGGCGCCACGTGGAGGTCTCGTGATGGCCGGCGAGCACTTCCTCGAGGTCGAGGGCCTGAGCATGCGCTTCGGCGGCCTGCTGGCCGTCGACGGCATCGAATTTGGCGTGAAGGAGCGCGAGATCTTCGCCATCATCGGCCCGAACGGTGCCGGCAAGACCACGGTCTTCAACTGCATCAGCGGCTTCTACAGGCCCACCACGGGCCGCATCCGCCTGCAGGGACGCGAAATCGCCGGCCTGGGCAGCCACACGGTGGCACGCCACGGCGTGGTGCGCACCTTTCAGAACGTGCGCCTGTTCAAGACCATGACGGCGCTGGAGAACCTGCTGGTGGCGCAGCACCGCCACCTGAAGACCTCGCTGCCGGCGGGCCTGTTCAAGACCCGGGCCTACCGCGAAAGCGAGAAAAGGGCGCTCGAGCGCGCCCTGCATTGGCTCGACTACATGGAACTGCGCGAATTCGCGAACCGGCCCGCCGGCAACCTCGCCTACGGCCACCAGCGACGCCTGGAGATCGCGCGCTGCATGGTCACCGAGCCGCGCGTGCTGATGCTGGACGAGCCCGCGGCCGGCCTGAACCCGCAGGAGAAGAAGGAACTGCAGGGCCTGATCCAGCAGCTGCGCCAGCAGTACGACCTGTCGGTGCTGCTGATCGAGCACGACATGAGCCTGGTGATGGGCGTGTCCGAGCGCATCCTGGTGATGGAGCATGGGCGCCCGATCGCGCTCGACGTGCCGGAGGCGATCCAGAGCGACCAGCGGGTCATCAAGGCCTACCTGGGAGAAGAATGATGGCGGCAATGCTGGAAGTGAAGGAGCTGAGCACGCACTACGGCGCCATCTGCGCCGTCAACCAGGTCAGCCTGCACGTCAACCAGGGCGAGATCGTCTCGCTGATCGGCTCGAACGGGGCCGGCAAGACCTCGCTCCTGATGACGGTGTGCGGCAACCCGCGCGCCAGCGGGGGCCACGTCTACCTGGAAGGCGAGGACATCACCACCCTGCCCTCGCACCACATCATGCGCAAGGGCATTGCCGTCTCGCCCGAGGGCCGGCGCGTGTTCCCGGCGCTGACGGTGACCGAGAACCTGCAGATGGGCGGCTTCTTCCTCGACAAGGGCGAGATCCAGACCGGCATCGATCATGTGTTCGAGCTGTTTCCCCGCCTGCGCGAGCGCGCCGCGCAGCGCGCCGGCACGCTCTCGGGCGGCGAGCAGCAGATGCTGGCGATCGGCCGCGCGCTCATGAGCAAGCCGCGCCTGCTGCTGCTGGACGAACCCACGCTCGGGCTGGCGCCCCTCATCATCGCCCAGATCTTCGAGATCATCCTGACCGTGCGCCAGGAAGGCGTGACCGTGTTCCTGGTCGAGCAGAACGCGAACAAGGCACTGCAGATCGCCGACCGCGGCTACGTGCTGGAAAACGGCCGCCTGGTGCTGGAAGACACCGGCGCCAACCTGCTGAAGAACGACGCGGTGCGCAAGGCCTACCTGGGCGGTTAGGAGCGCGGGCGCCGGCTTCGGCCAGCACTGCCAGGGAATGGGCACGTGGCCCTCGACGGGAACGGTGGGCGACGCCCGCGACGGCGCCATGGCCGAGGGCTCCCCTGCCATCCTGGAGCGCGTAATTGATGGATCGGGGCAGACGGGAGAGCAAGGCCGAGGTCAAGCCCGCCGTGTTCAGTCAAAAAACGGCGGTTGGACGCGCTCGCCAGCACCGCACTCGCCGCGCCATGCAGCGTTTCTCGTCCTTGCAGGCACGCGCCTGCCGCGTCCCCGAGACCGGGTGTTGCACTTCACTGTCGAGACCGCCGTTCAATAATCCGGCTGCCAGTCGACGCGGATCCGGCGCTCCTGCAGATCCACGGCATCGACGTAGGCGCTGACGAAGGGAATCAGGCGCTCGACCGTCTTGCCGGCCACCAGCTGCTGCAAGACCAGCGTCTGCTGGGGTCCGGTGGCGAGCAGGTCAACCACCTCGCCCAACTGCAGGCCCTCGCGGTTCACCACCGCCAGCCCGATCAGGTCGACCCAGTAATACTCGTCCTCGGGCAAGGGCGGGAAATCGGCGCGCGCGACGAAGATGCGTGCGCCCTTGAGCGCTTCGGCGGCATCTCGATCGTCCACCTGCTGCGCCTTGGCCACCAGGCCATCGCCATGGGCCCGCGCCTGCGCAATGTCCAGCGCGACAGCTTCCGGAAACCCCGGCCGGGCGCCGCGTTCGGACGGTTCGAGGTACCAGCGGCGCGCGGAAAAAAGCGCCTCGGGCGAGGCGCTGTAGGGTTGGACGCTGAACCAGCCGCGGATGCCCCAGGCACCGCGCACACGCCCGACTTCGACCGCGTCGGCCGGCAACGAGGCCGGCTCGGGCAGCGGCTCCATCCGGAGGGACGGATGGCTCAGGCCGCCGCGGGCGCGGCCTTGGCGGCCGCCTGGCGAACCAGGCGCTCGACCGTGGGCGACGGCTGGGCGCCGACGCCACGCCAGTAGTTGAGCCGGTCCTGCTCGATGCGCAGGCCTTCCTGGCCCTCGACCGCGCTCGGGTTGTAGAAACCGATGCGCTCGATGAAGCGGCCATCGCGCCGCACGCGCTTGTCGGCAACCACGATGCTGTAGAAGGGACGGGCCTTGGCGCCGCCGCGGGAAAGACGAATCACGACCATGGTGGTTTGGATATCCTGTGGGTGGTTGGGCCGGACGGCGCGGGGTTGCCGGCAGCCCGGTTTCCTTCGATGCTGAGACACGCGACATGGCCACCCGGCCAGCGACACATCGAAAAGCCTATGATTATAGCTTCGTCTCGAACAGAAACAAATCACCAGACTGCTGGAGCCGGCTCATCGATGCGCACCAAGAACAAGACCGTTGCCACCTGGCTGGCCTTCCTGGGGGGGCCGCTCGGGCTGCACCGCTTCTACCTGCGGGGCCTGGGCGACTGGCTTGGATGGCTGCTGCCGATCCCGACCGCACTGGGCATCTACGGCATCGAGCGCGTGCAGCAGTTCGGGCAGGACGACCACTGGAGCTGGCTGCTGATTCCCATGTTCGGATTCACCTTCGCGGCCTGCGCGCTGACGGCGATCGTCTATGGCCTGATGACGCCCGAAAAGTGGAATGCACGCTTCAACCCGCAGGTCCCGGCCGACGCCCCGCCAGGACGCACCAACTGGTTGACCGTGTTCGGCACGGCCGGCTCGCTGCTGATCGGCACGACGGTGCTGATGGCGACCATCGCGTTCAGCTTCCAGCGCTACTACGAATACCAGATCGAGGAAGGTCGAAAGATGTCGCAGCAGGAGTGAGCGCGCATCGGATGCTGCTCGCCCGGGCTGGCCGCGGCAGGGGCCGCCCCACGCTCGGTGCAACGCTCGCCAAGTCTCAGAACAGCAGGCCGCTGATCCAGTAGGCCAGTGCGGCGACGAAGGCGCTGGCCGGAATGGTGAGAATCCAGGCCCAGACGATGTTGCCGGCCACGCCCCAGCGCACGGCCGAGGCGCGCTGGGTCGAGCCGACACCGACGATGGCGCCGGTGATGGTGTGCGTGGTCGAGACCGGGATGCCCAGCGCCGACGCCAGGAACAGCGTGAGCGCGCCCCCGGTCTCGGCGCAGAAGCCGCCCACCGGCTTGAGCTTGGTGATCTTCTGCCCCATGGTGCGCACGATGCGCCAGCCGCCGAACATCGTGCCCAGGCCGATCGCCAGGTAGCAGCTGACGATCACCCAGGTGGGCGGCAGGTCCGCGGCCGTGCTGCTGTAGCCGGTGGCGATCAGCAGCAACCAGATGATGCCGATCGTCTTCTGTGCGTCGTTGCCGCCGTGGCCCAGGCTGTAGGCACCGGCGGAAAGCAGTTGCAGGCGGCGGAACCAGCGCTCCACGCGCAGCGGCCGCGTGCGCCGGAACACCCAGGCCACCACGACCATCATCAGCGAGCCGAGCACGTAGCCGAGGAACGGCGAGACGAAGATGAAGGCGACGATCTTCAGGATGCCGGCGACCAGCAACACGTCCGTGCCCGCCTTGGCGGTGGCGGCGCCAACGATGCCTCCGATCAGCGCGTGCGACGAGCTGCTCGGGATGCCGTAGTACCAGGTCACGACGTTCCAGGCGATGGCGCCCACCAGGGCGCCAAACACCACGTGCACATCGACCACGTCCGGTTCGACGATTCCCTTGCCCACCATCGCGGCGACGCTGAGGTGAAACACGAAGATCGCCGCCACGTTGAAGAAGGCGGCAAACACCACCGCCTGGAACGGCCGCAGCACGCCGGTGGAGACGACGGTGGCGATCGAGTTGGCGGCATCGTGGAAGCCGTTCATGAAGTCGAACAGCAGCGCCAGCGCCACCAGCATCACGACGACCCAGAGGGCGCTCTGCACGATTTCCATGGAGTCAGCGGGAAGCTCTCGTCGATGCGGGCCGGATCACCTTCTCAGGAGTTTTCCAGCACGATGCCTTCGATCTGGTTGGCCACGTCCTCGCAGCGGTCGGTGATCAGCTCCAGCAGCTCATAGATGGCGCGCAGCTTGATCAGCTCGCGCACGTCCGGCTCGTGGCGGAACAGCCAGCTCATGGCACTGCGCATGACGCGGTCGGCGTCGGCTTCGAGTTCGTCGATCTCCTCGCAGATCTTGAGCGTGGCATCGGCCACCGCCGGTTCGCCGATGCGCGCCAGCAGGCGCACTGCCGCCTGCACGCGCTCGCAGCACTTGACCGACAGGTCGGTCAGGCGCCGGATCTCGTCGGTCATGTGGTGCACGTCGTACAGCGCCATGGTCTCGGCCGAGTCCTGCAGCAGGTCGGCGACGTCGTCCATGATGTTGATCAGGGCGTGGATCTGTTCGCGGTCGATCGGCGTGATGAACGTGGTGTGGATGAGCCGGTTGACTTCATGCGTGACGCGGTCGGCGGCGCGCTCGGCCTGATCGACCTCGCTGTTGTACTTCTCGCGCAGCAGCGGGTCGCCATAGTGCGTCACCAGGCTGTCGAAGGCCTGGGCAGCCTCGACGATGCAGTCCGCGTGCTGGTTGAAGAGCTCGAAAAAATTGCCCTCCTTGGGCAGCAGCTTGCTGAACAGCATGGCGCGGGGTGACGTGTCCGGATCGCGCGTGAGCGCAGTGACGGGGAGCGGTCGGAAACCGATGGGTGGAGTTTACCGTGCCGGACGGGCCAGGCCGCGTGCCTCAACCGCCACGGAAGATGAAATAGACGGCGCCCAGCATGCACAACGCCGCCCACAGGTAGTCCAGCCTGATCGGTTCCTTCAGGTAGAGCCAGGCGAACGGCACGAATACGGTGAGGGTGATCACCTCCTGCAGGATCTTCAGCTGGGCCACGCTGAATTGCTGGTGGCCGATGCGGTTGGCCGGCACCTGCAGCAGGTACTCGAACAGCGCGATGCCCCAGGACAGCAGCGCCGCCACATGCCACGGTGCGGTCGCCAGGTTGCGCAGATGGCCATACCAGGCAAAGGTCATGAAGACGTTGCTGGCAATCAGCAGCAGCACCGTCTGCAGCGGAATGGGCAGGCCGAACGACATGGGGCGGATGGGTCGTGGTGAAGATTGCGGGAAGTCCGTCAGCGTGCGCTGGCGCCCGGCAATGGGGTGCAGTCCTGCTCGCGCACCGCCGCCAGCTGCGCGGGGGTGACGCGCCGCGGGGCCAGCTCGGCCAGCGGGCGCAGCACGAAGGCGCGCTGCGCCAGCCGCGGGTGCGGCACCCGCAGTCCGGGACTGTCGATGCGGCCGTCGCCGTACAGCAGCAGGTCGAGATCGAGCGTGCGCGGGGCATTGCGGTAGGGACGCTGGCGGCCGGCGCCGCGCTCGAGCGCCTGCAACGCCTGCAGCAGCGCGGGGGCCGTCAGCTCGGTGCTCAGCTCGGCCACGGCGTTGACGAAATCAGGGCCGGCCGCATCGACCGGCGCGCTGCGATACAGGCGCGAAGCCCCCACCAGCCGCGTGCCCGGCAGGCGGGACAAGTCGTCCAGCGCGCGCTGCAGCGTCGCCACCGGATCGCCCAGGTTGGCGCCCAGCCCGACGTGGGCCGTGACGGCCGCGCGCCGATCGGCCATGGACTTCAGTCGGCAGGTGCGTCGGCGCCGGTCGCGGGCCCGCTTCCCCCGGCATCCGCGGCGGGCTTGCGCCGGCGCCGGCGCCGCTTCTTCGTGACCGCGCTGGCGCCGTCGGCTCCCGGCTCCGCGGGCGGGGCGGCGCCGCCACCGTTTGCCGTCGCCGGGCGAGACGCCGGTGGCGCCGCGCTGGTGTCGCTGGACGTGCCGCGTGCCGGGCGCGGCGCGCGCCGGGCGCGCTGCTGCTCGGCGCGCAGCTGGCGCACCAGGTCCTCGCGCGCCGAATCGTCGGCCTGGCTGAAGGCCTGCCACCAGTCGACCAGTTCCTCCTCCACCTCGCCGATGTCGGCGCGCAGGCGCAGGAAGTCGAAGCCGGCGCGAAAGCGCGACTGCTCGACCAGGGTGAAGGGCGAGTTGCCGCTGCGCCGCTCGAAACGTGGCTGCATCATCCAGATCTCGCGCATGTCGGCGCCGAGCTTGCCGCGCCCCGACACCTCGCCGATGCGGGCGTCGAACACCTCGTCGATGGCCCCCTGCAGGGCCGGAAATGCATGTTCCTTGTGCGCGAGACGCTGCTGCCAGCCGGCCAGCACATCCTGCCACAGCACGCAGGCCAGGAGGAACGAGGGCGCCACCGGCTTGCTCTCGTCGACACGCCGGTCGGTGTCCTGCAGTGCCGCCTTGACAAAGGGCTGGTCGGCACGCTGGACCACCAGGTCCAGCAGCGGATAGATGCCGCTGGCCAGGCCCAGCTTGCGCAGCTGTTCGACGCTGGCCAGCGCATGGCCGGTCTGCAGCAGCTTGAGCATTTCATCGAACAGGCGGCTCTGCGGCACGTCGGCCAGCCAGTCCTTGGCCTCGGCCAGGGGCCGCGCGGTCTTGGGTTCGAGCTTGAAGCCCAGGCGCGACAGCTTGGCGCCGAAGCGCACCGCGCGAATCACGCGCACCGGGTCCTCGCGGTAGCGCTGCGCGGCGTCGCCGATCATGCGAATCAGCTTCTTCTGCACGTCGGCCATGCCGTTGTGGTAATCGACCACGGTGCGCGTCTCGGGGTCGTAGTACATGGCGTTGACGGTGAAGTCGCGTCGCGCCGCGTCCTCCTCCTGCGGACCCCAGACGTTGTCGCGCAACACCCGGCCGTGGGCGTCGACCGCGTGCTGCAGGCCGGCCAGCTCGCGCCGGCTGGTGCGTTCGTTGCCGCCGACGTGCTCGGCGGACTCGTTGTCGAGGTAGGCGCGAAAGGTGGAGACCTCGATCACCTCATGGTCGCGGCCACGGCCGAACACGACGTGCACGATGCGAAAGCGCCGTCCGATGATGAAGGCGCGCCGGAACAGCGCCTTGACCTGCTCGGGCGTGGCGCTGGTGGCGACGTCGAAATCCTTGGGCTTCAGGCCCAGCAGCAGGTCGCGCACCGCGCCGCCGACGATGTAGGCCTCGTACCCCGCCTCCTTGAGCGTGCGCACGACGGTGGTGGCGCGTTCGTCCACCAGCGCCGGATTGATGCCGTGCGCCTGCGGCCCGTGCTCGACGCGGCGGCCGAAGGCCTTGCGCCCGTTGCTGCCGCGCGCCTTGTCGATGAGGCGGTCAATGAAGGCCTTGATCATGCGGTCTGCCCAAAGAGATCGAGGATGCGCCAGCCGCGCTGGCGCGCCAGTGCGCGCAGCCGGTCGTCCGGGTTGGTGGCGACCGGCTGCTGGGCGCGCTCGAGCAGCGGCAGGTCGTTCATGGAATCCGAGTAGAAAGTGATGCTCGCGTCGTCCCAGCCCAGGCCGCGCCCGGCCAGCCAGTCGGCCACGCGCGCGACCTTGCCCTCGCGAAACGACGGAGTGCCCCGGATCTCGCCGGAAATCCAGCCGCCCGGGCCGCGCGCCAGCTCGACCGCGATCAATTCGTCCACGCCGAACGCGTGCGCGATCGGACGCGTGACGAACTCGTTGGTGGCGGTGACGATGACGACGGCGTCACCGGCTTGCCGGTGCTGGTGCACCAGCGCGCGCGCCTGCGGCGTGATGGCCGGCGTGATCACCTCGCGCAGGAAGCGCGCCTGCGCCTGGGCCGCGGCACCCGGCCCCTGGCGACGCGCGGCGGCGGTGGCAAAGCGCACGTATTCGTGGATGTCGAGCGTGCCGGCCTGGTACTGGGCGTAGAAGGCATCGTTGCGACGCTTGAACTCGACGGCGTCGGTCCAGCCGAGCTGGGTCGTGAACTCGCCCCAGGCGTGGTCCGAATCGAGCGGCAGCAGGGTGTAGTCCAGGTCGAACAGCGCCAGCTTCAGCACGGGGGCCACCCCCGGCGCCGATTTTTCTTGCACGGCATGCTACTCCTCTTGAAGCATGGATTTGATGAGCGGGATCGTGACCGCGCGCCGGGTCTGCAGCGCGTAGCGGTCAAGCCGGTCGAGCAGCCCCGTCAGGCTGGCCAGGTCGCGCGCAAAGCGTGCCAGCACGTAGTCCACCACCTCGTCGGCCAGCGCGAGGCCGCGTGCGCGCGCAGCCTCCCGCAGCGCAGCGCGCAGGGCCGGATCGGACAGGCTGTGCAGCTCGAACACATGGCCCCAGCCCAGGCGCGTGCGCAGGTCCTCGCGCAGTGGCAGGTCGGCGGGTGGCAGACAGCCGGCCGCCAGCACCGCGCGCGGCCGCCCCGAGGCCGGCGCCACCGCATTGACGAACCAGTTGAAGGCCAGGTGCTGCAGCCCCGGGCCCAACTGGTGCACGTCGTCCATCAGCACGGCGGCCCAGGACTCATCGAACGCCGCGCTGGCCGGCGTGCGCGCATCCAGCCAGCCCACCGGCGCGCCCTGGCCCTGCAGGACGCCACGAACCGCGCGCAGCAGGTGCGTCTTGCCGGCGCCGGTGGGGCCCCACAGGTAGATCGGCACCGGCGAGCGATCGGCACCGCCGATCCACAGTCGCAGGTGCTGCAGCACGGCTGCATTCTCTCCGGGCACGAAGCTGTCCAGCGTCGGCTCGGGCGCCAGGCCGATGTTCAGGGCCAGTTGCCTCATCGAGCGCGCAGCGGGGACGGAAGCCAACAATCGTGGAACATGCAACCGGAGGAGCGAAAAGGCAGTATCGCCGCCAGCGTGACCGGGTGCCGCCGCGCATGTCCCCGGGGGACATGCAAGGCTGGGCGGGCTGCGCCGAGCATCACACTAGAATCGAGCTTCCGATTTTAAGCGCCTTGTCCGACGCGACCGCCTTCATGAGCAGCCCTTCCGCGAACACGCCCCTCAGCTACAAGGATGCCGGCGTCGACATCGACGCCGGCGACGCGCTGGTCGAGCGTATCCGGCCGCTGGCGCGCAAGACCCTGCGTGAAGGCGTGCTGGCCGGCATTGGCGGCTTTGGCGCGCTGTTCGAGGTGCCCCGGCGCTACCGTGAGCCGGTGCTGGTGAGCGGCACCGACGGCGTCGGCACCAAGCTCAAGCTCGCGTTCGAATGGAACATGCACGAAACCATCGGCATCGACCTGGTGGCGATGAGCGTGAACGACGTGCTGGTGCAGGGGGCCGAACCGCTGTTCTTCCTCGACTACTTTGCCTGCGGCCGGCTGGACGTGGACACCGCGGCCACGGTGGTCGCTGGCATCGCGCGCGGCTGCGAACTGGCCGGCTGCGCCCTGATCGGCGGCGAGACGGCGGAGATGCCTGGGATGTACCCGGACGGCGAATACGACCTCGCCGGCTTCTGCGTCGGCGTGGTGGAGAAATCGCGCATCCTCACCGGCCGGGATGTCGCCGACGGCGACGTGGTGCTCGGCCTGGCCTCCAGCGGCGTGCACAGCAACGGCTTTTCGCTGGTGCGCAAGTGTCTCGAGCGCGCCGGCGACGCCCTGCCGCAGACCCTGGACGGCCAGCCCCTGCGCCACGCGCTGATGGCACCGACGCGCATCTATGTGCAAAGCGTGCTGCAGGCGCTGGCGCGCCACCCGATCAAGGCGCTGGCCCACATCACTGGCGGCGGCCTGCTGGAAAACATCCCGCGCGTGCTGCCCGAGCACTGCTGCGCCCGCCTTGCCGCGAACAGCTGGCCGCGCAGCGAGCTGTTCGGCTGGCTGCAGGCCACCGCCGGCATCGACGACACCGAGATGAACCGCACCTTCAACAACGGCATCGGCATGGTGCTGGTGCTGGCGGCAGACCAGGCCGCCGCCTGTGCCGCGACCCTGCGCGCCGCAGGCGAGCAGGTGTTCGAGATCGGCCGCATCGCGGCGCGCGGCGCCGGGCCCGCCGTGCGGATCGACTGAACGCGGTCCCGCCCCACCCCACCCGGCCGCTTCCGCTGCCCGTGCGCATGCCGCCTCCCGTCCCCCAGCCCGGCCTGCGCGCGGCCACCATCACCAGCCACGTGCTGCTGGCCCTGGCCCTGCTGATGGTCATGTGGCAGGGCCTGCTGCCCGGGCTGCTGTGCGTGTGCGTGGGCTTTCTCAGCACGCGCTGGTTCAGCCCGCGCCTGGGCGTGCTGATCCGCGCCAGCGACGGCCAGGCACCGCAGCTTGCGGCGCTGCTGGTGGCGCTGGTGCCGGTGCTGCTGCTGGCGATCGCGCTGCCGCGCACGCGCGGCCTGATCCTGGACGCGCCCGAACAGTATCGGGACCTGCTGGCCTTCCTGTCGCGCACGGTGCTGGAACTGCGCGATCGCCTGCCGCCGGACGTGGCGACGCAGCTGCCCGAGGGGGCGGTGGAGATCCAGCATGCGATCGCGCGCTACCTGGCGAGCAAGGCGGGCACCCTGGCCACCACCGGCCGGGCCTGGCTGGCCGGACTGCTCTACGTCTACGTCGGCCTGCTGATCGGCGCGCTGGCGGCCTCGCGTCCGAGCGCTGCACCGCTCAAGCCGCTCGCGGCGCAACTGCACCAGCGCCTGATCCGTTTCGGAGACAGCTTCCGCCGGATCATCGTCGCCCAGTTCTGGATCTCGCTGTTCAACACCACGCTCACCGCCGTGTTCCTGCTGGTGGTGCTGCCGCTGACCGACAACCGCCTGCCCTATGCCACGGCGCTGATCCTGCTGACCTTCGTCACCGGCCTGATCCCGATCGTCGGAAACCTGATCTGCAATACCGTGCTGACACTGGTCGGCCTGTCGGTGTCGATTGGCGTGGCGCTGGCCTGCCTGGGCTTCCTGGTGCTGATCCACAAGGCCGAGTACTTCATCAATGCCAAGGTGGTCGGCCAGCGCACCCACATCAGCGTCTGGGAACTGCTCAGCGTGATGTTCGTGATGGAGGCGATCTTCGGGCCCGCCGGCCTGGTGGCGGCGCCGCTGTTCTACGCCTACGCCAAGCAGGAGTTGCAGGCGGGTGGCTGGATATGAAGTGAAGCCCCCCAATGGCGGGGCGAACCACTGATCAGAAGCTGTTCAGGTGCCGGCGCCGCCGAGTTCCTCCAGCCGACGCTGCACGCTCGCGCGGTCGTGCGCGGCCGTCACCTCGCTCAGGTAGCACTCGAGATCGGCGCGCGCGCGCTTGCGCTCGCCCAGGCGTGCCAGCGCCAGCCCACGTTCGCGGTATTCGGCCCAGGCGCGCGGCAGCAGCGTGATCAGGCGATCCTGCACGCGCACCAGGCGCGGCCAGTCCTGCTGGCCGCGGTAGATGTGCTGCAGGTTGCCCAGCATCCGCGCCAGGATCTGGCGTGGCGTGGCCGCCTCCAGGAACAGCGCCAGCGGCAGTTCACCGTGCTCCGGGTCCAGGCGCCACGGTGCCCACTCCTCCAGCCGCTGGCGCAGTTCGGCCGCGCCCAGCGACTCGCCGGTGAACGGGTCGATCACCACGCGGCCGGCGCCGACGTAGGCCTGCACCAGGAAGTGGCCCGGAAAGCCGACGCCTTCGGCGCGCAGCCCGAGGCCGCGCGCCAGCTCCAGCCACAGCAGCGCCAGCGAGATCGGAATGCCGCGCCGGGTGCGCAGCACCACGTGCAGGAAGCTGTTGCCCGGGTCGTGGTAATCGTTGACGTTGCCGGCGAAGCCGAGCTCGCCGAAGAAGAACTCGCGCAGGCCGTGCAGTCGCTGCAGCACCGAGGCACGCCTGTCGACGCGCCGCTGCAGCCGCAGCACGAGGCGGTCGATGTCGGTCAGCACCTGCAGCACGTCCAGATCGGGAACCTCGTCCTGCGCCAGGCTCACCGCCGCCTCCAGCAGCGGCAGCTGCTCGTCGCTCTGCACCAGGGCAGCGAAGTAAGCCAGCGGGCTGGGCACCGACCAGTCGAAGCTCATGGGGGCCTTGTAGGCCGGCGGCGCAGCGGCGTCAACCGGCGTGCGTTGCGTCAGCGCCGCAAAAACGCGCGCAGGCGCACGCCGGCGGCGGCGAGGGCGACGAAATAGATCCCCGCGGCCGCCGCCAGAATGCCTGCGAGCAGGCCCGCTCGCGCCAGTGCCGGCGTGCCGAGCCAGTCGAAGTGTCGGGCCGCCCAGAACAGGAAGGCGCCCAGTACCGCCGAGGCGATCGACACCTGCGCGCCAAAGCGTCGCCAGCCGCGCTCCGGCTGGTAGCTGCCGCGCCGGATCAGTCCGGTGAGCAGCCACAGGGCATTGATCATCGCCCCCAGGGCAATTGACAGGGTCAGGCCGGCGTGGCGCAGGAACGGCACGAACAGCGCGTTGAACGCCTGCGTGACGATCAGCACCACCACCGCGATCTTCACCGGCGTGCGGATGTCCAGGCTCGCGTAGTAGCCGGGCGCCAGCACCTTCACCGCCACCAGGCCGAGCACGCCCACGCCGTACATGGTCAGCGCCAGGGCCGTGCGCTCGACGTCGCTGGCGGAAAAGCGCCCGTGGTGGAACAGCGTGGCGATCAGCGGCTCGGCGAACACCAGCAGCGCCACCGCGCAGGGCAGCGCCAGCAGCAGCACCAGGCGCAGGCCCCAGTCCAGCATCTGCGAATAGCGCGCCGTGTCGCCGCTGGCGCGCGCGCCGGCGAGCTGTGGCGTCAGCACCACGCCCAGTGCCACCCCCAGCAGCGCCGTCGGGAACTCCATCAGTCGGTCCGCATACCAGATCCAGGTCACGCTGCCCTCCATCAGGTAGGAAGCGATCTGGGTATTGATCAGCAGCGAGAGCTGGGCCACGCCCACCCCCAGCAGCGCGGGCAGCATCAGGGCCAGCACCTGGCGCACGCCGGCATCGCGCCAGGCGGCGCCGATGCGCGCCGGCAGCACGCCGATGCGCGGCAACAGGCCCAGCCGCGCCAGCGCGGGCAACTGCGCCGCCAGCTGCAGCAAGCCGCCGGCCATCACGCCCACCGCCATCACATAGATCGGCTCGATCCCGAGGCGCGCGAACCAGGGCGCGCCCAGCCAGGCGGCCAGGATCATGGCGAGGTTGAGCAGCACCGGCGTCGCCGCCGGCACGGCAAAGTGCTTCCAGGTGTTGAGAACGCCGGCCGACAGCGCCACCAGCGACATGCAGCCGATATAGGGAAACATCCAGCGCGTCATCAGCACGCCGGCATCGAAGCTCGGCGCGTCCAGCCCGCTGGCCAGCAGCCACATCAGCACGGGTGCCGCAGCAACGCCGACCACGCTCACCCCGAGCAGCACCCAGGCGAGCACCGTGGCCACGGCGTCGACCAGCAGGCGGGTGGCCGCATCGCCGTCGCGCGCGCGACTGGTGGCGAGCACCGGCACGAAGGCCTGGCTGAACGCGCCTTCGGCAAACAGCCGGCGCAGCAGGTTGGGAATGCGGAAGGCGACGTTGAAGGCGTCCGTCAGGCCATTGACGCCGAACACCGAGGCCATCAGCAGGTCGCGCGCCAGTCCGGTGATGCGCGAGGCCAGCGTCAGCAGCGAGACCGTGGAAGCGGCCTTGAACAGGCTCACGCGTGGCCTCCGCCGCGGCGCGCATCCTGGCTCTCGCCGTGCACCCGGCACGCGCCAGCCGGGCACCGCCCGCGTCCGGCACGGTGCCGGAGCGCGCGGACCGGGCCGTCGCCACAGCGGGCGGAATCGTCGGGTGTCATGCAATCGGGGGCGCGAAGCCGAAGGGAAAGTCGGAGTGTAGTCGCCGCTCGAAGAATCGAGAGCGCAGCTATAATGCTTGGTTCTGCCGACAACATCCGCAAACCACAAGGAATACATTCATGGCTGCTGGAAAGCCCAAGAAAAAGGACCCGCGCCTGGCGTCGGGCCGCAAGCGCGCACGCCAGAACGTCGCGCTGAATGCCGCGAACACCTCGCTGCGCTCCAAGTACCGCACCTCGGTGAAGAACGTCGAGAAGGCCGTGCTCGCCGGCGACAAGGAAAAGGCGGCGAGCGCGTTTGCCCTGATGCAGTCGGTGGTCGACACCGTCGCGGACAAGGGCATCTTCCACAAGAACAAGGCCGCGCGCGACAAGAGCCGCCTGGCCGCCAAGGTGAAGGCGCTGGCCCAGGCCGCGGCCTGAGTCCGTCTCCGCACCGCCCGGAAGGGGCAGAAACCCTCTCCGCCGTTTGTATCGGGTGCGCTGCCGGCAGAACCAGGAAACCGCCTTCGGGCGGTTTTTTGTTGGCCGCGAGCCAGGCGCGCTCAACGCGAAGGCTCATGCACCGGGGCGCAATGCGCCACACCGGCAGCCGGCTGGCGGGCCGCCGACGCCGCGAGGTCCTCGTGCAGGATGCGCCGGATCTCGAGGATGGCGGCGGCACTTTCCTGCACACTGTGGCCCGAGACGATCACCCGTTCCGAGGTGCTGCCCGCCAGGTGCGCGCTGCGGTAGGGCACGAGCCCGTCGTCCGAGGACTCCAGCGCCCCTTCGGTGTGCAGGCGTGCGATGATGGAGTGATAGTCGATGCGGTCGGAAATGGGCAATGCGGCGGCGGCCTGGACGAACGGATCGTGTTCGCTGAGCTGGTCGATGCTGTTGGGGAGCCGCGCCAGGACAGAATCGGCAGCGGGCGTGGCCGCACGCGTCTGCAGCGCCTGGCCGAAGGCATCGACAAAGTTGAATGGCAACCGGATCAGGCCGGAGAACCAGCGCGCCAGCGTCTGCTCGGCCACCGCCGTGCCGCGGTGTGGCGTGGCGATGAAGATCACGCGGCCGACACCGTCCATGGGCTCGAACCGCAAGACGGGGTCCAGCCCGGTTTGCCCGCCTTCAAGGCGAGCCGGATCGATCCCGAGCTCGGCTTCTGCCCAGTGCCAGAGCTGGCGATCCGCGCTCGACACCATGAGCCGGACCAGGATCCCGCCCATGCTGTGCCCGATCACCACGACACCGTGCGTGGCCGGGGCCTGTCCCGTCGGATCGAGCTGACACCGGGCGTGCTGCAGCAGCGCGCGAATCGCGGCGTGATTGGCCGCCAGCGGCAGGTTGGTCGGATAGTGCACGAGCCATGCCTGGAAGCCCCGGCGCAGTGCTTCGTCCCCGAGCAGTTCATTGGCCACATTGACCCAGGCCTCCGGACTGCTGGCCAGCCCGTGCAGCAGCACGATGACGCGCCGCTGCGGGTCATAAGGCTGCAGCAGGTAGAGCTGGGGGTGGTCCAGGCCCTGCCCGCGGCCGAGCAAGGAGCGCAGTGACTGTCGGCCGAAGTCCGAGCGTGCCAGCCACACACCCGGCGCGGCGCTGAAGTTGCCAGCCAGCGGCACCGGCTGACCATGCAGCGTCACTGCGCTTTCGAGCAGCGGGTCATGCAGGGCAAGCACGGCCTCGCGCGTGCTCAGCAGCTGCTCCAGCGACCCGGCTTCGAAGCGCAGCAGGACCGTGCGGCTGCGGGTCGGCAATTCGCTCCAGTCGAGCGGCAGCGCCGCCCCGCCTGCCCCCATTGCCCACTCCGAGCGGTGTACGCGAACTGGCAGCACGGCCACCAGTTCGGCGCCAAAGCCGTCGCGGCGGTAGATGCTGCGCAGGCCGCTGAACGCGAGCCCCGAGGCCGGCAGCAGTTCCATTGGCAGTTCGCCTGCGCCCGGCGCGTGCGTGCGCGCGTCCAGCCGCAAGACCCAGTCACCGGCCACGATGCGCGGCTCCGACGGGGCGCTGCCCGGGGGCACCCGGCGCGCGTCGAACAGGCGCGTCACCGCCTGCTGCACCGCGTAGTTGTACCAGTCGCGCACCTGGGTCTGGCGATCCTCGAAGGCACGCGCGCCCGGCGTGCGCTCGGTGAAGAACAGGTAGGCATAGGCATGGCGAGCGACCTCGAGCCACGGCCCGGTCGAGCCAGCATCGGGTGCCGCGCCAGCCGCCGCCCCCGTGGCCAGCATGGCACGCTGCAGCCAGAGTTCGGCCAGTGCGGAAAGCCGACGTTCGTCCCCGAGGCCGTCCACCTGCGCCAGCGCCGCCAGGCAGTCCAGCGACCAGCTGACACTGCAGGCCGCTCCATCCAGCCCTGCAACGCGCAGGGTTTCGACCGTCGGCGCGCTGGGCTCGCCGGTGGTGAGCATGTCGCCGCGCCTTTGCTCGATGTACTCCTGTGGCGAAACCGGCTGCACCGCGACAACGGGCTCGAACTCACGCACGATGGCACAGCCACCCAGCAGGGCCACGGCCACGAGCGCCCCGGCAATGCGGTTGAGTCGGCGCGCAGCCTGCAGCGCCACCGGACGCAGGAGACGCCATGCGGCACCAGGTCCCCCGGCGCTGGCGCCCGGCGATACTGCCACCGGCCAGCGAGATGCGGGACGTCCGCGATCAGGCCGCGGTATAGCCACCGTCCACCACCAGGGCGCTGCCGGTGATGAAGCTCGCCCCCTCCGACAGCAGGAAGGCAGCGGCATGGGCAATTTCGTCGACGTTTCCCAGCCGACCGATGGGATGCAGACCCACGAGCGCCGCACGGGTGTCGACGTCAAGCACGTCCAGCAGCGGCGTGTCCACGTAGCCGGGATGGATGGAATTGATGCGGATGCCCTGACTCGCATACGCCAGCGCAGCCGATCGGGTCAGCCCGGTGACGCCATGCTTGGCCGCCACGTAGGCGGGAGCGCTCGGGTTGCCGACCAGCCCCAGGATCGATGACATGTTGACGATGGCGCCACCACCCGCCGCCAGCATGGCTGGAATCTGAAAGCGCAGGGCGTACTGCACACCGCTCAGATTGATGTCAATGATGCGGCGCCAGTCGTCCGGCGCCAGTTCGCCCGCCGGCGCGATCACGCCGCTGATGCCGGCGTTGTTGAACGCCAGATGCAGTCCGCCGAAATGCCGGATGGCACAGGCCACCGCGAGCTCGGCATCTTCCGGCCGTGCGACATCGCCGATGTGCGGATGCGCCTGCCCACCGGCGTTCCGGATCCCCGCCACGACACGCTCGACCGCATCGTGCTTCAGGTCCGACACCACGACGCGCACGCCCTCGCGCGCAAGCAGCCGCGCAGCGGCCTCGCCGATGCCCGATCCAGCGCCACTGACGAGCGCGACATCACCCTGGAATGTGTATTTCATGAGAGATTTCTCCTGACAAGTGAGGGTTCCGGGCGTGCGCGCAGCAGGGCCTTCGATCACACGCCGCAGTGTGGACAGTCCACGCTCGCGCCGTGCCCGCGGGGGTTCATGCAGCGCGGGCCGAGTGGGGCTTGCGCACCAGCATCACCGGCACCGGCGCGGTGCGCGCGATCTGCTCGGCGTCGCTGCCCAGCAGCAGGCGATCCACTCCGCGGCGCCCGTGGGTGCCCAGGATGATCAGGTCGCACCGACTGGTCTCGGCCTGTCGGGCGATCTGCGCCGACACGCGCTCGATGCCGCTCTCGAGCAGCACCGTCTCGCTCGCAATGCCGTCGTCGCGCAGCCGGTTCGCAGCCTCGTCGAGCAGCGCCTGGCCCGTCGCCATGAAGCGTGGCCGCACGTCCTCGATGTAGACCTTGGGGCGCTCGAAGCCGGTGCTGTGCCGCAGCGGTTCGATCACGTGCAGCAGCACCACGGTGGCACCGCTCAGGCGCGCCAGGGCTGCCGCATGCTCAAGCGCCAGCAACGAGGTGGGGCTGCCGTCCAGCGGCACCAGGAGTCTTGAATACATGGCATTCCTCTGCAGTCCTGGGCACCGGCCCAGGGTGACGAAGGCACGCGTCCGAGCAAGTCAGTACATGTGCTGGCCGCCGTTCATGGCGACGTTGCTGCCGGTCATGAAGGCCGCAGCGTCGCTGGCGATGAAGGCGACCAGCGCCGCAATTTCGGCCGGTTCGCCCAGCCGCCCGACGGGGATCCCGGCAATGATCTGCTGGCGCACGTCCTCGCGCACGGCCATTACCATCTCGGTAGCCAGGTAGCCGGGCGAGACGGTGTTCACCGTGATGCCCTTGCGCGCCACCTCCTGCGCCAGCGCCTTGGTGAAGCCGTGCACGCCGGCCTTGGCCGCCGAATAATTGGTCTGGCCAAACTGGCCCTTGCTGCCGTTGATCGACGAGATGTTGATGATGCGACCCCAGCCGCGCTCCAGCATGGGATCCAGGAACGGCTTGGTGACGTTGAACATCGAGTCGAGGTTGGTGCGCAGGACCGCGTCCCAGCTCGCCTTGTCGAGCTTGCGCAGCGTGGCGTCGCGCGTGATGCCGGCGTTGTTGACCAGGATGTCGACCTGGCGGCCGTCGGCGGCAACGCGCCGCGCCAGTTCCTGCGTGGATTCGTGGTCGCCGACATCCACGCCGTAGGTGGCAAAGGTGTACCCGGCCTGGGTCTGCGCCTGGCGCCAGGCCTCGATGGTCGGGTTGCCTGGCGTGTGCGTGACGATCACGCCATGACCGGCGTCGTGCAGCGCCTTCGCAATCGCCAGCCCGAGGCCGCGGTTGCCGCCGGTCACCAGTGCGGTTCGCTGTGGGACAGTCATGGCCGTGCCCTCACTTGTGCGCCTTGCCCCGGGGCGCCTGGGGAGCCGCCCAGGGCTGGGTCCATTGCTGGTAAAGCTGGGCAAAGCCCGCGTGGTCGGCATCGCTCCCGAAGGCTGCGCCGACCGCCTCCTGCCAATGGGCGAGCGCCTCGCGCACGCCGTCGGCGAAAGCCGCCTGGCTCTTCATGGCCACCTGGTTGACCGACTGTGCGTCGGTCAGGCGACCCTCCAGCAGGCGCCAGAACACCTCGGCCGGCAAGGTCGTGGCAGCCTGCCAGTCGGCGGTGTTCAGCAGACCCTGGATCTGGGTCGTGGTTTCCAGGATGCCTTCCGCACTGAGCTGGTGCGCGGCTTCGAGCCAGCGATGGCTGGCCTCCTGCAGCAGGCGCGTGATCTGCAGTTGCAGCTCGGTGTTGGCCTTGTAGAGGTTCAGTGGCAGTTCGTTGGTCATGTCAGTGCTCCATGGTCAATGGTGGATCTCCCTTCGGGGCCGGCTGGCGCGCGCCGACTCGGCCCGAGACGGCTCATCGCATCCGCACATAGGTGCCGGGCGCGTCGTCCAGCGGCGTGTACCTCTTCTTGTGCCTGCTGCCCAGCGCCGGCGGTGCCACGCGCCCGGCCGAGTGCTGCGCCAGCCAGTGCTGCCACGCCGGCCACCACGAGCCCTGGTGCAGCGGGGCTTCGGCGCGCCAGCGCTCCGGATCGACGTAGCGCTCGCCGGCGCCTCGGGTCGCGACCTGGAAGCTGCGCCGCGGATGCCCTGGCTCGCTCACCACGCCAGCATTGTGGCCGCCGCTGGTCAGGACGAAGGTCAGCTCGGCATCGGTCAGCAGATGCAGCTTGTAGACCGAGGGCCAGGGCGCGACGTGGTCGCGCACGGTACCGACGACGAACAGCGGCACGCGGATGTCGGCCAGCGCGACCGGCTTGCCGCCGACCCGGAACCGCCCTTCCGCGAGATCGTTGCCCAGGTAGAGCTGGCGCAGGTATTCGCTGTGCATGCGATACGGCATGCGCGTGAGGTCGGCGTTCCAGGCCATGAGGTCGTTCAGCGCCTGGCGTTCGCCCAGCAGGTATTCGCGCACGCGCCGCGACCACAGCAGGTCGCGCGAATTGAGCATCTGGAAGGCGCCCGCCATCTGGTGGCCCTCGAGATAGCCCTTGTCCCACATGCCGGCCTCGAGCCAGGCAAGCTGGCTCTCGTCGATGAAGAGCGAGATCTCGCCGGAATCGCGGAAGTCGGTTTCCGACGCCAGCAGGGTGATGCCTTGCAGGCGCTCGTCGCCATCCCGTGCCATGGCGGCCGCGGCAATCGCCAGCAGGGTGCCGCCCAGGCAGTAGCCGACGGCCTGGATCTTGCGGTCCGGCACGATGGCGCTGACCGCATCCAGCGCCTCCATCACGCCAAACCAGCGGTAGTCCTCCAGCCCCAGGTCACGGTCGTCGGAATCGGGGTTGCGCCACGAGATGATGAACACGGTGTGGCCCTGCTCGACCAGGTAGCGCACCATGGAGTTGTGCGGCGACAGGTCGAGGATGTAGTACTTCATGATCCACGAGGGGACGATCAGCACCGGCTCGGCATGCACCTCGGGCGTGGCGGGCGCGTACTGGATCAGTTCGATCAGGTGGTTGCGAAACACCACCTTGCCCGGCGTCACCGCGACGTCGCGGCCGACCACGAAGCTCTCGGTGCCGGCGGGCGGCTCGTCCAGCAGCAGGCGCCGCGCGTCGTCCATGAAGTTCAGCGCGCCCTGGCCCAGGCTGGCGCCGCCGCTGGCGGCAATGGCACGCAGCACCTCGGGGTTGGTCGGGATGAAGTTGGCCGGCGACCAGATGTCCAGCCACTGGCGGGCGGCGAAGTCGACCATCTTCTCGTGGTGCTGTGTGATGCCACGCACGCCTGTCGTGGCCTCGTGCCACCACTGCTGCTGCAGCAGGAAGCCCTGGTGGATCAGGTTGAACGGCCATTGCTGCCAGGCCGGGTCGGCAAAGCGACGATCCTGCTCCAGCGGTTCGACGCACGGCGTGCAGTGGCGGTTGGCGATGCTGTGCAAAGCATAGCGGACAAAGCGCTGCTGGTCGCGCAAGACCCGCTTCCACAGACTGACCTGCTTGCCGGGCGACAAGGCCAGGTGCAGAGCCCAGTCGTGCCAGGCGAGCACGCGCGCGGCTGGCGACAGGCCGCGCGTGGCGCGGGCGCGCACGGCATGCGCCAGCGCGTCCAGCGATGCGGACTGTCGATCCTCGGCATCGGCTGCAACGAGATCTTCCTTGCCAGTCGCCTGCGTCGTCATTTCCCAATCCTGTCAAGTAAGTGATTTATTACTAGCTTATACGCTTTTTCCAATCGATGCAAGTCACGCGGCCATGGGCCGCCGCGATCGCTTCTCGCCGTTGCCCGTGCGGCCGCGGTCAAGGCGGCACTGCCGCTCCACCAACGCGGCAGGAAGTGCCCCATCCGCCGTAACCGCGCCGACATCTCAGTTATCCATAGCGCTGCACGCCACCCGCATCGCATGAGACTTCGAAGGTCGAACGGCCGCGGGGCAGGCCATGCCAGTCGCAGCCGTGGCCGGGGTTTCCCTGGCCACAGGCTGCGATCCCTTGAAGGGGAGGCAGAACATCGCGCAGCGAGTGGAGCCTCGGGGGTGTTTCATCTCAGTTGCTCCACCGCGCTTCGCGCCACCCGCGACGCATGAAACGCCACGGCTCCAAAGGCCGCGGAGCAGGCCAGGCGGGGGGCACCCGTGGCCGGGGTCTCCCTGGACACTGGGTGCGTCCCCCTTGCAGGG
>NZ_DAOKZG010000033.1:0-32407 GCF_035325765.1 Ottowia sp.
CCCTACGCACCTTGCCGCGCGTTCGAAGACTTACACCACTTGTTGGGACACGAGCGGAATCCGGGGCGGGCGCGCCTTGCCCAGGAAGCTGGCCGAATGAGGTGGATACATGCGATCGTGGGCGCGCGGCCGGCACACCTGGGCCAACGACGCGCAGCAGCGCATCCTTTCGCGCGTCGACGGGCAGCGCACCAACCCGCCGAGGCGACTCGGTGCACACTCGACGGACCCGGCCCCCTGGCCGAGGCCGTAGCGCATCCACCCCCTGCTGCCCCATGACGCCCGATTCATCGTTCGACCCCCTGGCCCGCCCGGAGCAGGCAACTCAGGCGGTGGCGCCGGCGCCGCCATCGTTGCACCGTGCCCTGCGCACGCTCGACATGGGCAGCTGGAGCTACCGCGTGCCCGAGCGCCGGCTCGTGCTCAGCGCCGAGGCACAGGCGGTCCTGCGCGTGCATGCGCCGGTGCCGGAGCAACTCGATCCCCTGCTGGAGGCCTTCACGTCGGCTTCGGCACGGGCGTTGCGCCAGGCTTTCATCGGCTGCATCCAGGCGGGCCGGCCGATCGACGTCGAGGTGCAGTCAGGCGCCAACCCGGCGCACTGGATCCGCTTCGTGGGCGATCGATCGGTCGCGGATGCCGACGCTCCCGCGATCCTGCACGGCGTGGCCCAGGACGTCAGTGCCCGCCACCAGGCGCAGGAGGAAACCCTGCGCCTGGCGATGCGCCTGACGACCACGCTGGCGAGCATCTCGGAAGCCTTCGCCACCCTGGATCGCGACGCGCGCTTCATGTATGTGAACGGCGAGAGCGAGCGTCTGCTGGAACGCCCGGGCGGGGATTTGCTGGGACGTCCCATCCACGAGGTGCTGATGGGACGCAGCGGTGCCCTGCTGCGCGCCGAGATCGAGGGCGCGATGCGCGAAGACCGGCGCGTCGAGTTCGAGGATTACTACCCGGCACTGGGAATGTGGATCGAGGTACGCGCCCACCCCTATGCCGAGGGCCTGGCCGTCTACCTGCGCGACGTCACGGCGCGGCGCGAGGCGCAGGACCACCTGGCCCTGCTGCGCACCAGCATCGCCCGCATCAACGACTGCGTGGTGATCATCCAGGCGATGGGGCCACGCCAGCACGATGCCCGCATCGTCTTCGTCAACGAATCGTTCGAACGCCTCACGGGCCTGGCGCGCATGCAGGTCCTGGGCCGCGGACCCGGCACCCTGCGACGCACCCTGGGCGGGCGCAGTTTTAGCCACTTGCTGCGCGGCGCCCTGCAGGCGCGCGCACATGGCCCGACGCGCCGGGAAGTGCTGCTGGTCCGGGACGGTGCGCCGTCCCAGTGGCTCGATCTCGACGTGGTGCCGGTGCCCGACGCCCAGGGCCCGTTCACGCACTGGGTGGCGGTGGGGCGCGACATCACGGAGCGCAAGCGTGCCGAGCAGCAGATCCACGACCTCGCGTTCTACGATCCCTTGACCGGCTTGCCCAACCGCCAGTTGCTGCTGCAGCGCCTGGCCGCCGCGCTGCGCGAAAGCGCGCGCAGCGGCGAGGAGGGCGCGCTGATGTTCATCGACCTGGACGACTTCAAGCTGTTGAACGACACGCGCGGCCACCCGGTGGGTGATGCACTGCTCAAGCAGGTGGCGATGCGCCTGGCACGCAACCTGCGCAAGACCGACACCGTGGCGCGCTTTGGTGGCGATGAATTCGTGGTCCTGTTGACCGACCTCGGCCCCCAGCCCGAAGCCGCCGCGCGCAAGGCCCAGGCCGTGGCGACCAAGGTGCTGGCCGCCCTGGCCGCGCCCTTCGATCTCGACAGCCACCAGCACCACGGCACCACCAGCATCGGCGTGACGCGCTTCGGTCGTCACGTCACCAGCGCGGACGAACTGCTGCGCCAGGCCGACATGGCGATGTACCAGGCCAAGGCGGCGGGCGGCAACGCGGTGGCCTTCTTCGATCCCGCGATGCAGGCGGCACTCAGCGCGCGCGCCGCGCTGGTCAGCGACCTGCGCACGGCGCTGCAGGAAGGCCAGCAGTTCGTGCTGCACTACCAGCCACAGTTCGACCATGCACGACGCATCGTCGGCGTCGAGGCACTGCTGCGCTGGCAGCACCCGCAACGCGGCGCCATCAGTCCGGCCGAGTTCATTCCCGTGGCGGAGAACAGCGGCCTCATCGTGCCGCTCGGCCTGTGGGTGCTGGAGCAGGCGTGCGCCCAGCTGGCCGCCTGGTCCGACCAGGCCGGACGCGCCGAGCTGAACCTCTCCATCAATGTCAGCGTGGGCCAGTTTCGCCACCCGGACTTCGTGCAGGAAGTGATGGCGGCGGTGCGGCGCCACGGCATCGTCCCGCACCGGCTGCGGCTGGAGCTGACCGAAAGCCTGCTGGTGGATCGCCAGGACAACACGCTGACGCGCATGGCCGCGCTCAAGCAGTTCGGCGTCACCTTCTCGCTGGACGACTTCGGCACCGGCTATTCCTCGCTCTCCTACCTGAAGCGCCTGCCGCTGGACCAGTTGAAGATCGACAAGTCCTTCGTCGCCGACGTGCTGACCGACCCGAGCGACGCGGCGATCGCGCGCGCGGTGATCGACCTGGCCCACAGCCTGGGCCTGCCGGTGATCGCCGAGGGCGTCGAGACCCAGGCCCAGCACGACTTCCTCGCCGCGAGCGGCTGCGACCTGTTCCAGGGCTACCTGCTGGCGCGGCCGATGCCGCTGGCGCAGCTCGAGGCATTTCTGCACCACGCATGAGCAGCGCCCGGGAACGCAGGCTGTGGCCATGACGGCCCAGCACCCGCATCCTGGACAGGGGTGCCACAGCTTGCAGAAACCGTGCGAGGCCCGCCGAGGTGCTGCCTCCCGCGCAAGTCCGTATCCGAGGTGATCGCCCCTTGCACCCGGGCGGTGCGGGTCCCGGCCCACGCGACCGCCGCGCGGCGCGTGCGCGTTCAGGCGCTCTCGCTGCGCCCGCGCGCCAGCAGCACGAGCCAGGTCCCCAGCACGAACGGAAAGGTCAGTGCGGGCACGCCCAGCGTGCCGGCCAGCGTCAGGGTGGCCCCTTGCACCAGCACCGTGAACAGGGTGGCGATCGCGCACAGCGCCAGTGTGCGGCCGCCCGGCGGCAGGAACACGCCACCCACCGCCACTGCGGTCAGCACCGCCGAGTAACCCCACAGGCCGTGCACGACGGGCGCGCGCTCGGCTCCCAGCGCGAGGGCGGCGGCGACCGCCAGCAGCGCGCCTGCAGCGCCCAGCACGGCGGCACGGCGCGACTGCAGCGCCAGCGCCAGCAGGAACAGCGCGCCCGACACCGCGTCGTCGACGAAGAACACCTGGGCCACGCTGGCCAGCACGGCGCGCACCCAGTCCGCCAGGCCGAACGCCACGCTGGCGGCGACGGCGGGCGCCGCCAGGCCGGCTTGCGGCAGCGCAGCGGTTGCCAGGCCGGGCAGGGGATCGGCCGCCAGCAGCACCAGCCAGGTCGTGAGCACGAAGGGGAAGGTCAGGCCCGGCACCTGCCAGGGCCGCAGCAGTTCGGCCAGCGCGCGGGTGACGCCGGCCGAGACCGCGCAGGCAAACACCAGCACGGCCCACATCAGCGGCGTCGGCGCCAGGAATGTGGGGATGCCGGCACCCACCAGCAGGCCGTTGAAGCCGTACAGCCCGGCATCGCGCGCCGCGCGCTCGACGCGCAGCGCCTGGGCCGCGCCGGTGGCGACCAGCACGCCAAGCGCGGCGCCGAGCACCACGGTCCAGGTGGTGCCACCGGCCCAGGCGCCCCAGCCGAGTGCGACGAAGTTCAACAAGCCCGTGTACGGGTTGTTCATGAACATCACCTGACCGCTGCCGCGCAGGCTGCGTTCCAGGAAGCGCCGCGGCGCACGCCGGGCGCGCCGATGCAAGGTGGGTGATGATCCCGAAACGGGCATGGTGATCCGGGCCGGGCGAACTGGACGAGGCGCCATTGTGGCGCCGCGCTACCAGGTGTCGATGAAGCGCGCGCCGGTCGGCGCGACGCGGCTCGACGCCAGCCCGCGCGCCAGCCAGGCGCGCGTCTCGGCCGGATCGATCACGGCATCGATCTCCAGCGTGGTCGCCATGTTGATGGCCGCGCCGTGCTCGTAGCGCTCGGCCAGCAGCCTGGCGTACAGCGCATCGCGCTCGCGCCCGGCAGGCGCGGCTTCCAGCTCCTTGCGATAGCCCAGGCGCACGTAGCCCTCCAGCCCCATGCCGCCGAACTCGCCGGTCGGCCAGGACACGGTGAGCACGGGCGCATGCAAGCCGCCCGCCGCCACCGCCATCGCGCCCAGACCATAGCCCTTGCGCAACACCACGCCGAAGAACGGTACGCGCAGGGCGCCGGCGGTGACGAACAGGCGCGCGACGTGGCGCACCTGGGCCGTGGTCTCGACCTCGGGGCCGACCATGAAGCCGGGGGTATCGATCAGGCTGACGATGGGCAACCCGTGCGCGTTGCACAGCTGCATGAAGCGCGCCGCCTTGTCGGCTGCGGGGGCGTCGATGGCACCGCCCAGGTGCTGCGGATTGTTGGCGATCACGCCGACCGGGCGTCCCTCGATGCGCGCCAGCGCGGTGTGGATGCCTGCGCCAAAGCCCGTGCGCAACAGCAGCAGGCTGCCCTGGTCCACCAGGCCCTGCATCGCGGCGCGTGTGTCGTACACGCGCAGGCGGTTTTCCGGCACCACGGCGCGCAGCAGCCGCTGGTCGGGCGTCACCCAGTCCTTCACCCGGCCCTGGAAGTAGGACAGGTACTGGCGTGCCGCCGCCACCGCCGCGGCCTCGTCCTCGACCAGGATGTCGATCACGCCGCCCGCGTGCTGCACGCTGCTCGGGCCGATCTCCTCGGGACGGAACACGCCCAGGCCGCCGCCTTCGATCATGGCCGGCCCGCCCATGCCGATGTTGCTGGCGCGGGTGGCGATGATGACGTCGCTGCAGCCCAGCAGCGCGGCGTTGCCGGCAAAGCAGTAGCCGTGCACCACGCCGACCACCGGCACCCGGCCCGAGAGCGCGGCGTAGCTCTTGAAGGTGGGCACGTGCAAGCCCGCGATCACCGGCGTGTCGACGTCCCCGGGGCGTCCGCCGCCGCCCTCGGCAAACAGCACGGTGGGCAGCTGCTGGTCCAGCGCGATCGCCAGCATGCGGTCCGTCTTGGCATGGTTGCGCATGCCCTGGGTGCCCGCCAGCACGGTGGCGTCGTAGCTCATCACCACGGTGCGCGCCGCCTCGGCACCGAAGATCATCCCGTTGACGCCGCCGATGCCGGTGATCATGCCGTCGGCGGGCGTGTTGGCGATCAGGTCCTCGACGCTGCGCCGACGCGTCTGCGCCGCGATCGCGAGCTGACCGTATTCGATGAAGCTGCCCTCGTCGCACAGGTCGGCGATGTTTTCGCGCGCGGTGCGCCCGCCGCGCGCATGGCGCCGGGCGACGGCTTCGGGCCGGGCGGCATCGAGCGTGCGCGCATGGCGCTCCAGCACGCGCTGCAGGTCGGCGCGAATGTGGTCTGGATCGTGCACCGCCTGGTCTCGCGTGCTTGTGCCGGGCTCGCCTTCGAGCGGATCGAGCACCAGGATGGCCTGGCCCTGCGTCAGGTAGCCGCCCGGAACCGCCAGCAGCTCGCGCACGCGCCCGGCGTGCGCGGCCACGATCACGTGCTCCATCTTCATCGCTTCCAGCACGGCCAGCTCCGCGCCGGCGGGCACCGCGTCACCCTCGGCCACGCTGAGCTGGACCAGGCGCGAGGGCATGGGCGCGACCACGGCGCCGGCCGGCGCTTGCGCGAGCTGGGCATCGTTGGGGCCGGGTGCACTGCCCGGATGCGTGCGGGTCATCATGGTCTTGGCAGTGGCGAGCAGTTCCGGCAGCACCGCCTCGAGCCAGCGCGTGTGCACCCGCTGGCTCGCCATCTCCGGCCGCGCCGCCAGCGCGCGCAGCAGCGCCAGGTTGGTCGGCAAGCCCTCGATGTGGAATTCCGCCAGCGCCCGCTGCGAACGCCGCAGTGCATCGGCAAAGCCGCCGTGCGCGTGCACCACCAGCTTGGCGAGCAGCGTGTCGTAATGCGGCGAGGGCGTGGCACCGGCATGGCCCTGCGTGTCGACGCGGATGCCGGGGCCGGCCGGCAGGTCGAAACGCGCGAGTTGCCCGCTGCCGGGCGTCGCGTGGCCTTGCGCATCCAGCGTCTCGGCGTTGATGCGCCACTGGATGGCGCAGCCCTGTGGCCGGGGCGGCGCCGTCGGATCGAGCCCGAGCGCGCTCAGCGGGGCGCCGGTCGCAAGCCGGATCTGCGCCTGCACCAGGTCGACGCCAAACACCTCCTCGGTGATGGTGTGTTCGACCTGCAGGCGCGGGTTCGCCTCCATGAAGACGAACGGCAGGTCGGTGACAGCCGGATCGACCAGGAACTCGAGCGTCGCCAGGCTTTGCAGCTTCACCGTGCGCGCCAGCGTGAGCGCGGCTTCGACCAGGCGCGCGCGCAGCGCTTCGGACAGGCTGGGGCTGGGCGCGATCTCGACCAGCTTCTGGAAGCGCCGCTGCAACGTGCATTCGCGCTCGCCCAGGGCGATCACGTCGCGCCCGTCGCCCAGCACCTGCACCTCGACGTGGCGCGCGCCCTCCATCAGCCGCTCGACATACACGCCATCGACGCCAAAGGCGGCACGCGCCTCGCTGCGGCAGCGCGCATACGCCTGCTCCAGTTCGGCCGGCGTGCGCACGGCGCGCATGCCGCGCCCACCGCCACCGCCGATGGCCTTGAGCATCACGCCGGTGCCGCCCTGCGCGGCCAGGAACGCCTGCGCCTCCTGCAGCGTCACCGCGCCGGGACTGCCGGGCAGCAGCGGCACACCGCAGCGCGCCGCCAGGGCGCGTGCCTGGCCCTTGTCGCCAAACAAGGCAAGCTGGTCGGGCGTGGGGCCGATGAAGTGCACGCCGGCCGCCGCGCAGTCGCGCGCGAAGTCGGCGCGCTCGGCCAGGAAGCCATAGCCCGGATGCAGCGCATCGGCGCCGTGCTCGCGCGCGATCGCCAGCAGATGCGCGTCGTCCAGGTATGCTCCCGGCCCCGTGGCGCCCAGCGCCACGGCCTCATCGGCGACCGCCACATGCGGCGCCTGTGCGTCGTCGTCGGCGTACACGGCCAGGCTGGGGATCTCGAGTTCCTGCAGGGCGCGCACGATGCGCAGGGCGACTTCGCCGCGGTTGGCGATCAGGACCTTCTTGAACATGGGCGGTGGCTTTGGGGGGATGGAAACACGAACATCCATGCGCAGAGGACGCGAAGGATCCGCAGAGGACGCAGAAAATCCAAGTTTTCCTTCTGTCTTTTTTGCGGCTTCTGCGAAGTCTCTGCGTACGGCTGTTGGCTGTTGACTGCTGGCCTCCGTCAGTCCAGGTCCTTCAGCAGTCGCCGCAGCACCTTGCCCGACCCGGTGGCCGGCAGGGCGTCGATGAAGCGCACGAACCTGGGTGCCTTGTACTTGGCCATGTGCTCGCGCGACCAGGCGATCAGCTCTTCGGCCTCAAGCGCGGCTCCGGGCTTCTTCACGATGAAGGCCTTGACCACTTCGCCCTTCTCCGGATCGGGTGCGGGCAGCACCGCCGCCTGCGCCACGGCCGGGTGCTTGATCAAGATGGTCTCGACTTCCTCGGGGAACACGCTGTAGCCCGAGACCTTGATCATCTCCTTGAAGCGGCCCAGGAAGGTGAGGTAGCCGTCCGCGTCCAGCTTGCCCATGTCGCCGGTCCAGACCCAGCCGTCCTTCAGGGTCCTCGCGGTCGCTTCGGGGTTCTTCCAGTAGCCCTTGAAGTTGCCCGGCGACAGCAGCGTGATCTCGCCCATCTCGCCGGTCGGGCGCTCGGCGCTGCTGTCGGGATCGACAATGCGGATGGTGACACCCGGCATCGGCTTGCCATGCGTGCCCCAGCGGATGGCATCGAACGGCATGCCGGTGTCCATGGTGTGCGTCTCGGACAGCCCGTAGGCGGCTTCGCAGCTGATGCACGGCCCCCTGGTGAAGGCCTGCCACTGCTGCGCCAGGGCCTCGGTGAAGGTGATGCCGAAGCTGGTGACGGGATTGCGCCGCAGGCTCGTCAGGTCGAGGCGCTCGGCCCCCGGTACCTGCATGCAGGCGACGTTCATCGGCGCGATCGAGTACCAGTGAGTGACGCGGTAGCGGTCGATGGCCTGCAGCACCGCCAGCGGATCGAAGCGGTGCAGCAGGACCTGCGTCGCGCCCACCAGCACCGGCACGTTGACGCCCATCAGCATGCCGGCAATGTGGTAGAGCGGCGCCACCGAGAGCGCCATGTCCTCGGCGGTGATTTCGGCCGACTGGGCCGTCACCTCGGCCTTGAACAGCGCGTTGCCGTAGGAGAGCATGGCGCCCTTGGGCAGGCCGGTGGTGCCGCTGGTGTAGGTCATGAGGGCCACGTCGTCCAGCGACACTGCCACCGGCGCGGGTTTCGAGTCGCCCCGCATGGCGGCCAGGAAGTCCTCGCTGCCGGCCGGCACGGCGCGGCCGGCCTGGCGCTCCGCCAGCAGTTCGGCCGGCACGGCGAGGGTCGGCGCCTGGGGCAGCAGGTCGGCGTAGTGCACCACGAACACGTGCTGCAGGCGGCTCTGCGGGCGCACCTGCTCGACCACCGGCAGCAGGCCCGAGGCGGCGACGATGACGCGCGCGCCCAGGTCGCCCACCTGGTAGCCCAGCTCGTGCTCCTTGTACAGGGGACTGGCCGGGCAGACGGTGGCGCCGATCTTCTGGATGCCGTAGTGGGCGACGAAGTATTGCGGACAGTTGCTCAGGAACAGCACCACCGGCTCGCCCTTGCCCACCCCCAGCGCCTGCAGGCGGGCGGCGAAGGCGTCGCTGGCGCGGTCCAGTTCGGCCCAGCTCAGGGTGGCGCCGTACCAGACGAGCGCGGTGGCCTCCGGGCGCGTGCGCGCGTGGGCGCGCAGGATCTCGTGCAGGGGTTGGCGGGTCGGCGTGGAGGCGGAATTCGCGTTCATGGCGCGTGCGGATTGAAGGACGGAGTCTGGAACGTCGGCCTGCAGGGTCAGTCCTGCGGCTGCAGGAACTCGGCGAGGTGGCGCGCCACGGCGTCGGGCGCCTCCTCCTGCACGAAGTGGCCGGCGTCGATGGCATGCAGCGCCGACAGTTGCTGGAAGGCGTCCGCGCTGCCGTCCAGGTATTCCGGGATGATCACCGGATCCTGCTTGCCGTAAATGTAGAGCGCCGGCATGGGGTACTTGCGTCCGGCGTGCAGGGCCCAGCGCCGCGCGTCGGCCGGCATGGCGCGGTAATAGCTGGCGCCACATCCGGGCGTGCCGGGGATGCGGAACATGCGGATGTATTCGCGCAACGCCTCCTCGGGGATCTGGTGCCCCGCCTGGCCCTTGCGGAAGCAGAAATCCAGCCAGACATCCTCGCGTCCGGTCACGAGCCGCTCGAACAGGTCGCCCGGCATGCGCTGGAACTGCTGGTACCAGGCCTGCAGGTTGCCGCCGTCGCGAATCTTCTGCGTGCCCGCGCGCAGGCCTCGGGCATGGTTGATGAGCACGATGTTCAGCAGGCACAGGCTGCGCACGCGCTCGGGCCTGGCCAGCGCCATCTCCTGCGCCACCACGCCGCCCCAGTCGTGGCCGACGAGATGGAAGCGCTGCACGCCCAGGACATCGAGCACGGAGAGCACGTCCTGCGCCAGCTGCTGCTTCTCGTAGGCCGCCACGCCCGGCGTGCGCTCGCTGTCGCCCAGGCCGCGCAGGTCCGGGGCGATGATGCGCCAGCGCTCGGGCAGGCGCGCCGCCACCGGGGTCCAGCAGTACGAGTTCTCGGGCCAGCCGTGCAGCATCACCAGCGGGATCCCCGCCCCGGATGTCATGCGCACGTGGAACCGGCCCCGGGAAGTGGCCAGGTCGTGTCGTTCGCTCAGTTGCATGCTCGCCTCCGATGTCGATCCGCACAGCGCTCCAACTCGCGGCCCTGCAGACCCAGGGCGCAAGCATGACACAGGGCCTCGGCGCGCCGAGTCACCTGCGTGTCGGGTTGCGCTTGACGCCGCCGGCAGCGGCGCTCAAGCTCGGCGCCAGTCGCGCGTTTCCGCATTCCAGCACAGGAGCCCCCATGGAGATCACCGATCGCATCGTCGTCGTTACCGGCGCAGCCGGCGGCATTGGCCGCGCGCTGGCGCAGGCATTCGCGCAGGCCGGCGCGAAGAAGGTGGTCTGCGCCGACCTGGACGGCGCCGGGGCCCACGCCACGGCCGGGCAGGTGGGCGGCATCGGCCGTGCGGTCGACGTCGCGCGCGAGGCCGACATCCAGGCGCTGATCGAGCACACCGAAGCCGAGGTCGGCCCGATCGACCTGTTCTGCTCCAACGCCGGCATCTTCACCGCTGGCGGCCCCGAAGTCGACAACACCGCCTGGCAGCGCATCTGGGACATCAACCTGATGGCCCACGTCTGGGCCGCGCGCCACCTGCTGCCACGCATGATCGCGCGTGGTGGCGGCTACTTCCTCAACACCGCCTCGGCCGCGGGACTGCTGTCGCAGGTCGGCTCGGCGCCGTATTCAGTCACCAAGCACGCCGCCGTCGGCTTCGCCGAATGGCTGGCGTTCACCCACGGTGACCAGGGGATCAAGGTGTCGGTGCTGTGCCCGCAGGCCGTGCGCACCGCGATGACGCGCGGCCACGAGGAGCACGTGGCCAGCATCGACGGCATGCTGGGGCCCGACGCGGTGGCCCAGGCCTGCCTCGACGCCATCCGCGCGGAGACTTTCCTCGTGTTGCCCCATCCCGAAGTGCTGCAGTACATGCGCAACAAGACCGACAACTACGACCGCTGGCTGGGCGGCATGCGCAAGCTCAACCGGCGCTACGCCGGGGCCTGACCCAGGGCAACGCTGAACAAGCCCCACGCGGGAGCCCCCGGACGTGCGGTATCGTTTCGCACGTTGCAGCCGGGGGGCCACACCTGCCCGAGGACGCCCGTGATCCGGGCCGTCAGGAGCTGCTGCGCCGCCGGCGCACATGAAGCGAGGACACGCGATGGAGATTCTGGTTCTGGGACTGATCCTGTTCCTGGGCACGCACTCGGCGCGCATCGTCGCCGAGGATGGGCGCAAACGTGCCATCGCACGCTGGGGCGAAGGCGCCTGGAAGGGCCTGTACTCGGTGCTGTCCCTGCTGGGCTTCGCGCTCATCGTCTGGGGCTTTGCGCGGGCGCGCCAGCAGCCCGTGGTGCTGTGGGCCCCGCCCGCGGGGCTCAAGCACCTGAACGCGCTGTTCACCCTGCTCGCCTTCATCCTGCTGGCCGCCACCTACCTGCCGCGCAACCAGATCAAGGCCCGGCTGCACCACCCCATGGTGCTGGGCGTCATGCTGTGGGCGCTGGGTCATCTGCTGGCCACCGCCACGCTGGCCGACGCGCTGCTGTTCGCCGCCTTCCTGCTCTGGGCCGCGTTGAGCTGGCGCGCGGCACGCCAGCGCGATCGCGCGCTGGCGACGGTCTACCCACCCGGGCGCCTCGCGGCCACGCTGGCGACGCTGCTGGTGGGCGTGCTGGCGTGGGTGGCGTTCGCCTTCTGGCTGCACGCGGCCTGGATCGGCGTAGCGCCGTTCGCGCGCACGCTGTAGGCGGCGGCTCGGAAAGATGACAAATGACCCCGGCTCGCGCCGGCATGACGAATGACCGCTCCTTGAAGCGCAGCGAAGTCATCCGTCCTTGATCGTACGCGCGCCAGTTCCCATCAAACAGTGGGGCGCGCCTCGAAGCCTGCCAGCGCTTCGTCTGTCGCCAGCTCGACCACCCGCACCTCGTCGACACGCGCGCGCTCGGGCCCGCGCCGGGCCCAGTCGGTCAAGGCCTGCACGCCCTCGGGCGTGCCCCGCGCCAGCGCCTCGACCGAACCGTCGGCGCGATTGCGCACCCAGCCGTGCACGCCCAGGCGCCTGGCTTCGCGCACCATGCTGGCGCGGTAGAACACGCCCTGCACGCGGCCCGTGATGGTCAGGTGGCGGGTGATGGTTTTCATGTGCATCGGATGATAAGACGCCGCCGCGTGCCTATAGTGCCGAGACGTGCCGCGCGCGGCTTCTGCATGGCGTGACACGCATGTTCCCATGAAGCGACTGGCCCGCGCCCTGCCTGAAATCGATCGCGACCGCTGCACCGGCTGCGGCTGGTGCGTGGCGGCATGCCCGCCGCATGTGCTGTCGCTGCACCTGCTGGACGGACGCAAGAGCTCGGCCCTGGACGATGCCGCGGGCTGCACCGGCTGCGCCCTGTGTGCGGTGCGCTGCCCGTTCGATGCCATCACCATGAAGCGGATCAGCAACTCCGGGCCCATGGTCGCTGCCCTGGCCACGGGATAGCGCAGCGCGCGGCCAGGCGCACACGGATAATCCGACGATGACGACCGAAGCCGCACTCACGACCCTCGACACCACGCGCGTCGACGACATCCGCATCCGCGCCGTGCGGCCACTGGTGACGCCGGCGCTGCTGCAGGAGTGGCTGCCGCCACCGCGCGCCGCGCAGGACCTGGTGGAAACCAGCCGCGGCGCCATCTCGCGCGTGCTGCACGGCGAGGACAACCGCCTGGTGGTGGTGGTCGGCCCCTGCTCGATCCACGACCACGAGCAGGCGCTGCAGTACGCGGCGCGCCTGCAGGCCGAGGCGGCGCGCCACGAGAACGAGCTGCTGGTGGTGATGCGCGTGTACTTCGAGAAGCCGCGCACCACGGTGGGCTGGAAGGGCTACATCAACGATCCGCGGCTGGACGGCAGCTACGCCATCAACGACGGCCTGCAACTGGCGCGCCGCCTGCTGCTCGAGGTGCTGGAGCTGGGCCTGCCGGTGGGCACCGAATTCCTCGACCTGCTCAGCCCGCAATTCATCAGCGACCTGGTGAGCTGGGGCGCGATTGGCGCACGCACCACGGAAAGCCAGAGCCACCGGCAACTGGCGAGCGGCCTGTCGTGCCCGGTCGGTTTCAAGAATGGCACCGACGGCGGCGTCCAGGTGGCGGTCGACGCCATCCTGGCCGCGCAGGCACCGCACGCCTTCCTGGGACTGACCAAGATGGGACAGGCCGCCGTGTTCGAGACGCGCGGCAACGACGACTGCCACGTCATCCTGCGCGGCGGCAAGGTGCCCAACTACGGGCACGACGACGTGCTGGCGGCGTGCGCCCTGCTGGGCGCTGCCGGCCTGCGCGAGCAGGTGATGATCGACTGCTCGCACGCCAATTCCAGCAAGCAGCACCGGCGCCAGATCGAGGTCGCGACCGACGTCGCCGGCCAGGTGGCGGCGGGCGAGCGCCGCATCATCGGCGTGATGCTGGAAAGCCACCTGCACGAAGGCCGCCAGGACCTGGTGCCCGGTCGTCCGCTCGCACCGGGCGTCTCCGTCACCGATGCCTGCATCAGCTTCGAGCAGACCGCACCGGTGCTGGAGCAGTTCGCGGCTGCGGTGCGCGCGCGCCGGGCGGTGGCAAGATGAGCACTTGATCGTGCCGGGCGCCGTGGATGAACCTGGGCCTGCCTGGCCGGGCACCACGATCTCGCCCGCGCAGAACCACCATCCAGGGCCGTGCAACAGGCCATGGCAGCGCACCCAGCGTGCGGACCGAGCCTGGCCAATGGCAGTGGCCTCCTGGGGGGCAGCCGCGGCACTGGCGCAGGGGCCGACCTACCTCAGGGGCACGAAACTGTAGCCGCCGTGGGTCGTGACCTGGATGTCGTCGGGCTGCTCGCCGCGACACACGCGCTGCATCACACCCGCCACCGGGATCACCATCACGCCGCCCGCGCCGAGCTGGTCGACCAGGGCCTGGGGCAGGGTGTCGGGCTCGGCCGACACCAGGATGCGATCGAACGGCGCCAGCGCCGGCAAGCCCAGCACGCCCGGCTCGGCGGCCACGATGGAGGCCCAGGGCTGGCCGGTGGCCGCCAGGTTGGCGGCGCCGAAGCGCACCAGTTCGGGCTCGAGTTCGACGCCGTGCACCGCGCCCGTGGGGCCGACCAGGTGCGCCAGCAGCGCCGTGGTCCAGCCCGAGCCGGCGCCCACGTCCAACACGCGCATGCCCGGGGCCACGCCCAGCAGTCGCAGCATCGCCGCCACCGTGCGCGGTTGTGAACTGGTCTGGCCGCAGCCGATCGGCAGCGGTCCGTCGTAGTCTGCCTCGGCCTGCAGGTGTGCCGGCAGGAAACCGGTGCGCGGGTGCGCGGCAAAGGCCGCATCCACCGAATCTGCTTGTGTCACCCTGTGCTCCTGCGACTCGCCGCCCGGCCGGCACGCTCAGCGCCGACGCGTCCCACCCGTGGGCATCGGCCCCCGATTGGCCAGGTGGCGGAAGCTGATGCGCCCCTTCGACAGGTCGTAGGGCGAGAGCTCCAGCGTCACGCGATCCCCCGCCAGGATGCGAATGTGGTTCTTGCGCATCTTGCCGGCCGAATAGGCGACCAGTTCGTGGCCATTGTCCAGCGTCACGCGAAAGCGCGTGTCCGGCAACACCTCGTTCACCACGCCCTGCATTTCGATCAGTTCTTCCTTGGCCATGCGCCAGCTCCTCGATCAGATCGCGCAAACCCAGGGTGGGAGGCTGCGCACGCAATCGCGCTGCAGGCACTCGGCACGAACGGACACGCCAGCGCAACGGCGATGCCGCACAGGCTCGTCACACCCGGCCCCGACCGTGCGATCGGGGATGGGCAGGCTCCCGTGCGCGATCCGACTCCACGCCGGATGCACCCGCCGCTGACGCGTCCCGTCCGCCTCGGTGCTGGACCCCGCCATGCCGCGAGACCCATCACCCTCCGGCCCGATCCGATTTCAGCAAGTAGTTCAATCAAGCGCGAATTTTAAGCACATTGCAGGCCCCGCAGCTGCATATTTGAGAGTGCGTGCGCCCCGGCTGCTGGTGCCGCGCGACAGTTCGCCGGCGACACGGCGGCCGCGAATCCATTGCGCCCGATTCGGAGCCAAGGTCACGCCACCGACAGCTTCGTGCAAGCAAGCACTCACACCTTCGAAACCCCGGCATTTTGATCGATGCCCCGCACTGGCAATGATCCCAAATCCGGCAGTTGACCGCCGATCATCGTCTTCAAACCCGCATGCATATTGGCTTCGACTGCCCTGATGACGTTCACCTGTTGGGTGAGGACGCATCCAACTGCCGGATTTGGGATGATTCAGGATGTCGGGCGGGACGCTTCGGGCGGATCAATCGGTCACGAACGAACGGCGCCCGCCCTCAGTTGCGCGCGCCGCGCCCGTGGCCGTTCGGGGCCGTCACGGGCTTCTCGTCCAGCACCTTGGCCGTGCTGCGCCCGGCCGCTTCGCTTGGCTTGGGCAGCACGCAACGCAGGCGCTCGCCCTGGCCCCGCAGGGTGAGCAAACGCGAAGAGATGTCGTCGAGCACGGGCGGCGGCAGGGGTTGCTGGAACTCGAAGTCCAGCCGTTCCACCTCGGCCGCCAGATAGGCGCACAAGGCCTGGTGCTGCGCCGGGTCGTCCGCCCCCGGCGACGCCAGCGGGTGCGCGGTGGTCGTTGCCGCGGCGGGCGCCGTTGCGGGCACACCCGCATCCGCCGTGAAGCCCGGCGGGCAGGGCTGGTTGCTGAACAGCACCTCGCTGCCCCGCACGCAGCGGTGGATCGCGTCACCCCGCACCGCTGGCGCCATCGGCTCCGCCGTGGGCGCGACCATGGGGGGCGCGTCGGCCGTGCCCGCCGGATCGGCGTCCGGCAATGTCGGCATCGGCGACGGCGCTGGCGCGCGGCCCTCGGCCACGGCGCGGCGCTGCTCGACATCGTGCACAAACCAGTCGTAGGCACGCCAGCCCGCCAGCAGCAGGATCAGCACCGCGATGGCCGGCACGATGACGCGGCGTGCCAGCGCGCTGGCGGGCTTGGCGGGGGCTTGCGTGCTGGTCGGACTCATGGCCTCGGCGTCGGTGCGCGACCCTGATCATACGGGCAAGCCCCTGCGTGCAGGAGAGCCGTGTCCAGCCAGGGACGTGCTCAGGAGGCGTGCACGAATCCGGCGTGGCCGGCAAAGCCCTCGGAACCCGCCCGCTCCGCATTGCACATGCGCGCCGCGGCCCGGGTCAGGACTGCGCGCTGCGCCTTGGCCGGGCAGGTTCTGGCGCTCAGGACGGGCATGAGGGATTCGATCACGCCCTCTCAGGTCTCCAGCAGTTCGCTCACCTGCAGCGGCCTCTGGCGTCCGCGCAGGGCCACCGAGCCGATCGAGCGCGTCGGCAATCGACTGTGCAGGGCCGCCTGGGTGGTCTCAGAAATCAGGATGCGCGTGCCGAGCGTGCGGTTGAGATCCTCGACCCGGCTGGCCACGTTCACGGTGTCACCCAGCGCCGTGTAGGACAGTCGGTCGGCCGAGCCCAGCACGCCTGCCACGACCGGGCCGGTATGGATGCCGATGCAGGTCTCGAAACAGGGCTTGCCGGCCGCGCGCCAGCCTGCGTTCAGCGCGTCCAGTGCCTGCTGGAGCGCCAGTGCGGCGCGGCAGGCCTGCAGGGCGGCGTCCGGCAATGGCGCCGGTGCGCCCCAGAGCACCAGGATGCCATCGCCGATGAACTTGTCGATGGTGCCGCCATGGCGGCCGATGACCTCGGCGGCGACGTTGAAGTACTCCGTCAACTGAGCCACCAATTGCTGGGGCGCCAGCGTCTCGGCGATGTGGCTGAAGCCGCGCACGTCGGTGAACATCACGGTCAGCTCGCGCGGCTGTCCGCTCGGTCCCAGGCTGTCGCCCTGGTCGATCAGCTTGCTGACGATGTCCACCGGCACGAACTTGGCGAAGGCGTCCAGCGCGCGCGCCGATTCGTCCAGCGCCTGATCCAGATGATGGAGCTCGAGCACGCGGCTGTCCACGCGCTGCAACTCGGCGCCGCGCAGCTGGCCGATCAGGCGCGCATTGCGCGCGAGCTGCTCGATCGGCCGCGTCACGCCACGCGCCATGCGCAGCGACAGCAGCAGGGCCAGCGCCAGGAAGCCGAGCGCCGCGCCCAGGGCCCACAGCACGCCGCCGCGCAGGCGGCCCAGCACCTCGCGTTCGGACACCCAGCTCACCAGGGC
Source organism: Ottowia sp. (assembly GCF_035325765.1). Lineage (GTDB taxonomy): Bacteria > Pseudomonadota > Gammaproteobacteria > Burkholderiales > Burkholderiaceae_C > Ottowia. The sequence continues at coordinate 17,125 of NZ_DAOKZG010000033.1, forward strand.
CCAGCCGGTGCGTGCCACGAGCGAGGTGCGCACGAAATAGGTTTCCCCGTCAAAGTGCATGGAAAAACTGTTGCGCACATCGGGCGACAGGCGCAGCTCGTAGACCACGGCTGCCAGCACGTCCCCCGAGGGCACTGCCAGTTCGGTCACCGGCGTGTCCCGGTCGCTGCGCGCCAGCACGGCATCCTGGCCGCTGAGCAGGGCGCTCTGGCCAAGTCCGGCGCGGCTGAACTGGCGCACGAACTCGGACAGGCGCCCGAGCGTGAAATCGACCGCCACCACCTGGGTGCGATCAGCGCCGGCCTCGATGCGCTGCTCGGCAATGGCGTAGGTCACGCCGAGTTCGCGCGCGGCATCGAACAGGTAGGGCGCGCTCCAGAACGGCCGGCCACTCTGCGTCGCACCGAGGTACCAGGCGCGTGCCAGCGGGTTGTACTGGGTCTGGCGCTCCACCACGCGCTGGGTGGCGAAGCGCTCGCTGGCACTGCCTCCGTAGCCCTCGGCCAGCTTGTATTCCCAGCGTTCCTCGGTGTGGTCGGCCTCGCGCGCGATGCGCCGCACCGCCGGCTCGGGGTAGCGCAGCACCATCAGCATGCGGCCCAGGTCGTTGGCCACGTACACGCTGTCGAGTTCCGGCGTCTCGGCCAGCACCGTCCACATCAGCCGGGCCGAGGCATTGCTGGCCGGGCCCACCGGCTGCAATTCGGGCGTGGCCGAAAGGATGCGCGCTGCCGCGACCCCCTTGTCCAGGTAGGCGCGGATGCGCTCCTCGACGCGCTGGTGGTCGGCTTGGTGCACCGAGGCCGCCAGGGTGCCGACGATGCGCTGCACGCCCCAGTAGCCCAGGCCGATCAGCAGGGCTGCCTGGCCCAGGACTCCCACCGTGATGATGGTGCCCAGGTCGACCCGCAGGCGCCGCAGGCGCGCATCGCGTGCCCCAGACCGGACTTCAGGCATGGACTTCTTTTGTGCTGGAAGGCCTGGTGCGCGGATGCCGCCTGCGGCGATCAGCCCTGCGCGGCCAGGCTTGCCTTCTCCATCTTGTCCGGCAGTTCGATCTTCACCTCGAGCACCTCCAGATCGTCCAGGCGCTCCAGGTTGACCTTGATGTCCTTCGGGTCGATCGGCACGTACTTGCTGATCACGGCGATCAGGTCGCGCTGCAGGTCGGGCAGGTAGTCGGGTGCGTCGCTGCCACGACCGGCGCGCTCGTGGGCCAGGATGATCTGCAGCCGCTCCTTGGCGACGGCCGCCGTCTTCTTCTTTTCGCCGAGAAAAAAGCGCAGGAAGGACATGGCTTCAGCGTCCCCCGAACAGGCGCTTGAAGAAACCGGGCTTCTCGGCCTCGACGTAGCGCATGGGTTTCTCGGCACCGAGAAAGCGGTCGACCACGTCCTGGTAGGCCCCGGCCACGTCGGTGCCCTTCAGGTGCACCGCGGGCACGCCCTGGTTGGAGGCCTGCAGCACCGCCTCGCTCTCCGGGATCACGCCGATCAGCTTGATGCGCAGGATGTCCTGGATGTCGTCGAGGCTGAGCATCTGGCCGTCGGCCACGCGGTTCGGGTTGTAGCGCGTGATCAGCAGGTGTTCCTTCACCGGCTCCTTGCCGTCGATGGCGCGCTGGGTCTTGCTGGCGAGCATGCCCAGGATGCGGTCCGAGTCACGCACGCTCGAGACCTCGGGGTTGGTCACGACGATCGCCTCATCGGCCCAGCGCATGGCCAGCAGGGCCCCCGACTCGATGCCGGCGGGCGAATCGCAGACGATGTATTCGAAATCCATGTCGGCCAGGCCGTCGAGCACCTGCTTGACGCCTTCCTCGGTCAGCGCGTCCTTGTCGCGCGTCTGGCTGGCCGCGAGGATGAACAGGTTCTCGCACTGCTTGTCCTTGATCAGCGCCTGCGTCAGGTTGGCCTCGCCCTGGATCACGTTGATCAGGTCGTACACCACGCGCCGCTCGCAGCCCATGATCAGGTCGAGGTTGCGCAGGCCGACGTCGAAGTCGATCACCACGGTCTTGTGGCCGGCCAGCGCCAGGCCGGCGGCAAAGGCGGCACTGGTGGTGGTCTTGCCCACGCCACCCTTGCCGGAAGTCACGACGACGATTCTTGCCATGTCAGAGCACCCAGGTTCGTACAGGGAAGTTGTTGAAATCAGGGCAGCAAGGCCGCCATGCCCGTCCATGCCGCGCGGGGCTGGAGCAGCCCCTGCGTGGTTGCGTGGAAGACGAAATGCAGTGCTGCCGGAGGTGCGTCATGTCAATCCGTGATGGCCTGAAACACCAGCTTGTCGCCGTCCTCGCCGCTCGCGAGCGACACCCAGGCCGCGTGGCTCCACACCGATTCGGGCAACGGCTCCTCGCTGGTGCGGTAGACCCCGGCGATCGACACCAGTTCAGGCTGCATCGCACGCGCGAAGATGCGCGCCTCGTCCCAGCCGCGCGCGCCGGCAATGGCGCGCCCGCGCAGCGGCGCGTAGACATGGATGTGGCCGTCGGCAATGACCTCGGCGCCGGCATTCACCATTGCCAGCAGCACCAGGTCGCGTCCGCGCGCATAGACCTGCTGGCCCGAGCGCAGCGGCCGCTCGACCACCAGCGCACCCGGCAACGGCGCTTCGGGCACGGCCACTGCCTGGCTGCCGCCCTGGATGCGCAGGTCCGGCGCGTCCGGCAGTCCCGCCGCAGCCGCTGCGGCCATCTGCTCGGCACTGCCCCCGCGCACGCCAATCGGGTGCAGCCGATAGCCGCGCAGCAGCGCCACCAGTTGCGCGAAATCGATCGCCTGCCCGGCCTGATCGGGCGCCAGCGTGGCCAGATCGATCACCAGCAGTTCGTTGGCGAAGAAGTCGGGCAGTTCGCCGTAGTGCGCCTGCAGTTCGTCAGCCAGCAGGTCCAGTTCCGCCGATTTCAGGCGCAGCGCCAGCGCGGACAAGTTGGCGCTCTTGATCTCGAAGGTAGCGGGGCTGCGGCCGGCGACGGCAACGGACATGGAAGGGGGATGCAGGAGCGGCCAGCCCGGAAATCAAGCGGCCAGAAAACGGGCGCGCCGATCTTACCAGCCGCTTGCGTGGCAAGCGGTCTCCGGCCAGCCTCAATGTAACCAGATGGCAGGCGTTCCCCCGCTGTCTTTCTGTTCTTGAATTTCCTGTGAAACAGGTAGTAGTCGTAGTAGAAGGTCGACCGTTTTGTGGACAAGCGGAAAAAGCCGGCTCTTGACAGGCACTTGCGGCACGGTATCGGCTGGGGACAGCGGTGCCTTGGCCAAGGCGTGCGGTGGGGACAAGATGGCACGCGATGACGCGCCTGTGGACAAGCGGCCATCTGTGCTGGAATTGTCCACAGGCTTGTGCGCGCGGCGCTCAACGATCGATGATCCACTGGATCACGCCCTTGGCGATGAAGCCCAGCATGCCGAAGGCCAGCGCCAGGAACAGCACGAAGGTGCCGAACTTGCCGGCCTTGGATTCCCAGGCAAGCTGGGCGATGATGAACAGCATGTAGAGCATGAACGCGCCGACCCCGAAGGTCAGGCCGAACCAGGCGATCTGCTCCTCGCTGAAGCCGAACATCACGCGTTCCCCTCGGGGGGCAGGCGTTCGGGCAGGCCGCTCGCGTCGACCAGCTCCCGGTAGGCATGCCAGCTGGCGTGGCCGAGCCAGGGCAGGGTGAGCACCAGCCCCGCCAGCAGCGGGGCCAGGCCCAGCAGGGTGAGGGCCATCAGCAGGGTCGCCCACAGGGCCAGCGGCAAGGGGTTGACCAGCACCGCCTGCCAGCTCGTCAGTACCGCCTGCAACACGTCGACGCGGCGGTCCAGCAGCAGCGGCATGGCGACGACGCTGGAGGCAAACAGCGGTGCCGCCAGCAGCGCGCCCAGCAGCAGCCAGAGCTCGAACAGACCGGCGTCCGGCTGCAGCACCACATGACGCAGGAAGTCCATCGGCGCCTGCACCGGCGCCGGCGCCAGGGCCGTCACCAGGGCGGCCGAGGTCAGCACCCAGCCGGTGGCGGCGAAGGCCAGCAGCAAGCCGAAGCGCACCAGCGCCCAGTAGCCGCCATGCGCCGCAAAGCGCGAATGCTGCCAGCGCGTCCAGGTGCGCGCGATGGTCGGCCAGCCCACCGCCTCATCGCGTTCCAGCGCGCGCGACAGCGCATACAGGCCGGTGGCCAGCACCGGCGCGACGATCAGGAAGCCGGAAAAGGCGCCTGCCAGCAGCCAGAAACGGTCGCCCAGTGCCAGCACCAGCACCGCGCCCAGGAACGCCAGCAGCAGGCCTTGCAGCAGGCTCCAGGGACCGCAGCGCCAGAGGTCACGCCAGCCGAGCGCCAGCCAGTGCAGCGGGGCGCTGGGCGCCACGCGCCGGATCGGCGGCAACGGCAGTGCGCCGCGCGGCGGGCGCGGCGGCAGCGGAGGCAGGGGGTGGGTTGCGTGCGGCACAGGGCCGCAGCATAAGCGAGTTGGGACCAGGGGGTGCCGGACATGGCCCGGCGCAGGCGGCGTGCAGCCTCATCCAGCCGTCGATGGCGCCGGTCGATGTGGACGGCGACCGGCGGCGCGAAGAGCGCCGGGGCCGCGGCAGCAGGTCCGTGAAATCCTCATCGGGCCCTGCATGTCGCGGCATACCGGCATTCAGGAACGACCCCACCCGCCGCGCGGGCCAGGGCCGCGATGCATGCCGCCCCGGGCGTGGCGCATGGACTGCGCGTCGAAGGTCTTCTGCTGCTCCGGCGTGAGCTGGCCGTAGAAGTTCTTGATCGCCTCGCCGCGCTGCTTCATGCGCGCCTGGCGCTCCTCGGCGCGTTGCTGCATGCGGTCGATGCGTTCGGGCGTGGTGAGCTTGTCGAGCTCGGCGCGATCGAAGCGCCGGCGCTGCTCGGCCGTGGGCGGCTGCATGGCGCTGGCAAACTGGTTCCAGGCGTTTTCCTGGGCTTCGCTCAGCTGCAACTGGCCCTTCAGCTCGTTCATGCGCTGGGCATGGCGCTCGGCCATGCGTTGCTGCATCTGGGTCGAGTCCATCTGGTGCTGGTGGCGGCCCCAGTTGGCCGGGCGGCCGGCCTCCAGCGGCGCGGCCTGGGCCAGCGTGGCGGCGCCCACTGCGCCGGCGGAGGCAAGCATGGCGGCGATGCAGAAGCGTCGGCGATGCTGTTTCATGTCAATCTCCTTTCAAGGGTGGCAATCGATCGAAGCGAGTCGGGCCAGGTTCGGGATCGGACCTGGGACTCGGCTTGAGAGGCAGTGTGCGCTCCCCATGTGTCGCGTGCTTGGCGCCACCATGTCGGTTTGTAAAGAGGCGCAAAGTAAACCGTGAGCGGCGGGTTGATCGCGTTCGGTCATCCCCGTTTTCGCACGAATCTTCGCCCTGGCCACCCCAGGGGTGGCGCCGAACAGGCGGAACGGAGTCATCCACTGGATGAGCGCGCCTTGTGCCTGCCCGCGGCAGCAACGCACTCAACCAATGACCGGATCGAGGGCTTATGTGGGCGGGCGCGGATTCAGGATCGTTGGCCGGTGCCGGCGGCCAGGTCGTCCAGGATCGGACACTCGGGGCGCGCGTCGCCGTGGCAGTGGTGCAGCAGGTTGCGCAGCGTGCGCTGCATGTCCATCAGCGCGGCGATGCGCTCTTCCAGTTCGCCCAGGTGCTGCTGGGCGATGCGCTTGACGTCGGCGCTGGCGCGTGCGCGATCGTGCCACAGGCTGACCAGCTCGGCGATCTCGGCCATCGAGAAGCCCAGCTCACGCGCCCGCTTGATGAAGCGCAGCGTGTGCACGTCGGCGGCGGTGTACTGGCGGTAGCCGCTGTCGCTGCGCGCCACCGCGCCGAGCAGGCCCAGGGCCTCGTAATGGCGCACCATCTTGGCCGACACGCCGGAGGCGCGTGCGGCCTGGCCGATGTTGACCGGCCCGCTCGCGACGGCGGTCTTCATGCCGCCACGGCGTAGCCTTCCTCGCGGATGGCGGCGGCCAGGGCCTCGCGCGGCTGGCTGCTGCCGCTGACCTCGACCCGGTTCTGGCTGCGGTCGATCTGCACCTGGGCCTGCGGGTCGAGCTGCAGCAGGGCGCGCTTGATGCTGGCCTCGCAATGGCCGCAGGTCATGCCGGTGACGGTGAAGCTCTGGTTCATGGCTGTACTCCGGTGAATGGAAGATGGCGCCATCATGAAGTCTCCCACGATGGGAATGTCAAGCGGGGCGCCAGCGGGCATTCAGGGCTGGGGCTCGATCGGGTGCAGTTCGGCGTCGGCCAGTCCGGCCAGCAATGCCCGCCCACCCGGCAGCACGCGAAACTCGCCGTAGCGTGCCGCGCGGAAGCGTGGCTCCTGGCCTTCCGGGAAATGGTAGGCATCGGTCACCAGGGTCCAACCGTGCTTGAGGCGACGCAGTGGCAGCAGGACCTGGTCCGGGCCCGCGGATTCGCCCGCCCTGGCCAGCCGCTCCGCTGTCGCGATACCCTGGGCGTCGAGCCGGGCCAGCACCTGCCAGGGGCCGGACTGGCCGGCGCGGCGACGCGCTTCGAGCTGCTCCTGGATTTCCGGTGACAGGCGGAAATTCAGGGCCATGTAGTCGCCCTGCAGGATGGAGCGCGGATCGACCGGCGCCAGCGCGACATAGACGCGCTGGCCGTGCGCGAGCACCTGCTCCTTGCCCTGCACGTCCCACTGCACGATCCCGAGCGCGAGCAGCAGGCCGCCCGCGATCAGCCCCGGAGCCCAGCCGCCCGCCAGCGACCGGCGCGGGGCGGCCGATCCGGACGAGCCGGGCGTGCGGGCACGCAGGAAGGCCAGCGCCACGGCCAGCCCGGCGCCGATGCCGGCCAGCAGGGCGGCCTTGTGCAGCAACGGCCAGTCCAGCGCATGGTAGAAGCCGGCCAGCAGCGCCAGCAGCACGGCCAGTGCCAGCCAGAGCATGCGGCGGCGGCCCGTGCCGGCGGCGACGGCACCCACCAGCACCACGATGCCGACGCGTGGCACCACCCAGGTGGCCAGCAGCAGACCCAGCGCGGCCAGGGCCAGCAGCCGGCTGGCCGGATGCGCCAGGCTGGCTGGCAGGCGCCAGTGGCGTGCCAGCCAGGCCAGACCGAAAGCCGCGAGCAGCACGCCGGCGAGGCTCCATTCATGCTCCAGGAAGAGGCGGCTGCCGCCGGAATACAGCAGCGTGTCGGGCGCCGCGACGGCCCAGGCCGTGCCCAGCAGGACCGCCGCGCCGACACCGTCGGCCAGGGCGGCAAGGCGTGCCGACAGGCGCCAGCGCGACCAGGCCGGCTCGCGCAGGCACCAAAGGACCCAGGCCATGGCGAGCAGGGCCAGATTGGCCACGCTCGGAAAGCCGAGGCCCTGGCCGGTGTGATCCAGCAATGCGAACCAGGAACGCTCGGTGCCATGGGTCGGCGGCCAGAGCGCCAGCAGCAGCGCGATGCTGGCGGCGATGAAGCCCAGCGCGCGCTGTACCCAGTCGACGCGGATCGCCAGGCCGGCCGCCAGCGCCAGACCCAGCAGGCCGAGCAGCATGAGGTTGTCGAGCTGAAGCTCCCAGCCCATCTGGACGAACGCCAGTCCCGCCAGCAGCAGGCCGAAGCCGAGCTGCTGCACGAACAGGGCGCGCGGCTGGCGCAGCAGGATGACCGCGACCAGCAGCAGGACCGCGCCGACGATGAGCAGGCCCGATCGGTCGTGCAGCCAGCGCTCCAGCAGCAGCACCAGGAAGACGATGAAGGGCAGCACGACGAGCTGTGCTCCGATGAAGCTGGAAGCCGTGATGATCCAGGAGGTCTGGCCCGCCGGCAGCGCGTCGTCGCGCGCGCCGGACGGCAGCAGGCCTTCGGCCTGGGCGGCCTCGATCAGCTCGGCGCCAGAATCGTTCATGCCCGGCCCTCCTCGCGCTGCAGCCGCACCAGCCAGGTGCCGCTGGCGCCGACGCTGATGGCCGCCACCACGGTCAGGATCAGGGCCTTGCCCAGATAGCCGCCTTCGCCTTGCAACAGCAGTCGGGCCACGCCCAGGAAGACCAGGGCCTGCAAGGCCAGCAGGGCCAGCGCCAGCACCAGCAGGTCACGTGGCCGCAGGCGCCATGCCAGCCAGGCCGCCAGCACGGCCAGCGCGAGGTTGAGGCCGTACAGCGCTCCGCTGCCAGTGTTGGACAGTTGCAGCAGGCCTTGCAGGACCCAGTGCCCCAGCGCCACCAGGGCCGCGACGCGCCAGGCCATGGTTGCGCGTGTCGCATCGGCCAGGTGCAGGCGCGGCAGGGCCAGTGGCAGCAGGAACAGCAGCAGGCCCAGCAGCGCGCCGAGCGCGGCATGCCGAGTGCCCGCGCCGAAGACGCCCCACGCCGGCTCGAACCCGGTCCACAGGGCCAGGGCCAGGCCGGCGATGAGGATCCAGGCCGTCCACAGGCCGTCACGCCGTGCCGCCAGCATCCAGGGCAGGGCCAGCAGCGCCCAGGTGGCGAACAGCTGCCAGGGGTCGGCGCCGGTCTGGTAGCTCTGTCCGACCAGGGCCAGCAGGCCGCCCAGGGCCAGCGTGGCCAGTAGCAGCCAGGCACTGCGCCAGCGCGCGTGCAGCAGCGCCAGCAGCCCGGGCAGGAGCACGGCCGCCTGCAGCAGATGGATCTTGAAGCCGCGCGACTGCCCGGCCCAGTTGGCGGCGACCCAGAAGATGAGCGCGGCGCCCAGCAGCAGCGCGGCCACGGCCGTCAGCCCGCGCTCGAGCCGGACCCGCAGGTTCGCTGGCGGTGCCTGCCAGGGTGCCAGTTGCCAGAGGCGCACCGCCTGCTGGCGGTCCAGGCGGTGGCGCTGGACCAGGTGGTGGATCAGGGCATGCATGCGCTTGGGGTGGGCGGAAGACGGGACCTACTGTAAACGCGGCCGCGCCAGAAATCGGGTCGGAGGCCTTGACATTCCCATCATGGGAAGCACGAAACTTGCGGCATGAGCACTGCAACTGCGACTTCCACCCTGGACCTCGGCGTTGGCGGCATGACCTGCGCCTCGTGCGTGGCGCGCGTCGAAAAGGCGCTGAAGAAGGTGCCCGGCGTGCAGGATGCCACCGTCAACTTGGCGACCGAATCCGCGCGCGTGCAACTGGCCGGCACCGAAGCCGAGCTGGCGCCGCTGCTGCGCCGCGCCGTGCGCGACGCCGGCTACGAGCCGCGCGCTGCTGCGGCCGCGATCGACGCCGTCGACGCCTCGCCCTGGGCCGGCTTTGCGCCGGTGGGCATCGGCCTGGCGCTGTGCGCGCCGCTGGTGCTGCCGATGCTGCTGATGCCCTTCGGCATCCACTGGATGCCGCCAGCCTGGCTGCAGTTCCTGCTCGCAACCCCGGTGCAGTTCTGGCTTGGCGCGCGCTTCTACCGTGCCGCCTGGGGCGCGCTCAAGGCGGGCAGCGGCAACATGGACCTGCTGGTGGCGCTGGGCACGACGGCGGCCTGGGCGATGTCGATGTGGCTGTGGCTGACCGCGGCCGAGGGCCACGAGCCGCACCTGTATTTCGAGAGCGCGGCGGTGGTGGTGACCCTGGTGCTGCTGGGCAAGTGGCTGGAATCGCGCGCCAAGCACCAGACCACGGCGGCGATTCGCGCGCTGCACGCGCTGCGGCCCGAGCAGGCGCACCTGATCGACTGGGACGGCAGCGAGAAGGACATCCCGGTGGACGAGCTGCGCGCCGGCGACAAGCTGGTCGTGCGTCCGGGCGAGCGCGTGCCGGCCGACGGCCGCGTGCTGGAGGGCGAGACCCAGGTCGACGAATCCATGCTCACGGGCGAGCCGCTACCGGTGGCCAAGGGCGTCGACGCCATGCTGACGGGCGGTTCGATCAACGGAGACGGCCGCGTGCTGTTGCAGGTCACCGCCGCCGGCGCCGAAAGCGTGCTGGCCCACATCATCCGCCTGGTCGAGGATGCGCAGGCGGCGAAAGCGCCGGTGCAGCGCCTGGTGGACCAGGTCAGCGCGGTGTTCGTGCCGACCGTGGTCGGCATCGGCCTGCTCACCTTCGTCGGCTGGTGGCTGGCCGGCGTGGGGCTGGAGACCGCCGTCATCCGTGCCGTCGCCGTGCTGGTGATCGCCTGCCCGTGCGCGCTCGGGCTGGCCACGCCCACGGCCATCATGGCCGGCACCGGCGTGGCGGCCAGGCACGGTATCCTGATCAAGGACGCGGCGGCGCTGGAGATTGCGCACCGCGTCGGCACCGTGGCCTTCGACAAGACCGGCACCTTGACCGTGGGCCAGCCGCGCCTGCTGGCCCTGATGCCGGCGCCGGGCGTGGACGAAGCGGCGGCGCTGCAGACGGCGGCGGCGGTGCAGAGCGGCAGCGAACACCCGCTGGCGCGCGCGGTGTTGAATGCGGCGCGCGAACAGGGCCTGGCGATCGAACCGGCCGCCGACGTGCGCGCCGTGCCCGGCCACGGCACCGAGGGCCGCGTCCAGGGCGAGCGCATCCTGATCGGCAGCGCGCGCTGGATGCGTGAACTGGGCGCCGACCTGAGTGCGTTCGCCGAAGCCGCCGAGGCCCAGCAGGCAGCCGGTGCGACGACCTCCATGCTGGCCGTGCAGGCCGGTGGAGCGCACGCCGTGCCGCGCGCGCTCGCGTTGCTGGCCTTTGGCGACGAGCCCAAGCCGGGCGCGCGCGAGGCCATCGAGCGCCTGCACGCGGCCGGCGTGCGCACCGTCATGATCTCGGGCGACAACCGCGGCGCGGCCGAGGCCATGGCGCGGCGCCTCGGCCTCGACGTGGAAGGCGGCGAAGTGCTGGCCGAGGTGCTGCCGGGGGACAAGGCGCAGGCGGTGGCGCAGTTGAAGGCGGGGGGTCCTTCCCCGGCCCGGGGCGGAGCAGCACGCGCAGCGGCAGCACGTGGTGGCGCACAGCTTGTGGCCATGGTGGGGGATGGCGTGAACGACGCCCCGGCGCTCGCGGCGGCCGACGTCGGCATCGCCATGGGCAGCGGCACCGACGTCGCCATGCACGCGGCCGGCATTACCCTCATGCGCGGCGAAGTCGGGCTGGTGCCGGCGGCGCTGCAGGTTTCGCACCGCACCGTGGCCAAGATCCGCCAGAACCTGTTCTGGGCCTTCATCTACAACAGCCTGGGCATTCCGCTGGCGGCCATGGGCTATCTCAACCCGGTGCTGGCGGGCGCCGCCATGGCGCTGTCCTCGGTCAGCGTGATGAGCAATGCCCTGCTGCTCAAGCGCTGGCGGCCGGACTGACCCCGCGCTTCGCATCCGGGAGCATGCCCAAGGACGCGGGCTGGCGCCGGCATGACGAATGACGGCCTGGCCACGCTGCCCTGCTCGTCCGCCGTTTGTCAAGCGACCAGGGGTTCGCATGAACCCCGCCATTTCCTGGGGTTGCTGCTGGTCAGGGAGGCAGCGCGAAGCGTAGACTGGCTGCCCGAGAGGTGGTGCAAACCGTGCCGCCCGAGGCGGTGGCGGGCGACACGAGAGCGCCCACGGCCGTGACCCAGCAGGAGCGCATTGCCGTGGCAGAGCAGCAAGAACCCCAGTCCTCCCACAACGCCTGGCCGGCGTTGTCGACCGCCGCGCTGCGCGTGGCCTTCGGCGTCATCTGGGTCGTCAACGCGGCCTTCACCTGGATGCCCAGCTTTGCCGCCAACTACGCCGGCTGGCTGCGCAACGCGGCCGAAGGCCAGCCGGCCTGGTCGGCCTGGTGGTTCAATGCCTGGATCGCGGTCGTCGAGCCGCACCCGACGCTGTTCCTGTGGCTGACGCGGCTGGCCACGACGGCGCTGGCGCTGGCGCTGCTGTTCGGCTTCGCGCGACGCACGGTGTACATGCTGGGCGCGCTCTACAGCCTGCTGATCTGGAGCACGGCGGGCGGCTTTGGGGGACCCTACACCATCGGCGCCTCCAACACCGGCGTCGGCCTGCTGTACGTGCTGATCTTCGCCGTACTGATGGCGATCAACCACCGCGCCGGCACCAGCCCCTACAGCCTGGACTATTTCATCGAACTCAAGTGGCCGGCCTGGAGCTGGATCGCCGAGTGGCGCGAGCGGCGCCTGTCGGACGCGCCACGCGTCGCCTGGTGGGCGCAGACCGGGGTGCTGATCGGCGTCGCCGCCGTGGTGTTCTTCCTGGTGGCCGGCCTGCACAGCAGCCTGAACGTGCAGGCGCCGACGCCGGCCGCCGCGGCGGCCGCGGTTTCACCGCTGCAACTGGCGTCCAAGGAGCCGGTCAAGCACCCCTACGACGCCACTCTGCCACCGCTGCAGGACGGCGACAAGGTGACGCTGAATATCGACGTCACCGACAAGGCGGTGGAGATCGCCAGCGGCGTGACCTACCAGGCCTGGCCCTACTTCGACACGGTGCCGGGCAAGACCATCCGCGTCAAGCAGGGCCAGACCGTCAAGGTCGTGCTGACCAACAAGGCCACGGTGCACCACTCGATCGACTTCCACTCGGCCTTCACGCCGCCGAACCTGAGCTTTGCCGACATCATGCCGGGCGAGCAGATCGAGTTCGAATTCGTCGCCAGGGTGCCAGGGGTGTTCGTCTACCACTGCGGCACGCCGCCGGTGCTGCTGCACATGGCCAACGGCATGTACGGTGCCATCATCGTCGACCCGGCCGACGACCCGCGGCCCAAGGCCGACAAGGAATACGTGCTGGTGCAGGGCGAGTGGTACACGCAGCAGATCGCCGGCACCCTGATGGGCCCCGACTTCGGCAAGATGCAGCGCATCCAGCCCGACATCGTGGCCTTCAACGGCATTGCCTTCCAGTACCAGGATCATCCGCTGACGGCGCGGCCGAACGAGCGCGTGCGCCTGTACATGGTGAACGCCGGCCCCAGCCTGTGGAGCGCCTTCCACGTGATCGGCGCGATCTTCGACAAGGTCTACCCGGACGGCAATCCGGCACATGCCCTGAATGGCGTGTCGACCTACAGCGTCGGCCCGGGCGAGGGCATCGTGTTCGACCTGGTGATCCCGGACCCGGGGCACTACGTGTTCGTCGACCACTCGTTCGCGCACCTGGACAAGGGCGCGGCGGGCGTGCTGGACATCCGGGAGCCGGGTGTCGAGCACGGCAAGCCGAACATCAGCAAGGCCGCGGGGGCAGCCGCGCCCGCACCGGTGGTGGCCGCCGCGCCGGCCGGCCCCTACAAGTTCGACCCGGAGCGCGGCGCGCAGCTCTACACCAGCACCTGCGCGGCCTGCCACCAGGCCAATGGCGCCGGCCTGTCGGGCGCCTTCCCGCCGCTGGTGAAGAACCCGGCGGTGCTGGACGGCGATCCGACCAAGCACATCCGCTCGATCCTGCACGGCGTGAGCGGCGAAGTCATCGACGGCGTCAGCTATCCCAGCCCGATGCCGCCGTTCGGCGGCGCGCTGAGCGATGCCGACGTCGCCGACATCGCCAACCACGAGCGCACGAGCTGGGGCAACCAGGCCAAGCTGGTGACCGCCGACCAGGTCAAGGCGCAGCGCTGAGCGGCCCGTGCCCGTTCCGGCTGGCGCGCGCTGCTGGAATCCGCATCGCCGGCGGGGACTTGCAGCCGGTCGCGGACGAGCCGGCCGAGCATCGGTTCAACTTGATCCAGGTCAGTTTCATCCGGCAAGGCCGAGACTAGACTGCGTGCAGAACACTAGGAGCATGGAGATGACGACCCCGAGCAGCCTGAAGATCATCCGCGACGAGCATTCGACTCTGGCGGCGATGCTCAAGTCCACGCGCATGCTGGTCGAACGCGGGCCGCAGGACGACCCCAAGGGCTTCTTCGACGTGCTGCGCGCGATGCTGTTCTACATCGAGGAATTCCCCGAGCGCCTGCACCACCCCAAGGAAACCGAGCTGCTGTTCCCGCGCGTGGCCGCCGCCGCGCCCGACACGATCGCCTCCATCACGCGCCTGGATCACGACCACGAGTACACGGAAAAGGCGGTACGCGACCTGCTGCACCTGCTGGTTGCCTGGGAGATGATGGGCGAGCCGCGGCGCGAGGCCTTCACCCAGACCTTCAAGCGCTACGTCGACCTCTACCTCTCGCACATGCGCATGGAGGAAGAGGAGATCCTGCCGGCGGCCGTCAAGTACCTGACGCCCGAGGACTGGAAGGCGCTGGACGAGGCGTTCGAGGCCAACCGCGAAACCATGACCAAGCAGCAGTCGCCCGACAAGGCTTACGACGAGCTGTTTTCGCGCATCGTGCGCGCGGCGCCGGCGCCGATCGGGCTGGGCTGAGCGGCAGCGCCGGTGCCCCGCGCGGGTATCGTGGCGCCGGTGGCCTGCGCTGCCGGATGAGGGCTAGACTCTCCAGGGTTCGTCGCTGCCTGGAGAAGCCCCATGAAGTCCCGCGCCGCCGTCGCCTTCGCGCCGGGCCAGCCGCTTGAAATCGTCGAGATCGACGTCGCCCCGCCGAAACAGGGCGAGGTGCTGATTCGCATCACCCACACCGGGGTCTGCCACACCGATGCCTTCACGCTCTCCGGCGACGACCCCGAGGGCGTGTTCCCGGCCGTGCTCGGGCACGAGGGCGCGGGCATCGTGGTCGAGGTGGGCGCAGGCGTGACCAGCGTCAAGCCCGGCGACCACGTGATCCCGCTCTACACCGCCGAGTGCGGCGAATGCCTGTTCTGCAAGAGCGGCAAGACGAATCTGTGCGTGGCCGTGCGCGCGACCCAGGGCAAGGGCCTGATGCCGGACGGCACGACGCGCTTCTCCTGCAACGGCCAGCCGGTCTACCACTACATGGGCTGCAGCACCTTCAGCGAATACACGGTGGTGGCCGAGGTCTCTCTGGCCAAGGTGAACCCGCAGGCGAATCCGGAGCAGGTCTGCCTGCTCGGCTGTGGCGTGACCACGGGCCTGGGCGCGGTCAAGAACACCGCCAGGGTGCAGCCGGGCGACAGCGTGGCGGTGTTCGGCCTCGGCGGCATCGGCCTGGCGGTGATTCACGGTGCGCAGCTGGCGCAGGCCGGGCGCATCATTGCCATCGACACGAACCCGGCCAAGTTCGAGCTGGCGCGCACCTTCGGCGCCACCGACTGCGTGAATCCCAGGGACCACGACAAACCGATCCAGGACGTGATCGTCGAGATGACCGGCTGGGGCGTGGACCATTCCTTCGAGTGCATCGGCAACGTGCAGGTGATGCGCGCCGCGCTGGAGTGCGCGCACCGCGGCTGGGGCCAGAGCGTGATCATCGGCGTCGCCGGCGCCGGCCAGGAGATCAGCACGCGGCCGTTCCAGCTCGTCACCGGACGCAAGTGGATGGGCACGGCTTTTGGCGGCGTCAAGGGGCGCAGCGAGCTGCCCGGCATGGTCGAGGACGC
>NZ_DAOKZG010000034.1:0-31952 GCF_035325765.1 Ottowia sp.
AGTGATCCGTGCCAATAGCCGCTTAAGTTCCAAACAGAACGAAACACTACACTAGGCAGCCTCGGATGCGTTGACGATGGCCTGCAGCGCATCGATGTCGATGATGCGCACGTGGCGGTGCTTGACTTCGATCACGCCGTCGTCGGCAAATTTCGAGAAGGTGCGGCTCACGGTCTCGAGCTTCAGGCCCAGGTAGCTGCCGATTTCCTCGCGGGTCATGCGCAGCACCAACTCGGTGCGCGAGAAGCCGCGCACGTGCAGGCGCTGCACCAGGTTCAGCAGGAAGGCGGCCAGGCGCTCCTCGGCGCGCATGCTGCCCAGCAGCAGCATCACGCCGTGATCGCGCACGATCTCGCGGCTCATGATCTTGTGCACGTGCGTCTGCAGCGCCGGGACCTCGCGTGACAGCTCCTCGATGCGGTCGTAGGGCATCTCGCAGACCTCGGCGTCTTCCAGTGCCACCGCATCGCAGGTGTGGCGATCATAGACGATGCCGTCCAGGCCGATGATCTCGCCCGCCATCTGGAAGCCCGTGACCTGGTCGCGCCCGTCCTCGGTCGTCACGCGCGTCTTGAAGAAGCCGGTGCGAATGGCGTACAGCGCGTCGAAATGGTCGCCATTGGCGAACAGCGTGGATCCGCGCTTGACGCGCCGGCGCCTGGCCACCAGCGTGTCGAGCAGCTGCATGTCGGCCTCGGTGATGTCCACCGGCATGCACAACTCGCGCAAGCTGCAGTTGGAGCAGGCAACCTTGATCGCTTTGGGAGTCATGCGGGCAAAGTCCGGAGGGCTTTGAATGCGTTGCGCATTGGCGGAATTCCAGTTGCGGAGAAAGATTCCCCCTCCTTGATAATCGTCAAGGACATTCTGACACAGACGGGGGAAAGTGGGCGGTATTTTTCCAGATTCCGCGTTGGCATGTCCCGCATCACCCCCGAGCTGATCTCCAGGTTCGACGTCCCCGGCCCGCGCTACACCTCGTATCCGACGGCGGACCGCTTCGTCGAGGCTTTCGGCGAGGCGGACTACCTGCAGGCGCTGGCGCAGCGGCGCGATTGCTCGCTGCTGGGCACGCGGCCGCTGTCGCTCTACGTGCACCTGCCGTTCTGCGCGTCGCTGTGCTACTTCTGCGCCTGCAACAAGATCGTCACGCGCAGCCGCGAGCGTGTCGCGCCCTATCTGCGTTGCCTCGAGCGCGAGGTGGAACTGCAGGTCCGCCACCTGGGCGCGCGCCAGGCGGTGAGCCAGCTGCATCTGGGCGGCGGCAGCCCCACCTTTTTCAACGATGCCGAGCTGGGGGCGCTGATGGCGATGCTGAAGCGCCATTTCAGCTTCGTCGCCGGGGGCGAGTACTCGATCGAGCTCGATCCCCGCACGGTGGACGCCCGGCGCCTGGTGGCCCTGCGCGCGCTGGGCTTCAACCGCATCAGCCTGGGCGTGCAGGACTTCGACGCGCAGGTGCAGAAGGCGGTGCATCGGGTGCAGCCGGCCGAGCAGGTGTTCGACCGGGTCGCGGCGGCGCGCGCGCTGGACTTCGAGTCGATCAACGTCGACCTGATCTACGGCCTGCCGCGCCAGACGCCCGCGTCGTTCGCGCGCACGCTGGCGCAGGTGGTCGAACTGCGTCCGGACCGCATTGCCCTGTACGCCTACGCCCACTTGCCCGAACGCTTCAAGGCGCAGCGCCGCATCAACGCGGCCGAGCTGCCCGCGGTCGGCGACAAGGTCGTCATGCTGGCGCAGGCGCTGGACGTATTCCAGCAGGCCGGCTATGTCTACATCGGCATGGACCACTTTGCCCTGCCGCACGACGCGCTGGCGGTGGCGCGGCGCCAGGGGCGGCTGCACCGCAACTTCCAGGGCTACAGCACCCAGCCCGACTGCGACCTGATCGGCCTGGGCCTGTCGGCCATCGGCAAGGTGGGGGCCAGCTACAGCCAGAACGCGCGCGACCTGGCCGACTACCAGGACCGGCTGGAGCACGGCCACCTGCCGGTGCTGCGCGGCCTGGCGCTGTCGCGTGACGACCTGGTGCGGCGCAGCGTCATCATGGCCCTGATGTGCCAGGGTGTGGTTTCGCATGAGTCGATCGAGCTCGCGCACCTGATCGATTTCAAGAGCTACTTTGCCGCCGAACTGGAGCGCCTGCGCCCGCTGCAGGACGATGGCCTGGTGCGCCTGGCCGACGGCGCCATCGAGCTCACTCCGCTCGGCTGGTTCTTCGTGCGCGGCGTGGCCATGGTGTTCGACAAGTACCTGCATGCGCGCCAGACCCGGGCCCAGTTCTCTAGAATCCTTTGATGAACCTTTCGCTCGCCGCCACTGCCCTCTTGATGGGGCTGGCGGGCGGCCCGCATTGCATCGCCATGTGTGGCGCGGCCTGCGCCGGCATCGGGCAGGCCGCGGCGCCGCGCAGTGCGCAGGCACTCGGCCTGTTCCAGCTTGGTCGGCTGCTCGGCTATTCGGCGCTGGGCGCGCTGGCGGCGGCCTCGATGCAGGGACTGGGCTGGCTCACCGTGCAGTCGGCGGCGCTGCGCCCGGCCTGGACGATGGTGCACGTGGCGGCCGTGCTGCTCGGGCTGGTGCTGCTGGTGCAGGCGCGCCAGCCGCTGTGGCTGGATGCCGGCGCGCGCCGTGTCTGGGCGCGCGTGCGCGCGGCCACGCAGTCGTTCGGCCTGGCCGCGCCGCTCGGCCTGGGCACGGCCTGGGCGTTGCTGCCGTGCGGCCTGCTGTATTCGGCCGTGATGGTGGCCGCACTGGCCGGTAGCGTGGCCGGCGGCGCGCTGGTGATGGCGGCGTTTGCCGCCGGCTCGGGCGCCGTGCTGTGGCTCGGCCCCTGGCTGCTGCTGCGCCTCGGCCGCAGCAGCAGCGGGGCCTGGGGCATGCGCCTGGCCGGGCTGGCCTTGGCGCTGACCTCGGGCTGGGGCCTGTGGATGGGCCTGGTGCACGACCAGGCGCCGTGGTGCGTGGTGCCGGGGGCCTGATCTGTGGTGCCGGCAGCCTGGTCAGGCGCCGGCGAGGGCCCCGATGCCCTTGTTCAGCATGTAGAGTGCCAGCAGGAACAGAACGCCGGCAAAGGCGCGCTTGAGCCGCGCCACCGGCAGGGCATGGGCGGCGCGTGCGCCCAGCGGCGCCATCAGCACGCTGCACGAGGCGATCACCACCAGCGCCGGCAGCCACAGGTAGCCGAAGGAATAGGCGGGCGCCCCTTGCAGGCCCTGGCCGGCGACGATGTAGCCCAGCACGTTGGACAGGGCGATCGGGAAACCCAGGGCCGCGCTGGTGGCAACGGCGTTGTGGATGGCGACATTGCACCAGGTCATGAACGGCACGCTGACGAAGCCGCCGCCGGCACCCACCAGCCCCGAGAGGAAGCCGATCACGCTGCCCATGCCGAGCTGGCCCGCGATGCCTGGCATCTGGCGACTGGCGGCCGGCTTCCTGCCGCGGAACATCTGCACCGCCGAGAACATCACGAACACCGCGAACACGAAGTACAGCGCCGCGCCCTTGAGCAGGGTGAACACGCCCAGGCTCGCCACCATGGCACCCAGCACGATGCCGGGTGCCAGTCGCGCAACGATGTCCCAGCGCACCGCGCCCTTGCGGTGGTGGGCGCGCACGCTGCTCAGCGAAGTGAAGATGATGGTGGCCATCGAGGTCGCGATCGCCATCTTCACCGCCAGGCCAGGGCTGGCGCCGCGTGCGCCGAGGATGAGCGAGATGAAGGGCACCATGATCATGCCGCCACCGATGCCCAGCAGGCCGGCGAGGAAGCCGGTCACCAGGCCGAGCGCTGCCAGCTCGGCGATCAGAAGCGGTTCGATGGGCATGGGCGCTGGGCAGGTCAGGTGGCGCCGCCGCGCCGGCGCGACAGCCATGCAAAAGGCCGGGGACAAGCCGGCCTTTGCGCAAAAGGTGTCTGCGAATGCCGCCGGACCCTCATCCTGAACGCGGGGGTTCAGGTGGGCGAGGTCAGACTGGCCTTGGGTTCATCTGACGCGAGACGATCACGCCGACCAGACGATGTTCCAAGCCCGGGCTCATACGAGCATTGGTTCAAGGAAATATAAAGCCCGGCGCGCATCGCAGACCATTTCATTTTAAGGCCTGGTGGCCGCGCGTGCGCGTGGCGCTCCGGGACTTCGGGTCACAGCAGCCGGCCGTCGGCGCCGAGGGCCTGGTCCAGGCGTTCCAGCAGCCCGGCCAGCGCGGGCGGGTGGCCCGCGTCCGCGGGTGCCGCAGCTGCTGCCGCGGTCGGTTCCGGGGTCGGCGCCGCGTCCAGCTCGAAGGCCAGGTTGAGCGCGGCAAGCACGGCGATGCGGTCGCGCGCACGTATCTTGCCGGCGTCGCGGATCTTGCACATGGCGGCGTCCACGCGTTGCACGGCCTCGCGCAGCCGCGCTTCGCCACCTTCGGGGCAGCCGAGGCGGTAGCCCTGGCCCATGATCTGCACTTCGATCTGCTTCACGGCCTGGTCTCGCTCGTGGGTGTCGACGGCCCTGCCGGACCGTTGCCAGGCAGGCGGTCGATCAGCGCGTCCACGCGCGCGCGTGCCGCCAGCAGACGCGACTTCAGGCTGTCGCGCTCGTGCGTCAGCGCCTGCACCTGCTGCTGCAGCAGGGCGTTGGTGCGCTGCAGCTCCTCGTGGCGCACGAGCAGCCGCTCGACGCGGTCGGCTATCTGTTCGATCAGGGGCGCGGTCGTCATCGGGGCAGGGCCTTGCTTGAGCCGCAGATTGTACGGGTGGCGGCGTGCGTGCCCGCGATCTACAATTATTGTGTTGGTGCTCGCGTGCCGTGGTTCACACGGCCGCAGTTCAACGGGAAGCAGGAGGGTCGCCTCGACACGAGCATGGCCTAACCTGCGCTGCCCCCGCAACGGTAAGCGGACGGCGCCGCGGCATCACGCCGCCGGCACCGGCCGGCGCCTCACGCAAGGCCACTGGACGCGCTGAAACACGCATCCGGGAAGGCGAGGCGCCGGTGAACCTCCGCCAGCCCGGATACCGGCCAACGAGGCGATCGCGCGCGACTTTCGACTTCTGGTGGAAGGCGGCGCGGTCATTTGGGCCCCAGACGCCGGCGGGGAAGCTGGCAGGGGCGGCTTGTCCGTGTTTTCATCATGCATCTGACTCCCTTGTCCGGCCGGCCCGCCGTGCTGCCGCTGGCCCTTTCGTGCGCGCTCGCGGGCGCGCTTCCCGCCTTCGCACAATCCGCGCCCCAGGACCTGACCGTGGCCCAGGTGGCTGCGCCCAGCCTGACCGAGACCGTGGTCACGGCGCAGCGCATGGAGCAGCCCATCACGGACGTCCTGGCCGATGTCACGGTGCTGGGTGAAGAGCAGATCCGCGCCAGTGGTGCAGTCACCATCGGTGACTTGCTGATGCGCCAGCCGGGACTGGAGCTCTCGCGCAGCGGCGGTCCGGGCACTGCGACGGGCCTGTTCCTGCGCGGTGCGGAGACGCGCTTCACGGCCGTCTACGTCAACGGCGTGCGGGTCGACTCCCAGTCCACCGGCGGCGCGCCCTGGGAGGCGATCGCGCTCGGGCAGATCGAGCGGGTCGAGATCCTGCGCGGTCCGGCTGCTGCCGTCTACGGGTCCGATGCCGTGGCCGGGGTGATCCAGCTGTTCACGAAGAAGGGCGAGGGCCCGTTCACGCCCTATGTCGGTGTTGGCGCGGGCAATCGCCGCAGCGGCAGGCTGGAGGCCGGCTTTTCCGGCCAGAGCGGGGCCGTGGACTACTCGCTTGGCGTCGAGCGCGACGTCAGCCGGGGTTACAACAGCATGCCTGCGGGCAATCCCGATCGCGATGGCTATCGGCAGAGCGCGGCCAGCGGCCGCCTGGGCTGGCAGATGGCCAGCGGGCACCGACTCGATCTGACGGGCAGCTACACCGACATGGACGCGCAATACGATGGCTTTGCGCCCGGCCTGGACGATCATGGCCTGAACCGCCTGACGACGCTGGGCGGCACCTGGTCCGCGCAGTGGACCCGGGCCTACAGCACGCGCCTGTCGGTCAGCGAGTCGCAGACACGCTACGAGACCGTGCCTTCGCCGTATCTCAGCAAGACGCGGTTGCGCAACTACCTGTTCCAGAACGAGTGGCGCCACGGCGCGCACGTGCTGACCGCGGCGCTGGAGCGGCGCGAGGACCGCCTGAACAACCCTGCAGTCAATCCGTGGGACACGGCCCTCGATCAGGGCCGGCACCAGGATGCCGTTGCCCTGGGCTGGGGCTATAGCGCCGATGCGCACACGCTGCAACTCAATCTGCGCCACGACCGGGACAGCGAGTTCGGCGGCCAGACCACCGGTGGCATTGCCTACGGCTACGGTTTTGCTCCCGGCTGGCGCGTCACCGGGGCGGTGGGGACGGCATTTCGCGCGCCCACGCTTTACCAGCGCTTCTCGGAATACGGCGAGCCGGGGCTGCAGCCGGAAAAGAGCCGCAACCTCGAGCTCGGCCTGCACTGGTCGCGCGGCGACAGCCGCCTGGGTGTCACGGCCTACCGCAACCGCGTCACCAACCTGATCACGTTTGGCGCCGCCGGGCCCTGCGGCAGCACCTTTGGCTGCTATGAAAACGCTGGCAAGGCGCGTTTGCAGGGCGTGACGATCAGCGGCGCGCATCGGCTGGGCAGCGTCAACCTTGGCGGATCGCTCGATTTCCAGCAACCCAAGAATGCACTCACCGGCAAGCTGCTGCCACGGCGCGCCCAGCGCCTGCTCAAGCTCAATGCCGACACTCGCGTCGCCGGCTGGACGCTGGGCGCCGAATGGCAGCTGGTGAGCCACCGCTGGGACAACGCGGCCAACACCAGCCGTCTGGCCGGTTACGGCGTCGTGAACCTGTTTGCGAGCACCACGATCGCGCGCGAATGGGATTTGCTGGCGCGCCTGGACAACCTGGGCGATCGGCAATACCAGTTGGCTGGGGGCTACGCCACGCCGGGTCGCACGCTGTTTGTCGGCCTGCGCTGGACGCCGCGCCGCTGAGCGCGATGCGCTGCCCGGCCCTGCTGGTCGCCGCACCCGCCTCGGGGCAGGGCAAGACCACCGTGGCCGCCGGGCTGGCTCGGCTGCTGGCGCGCCGTGGCTGGCGCGTGCGTGCCTTCAAGTGCGGGCCGGACTACGTTGATGGCGGCTGGTTGCAAGCGGCCAGCGGTGCGCCGGTGCACAACCTGGACCTGTGGATGACCGGTGAGCCGGACGTGCGCGCACGCCTGCACCAGGCGGCCAGCAGCGCCGACGCGATCCTGATCGAGGGCGTGATGGGTCTGCACGATGGAGAGCCCAGCAGCGCCGCACTGGCGCGTCGGCTTGGGATCCCGGTGCTGGCGGTGGTGCAGGCCGAAGCCATGGCCCAGACCCTGGGCGCCGTGGTGCTGGGCTTGCGCGGATATGGTGCCAGCGACGTCGATCCCCTGCCCTGGGCGGGCGTGCTGGCAAATGGCGTGGGCAGCACCGGGCACGCCGCGCTGCTGCAGTCCGCGCTGCAGCCGGGCGATGGCTGGCTCGGCCATCTGCCGCGGGACGCGGCGCTGGGCCTGCCGGAGCGCGACGCGGGTGTGCTGGCGACGCCGGAAGCGTCCGCGGACCAGGCGCTGGCGAGGCTTGACGCGATTGCCGACCGGCTTGCGCAGACACCCCTGGGTCGCCTGACGCTGGATGACTGGCGCCGGCGCTGGTCGGTGCGCTTCCCGGCGCCAGCTGCTGCCCCGCGCCTGCCGACGCTGCTGGCCGGCTGCACGATTGCGGTGGCGCACGATGCGGCCTTTGCCTGCGTCTATCCCGCCAACGTCGAGACCCTGCAGGCGCTGGGCGCGCGCGTCGTGTGTTTTTCACCGCTGGCTGGCGACGCCTTGTCCGACTGCGATGCGCTCTGGCTGCCGGGCGGCGACGCCGGACGTTACGCCGGTCGCCTGGCCGAATGCGTCGACCTGCACGCCCAGCTGCGGGCGCATGCTCGAGCGGGGCGGCCGATCTGGGCCGAGGGGGGCGGACTGCCGCTCCTGCTGGATGAACTGGTTGACGGCGCGGGAGCCAGCCATCGCATGTCGGGCGTGCTGCCCGGAAGCGCGCGCGTGCAACCGCATCTCATGGGCCTGGGCCTGCAACAGTGGCAGCCCATGGCCGAGGTGCCGGCGCTGCGGGGTCATGCCTTTCATCGGGTGCGTGTGGAGGCCGGGCTGGAGCCGATCGGGTTCACGCAGGTCGGTGTCGGTGCGAACCCCAGGCCCGGCGAGGCGATTCATGCGGTCGCGGGTGGCCGGCCGGTGCGCGGCAGCCTGTTCCAGCCCTGGCTGGCGTCGAGCCCACGGCTGGCAGCCTGGCTGTTCGGGGCCGGGTTGGACGCGAGCACCGGTGCCGCAGGGGTGCGCTGCCATGCCTGAGCTGCTGGTGCCGGCGCGCAGCGAACTCATCCTGGGCGGCCAGAAGAGCGGCAAGTCGCGCCGCGCCGAAAGCCTGGCCGCGGCCTGGCTGGCGCAGGCGCCGACGCACCGGGCGGTGCTGATCGCCACCGCCCAGGCGCACGACGCCGAGATGCGCGCACGCATCGCACGCCACCAGCGCGAGCGCGCCGAGCGCGTGCCCGGGCTGGCGACGCTGGAGCCCGGGCCCGGGCTGGCGACCGCCATCGATGCGGCCGGCGGCGCCGAGACGCTGCGCATCGTCGACTGCCTGACGCTGTGGCTGACGCAGCAGCTGATGCCGGTCGATCCGGATGCCCGGCCGCCGGCCGATCCGGCGCAGGCCACGGCCGGGCTGCTGCCGGCGATTGCGCGCTGCCCGGGCCCGATCGTGCTGGTGGGCAACGAGATCGGCCTCGGCGTGGTGCCGCTCGGGCGCGAGCTGCGGCAAGCGGTCGATGCGCTGGGCCTGCTGAACCAGTCGGTGGCCACTGCCTGCGCGCGCGTGACGCTGATGGTGGCCGGCCTGCCGCTGACCTTGAAGGAGGTGGCCGCAGCATGAGGGGCCGGGTTTTCGCCCTGCTGATCGCGCTGTGCGTCGGTGCTGCGGCGGCACCTGCCGTCGAGGATGCGAACGGGCAGCCGCTGCGCCTGGACGCGCCGCCGGCGCGCATCGTCAGCCTGCTGCCTTCGCTCACCGAGACCGTGTGCGCGCTCGGCGCCTGCGATCGCCTGGTCGGCGTCGACCGCTACTCCAACTGGCCCGAGCCGGTGCGCCGGCTGCCCCAGGTCGGGGGTGGGCTGGATCCGAACATCGAGGCCGTGGTGGCGCTCAAGCCCGACCTGGTGCTGATCGGCGAGTCCTCGCGCGCGGCGGTGCGCCTGCGTGCGCTGGGCCTGGCGGTGCTGGCGCTGGAGCCGCGCACCCTGGCCGACCAGCGCCGCGTCACCCTGCAGCTGGGCGAGTTGCTGCAGGTGCCGGAGGCGCCTGCGCTGCTGGCGCGCATCGACGAGGGCCTGGCGGCCGCCGCGGCCTCGGTGCCGCCGGCGGCGCGCGGCCGGCGCGTCTACTACGAGGTCACGCCGGCACCGTTTGCGGCTGGCGCCGGCAGCTTTGTCGACGAGCTGCTGCAGCGGCTGGGCTTGCGCAACATCATCGACGACCCGGCGCTGGGGCCGTTTCCGCGCATCAATCCGGAACTGGTGGTGCGCGCCGACCCGGACCTGATCATCGTCAGCCAGGGCGGGCTGGCTGACATGGCGCGCCGCCCCGGCTGGGCACGCCTGCGCGCGCTGCGCGAAGGACATGTGTGCGAGTTCGACGCCGCGCAGCGCGACATCCTGGTGCGTCCCGGCCCGCGCCTGCCGGAAGCGGCGCGCCTGATGGCTGATTGCGCCGCCGGGCGCGGCACCGGCGGTGGAGCCGCAGCGCGGCAGGCCCTGGCGCCGGCAGCGCAGTCGACCGAGAATTCCCGACCATGAGCAGCAGCGTGGCCGCCGTCCCGTTCGAGGCGCCGCGTGGCAGCGGCGTCTGGCTGTCGTGGCTGGTGCTGATCCTGGTGCTGCTGGCGCTGGCGGCGCTGGCGCTGGGTGCCAGCGTCGGCAGCACCGGCTTCGACAGCCTGCTGCGCGCGCGCCACGACGCCGTGGCCTGGCAGATCGTGTGGGACATCCGCCTGCCGCGCACCCTGGGCGCCTGGCTGGCCGGCGCCCTGCTGGGCCTGGCGGGGGCGGTGGCGCAGGGGCTGTTCCGCAACCCGCTGGCCGACCCCTTCCTGCTTGGCAGCGCCTCGGGCGCGGCGCTGGCGGTGGCGCTGGTGTTTGCCGCGCTCGGCACCGGGGGCGGCATGGTGGCGGGCAGCGGCGGCAGCATCGCGCTGCTGCAGGCGGCCTCGCCCTGGCTGGCGCGCGTGGGCTTCACCGGCGCCGCCTTCGTCGGTGCCCTGGGCGGCGTGCTGCTGGCGCTGGTGCTGGCGCGCGGCGTGCAGCAGACGCTGCGCCTGCTGCTGGCTGGCGTGGTGGTCGGCTTCGTGCTGGGCGCCGTGCGCGACCTGGTGCAGCTGGCCCAGCCCGACGTGCTGCAGGCGATGCAGGGCTTCACCCTGGGCGTGACGGGCTTCGTCGGCTGGGGCGCCTGCGGCGTCATGGCCGCGGTGCTGGCGCCGCTGCTGCTGCTGGCCTGGACGCTGGCGCGCACGCTGGACGCGCTCAGCCTGGGTGAGGCCACGGCGCAGAGCCTGGGCCTGCCGCTGGCGCCCTTGCGCGCGCTGCTGATCGCCGTGCTGGCGCTGGCGACGGGCACGGCGGTGGCGCAGACCGGGCTGATCGGCTTCGTCGGCCTGGTGGCGCCGCACCTGGCGCGGGCGCTGGCGCGCTGCACGCACGGGCCGCTGCTGCTGCTTTCGACCCTGGTGGGCGGCCTGCTGCTGATGGCGGCCGACATCGCGGCGCGCGTCGTCATTGCGCCGCAGGAGCTGCCTGTCGGCGTGCTGACCGCCGTCCTGGGTGGCCTCTACCTGCTCTGGCTGATGCACCGGCGCGCGGCGGGTGGAGGTGCTGCATGAGCGCCGCGGCCCTGGCGTCGCTGCCGGTGCACTCGTCCCGGCCGGACGGGGCGGCGCTGGCGGTTCAGCTGCGCGCCGCCGGCATCGGCAAGCGCCGCATCCTGCATGACATCACGCTCGCGCTGCCGCGCGGCCGCTGGACCGCCGTCGTCGGCCCCAACGGTGCCGGCAAGTCGACCCTGCTGCGCGTGCTGGCCGGGCTGCTGCCGTGCGACGGGCAGGTGCAGCTGCTGGGCCGGGCGCTGGACGAGTGGTCGACGCGCGAGCGCGCGCGCCAGCTGGCCTGGCTGGGCCAGCAGGAGGGCGGCGGCGAGGACCTGCGAGCCTGGGACATCGTCATGCTCGGGCGCCTGCCGCATCGCGCCTGGCTGGCCGCGCCGACGGCGCAGGACCAGGCCGTCGTCGCCGCGGCACTGCGCGACACCCGCGCCTGGGACCTGCGCGAGCGGCGCTTGGGCGAGTTGTCCGGCGGCGAGCGCCAGCGCGTGCTGCTGGCGCGGCTGCTGGCGGTACAGGCGCCGGTGATGCTGATGGACGAGCCGCTGGCGCACCTGGATCCGCCGCATCAGGCCGACTGGCTGGCCACGGTGCGGGCGCTGGTGGCGGGCGGCCGCTGCGTGGTCAGCGTGCTGCACGAGCTCAACATGGCGCTGCAGGCCGACGACATCGTGATCATCCGGGCCGGCCGCGTGCTGCACCACGGCGGCGCCGACCAGCCCGACACCCACCGCGCGCTGCAGCAGGCGTTCGACGGCCGCGTCGCCATTCGCCAGGTGGGACGCGACTGGGTCGCGCTGCCGCGCCAGACAGCCGAGGAGACCATCCATGCAGATTGAAGCCCCACCCACCGAAAAGCGCTACGAACGCCCCAGCGGCGAGCGCCGCGGCCTGGTGCTGGTCCATACCGGCGACGGCAAGGGCAAGAGCACGGCCGCCTTCGGCCTGGCGCTGCGCGCCTTCGGGCGCCGCCACGTGCACGGCAAGCAGGTGCGCGTGTTCCAGTTCATGAAGGTGCCGAGCGCGCGCTTTGGCGAGCACCGCGCCTTCGAGCAGCTCGGCCTGCCGATCCACGGCCTGGGCGACGGCTTTTCCTGGCTCAGCAAGGACCTGGACCACTCGGCGCAGCTGGCGCGCGACGGCTGGCAGCGCGCACGCGCCGCCATCCTGGACGGCGAGCACTTCCTGGTCGTGCTCGATGAGATCACCTATCCGCTCATCTACGGCTGGCTGCCGCTGGACGAGGTGCTGCAGACCCTGCGCGAGCGCCCGCGCGACGTGCACGTGTGCCTGACCGGGCGTCGCTGCCCGCCCGAGCTGATCGAGCTGGCCGACACCGTGACCGAGATGCAGCTCGTCAAGCACGCCTTCAAGGCCGGCGTGCCGGCGCAGCGCGGGATCGAGGACTGAACCTGAATCCGGCAGTTGACCGTGTGTGAACTTATCGAAAGTCGCATGAACATTGAGCTTGGCCATTTTGATCACGCTCACCGGTTGGGTGAGCGCACTATGCACCCGCCAGCACCACCCTCACCGCGCCATGCGGCGTTGCTCGTCGTGGCGCACATCAGTGCGCGGCCTCCTCGCGTCTTGCCTGGCACGCCGCGGGCGGCACTGGCAGGCGCATCCAACTGCCGGATTCAGGTTGAACTTGCACGCTGGCCCAGGCGCGCACGCCGGCCTCGCGGAGCGTGATCGATGACGGCCTGGTCAGGCGGAGCTGGGAGCGCCGAATGGGCACTGCTGGCCTGCGTGCCGGCGCTGGCGCTGGCCATCGACCGCGTGCTGGGCGAGCCGCCGCTCGGCTGGCATCCCGTGGCGTGGATGGGGCGCTGGCTGGCCTGGCTGGGCGTGCGCGTGGCGCCGCCGGCGGGGCAGGAGCGGGCGCACGCCTTCGGGCGCGGCGCGCTGGCCTGGTGCGCCAGTGCCGGCGTGGTGGTCCTCGTCGCCTGGGCCTTGCAGCGCTGGATCCTGGCGCAGCCGGCCTTTCTCGCGGCGCTGGCGCTGGCCCTGCTGCTCAAGCCGCTGCTGGCCTGGGCCATGCTGCACGACGAGGTGCTGGGGGTCGAGCGCGCGCTGCTCGATTCCACCGAAGCGGGCCGCCTGCAACTGGCCCGGCTGGTGAGCCGCGACGTCGCGACGCTGGATGGGGGCCAGGTGCGCGAAAGCGCGATCGAGACCCTGGCCGAGAACCTGAACGATTCGCTGGTGGCGCCGCTGTTCTGGTTCGTGCTGCTGGGCTTGCCGGGCGCGGCGCTGTTTCGCTTTGCCAATACCGCTGACGCCATGTGGGGCTATCGCGGCGTGCGCGCCGGCCGCGACTGGCGCCGCGCCGGCACCTGGGCGGCGCGCGCCGACGACGTGCTGGCCTGGCTGCCGGCGCGTCTGACGGCGCTGCTGATCGGCCTGGCCGGGCGGTTGCGCGGCTGGTCGCGGCTGCCGTCCGAGGCTGGGCGCACACCGTCGCCCAACGGAGGCTGGCCGATGGCGGCGATGGGACTGGTGCTCGGCGTGCGCCTGGGCAAGCCGGGGGTGTATGGCCTGAACGCCGCTGGCCGGGCCCCCGAGGGCGCCGACCTGGTGCGGGCCTGCGCCGTCGCCTCGCACGTCGCGTTGGCTGCGACGGTGCTGGCCTGCGCGGCCGTACTGGCCGCCGTGGTCCTGTCCTGACCGGATTGCCCATGCCGGTCGCCCGGAGTTCCAGCACATCGCAGGGCGCGCTGCTGCCGCAACCGGCGACGGCGCCCCTGCACGGCGGCCCCGACGCGCTGGGCGTGCCGGTGCACGACCTGTCCAGCAATGCCAACGCCTGCGGCGCGTGCCCGACGGCGCGGCATGCCCTGGCGCGGGCCGACGCGCGCCATTACCCGGACCCCGCGTACACGGCGCTGGTGCACGCGCTGGCCGGCTGGCATGGCGTGGCGCCCGAGCGCATTGTCATCGCCGCCAGCGCCAGCGAGTTCATCCAGCGCATTTCGACCGCCGTGCGGCTGCGCGCGGCCGCGGACGGGGCGGGCGTGCCCGCGGTCTGGCAGCCGGCGCATGCGTACGGTGACTACGCCCGCGCCGCGCAGGCGGCCGGGCTGCACCCGGTGGCCGATCCGGGGGCCGCTGCACTGCTGTGGTCGTGCGAACCCTCGAGCCCGCTCGGGCGGGCCGATGCGGGACTCGCGGCGCGCGTTGCCGCGCTGCAGCCGGGGCAGGTCCTGGTGCTGGACCAGGCCTACGAGCCGCTGCGCCTGGCGGGCGCGCCCAGCCTGGACGCCGCGGCGCTCGAGCGCGTCTGGCGCCTGGTCACGCCGAACAAGGCGCTTGGCCTGACCGGCGTGCGCGCCGCCTATGCGATCGCTCCGCGCGCACCGGACCCCGCCCTGCTGCAGCGCCTGCGCCTGCTGGCGCCGTCCTGGCCGCTCGGCGCGCACGGTGTGGCGCTGCTGCAGGCCTGGACCACGGACGAAGCACAGGCCTGGCTCGCGGCTTGCCGCCCGCGCCTGCGGCGCTGGAAGGCGCGCCAGGCGGAACATTTGCACGCGGCCGGTTGGCAGGTGCTGCCGGGCGACGCCAATTTCCTGGTCGCGCGGCCGGCCGGATCGGCGCCGATGGCCGAGCGTGCGGCTGCGCTGCAGACGCTGCTGGTGCGCCTGCGCCAGCGCGGCGTCAAGCTGCGCGACTGCACGAGCTTCGGCCTGGCCGGATGGGCGCGCCTGGCGGTGGCGCCGCCGGCGACGCAGGACGCGCTGGCGGCGGCGCTGAAGGCGCTGGCATGACGGCGCGCTGCGTCATGGTGCTGGGCACCAGCAGCGGTGCCGGCAAGAGCTGGATCGCCACCGCCCTGTGCCGCCACTGGGCCAACCAGGGCCTGAAGGTGGCGCCGTTCAAGGCGCAGAACATGAGCAACAACGCCCGGGTTGTCGCCGGCGTCGAAGAGGGCTGGGGCGAGATCGGCGCGGCCCAGTACTTCCAGGCGCTGGCTGCGCGCGCCGTGCCCGGGGTGCGCATGAATCCGCTGCTGCTCAAGCCCGAGGCCGACACGCGCAGCCAGGTGGTGCTGCTCGGCCAGGTCGATGCGGCGCTGGGTGCGCTGCCCTGGCGCGCGCGCAGCGCGCGCGTATGGCCGCAGGTGGCCCAGGCGCTGGACGCGCTGCGCGCCGAACACGACGTGGTGGTGATCGAGGGCGCCGGCTCGCCCGCCGAGATCAACCTGATGGCCAGCGACGTCGTCAACCTGCGCGTGGCGCGCCACGCGGGCGCCCGCTGCTTGCTCGTCACCGACATCGACCGCGGCGGCGCCTTCGCCCACCTGTACGGCACCTGGGCCTTGCTCGCGCCCGAGGACCGGGCACGCCTTGCCGGTTTCGTGCTGAACAAGTTTCGCGGCGACGCGGCGCTGCTGGCGCCGGCGCCGCAGCGGCTGGAGGAGCTGACCGGCGTGCCGACGCTGGCCGTGGTGCCGATGTGCTTTGGCCACGGTCTGCCGGAAGAGGACGGGCGCTCGGGCGCGCGGGATCGCGGTGATGGCGCACCGGCGCACACGCGCATCGCCATCGTCGCCTATCCGCGCATCAGCAACCTCGATGAATTCCAGCCGCTGGAACAGGTGCCCGGCCTGCGCCTGGTCTGGGCGCGCCAGCCGGCCGACCTGGAGGGCGCCGACTGGATCGTGCTGCCGGGCAGCAAGGCCACGCTGTCCGACCTGTGCTGGCTGCGTGCCCAGGGGCTGGACGGCGCCGTGGCGCGGCACGCAGCGCGCGGCGGCCGCGTGCTGGGTATCTGCGGCGGCCTGCAGATGCTCGGGCAGGTGATCGACGACCCACTGGGCGTCGAGACGCGCGGCCGCGCCCCGGGGCTGGGACTGCTGGGGCTGACGACCACCTTTGCGCAGGACAAGACGGTGCGGCCCGCGGCCGTGCGGTTCGGCGCGCTGGCGGGCGCCTGGCGGGCGCTGTCGGGCCTGCACTGCGCCGGCTACGAGATCCACGCCGGCCACACCACCACCGCGGCTGGGGGTGCGCCCGTGCACGAGGTGATTGCCGGCCTGGCCTGGCAGAACGCCGCCGGCAACGTGCTCGGGCTGGCGCTGCACGGCCTGTTCGAGCAGGATGCCGCGATGCAGGCCCTGTTCGGCAGGGGCGCACCATCGCTGGACGCGACGTTCGAGTCTCTCGCGGCCACGCTCGCGTCGTCGTTCGAACCCGGCGTGCTGGACGGACTGATCGGGCGCTGACGCCGACGCGCGTCGTCCTGCCGGCGCCGGAGGCACGGCTATAGTCGGCACGCCATGCCACCCGCGAGCCCCGCGTCACCATGCTGAACGGCCTCCCCGCCATGGACACGGGCCGGGCGCGCCGGCGCCTGCCCAACCTGTGGGACCTGTTCGCCTTCGGCCTGCTGTTCACCACGCTGATCCTGATCTTCCAGGGTGCCCGCGAAACGCTGGCGCCGATCAGCGTGCTGCAGCAGGACCCGATCTCGCTCGACCCGGCGCGGTTGCCGGAATACGCCCTGCGCACCACCTTGCGCATGCTGGCCGCGCTGGTCGCCTCGCTCGCCTTCACCTTCGCCTATGGCGCGCTCGCGGCCAAGAACCGGCGTGCCGAGATGGTGCTGGTGCCGCTGCTCGACATCCTGCAGTCGGTGCCGATCCTGGGCTTCCTGTCCTTCACCGTGGTCGGTTTCCTGGCGCTGTTCCCGGGCCGGTTGCTGGGCGCCGAACTGGCGGCGATCTTCGCCATCTTCACCAGCCAGGCCTGGAACATGACGTTCAGCCTCTACCAGTCGCTCAAGACCGTGCCGGCCGAGCTGGAGGAGGCCGCGCGCAGCTTCCACCTCTCGGCCTGGCAGCGCTTCTGGCGGCTGGAGGTGCCGTTTTCCATGCCCGGCCTGGTGTGGAACACCATGATGTCGATGTCGGGGGGCTGGTTCTTCGTCGTCGCCTCGGAGGCGATCGCCGTCGGTGCCACCTCGATCGAGCTGCCCGGCATCGGCTCCTACGTGGCGCTGGCGATCGCCCGCAGGGACCTGGCCGCGATCGGCTGGGCGGTGCTTGCCATGCTGGTGGTGATCGGACTCTACGACCAGCTCATGTTCCGCCCGCTGGTGGCCTGGAGCGACAAGTTTCGCGTCGAGCGCTCGGTGGGCGCCAGTGCGCCGCGCTCCTGGGTGCTGCTGGCGGCGCGCCGCACACGGCTGTTCCGCCGTTGGCTGGCCACGCTCGCGGCGCTGGCCCGGGCGCTGTCGCGTCAGCGCCCGGCCGCATCGACGCGTCGCCCGGCGCCGCCACGGCGGGCCGCGCCTGGCGGCGCCGCCGACCGCGTCTGGCTTGCCCTGGTGCTGCTCGCCGTGCTGCTGATGGCCTGGAAGATCGTCGCCTTCATCGCCGGTGGTGCGGGCTGGCCGGACGTCGCCACCGCGCTGCGACTGGGCAGCTACACCCTGGCGCGGGTGGTGGTGCTGGTGGCGCTGTCGTCGCTGCTGTGGGTGCCAGTGGGGGTGTGGATCGGCCTGCGCCCGCGATGGGCCGAGCGCGTGCAGCCGCTGGCGCAGTTCCTGGCGGCGTTCCCGGCCAACCTGGTGTTTCCCTTCGTCGTCCTGCTGATCGTGCGTCACGGACTTTCGCCCGACATCTGGCTGTCGCCGCTGATGGTGCTGGGCACGCAGTGGTACATCCTGTTCAATGTGATCGCCGGCGCCAGCGCCTTTCCCGGCGACCTGCGCGAGGTGGCGGCGAGCTTTCACGTGCGCGGCCCGAGCTGGTGGTTCAAGGTGGTGCTGCCAGGGGTGTTCCCGTACTATGTGACCGGCGCCATCACCGCCAGCGGTGCGGCCTGGAACACCTCGATCGTGGCCGAACTGGCGAGCTGGGGCACGACCACCGTGCGCGCGCACGGCCTGGGCGCCTATATTGCCGATGCCACCACGGCGGGCGACCATCCGCGCATCGTGCTTGGCATTGCCGTGATGTCGCTGCTGGTGCTGGCGCTCAACCGCCTGCTGTGGCAGCCGCTCTATGACCTGGCGATGCGCCGCACCCGCCTCGAGTGACCCTGAATCCGGCAGTTGACCGCTGATCATCGTCTTCAAACCCGCATGAATATTGGCCTCGACTGCCCTGATGACGTTCACCTCTTGGGTGAGGGCGCCATGTGCCCGCCAGCACCGCCCTCGGCGCACCATGCGGTGTTGCTCGTCGTGGCGCACACCAGTGCGCGGCCTCCTCGCGCCTTGCCTGGCACGCCGAGGGCGGCACTGGCGGGCGCATCCAACTGCCGGATTTGGGGTGAAATGAAGCACCCCCATGTCGCCGCGCTCCACGTACACGCCACCAGAGGCCGCGGCGCTTCGGCCCGCCCGGGCCTGCGCAGGCGGGCCCGGCGCCGCGGGCCTCCGTGCCCTGCAAGGGGGACGCCCGCAGCGTCCAGGGGCTCTTCTCCGGCCGCGGGTGCCCGCGCCAAAGCCGCTGCGCAGCCGTCGGGGCTGCCCCGTTGCACGTGTTTCGGGTGGCGCGCGGCGCCTTGGACAAGATCGACCGATCCGGTGACACCATGAATCCGCCCACCCTGCCAACGCCGCACCAACCTGGGCCCCCGCGCGCCGTCGCCGGCGCGCCACTGGTCGTGCTCGACGGCGTGCGCCAGGTCTTTCAGAAGGCCGACCGGGCCGAGCTGGTGGTGCTCGATGGCGTGTCGCTCACCATCGAGCGTGGCGAGATCGTCGGCCTGCTGGGCCGCTCCGGCTCGGGCAAGTCGACGCTGCTGCGCATCATTGCCGGCCTGCTCCAGCCCACGGCCGGCAGCGTGCGCTGGTGCGGCCAGCCCGTCACCGGCCCGTGCGAGGGCATTGCCATGGTGTTCCAGAGCTTCGCGCTGTTTCCCTGGCTCACCGTGCTGCAGAACGTCGAGCTTGGGCTGGACGCACTCGGGGTGGCGCCCACCGACGGGCGCCGCCGGGCCCTGGCGGCGATCGACCTGATCGGCCTGGACGGCTTCGAGAGCGCCTATCCGCGTGAACTCTCGGGCGGCATGCGCCAGCGCGTCGGCCTGGCGCGGGCGCTGGTGGTGCACCCGCGGCTGCTGCTGATGGACGAGCCCTTTTCCGGGCTCGACGTGCTCACGGCCGAGACCCTGCGCCATGAGATCATCGATCGCTGGATCGAGGGGCGGCTGCCGATCGAATCGATCCTCATGGTCACGCACAACATCGAGGAGGCGGTGCAGATGTGCGATCGCGTCCTGGTGCTGTCCACCCATCCCGGCCGCGTGGCCACGGAGATCCGGGTGCCGCTGCAGCACCCGCGCCATCGCCTGGACCCGTCCTTCCGCGCCCTGGTCGACCACATCTACGGCCTGATGACGCAGCCTGCAACGGCACACGCCGGCGCGGCGCCCGCCACGGGCGGCTTTCCCGGCACCGGCGTGCGCATGGCCTTGCCGCGCGTGTCCACCAACCGCCTGGCGGGCCTGGTGGAGGCGCTGGCCGGGCCGCCGTTCCATGGCGAGGCCGACCTGCCCGAACTGGCCGCGTCGCTGCGGCTGACGGCTGGCGAGTTGTTCCCCACCGCCGAAACGCTGCAACTGCTGCGCCTGGCCGAGCTGGCCGAGGGCGACGTGCGCCTGACCGAGGTCGGGCGCCGCTTCGCCGAGCTCGACGTGGACGCGCGCAAGCGCCTGTTCGGCGAGCACCTGCTGGCCTACGTGCCCCTGGCGGCGCTGATCTGCCGCGTGCTGGACGAGCGCCCCGATCACCGCGCCCCCTTCACGCGTTTCTCCGAGGAGCTGGAAGACGGCATGTCCGAGGAGCGCGCCGAGGACACCATGCGCGCCATCATCAACTGGGGGCGCTACGGCGAGCTGTTCGGCTACGACGAGGAAACGCGGCAGTTCAACCTGGAGGACCCGGGCTGACCCGATTCGAGACCGGCCGGGGCAGGCCGGCGCGCGACGCGGTAGGATGGCCGGGTTGGTTGCGGCCACGCGAGTTCATGCCATGTCCCTGATCTCTCACACCTATTCCACCCCGCTGGGCGAAATGACGGCACTGTTGTCCGACCAGGGCCTGTGCCTGCTCGAGTTCAGCAAGCACACCAAGGGCCTGGCGCGCGAGATCGCGCAGGTCGAGGCGGCGCGCGGCGGCCCGGCGCGGCCCGGCCGCAGCGCGCTGACCGAACAGCTCGGGCGCGAGCTCGCCGACTACTTTGCCGGCCGGCGCCGCGACTTCGACCTGCCGCTCGATCTGGTCGGCACGCCGTTCCAGATCGACGTCTGGCACGCGCTGCTGAAGATTCCCTACGGCCAGACGCGCAGCTACGCCGAGCAGGCGCGCTCCATCGGCCGGCCCACCGCCACGCGCGCCGTGGCCGCCGCCAACGGCAGCAACAAGATCAGCCTGATCGTGCCTTGCCACCGGGTGATCGGCAGCGACGGCAGCCTGACCGGCTACGGTGGCGGCGTGCCGCGCAAGCAGTGGCTGCTCGAGCTGGAGCAGGGCGTGCACGCACGCGCGGCGGCCTGAGGTCGGGCACCCCCTGTGGCGCTGCGCGCCATCTCCCTGGAAGGGGGCGCACGAAACCCCGCTCGGCCGGGCCCGCGGCCAGGAAGACCCCGGCCACGGGTGTCCCGACTGGCCGGTCCCGCGGCCTTCGGAGCTTCCAGGCTGGCGCAGGTGGCAAGCCCTGCGGACGCGCGGTGCATGCAGCCGGCAACCGACCCACCGGCGTGCACGATGTCTCGGTGCTGGCCCCGCCTCCGGCCTTCCCCCGGCGGCGGAAGGAGCCGTGCAGCGCAGCCACGACGTCCGACGCGGGCCGGTGTGGTGTATCGCGTCTCCCCCGCTTTTCCCGCGTCGGCGCAGGATGGAGGCGGGGGCAGCGCTGAATGACGGTTCAACATGAATCGCGACGCGAGCCTTCGTCAGGCCTTGTTGAACGCGCTGCCGCCTGAGCGCCGCCATCACGCGGCCGGCGTGCCGCGCCGCGCGCGCTCGCGCAGGTCGCGCCAGGCGACCCACAGCGCCAGTGCGAACACGCCGGCAATCAGGGTGAACGCGAGCATCACCGCGGTCGGCCAGGAGCTCACGGCCAGTGCCGCGAACAGCACCGAGGTGATCAGCGCGATGCCCACCGAGGTGCCGATGCGCTGGCCGGTCTGCATCACGGCGCCCGAACTGCCGGCGTAGGCCAGGGGTACCTCGGCCAGGGTCAGCGTCTGGTTGGGACTGATGATGGCGCCCTGGGCGATGCCGACCGGCACCAGGGCCAGCACCAGCCACCAGATGCTCAGGCGCCCGAGCCCGTGCAGCCAGGCCACGCCGACGCACAGCGCCAGCCCGGCGATGCCCAGCAGCAGGCCACCGATCACCACCTTGCGCCCGAGCCGCATCACGCGCTGGCCGGCCCAGTGCGCCGACAGTGCCGACAGGATCGAGGCCGGGATGCCGACCAGCCCCGCCTCGAACGCCGACTTGCCGGCGCCCTGCTGGAAGTACAGCGCCACGATCACCCAGATGCTGGTCATGCCCAGGAAGTACAGCGCCATGATCAGCGTGCCGTTGCTGAAGCTGCGCGTGCGGAAGATGCGCAGGTCGACCATCGGGCTGCCGCCGGCGCGCGCGTGGTGGCGCTCCCAGGCCACCCACAGCCAGGCCAGGGCCAGGCCCACCGGCAGCAGCAGCCATGTCGCGTGCGAGCCGCGGTATTCCATGAACGGGTAGAGCACCGCGAACACCGCCAGCCCCAGCAGCAGCGACCCCACCGGATCGAGCGCACGCAGCAGCCGCGGCGTCGAGCGGCCGACGCGACCCGGGCCGCGGTGGGTGAACAGCGGACGCGGAAACCAGCGCAGCGCCAGCGCCACCACCAGCAGGCCGGTCGGCACGTTGACCAGGAAGGCCAGGCGCCAGCCCAGGTCGGCGCCGCCCAGCATGATCAGCACGCCACCCAGCACCGGGCCGATCGCCACCGACACCCCCACCATGCTGCCGAAGTAGCCGAAGGCGCGCGCCCGTGCCTCGTCGCGGAAGTACTGCTGGATCATGCCCACGCCCTGCGGCGTGATCAGGCCCGAGCCCAGGCCTTGCAGGAAGCGCGCCACGTTCAGCGTGCGCGCATCGGGCGCCAGCCCGGCCGCCACCGACGCGGCGGTGAACAGCAGCACGCCAGCGACGAACCAGCCCCCGCGCCCCATGATGTCGCCGGCGCGGCCGGCCGCCACCAGCACCACGCCGAAGGTCAGCGCATAGCCCGACAGCACCCACTGCAGGTCCGACTGGCTCGCCTGCAGGCTGTCCTGGATCGAGGGCAGGGCGACGTTCACCACGCTGACGTTGATGAGCGACATGAAGATGGTCGCCAGCAGCACCGCCAGCACGCGCCAGCGCACGGCTTCGGTCAGCGCGCCGTCGTCGGCGGCGGGGTCGGATCGGGGTGATGGCATGGTGGGCGCGGGTCTCCGGGGCCGCCGGCGCGGGTGGCCGGCAGCGGCGGCATGCGCCTCGAGTCGGGGAGGGTTCAGGAGGCAGGCGTCCCCGATGGTAAGGGCAGTCGTGGGGGCAGGCCTGGCGGGGCGCCGCCGATTCGTGGAATGATCCGGCATTGCCCGGCACGTGCCCGGGCGCCCCTTGCCCATGCGCCGCCTGCATCCCGCCGAACCCCTGGTCATGCTGGCCACCATCGTGCTGTGGCTGCTGCTGGCCATCGTCACCGGCACGCTGGTGGGCACGGCCTGCAGCGTGTTCCTCAAGCTCCTGTTCCTGAGCGAGGGGCACCTCTACGACGCGCCCTGGCACTGGCAGGCGACGCTGCTGGTGGCCGGCGGCCTGGCGAACGGCCTGCTGCTCCATTACGCCTACCGGATCAACCGCACCGGCCTGGTCGACGAGCCCATCGTCGCCGTCAACGAGCAGCAGGGCCACGTGCCGCTGGTCACGCTGTGGATCAAGCCGGTGGCGGCGCTCATCACCCTGGGCTGCGGCGGATCGGCCGGCAAGGAGGGGCCGTGCTCGCACATCGGCGCCGGCGTCGCCGCCGGCGTCGGCCAGGCGCTGCGCCTGAACGTCGAGCTGCGCAAGCGCCTGGTGGCCTGCGGCGTCAGCGCCGGCTTTGCCAGCGTGTTCGGCACGCCGATCGCCGGTGCCATCTACGGCGTCGAGATGCTGGCCATCGGCCGCGTGCGGCACGACTTCCTGTTTCCCGGCATCGTCGCCGGCGTCACCGCGTTCGTGGTCAGCCGCTGGTGGGGCGTGCCCTATCCCGACTACCAGATCGCCTTCGAGGCGCGCTTCACCGAGCTGCTGTTCCTCAAGACCGTGGTGATCGGCGTGCTGTGCGGCGTCGCCGCCTCCTGGTTCGTCGAGCTGCTGCAACTGGCGCGGCGCGGCTTCGGCTGGGTCGGCCAGCGCCTGGCGCTGTGGCCGCCGCTGCTGCCGATGCTGGGCGGCGTGCTGCTGGCGCTGCTGGTGGCCGTGCTGCCCTCCGACTTCCTCGGCCTGTCCCTGCCCATCATGGAGCGCGCGCTGCAGGGCGAATCCATGCCCTACCTGGGGTTTCTGTGGAAGGCGCTGCTGGTCGCCATCACCCTGGGCTCGGGCTACTACGGCGGCATCGTCACGCCGCAGTTCGTCATCGGCGCCGTCACCGGCGGCGCCTTCGCGCCCTGGCTCGGGCTGGCGCCGGCGCAGGGCGCGGCCGTCGGCCTGGTGGCGGTCGTCGCCTCGGCCTCCAACACGCCGATCGCCGCCGTGCTGATGGGCATCGAGCTGTTCGGCGGCGGCTCCACCCTGTACGTCGCCGGCGCCTGCGTCGCCGCCTACCTGATGATCGGCCACCGCAGCGTCTATCCGGCGCAGCACCTGGCCTACCCCAAGGCCGCCTGGTTCACCGCACCCAGCGACCAGCCGATCGGCCACGAGAAGGTGCAGCTGTCCTGGGGCGTGCTGCGCTGGCTGGGCGAGTTGCGGCGCCTGTGGCAGCGGTGGCGGCGGGGCGGCGGGGGATCTACGGGCCGGTAGATTTGTACGGCTATTTGCCGGATAATGAATTCGAAAGGATCTTGCCATGTCTGCCTCCCTCAGCGCCACCGCCCGCCTCGAAGCCCGCATCAGCACCGACCTGCACGGTCTGCTGAAGCGCGCAGCCGAACTGCAGGGCCGCACCATGACCGACTTCGTCGTTGCCGCCGTTCAAGATGCAGCCGAGCGCGCGGTGGCGCAGGCCGGCGTGGTACGCCTGTCGCTGGCCGATCAGCAGCGCTTTGCCGACGCGCTGCTTGAACCGCCCGCGCCAGCGCCCGCTCTCCAGCGCGCGTTCAAACGCCGCGCCAAGCTGCTGCGCACCGAATGACTGGTGCGCCGCTGCGGCTGCTGCCGCTGGACGGCGGTTGCGACCGTGCCGCCTTCGACAGCGGTGCGCCGCCGCTCGACCGCTACCTGCGCCAGCAGGCCTCGCAAGACGTGCGCCGGCGCGTGGCCGCCTGCTTCGTGGCGCTTGCCGATGAACAGCGCGTTGCCGGTTACTACACCCTGGCCGCGGCCAGCCTACCGCTGACCGACCTGCCCGAAAGCATGGTCAAGCAGCTGCCGCGCTACCCCACCGTGCCGGCTGTTCGCCTGGGCCGCCTGGCGGTGGACCGCGCGTTTCGGGGCAAGGGCCTGGGTGGCGCCCTGCTGGCCGACGCACTGGCGCGCGTGCTGCGCTCGGAGATTGCCGCCTACGCCTTGGTGGTCGACGCCAAGGACGAGGCGGCGGTCACCTTTTATCGCCATCATGGCTTCATCGCCCTGCCGGACTCTCCGCGCACGCTCTTCCTGCCACTGGCCACGGCGCGCGGCGCCTTGTAGCTTCGGCTCACTGAGCTCCGCCCCCATGCCCCTGTCCTGGAACGAAATCAAGTCGCGCGCCATGGCCTTCAGCCGGCGCTGGCAGGACGCGGCCGAGGAGAAACAGCAGTCGATCCCGTTCTGGATCGACTTCTTCGACATCTTCGGCCTGACCAACCGGCGCGTCGCCAGCTTCGAACACGCCGTCAGGAAGCACGGCGGCGGCCAGGGCTACATCGACCTGTTCTGGCCCGGCCAGATGCTGGTCGAGCAGAAGTCGCGCGGCAAGCCGCTGGAGCCGGCATTCGACCAGGCGCTCGGCTACTTTCCCGGGATCGCCGAGCGCGATTTGCCGCACACGCTCGTGCTGTGCGACTTCGCGCAGTTTCGCGTGATCGACCTGGACAGCCGACGCGAGACCCGCTTTGCCCTGGCCGACCTGCACAAGCACGTGCGCTGGTTCGGCTTCATCGCCGGCTACCGCGCGCAGGAGATCAAGCCGCAGGACCCGGTCAACATCAAGGCGGCCGAGCGCATGGGCCGCCTGCACGATGCGCTGAAGAACTCGGGCTACCAGGGCCACGCGCTCGAAGTGCTGCTGGTGCGCCTGCTGTTCTGCCTGTTTGCCGACGACACCGGCATCTTTCAGCCGGCGCAGTCGTTTCGTGCGCTGATCGAGGAGCGCACCCAGGACGACGGCAGCGACCTGGGGCCCTGGCTGGCGCAACTGTTCCAGGTGCTCGACACGGCCGAGGGCACGCGCAGCCGCAACCTCGACGAGCAGCTCGCCGGCTTTCCCTACATCAACGGCCAGCTTTTCCACGAGCGGCTGCCGATCGCCGCCTTCGACACCGCCACGCGCGAGGCCCTGCTCGATGCCTGCGCGCTCGACTGGTCGGCCATCAGCCCGGCCATCTTCGGCAGCCTGTTCCAGTCCATCATGGACAAGGACGCCCGCCGCAACCTGGGCGCGCACTACACGTCCGAGGAGAACATCCTCAAGCTCATCGGTCCGCTGTTCCTCGACGGGCTGCGCGCCGAACTCGACAAGGTCAAGGGCAACCGCAACCGCCTGTTCGAGTTCCACAAGAAGCTGCGGCGCCTGAGCTTCCTCGACCCGGCCTGCGGCTGCGGCAACTTCCTGGTCATCAGCTACCGCGAGCTGCGGCTGCTGGAG
Organism: Ottowia sp.; assembly: GCF_035325765.1. Classification (GTDB taxonomy): domain Bacteria; phylum Pseudomonadota; class Gammaproteobacteria; order Burkholderiales; family Burkholderiaceae_C; genus Ottowia. Next base: position 25,962 of record NZ_DAOKZG010000034.1, read on the forward strand.
CTCGACGTGCTGCGCGCCGCTGCCGCCCTGGAGGGCGCGGCCGGCCAGCGCAGCCTGGACGTGCACCAGCTCATCGGCATCGACGTCGACCAGTTTCACGGCATCGAGATCGAAGAGTTCCCGGCCCAGATCGCCCAGGTCGCGTTGTGGCTGGTGGACCATCAGATGAACCTGCGCGTGAGCGAGGAGTTCGGCCAGTACTTCGCCCGCATCCCGCTCGTCACCAGCCCACGCATCGTGCACGGCAACGCGCTCACGCTGGACTGGAACGAGGTGTTGCCGGCCAGCCAGTGCAGCCACGTGCTCGGCAATCCGCCGTTCGTCGGCGCCAAGTTCATGGACGATGCACAGCGCGCCGACACGCGTGCCGTGTTCGCCGGCATCAAGGGCGCGGGCCTGCTCGACCTCGTCGCAGCCTGGTACGTCAAGGCCGCGCGCTACCTGCAAGGCACGTCGCCGGCACCGCCAGCATCACCAGGCACCCTGGTTTTCTCGGAGCCCGCGACGGGAAGCGGCGCCTTGACGTTCACGTGCGAGCCGGCCGAGCCGATCCGCTGCGCCTTCGTCTCCACCAACAGCATCACCCAGGGCGAACAGGTCGGCGTGCTGTGGGGCTGGCTGCTGGGGCAGGGCGTGCACATCCACTTTGCGCACCGCACCTTTGCCTGGAGCAACGAGGCACGGGGCAAGGCGGCGGTGCACTGCGTCATCGTTGGCTTCGGCCTGCATGATGTGCCCGGCAAGGTCATCTACGAATACGCCGACATCAAGGGCGAGCCGCACGCCGTGCCGGCGGTCAACATCAACCCCTATCTGGTTGATGCGCCGGATATGGTGCTGGCGCGGCGCAGCAAGCCGATTTGCGACGTGCCGGAGATCAGCTTCGGGAATCAGCCGATCGATGGTGGACATCTGCTGCTCTCGCCAGCGGAAGCATCTGAAGTCCTTGTGGAAACTCCGGAACTGAAACCCTATGTGCGTCTGTTCCTTGGGGCGGAGGAGTTCATTAACGGTGGTGAGCGTTACTGCCTCTGGTTGAAGGACTGTCCTCCTCCGGTCTTTCGCAAGAGCAAGACCGTGTTGCAGCGCCTGGATGCTGTGCGTCGGTTCCGGTTGGACAGCAAACGTCGTGCCACCCGAGATTTGGCAGCCACTCCATCAGCATTTGCGTTTGTCTCGCACGTCGAGACCTCGTACATCGTTGTGCCCAGCGTGTCGTCCGAGCGACGCGCCTTTGTGCCTATGGGTTTCAGTGCACCTGAACTGATCGTCAGCAATCTGTGCCTCGCTGTGTTCGGTGCTTCGTTGTTCCACTTCGGCATCCTCTCCAGCACCATGCACAACGCCTGGGTGCGCGCCGTCTGCGGCCGGTTGAAAAGCGATTTCCGCTATTCCGCCGCCATCGTCTACAACAACTTCCCCTGGCCCTTCTGCTCCCCGGATCCAACACACAAAGCGGATCCAGCGTCCGTTCAACAAGCGCAAGCCGCCATCGAAAGGGAAGCCCAGGGCGTGCTCGACGCGCGCGCCCGATTCCCCGGCAGCAGCCTGGCCGACCTGTACGATCCGCTCACCATGCCGCCCGCGCTGCTCAAGGCGCACCAGCGGCTCGACGCGGCGGTGGACAAGGCGTACCAGCTTGCCGGCGGCCCCAGAAGCTACGCCGGCGATGCCGAGCGCGTGGCCTTCCTGTTCACGCGCTACCAGCGCATCACCAGCCTGCTGCCGGCGGCCACCGGGCGCCCGGCACGGCGGCGGCCGCGCCGCGACGGCGTGGGCTGACGCCCGCTCCGGGGCGCATCGGGTCAGGGGCAGCCGAGTGCGTCGAGTTCGGCCTCGATCGCGCCGATCAGGCCCGACTGCTGGGCGCGTTGCTCGGGCGTCAGGCCGGCGCTGGCCTGCAGGCGCGCCTTGTGCCGGGCCACCGTCTCGCGCTTGACCGTGCAGTCGTGCGCCTCGGTGCGCGCGGCCGGCGCGGTGCGCACGGCCTTGCGGGCGGCTTCGGCCGGCACGGTCTTGGGCAACTCGTCCGCGATGTCCTGTGCCAGGTCGCGCGCGATCGCGTCCATGTCCTCGGCGCAGAATTCGCGGCTGTGCCGCGGCGCGCAGTCCTTCTGCAGCTCAAGCGAGACCTCGCGGCGTGCCTGCAGGCAGGCCGGGCTCTCGGCCCCGGCGCGGCAGGCGCTGTTGAAGCGCTCGCGCAGCGCCAGCCGCCGTGCCTCGGTCAGCCCGGCACCGGCCCTGGGCGCCGCCGCGGCCTGCGTCGTGCCGGCGGGTGGTGGCGTGTCGGTGAAGTGGGTGTTGCCCTGGACATCCTTCCACTGGTAGACGCCCGCGGCCTGCGCGGCGCCGGCCGCCAGCAGGGTCGATGCCAGGGTCCAGGCGATGCGGCGCACCAGGCGGGCGGCACGCGGTACCCCGGCGCGGGCGGCGGGGGGCGGTGGATCGGTCGTCATGGGATGCGGCAGCAGGCGAGGAATAACGTATCCAAATGTACTGCAACGCCGGACGCGGGCGTGGCGCCGCGGGCGATCCAGCCGGTCGTCCGGTCAAGGCAAAGCCCGTGGTCCCGTCGTGGCCGAGAAACCACGATGCTGGCCATGATGGCGCTTGCCGGCGCAAAATGGCCGCCACCGACGCGGTTCGTGATTTTTTTCACGCTTTCGGCCATGCGGCATGCCGCGCCGGGCCAACGGACGAGAGCAAGCCATGAACTTTCACGATCCCCTGTTCTGGCGCGCCGGCGCTGTGAGCACCACGCTGGTCATGCTGGTGGTGCTGGCCTTCCTGTCGGTCGACAGCTGGAGCTACATCCGCGCGGGCGGCAAGAACGTGCCGGACTATGACGTGATCAACCACGAGATCGGCTACCAGTACGACTGGAACCGCGCGGCCGACGTGCCGGTGATCGGCGGCGAGCAGCCGCTGTTCGGCCAGAAGGTCACGCGCGAGCAGGCCGACGCCCTGATGACCCAGGGCAAGCTGGTGATCCAGAGCCGCAACTGCATGAACTGCCACACCTTCTTTGGTAACGGCGCCTACTACGGCCCGGACCTGACCAAGTCCTGGCTGGACCCGGCCTGGCAGCAGATCTGGATGCCGGCCACCGGCAAGACCACGCGCGAGGAGGCCATGGTCGAGTTCCTGATGCACCCGGACAAGTACCCCTCGTGGCAGCGCCGCATGCCCAACCTGAAGATCAGCGAGGACGAGGCGCGCGCACTGGTGGCCTATCTCAAGTGGCTGTCGGCGATCGACACCAATGGCTTCCCGTCGGCGTTCGGCCGGCGCGACCCGGGCGCGCACTGAAGGAGGGCAGGCACCATGTACCGATCGCAAAAGCTCGCGCTGCGCTACCTGGTCGCGGCCGTCGCGCTGTTCGGCGTGATGATCGTGTTCGGCCTGCTGGCGTCGTTCTACTACCTGTTCCCGTCGATGCTCTACAACGTGTTCGACTTCAGCATGGCCAAGACCATGCACATCGACATGCTGGTGATCTGGCTGCTGATGGGGCTGATCGGCGCCATCTACTGGTACCTGCCCAAGGAGCTGGAGCACGAGGTCGAGGGCATGTGGGCGGCCGAGCTGTTCTTCTGGATCTTCTGCGCCGCGCTGGCCGTGGTGGCGGTGGTCTTCATCTTCGTGCAGTACGGCAGCGCCAACGAGTTCTCGCTCTGGTTCATCAACCAGGGCCGCAAGTACGTCGAGGCGCCGCGCTGGGCGGCGATCGGCATCGTCTGCGTGATGCTGGTGTTCTCCTACAACGTGATCGCCACCTGCGTGAAGTCGCGCCACAAGATGACCGGCATCCTGTGGGTGCTGTGCCTGGACCTGATCCCGCTGGTGGTGGTGTATCTCGACGCCTTCCCGATGGACAAGAACATGTCCACCGACCTGTACTGGTGGTGGTGGCTGGTGCACATGTGGGTCGAGAGCACCTGGGAGGTGCTGATCGGCTGCGTCATGGCCTGGGTGCTGATGGACGTGATGGGCACGCCGCGGCGCATCGTCGAGGCCTGGCTCTACATCGAGGTCATGCTGGTGCTGGGCGCCGGCATCCTGGGCCTGGGGCACCACTACTTCTGGATCGGCACGCCCGACTACTGGCTCTCGATCGGCGGCTTCTTCTCGGCGCTCGAGCCCCTGCCGCTGCTGGGCATGGTGGTGCACGCCATCTATGACGCCGGCATGCACCGGCTGAAGACCGCCAACCAGCCGGCGTTCTACTGGATCACCACCGAGGCCTTCCTGAACTTCATCGGTGCCGGCGTCTGGGGCTTCATGATGACGCTGCCGCAGATCAACATGTTCTCGCACGGCACGCAGTGGACCGCCTCGCACGGGCACTTCGCCTTCTACGGCGCCTACGTGTGCGGCATCATCGCCGTGCTCTACGTGGCCAAGCAGAAGGTGACGGGCGCCGAATACATCGGCGGCAACCGCTGGAAGTGGGGCTACGGCCTGCTCAACCTGGGCATGGTGGGCATGGTGATGGGCCTGCTGCTGGCCGGCATGGCGCAGGCCTTCTTCGAGCGGGCGGCGGGCGGCTCGACCCTGATGGCCTACACCATCGCCTCGGAAAACCCCTGGTTCACCAGCGGCCTGTGGGCGCGGTCGGGCTTTGGCCTGATCTTTGCCGCGGGCTATGTCATGCTGGTGTTCGACCTGCTCACCGCGCCGCGCCAGCAGGCCGTGCCCAAGGCACAGATGGCGGGCCAGGTGCGCGCGGAGCCAGCCTGATGACGCCCGAATCGCTCATCCAGACGACCGTGCTGATGGGCCTGCTGGTGCTGGCCGGTGGCGCCTGGGCCGTGCTCTACTGCCTGGGCCGGGTGCGCGCCGCACCGCGCCTGGCGCGCGCGGCGCGCGGCTGCTACGCGCTGGCGCTGGCGATCGCGCTGGCGATCGCGCTGCTCACGCCGCTCACCCTCGGCTGGAAGCTGCTGATCCTGGCCAGCGCGCTGGCCTACGCCGCGATCCCGCCGATCACGCTGCGCTACCTGCAGGGGCTGCACGAGGAGCCGGAGGTCCGTTCATGATTCCCAACCTGATCAACACCATCACCGGCCTGGTGCTGGTGTATTCGGTGGTGCTGCACCCGACCTGGGTCGAGCAGCGCTATTTCCCGCTGCTCGGCTTCGCCGCCATCATCCTGGTGATGGCGCTGTGGGCGCGGCGCAGCGACGCGCATCCGTGGTTCAGCTGGGTCAACATCGTCCAGGCCATCCTGCTGGGCCTGCTGTCGCTGCTGCCGCTCGCGACGCTGCCCTACCTGAGCTTCTGGACCGGCTTCTGGATCGGCTGCCTGGTGCCCGTCGTTGCGCTGTGGGCGGCGCTGTATCACCCGGGCCCCGAGGAAAGCGAGCCGCAGGGCCAGCACGCCTGAGCGCGCGCAAGGTCCAATGCTGGAGTGGAGTGCACGAGCATGACAAGACATCACCTGCTACTGGGCGCGGCCTTCGCACTGGCCGCCGCGGCGCCGCTGGCGCAGGCGGCCGATCCCGCCGCCGGCCAGGCCCATTACGAAAGCACCTGCGTTGCCTGCCATGGGCCCGGCGGCATCTCGGTGGCGCCGATCTATCCCAACCTGGCAGGCCAGAAGGAACCCTATCTGGTCGAGCAGATCAAGGCCTATCGCGACGGCTCGCGCGTCAATGCCATCATGGCGCCGATGGCCAAGAACCTGACCGACACGCAGATCGTCAACCTGGCAGCCTACCTGTCGGCGCTCAAGCCGCGGTGAGCCGGCTTGCCCGCGCGGGCCCGCTGACCAACGACGCCGGCTGGGAGCGGCATGACGAAAAGACGCAATGACCTTGCTGCGACTCGATGGCGCGCCCGCTGCGCGTCACCGATCCCGGTCACTTCGTCATCCTGAGCCGCAACGGCATCGAGTGACCCTGGAAACGGCAGTTGGACGCGCCCGCCAGTGCCGTCATCGGCGTGGCAGGCGAGGGTGAGCGCCGCGGCTCCACAGGCGCCTGCGCGCCT
>NZ_DAOKZG010000035.1:0-31734 GCF_035325765.1 Ottowia sp.
TTGCCGTGGTCGACGTGACCGATGGTGCCGACGTTGACGTGCGGCTTGCTGCGCTGGAATTTCTCTTTTGCCATGTCTTCGACTCCGAAAAAATCAACTCGAACAACACATCCATGCCGGGACGCATGGCACCCGACGCTGACTGGTGCCCTTGGTGGGAATCGGACCCACGACCTCTCCCTTACCAAGGGAGTGCTCTACCACTGAGCCACAAGGGCGAAAACCTGAACTCAAGCCCGACACACAAACCGACCGACTGGAGCGGGAGACGGGAATCGAACCCGCGTCATTAGCTTGGAAGGCTAAGGTTCTACCATTGAACTACTCCCGCTTCGGCCTGCCTGGAGCCGTCCGGCCTTGCCGGATCGAGCCCTGGACATCCCGGGAGACCGCCCAGCCTGCCGCCAAACCGCCTGCCACGTCGGCCACCCCTGAAGGTGACGCTTGCATCCACCTCGTCAAATTCAGTCTTCGCTGGTGGAGAGGGCTGGATTCGAACCAGCGTAGGTATAAACCGGCAGATTTACAGTCTGCTGCCATTAACCACTCGGCCACCTCTCCGGCGACGAACCCCCGATTATGCCATCGTTTGTGAACGCGGGGCAAGCGCCAGGCTCGCCTGCGCCGCGCTGCCCAGCCAGTCGATCGGAGCCTGGCCCAGGCCTTCGAGGAAGGCGTTGGCGCGCCGGAAGTGGTCGCAGCCGATGAACGGCACGGGCGGCCGCGTGGCCGACAGCGGCGACGGATGGTTGGACAGGCACCACAGGTGCGGGCCGCGCGCGTCGGCCGGCGGCGCCAGCGCCTGCGCGTGCGCGCCCCAGAGCATGAACACCAGCGGCCGCGACCCCGTGACGAGCCGCTGGAACACGGCGCCGGTCAGCGCCTGCCAGCCGACGCGCGCGTGGCTGGCGGCCCGGCCGGCCTCCACCGTCAGGCTGGCGTTGAGCAGCAGCACGCCCTGGCGCGCCCAGTGGTCCATCAGGCCGTCCTGCATGGGCTCGCGTCCGAACTCGCGCGCCACCTCGGCGCGGATGTTGCGCAGGCTGGGCGGAATGCGCTCGCCCGGCCCGATGGCAAAGGCCAGGCCGTAGGCCTGGCTCGGGCCGTGGTAGGGATCCTGCCCCAGGATCACCACGCGCGTGCGCTCCGGCGGCGTCAGCTTGAGCGCCAGCAGTGGCCGCGGCGGGTAGATCACCGCGCCGGCGGCGAGGCGCTGCCGCAGGAAGGCGTTCAGCCGGGTGCCGGTATCGCTGGCGAGGAAATCCTGCACCAGCGGGCGCCAGCCGGCGGCCACGGCGTCCGGCGCTGGCGGCCAATGCGCCAGGCGCGGCGCGGTTTCGATCGTCGGGGCAGCCCTGGGCACGCCTGCGCCTCAGGCAAAAAGCTGCGCCAGCGCCGTGCCCGGCTCCGCCGCGCGCATGAAGCGCTCGCCGACCAGGAAGGCGCGCACGCCAGTGGCGCGCAGGCGCTCGACGTCGGCGCGCGTGGCGATGCCGCTTTCGGTCACCAGCAGGCGGTCGGCGGGCACCGAGGGCAGCAGGGCCAGCGTGGTTTCGATCGTGGTCTCGAAGCTGCGCAGGTTGCGGTTGTTGATGCCGACCAGCGGTGTCTTCAACTCGAGCGCGCGCTCCAGCTCGGCGCCGTCGTGCACCTCGACCAGCACCGCCATGTCGAGGCTGCGTGCCACCGCCTCCAGCTCGGCCATCTGGCTGTCCGCCAGGCAGGCGGCGATCAGCAGGATGCAGTCGGCGCCGATCGCGCGCGCCTCGTAGACCTGCCAGGGATCGATCATGAAGTCCTTGCGCAGCACCGGCAGGTCGCAGCTGGCGCGCGCCTGCTTCAGGTAGTCGTTGCTGCCCTGGAAGAACTGGCGATCGGTCAGCACCGACAGGCAGGCGGCGCTCACCCGGCCGTCGCCCTGCGCATAGCTTTGCGCCAGGTCGGCGGGGATGAACTCGCCGGGCCGGATCACGCCCTTGCTGGGGCTGGCCTTCTTGATCTCGGCAATCACCGCGGCCTGGCCGGCGGCGATCTTCGCGCGCAATGCGCCTTCGAAGTCGCGCGTGAGCACGCGGCTCTCGGCATCGGCGCGCATCGCGGCCAGCGACTTCTTCTTGCGCCCCGCGGCCACCTCGTCGCGCTTGACCGCGACGATCTGCTCCAGGATGTCGTTCATGTCGGCGCGTCCTCGGCGCTACGGCGCGGACTCAGGCCGCCGCGGGCGGACGGACCGCCTGGCTGAAGGCCACGACCTGCGCCAGCTTGGCCTGGGCGGCGCCGCTGTCGAGCGCGGCACGCGCGCGCTCGATGCCGTCCTTCATGGTCGGTGCCACGCCGGCCGCATACAGCGCGACGCCGGCATTCAGCAGCACGATGTCGCGCGCCGCGCCTTCGGCGCCGCCCAGCACGCCGCGCAGCATGGCCACCGACTCCGCGGGTGTCTCGACGCGGATCGAGCGGTTGCTCATCATGCGCAGGCCGAAGTCCTCGGGATGGATCTCGTATTCGCGCACCTGGCCGTCCCGCAGCTCGCCCACCAGGGTGGCGGCGCCCAGGCTGACCTCGTCCATCTCGTCGCGCCCATAGACCACCACCGCGTGCTCGGCGCCCAGGCGCTGCAGCGCGCGCACCTGGATGCCGACCAGGTCGGGGTGGAACACGCCCATCAGGATGTTGGGTGCGCCGGCCGGGTTGGTGAGCGGCCCCAGGATGTTGAAGAAGGTCTTGACCCCCATCTCGCGCCGGGTGGCGGCGACGTTCTTCATCGCCGGGTGGTGGTTGGGCGCGAACATGAAGCCGACCCCGGTCTCGGCGATGCTGCGCGCGATCTGCTCGGGCGTGAGCTGGATGTTGACGCCCAGCGCCTCCATCACGTCGGCGCTGCCGGACTTGCTGGAGACGCTGCGGTTGCCGTGCTTGGCCACGCGCGCGCCGGCGGCGGCGGCGACGAACATGGCGCAGGTGCTGATGTTGAAGGTGTGCGAGCCGTCGCCGCCGGTGCCGACGATGTCGACCAGATGCGTGCCGTCCTGCACCGGCACCCGAGTCGAGAGCTCGCGCATGACCTCGGCCGCGGCCGTGATCTCGCCGATGGTCTCCTTCTTGACGCGCAGGCCGGTGGTGATGGCGGCGACCATGAGCGGCGAGATCTCGCCCTTCATGATCATGCGCATGAGATCGAGCATCTCGTCGTGGAAGATCTCGCGGTGCTCGATGGTGCGCTGCAGCGCCTCCTGGGGGGTGATGGGCATGGGGTTGTCCTTGGATCGTGAAAGAGGGGAGCCGCTCAAGCGGCCGCGTGGGCGGGCTCGGCCAGGAAGTTGCGCAGCAGGGCGTGGCCGTGCTCGCTCAGGATGCTCTCGGGGTGGAACTGCACGCCCTCGACTGCCAGCGTGCGGTGGCGCACGCCCTGGATCTCGCCGTCCTCGCTGGTGGCGCTGACCTGCAGGCACTCGGGCAGGCTGGCACGCTCGATCACCAGCGAATGGTAGCGATTGACAGTGAACTCGCGCGGCAGGCCGGCGAACACGCCCTGCTGGTCGGTGGCGATGACGCTGGTCTTGCCGTGCATCTGCTGGCCGGCGCGCACCACCTGGCCGCCGAACGCGGCACCGATGGCCTGGTGGCCCAGGCACACGCCCAGGATCGGCACCCGGCCGGCAAAGTGCCGGATCGCCGCCACCGAAACGCCCGCCTCGGCCGGCGAGCAGGGGCCAGGACTGATGCACAGGCGCTCGAACGCGCCGCGCTGGCGCATGGCATCCAGTTCGTCCAGCGTGACCTCGTCGTTGCGCAGCGTCGTGACCTCGGCGCCCAGCTCGCCGAAGTACTGCACGAGGTTGTAGGTGAAGCTGTCGTAGTTGTCGATCATCAGCAGCTTCATTTCGAGCTCCCGGATACCGAACTGCCGGACGCGAAGGACGCAAAGGATTCGCGAAGAACGCGAAAAAGACATCCAAAGGAATTCATAGCTTGTTCACCAGTCTGTGGATGCCCTTGACGACCGGGAAGACGTGGAAATTGATGAGCAAACCCAGCGGCAGGCCGGACAGCCTCAGGTAGGTCAGCAGCTGCGCGCGATGCGCATCCGCCACGGCATCTTGCGCTTTCAGTTCGACGACCACCGAGTCCTCGATGATGAAGTCGGCCCGATAGGCAATCCCGATGTCGAGTCCCTTGTAGCTGGCCTTGATCGGCACCTCGCGCTGGAATCGCAGTCCCCGCTGTGTCAGCTCATGGGCCAGGGCATTGGCATACGCGCTTTCCAGCAATCCCACACCCAGTACCCGCTGCACTTCCACTGCTGCCCCAATGATCGGATGCGAGAAATCATCATTGAAATTGGTATTTTTTTGCGTCCTTCGCGAATCCTTCGCGTCCTTCGCGTCCGGCTGTTGAGTCTGCAAGGCCGTCATTCCAGCCCCTCCTCCACCAACTCGCTGGCGCGCAGCAGGGCGCGCGCCTTGTGCTCGGTCTCGCGCCACTCCATCTCGGGCACGCTGTCGGCGACGACGCCGGCCGCCGCCTGCACGTGCAGCATCTGGTCCTTGACGATGGCGGTGCGGATGGCGATGGCCAGATCCATGTCGCCGGCGTAGCTCCAGTAGCCGCAGGCACCGCCGTAGATGCCGCGCTTCACGGGCTCGAGCTGGTCGATCAGCTCCATGGCGTGCACCTTGGGCGCGCCGGTCAGGGTGCCCGCGGGGAAGGTGGCCTTGAGCACGTCCATCGCCGACAGGCCGTCCTTCAGGATGCCCTCGACGTTGCTGACGATGTGCATGACGTGGCTGTAGCGCTCCACCGCGAAGGCTTCGGTCACCTTCACCGTGCCGACCCTGGCGATGCGGCCGATATCGTTGCGCGCGAGGTCGATCAGCATCACGTGCTCGGCGCGCTCCTTGGGGTCGCTCACCAGCTCCTGCTCGGTCGCCCTGTCGGCCTCGGGCGTGGCGCCGCGCGGGCGCGTGCCGGCCAGCGGCCGGATCGTGACCTTGATGCCTTGCTCGGTGTGCTCCTGGCGCACCAGGATCTCCGGGCTGGCACTGACCACGTGGAAGTCGCCGAAGTCGTAATAGATCATGTACGGCGACGGGTTGAGCGAGCGCACGGCGCGGTAGAGCGACAGCGGCGACTCGGTGAAGCGCTTGCTGATGCGCTGGCCGACCTGCACCTGCATGAAGTCGCCGGCGGCGATCAGCTCCTTGGCGCGCTCGACGGCGGCCAGGTAATCGGCCTTGGCGAAGCCGCGCTCGGCCGGGTAGTCCTGCGTCGGCCGCACCTGCGGCGCGCTGACCGAGTAGCGCAGCTGCTCGCGCAGGTGCTTGAGGCGCTTGCGCGCGCGCGCATGAGCCTCGGGCACGGCGGGGTTGGCGTAGACGATGAGGTAGAGCTTGCCCGACAGGTTGTCGATGACCGCCAGCTCCTCGCAGTGCATGAGCAGGATGTCGGACGTGCCCAGCGTGTCGGGCGGGCAGCTCTGCGCCAGCTTCTTCTCGATGTGGCGCACCGTGTCGTAGCCGAAATAGCCCGCCAGCCCGCCGCAGAAGCGCGGCAGCCCCGGCGGCAGCGCCACCTTGAAGCGCTGCTGGTAGGCCTCGATCACGTCCAGCGGGTTGCCGGCGTGGATCTCCACCACCTCCCCGTCAGTGACGATCTCGGTGCGGGCCGCCTCGCCAAAGCCGCTGGCGCGCAGCACCGTGCGCGCCGGCAGGCCGATGAAGCTGTAGCGGCCGAAGCGCTCGCCGCCGATGACCGACTCCAGCAGGAAGCTGTAGCGGCTGCCGCCGGCGCCGCCGGCCAGCTTGAGGTAGAGCGACAGCGGCGTCTCGAGGTCGGCAAAGGCCTCGCTGATCAGGGGGATGCGGTTGTAGCCCTGCGCCGCCAGGCTCTTGAATTCCAGTTCGGTGATCACGGGTGTCGAGCCTCCAATGCCCGGGGCAGCGTGTCCTGCCGTCCGTTGCTTCCTGCTTCGGCACCCTGGCGGGGTGCCCCTCTTGCGCCCGTTGCGGGCGCGCTCCGTCAAAGCCAGCGTGCAGGCTTGCGCCAACGCCAGGCCCCCTGGGCGGCGGTGCCCAGTGGCGCGGTGACCGGAAGGAAAGCGGACATGCGCGCAAGTGTAGCAAAGGCGCCGCGAGATGACGCCGCCCCACGCCCGCATGACGAAGTGACTCGCACCGCCATCGAAGCGCAGCGACGCGATTCCGTCATTTCGTCATTTTGAAAGCGAACGCGCATCGGTTGCTCCAGCGCGCTTCGCGCGACCCGCGACGCCTGAAACGACGCGCCTCCGAAGGCCGCGCAGCCGGCCACTCGTGGCACCCGTGGCCGGGGTCTCCCTGGTCACTGGGTGCCCCCCTTCCCGGGGGATGGCGCAGCGCCACAGGAGGTTTCCATTCACCCCGCCGGGTCCGGCTCGGCCAGGAAGAACCACTCCTGTCCGGGCCGCGCCTGCGCCAGGGGAAACAGGATGCAGCCGGCACGCTCGGCGCGCAGCGCGCGGCCATCGGCGCGCCAGCCAATCAGCTCGCCGGCAGCCACGGGGTCGAAATCGCGCCAGTCGCGCACCCAGTGATCGCCAGCATGCTCGCGCCGCACCACGGCCGTCAGGCGCGTGGCCGGGACGGTGCAGGGCGGCGGCGCCGGCACGCGCGCCAGGCCCAGGTGCGCAAGGGCCCCGCGCAGCGCGCGCGTGGCCACCTCGGTGGCCCGCGGATCGTCGTGCGCCCCGCATTCCAGGGTCACGGCGTAGCCGCCCTGGCTGCGCAGGTACTCGTTGGTGCCGATGCCCTCGTCGCCGGCAGGCACGCCACGCGCTCGCGCATCCCGATCGTAGACTTCCAGCCAGCCCTGCACGATGCGCTCGGCGCCGAGTGCGCGCGCCAGTGCCAGCTCCTCGCGGGCGCGGGCAAAGGGCTCCCGCGACCCCGTGTTGTCGCGCGGCCCGATCATGGCGAAGGGGGCGCCGGCCGTATGCGACGAATGCAGGTCGAGCAGCGCGTCGTGGGCGGCCAGCAACGGCGCCAGCACGCGGGTGATCCGGTCCTCGTAGTCGCGCGGATCGGGGCGCGGGCTGAAGTGGCGGTTCAGGTTGCGCTCGCCACCGCGCGTGCCCAGTCGGTAGGCCAGCGGGTTGGTCACCGGCAGCAGGGTGAGGCGGCCGCGCTCCAGCACCAACCGCCCCTGGGCCAGGTCGTCGACGGCGCGCACCAGGGCCTGAGCGCCGCACACCTCGTTGCCATGCACCGCCCCGAGCACGATCAGTGCCGGCCCGGGCTCCAGCGCAGCCCAAGTCTGCCAGTGCAGGACCTGCGGGTTGGCGCGGGCACGCCGCAGCAGCGGGTGCACCGCCATCACGGCACTCCGCCCGGCGTCGCCGGTGCAAACGGCCACTGGATGGCCAGTTCGGCCAGGCTGTCCCAGCAGCCGTCGGCATCCACCGCGCCGACCGGCTCGCCGTGGTTGTAGCCGTAGCGCATCAGCACCACCGGGCAGCCGGCAGCGCGCGCGGCAGCGGCATCGTTGGCCGAGTCCCCGATCATCAGCGTGCATGACGGCGCCGTGCCCAGGGCGCGGCAGGTCTGCGTGAGGGGCAGCGGGTCGGGTTTCTTGCGCGCAAAGCTGTCGCCGCCAAACACCAGGCCGAAGAAGCCGTCCAACCCCTTGGCCGCCAGCAGGGCGCATGCGTGCGCCAGCGGCTTGTTGGTCAGGCAGGCCAGCGGCAGGCCGCGGGCCCGCAGGGCGACCAGGCCCTCCCGCACGCCGGGATAGACCCGGCTGTGCGCGCCGTTGACGCGCGCATACGCGGCCTGGTAGTGCTGCCAGGCGGCCTCGAACAACGCGGCATCGACTGCCCGCGTTCCGTCGCCTGTGCGCGCAAGCACCTCGCGGATCAGGTGCTCCGAGCCCTTGCCGATGAGCCGCGCGATCTCGACGCGCGCGAGTGGCGGCCGGCCGAGCTGGCGCAGCATCATCGCCAGCGCGGCCTCGAAGTCACCCAGGGTGTCGACCAGGGTGCCATCGAGGTCGACCATGCAGGCATCGATCCGATGTGCTGACTTGACGCCGCCAACCCCAGGCTCGTGCATGGAATCCCTCATGTCCCAACCGTTCCCGTGCGCCATGCCGTGCCTGCTGCCCGCCGTCGGCGCGCCACCCGTCATGGCTTGCGCGCAGGCGCAGGGCCAGCGCGAGCAGGTGGTTTACCACATCGACGACACGGCCGCCCCGGCCACCAGGGCACTGCGCAACATCGGCAACCACCCGGATCTGGCGCCCGAGGCTCAGGCCATCATGGTGGCGCACGCCGGCGACGTCGACTTCCTGCCGGAAGGCGCCCGGGACGCGAAGGACACGAAAAATTCCTGACTTCTCTCGCGTCCTGCGCGCCTTCTTCGTGCCCTTCGCGTCCGGCAGTTGGCTTCACCCGCGGCCAGCCTCCAAGGCACGGCGCATCTCGCCGATCACCGCGGCGTAGTCGGGCTGGCCAAAGATGGCACTGCCGGCCACGAAGGTGTCGGCGCCGGCGTCGGCCACGCGCCGGATGTTGGCGGGCTTGATGCCACCGTCGACCTCGAGCCGGATGTCGCGACCGCTCGCCTCGATGCGTCGGCGCGCCTCCTCCACCTTGCGCAAGGCGCTGTCGATGAAGGACTGGCCGCCAAAGCCGGGGTTCACGCTCATGACCAGGATCAGGTCGATGTCATCGATCAGCCAGTCGAGGACATCGAGCGGCGTGGCCGGATTGAACACCAGGCCCGCCTGGCAGCCGGCAGCCCGAATCGCCTGCACGCTGCGGTGCGTGTGCGGGCTGGCGTCCGGGTGGAAGCTGATCAGGTCGGCACCCGCCTGCGCGAAGGCCTGCGCCAGCGCATCGACCGGCTGCACCATCATGTGCACGTCCAGCGGCACCGGGCGGCCGGCCGGAGTCAGCGCCAGCGGCTTGAGCGCCTGCAGCACCATCGGCCCGAACGTCAGGTTGGGCACGTAGTGGTTGTCCATCACGTCGAAGTGGATCCAGTCGGCGCCGGCGGCGATGACGGCGCGCACTTCCTCGCCCAGGCGCGCGAAGTCAGCCGACAGGATGGAGGGCGCAATGCGGTAGGTGGTGCTCATGGGCGGCGATTGTCGCAGCGCACGCACGATGACGGAATGACTTTGCCGCCATGACCTGCACCGGTGACGGTGGGTATCTTGTCACCCCGTCAATCACGCCGCGCAGCGGCAAGGTCATGACGCGACGCGAGGTCATGCGTCCGTCATGCTCCCGCCATGCGTCCATTACCATCGCCGTCATGGCGAAATACGAGTTCAGCGTCTCGGTCGAGCCGCGCTACCTGCCCGACCAGTCGCAGCCCGAGCACGCGCTGTACGGCTTTGCCTACACGGTGACCGTGCACAACACCGGCGAGGTGGCGGCGCAGCTCATCGCGCGCCACTGGATCATCCGCGACGGGGAAGGCCGGGAAGAGCAGGTCAAGGGCCTGGGCGTGGTCGGCGAGCAGCCGCTGCTGCAGCCGGGTGAGGGTTTCCAGTACACCAGTGGCTGCCGGCTGCGGACTCCGGCCGGCACCATGGAGGGCAGCTACTTCTGCGTCGCCGAGGACGGGGCGCGCTTTGACGCGCCGATCCCGCGCTTCGTGCTCGATGCGGATGGCCCGGACGTGCGCACGCGCGTGCTGCACTGACCGTTCACCCGCGCGGCAGCACGCCATGGCCACGCCCCAGCTCGAGCTCATCGACCTGCTGCGCGCACTCGACCCGCAGGCACCGCTGGCCGAGCGGCACCTCTGGTTGATGCAGCTGCTGGGCTGGGTGCGCGGCAGCGGCAATGACCCCGAGGCCGCCGTGGTGCGCGTGCGCACCTTGCTTGACGCTGCCGAACTGCGCTCCGACTGGGTCACCTTGTGGCACCAGTGGTGGACGGAATTCCTGACCGAGGTGGACGCGACGCCGCTGCTGGCGGACCTGGGCTTCGCGCCGCGCAGCGCCTTCTTCGCCGAGCTGGCCGACCGCCTGCGCCGCAAGCTGATTCCGCCGACGCCCGAAACCACCGACCTGCGCGAGCTCTACCCGCTGCTGTTCCCGACCGAATTCGACGCCCGCTGGCTGCGCGCGCTCGACCAGCCCACGCTGGAGCGCCTGCGTCGCGTGCTGTTTGCCGACGAGTCGAACCAGGGTGCGCAGGCCTATGCGCTGCGCACCCTGCTGAACGCCATGGCTTACGCGGTGATCCAGATCAGCGCCGTCGGCCAATCGGGCGAGGTACGCACGCGCATGGCGGTCGAGGTGCAGCGCGAGCGGCCATTCGCGCAATTGCCGATCCTGTTCGAGGACCTCCGCCAGGCCGTGCTGGACCACGGCCGCACCAGCGCCCCGGCGCTGGTGGCGATCGGCCAGCTGCGCGAGCAGCTCGATGCCTGCCGCGCGGCGGCCTCGACCGTGTACGCGCACCTGGAAGAGCACGGCATCTCGGTGCACATCGAATTCCAGCTGCGCCAGCTGCGCCAGCGCATCATCCGCGTCAAGGCCCTGCTGCTGTGCCTGGAAACCGACGAGCCGGCACTGGCCACGGCCCAGCTGCTGTCGCATCTGGTGCGGGTGCAGAACGACAGCAGCAGCGTGCGTGTGCTGGTGCGTTCCAGCACCCAGCTGCTGGCGGCCAAGGTGACCGAGCGCAACGCCGAGACCGGCGCGCACTACATCACGCACAGCCTGCGTGAGTACCTGCAGATGCTGGGCGCGGCCGCCGGTGGCGGCGCGGTGATGGCGATCACCACCTGCAGCAAGCTGCTGATCATGGCGCTGGGCCTGTCGGCATTCTGGGGGGGCGTGGCAGCGGGACTGAACTACGCCATCTCCTTCGTCATCATCATGCTGCTGGGCTGGACGGTGGCCACCAAGCAGCCGGCCATGACGGCACCGACGATGGCGGCCAAGCTCAAGCAGCTGGACTCGCCGCAGGCGCATGAGGACTTCGTCACCGAGGTGGTGCACCTGCTGCGCTCTCAGGTCGTCGCCATCGTCGGCAACGTGGCGCTGGTGCTGCTGGTGGCCTGGGCGCTGGCCTGGGCCTTCCAGGCGCTGGGCTGGGGCGCGCTGGTGGACGATGCGCACGCGCGCCGGATCCTCGACGAGCACCACATGCTGGGGCGCACGATCCCGTTCGCCATCGTCACCGGGGGCCTGCTGTTCGCCTCCAGCATCATCGCCGGCTGGGTGGAGAACTGGTTCGTGCTGCACCGGCTCGATTCGGTGATTGCCTACCATCCGCGCAGCGCGCGCTGGCTCGGCGTCGAGCGGGCGCGCCGCTGGGGCCGCTACTGGGGCCAGCACGTCTCGAGCTGGACCGCCAACGTCTCGCTCGGCCTGTTGCTGGGCATGGTGCCCCCGATCGTCAGCTTCTTCGGCGTGCCGGTGGAGGTGCGCCACGTGACCCTGGTGTCGGGCCAGATCGCGGTCGCCGCCCAGTACCTGGGCGCCGCGGTGTGGCAGCAGCCGGCGCTCTGGTGGGCCGCCGGTGGCATCGCCATCACCGGCTTCCTGGACGTCGCCGTCAGCTTCTACCTGGCGTTCCGGCTGGCCCTGGCGGCACAGAATGTCACCGGAGTGGATCGGCGCCGCCTGTATGCTGCGATGGGATGGCGACTGCTGCGCAAGCCCTGGACTTTCGTGCTCCCGGTCGCCATCCAGCCCGTCGCGCCCGTGGACACGCGCGACGACGCGCCGCCGGCGCGGCCAGGCACACCGGGTTAGCATTTGCGCCGCTGCCGGGCACGCGAACCCGGCGACGCGCGCATGAAGGAGTCAAATATTTGATCGGACACTGGATCCCCCCCTGGACCGCGAACGCCGACTTCGGCCCCAGCCTGATCCTGTTCCAGTGGGCGTTGCTGCTGGCGCTGGCCGCGCTGGCCGGTCATGCCCTGCAGCGCTTTGCCGGCCTGCCCAAGGTGATCGGCTACGCCGCGGTCGGCGCGCTCGCCGGCCTGGTGCTGGAGGGCGCGAGCTGGCCGCTCGCCGGCGTCGGGCTGTTCCTGCTGGAGCTCGGCATCTCGGTGGTGCTGTTCGAGGCGGGCGCGCGCCTGCCACTGCGCTGGTTTCGCCACAATCCCATGGTGCTGCTGCAAAGCGTGGCCGAATCGGTGCTGACCTTCGTCGCCGCCTTCGTCCTGTTGCGCGCCCTCGGCCTGGACGTGAAGGTGGTGCGGGCGCTGGCGATCATCGCGGTGGCAGCCTCGCCGGCGGTGCTGATGCGCGTGGTGCTGGACCTGCGCGCCGGCGGCCCGGTGACTGACCGCGCGATCGCGCTGGCCACGCTCAACACCCTGTACGCACTGACCCTGGGCACCGCCATGCTGCGCACCATCGACCGGGGCGATGGCACGCTGACTGCCTCGGTCAGCTTCTCGCTGCTGGTGCTGGGCCTGTCGACCGCGATCGGCGCCGTGCTGGTGGCGGCGTTGCTGGGCGCGCTGCGCCTGCTGCGACCGAACAGCCGGGACACCGCGATCGTCATCCTGACCCTGATCGGTGCCGGCGTCGCCGCCGCCGCGCCGCTGGGCGCATCGGCGCCGCTGGCGGCCCTGCTGGGCGGCCTGCTGCTGCGCGAGCTGCGGCCACGCCCCTGGATGTGGCCGCGCCAGCTCGGCACCGCCGCCTCCATGCTCGGCATGCTGATGTTCGTGCTGGTGTCGCTGATGGCGGTACAGGCCGACTGGGAAATCGGCGTACTGTGGATCGCGCTGGCGCTGATCGCGGTGCGTGCCGGCGCCAAGATCGCCAGCCTGGCACTGACCAATTTCCGCACCGGCCTGGCGCTGCGCCAAAGCCTGTGGGTCGGCATGGCGCTGGCGCCCATGTCGGCCGTGGCCCTGCTGCTGACCTCGCAGTTCGTGGCCGCCTCGCACACGGTGGGCGCGCCGGTGGCCGCGATCGCGCTGCCCGTGATCCTGATCACCGAACTGGTGGGCGCGGTGCTGGTCAGCCTGGCGCTGCACCGCGCCGGCGAAGCCACCTGGCCACCGCAGCGCGGCGCCAGCGTGCTGAACGGCGACGAGGAGACCCGCCCGTGACGCTCGAGGCCTTTCACACGTCGGAGGCGCTGACGCTGGGCGTCGAGCTCGAGCTCCAGCTGGTCAACACCAACGACTATGACCTGGCGCACTACGCCAGCGACATGCTGCGCCTGATGGGCAAGCGCGAGCTGCCGGGCTCGGTGGTGCCCGAGATGACCGAAAGCATGATCGAGATCTCCACCGACGTCTGCCGCGACTGGCACGCGGCGGAGCAGCAGCTCGGCCAGATCCGCGACGCACTGGTGCAATGCGCCGACAAGCTCAACATCGCCATTGTCGGCGGCGGCACGCATCCGTTCCAGAAGTGGCACCAGCAGCGCATCTATGACAAGCCGCGCTTCCATCAGCTGTCGCAGCTCTACGGCTACCTGTCCAAGCAGTTCACCATCTTCGGCCAGCACGTGCACGTCGGCTGCCCCGACGCCGACAGCGCGCTCTACACGCTGCACTGCCTGTCGCGCTATATCCCGCACTGTATCGCGCTGGCCGCGTCCAGCCCGTTCGTGCAGGGCCAGGACACGGCGTTCGACTCGGCGCGCCTGAACTCGGTGTTTGCCTTTCCGCTCTCGGGCCGCGCGCCCTGCGTGCTGACCTGGACCGAGTTCGAGCAGTACTTCGACAAGATGGCGCGCACCGGCGTCGTGCAGAGCATGAAGGACTTCTACTGGGACATCCGGCCCAAGCCCGAATACGGCACGATCGAGGTGCGCGTGTTCGACACGCCGCTCACGATCGGCCATGCCGCCGCGCTGGCCGGCTTCGTGCAGAGCCTGGCGGCCTGGTTCCAGACAGAGCGCCCCTTCACGCCGTGCGAGGACGACTACCTGGTCTACAGCTACAACCGCTTCCAGGCCTGTCGCTTCGGGCTCGACGCGGTCTACGTCGACCCGGCCAGCGGCACGCACCTGACGCTGCGCGAACACCTGCTCGCGACCTTCGAGCGTCTGGCACCCTTTGCCGATGGCTGCCAGGCCGCCGGCGCGCTCGAACGACTGCACAAGGTGGTGCGCGAGAACCGCAACGATGCGCGCTGGCTGCGCGAGCGCCAGCAGCAGCACGAGCTGCTGGGCGAGGTGATCCGCCAGGCCAGCCTGCGCTTTCGCACGGATTGAAGTGCAACACCCATACGGCTCCACCCGCGGCGCGATGCTGCGCCCTCCCCTTTGAGCACCGCCCGGCCACGCGAAGATGCGAAGGCCCACTTTGGGGGCAGCGCAAGCGCAGCGTGGGGGCGTTGTGCTGGGAGCGCACCCAGTGGCCGGCGAGATCCCGGACACGGCTGGCACCGGCACGGCCTGCTCCGCGGCCATCGGATTCAGACGTCGCGGGTGGCGCGAAGCGCGGTGGAGCAACCGATGCGAACGCGCTCCCAGCCATGACGCACGGCTTCGCAGCGCCTTGATGACCAGGCGGTCGTTCGTCAGGTCCCTGAACCCGAACCCTGCGGTTGACCGCTCGTGGACTTCTTGAAAACCGCATGGACATTGGGCCTGGGCGCTTCGATCGCGCTCACCGGCAGGGTGAGGGCGCCACGCAGCGCGCGCTGCACGCCTTTCCGGTACATCCGCACACGAAGTGCACATTCCTGAACGCCCCCACGCGACCGCGCAGCCGGCTTCCGTGGAACAATGACCCCATGACCCTGCGCATCGGCATTTCCGCCCGCCTGCTGCACCAGCCGCCCCCCGGCTCGGGGCTGCCACGCAAGCGTCTGCAGTTCCTGGAAAGCAACATGGCGCAGTGGATCATGTCGCACGGCGTGGTGGCGCTGATGATCCCGTTCGTCGACAAGCGCATGGTGACGTCGCGCCGCCGCCCCCCGGTTGCCGACCTGGTGGACAGCCTGGACGGCCTGGTGCTGCAGGGCGGCACCGATATCTGCCCGAAGTTCTACCATGCCGAGCCCTGGCGCGCCGACATGGATTGCGACCCGATCCGCGACGAATACGAGCTCGACCTGCTGCGCGGCTTCATCGATGTCGGCAAGCCGGTGCTGGGCATCTGCCGCGGCGCGCAGTTGCTCAACGTGTATTTCGGCGGCACCCTGGTGCAGGACATCCCGACCCAGTGGCCGGGCGCCATCGGCCACCTCGACCTGGAGCGCTACGACAGCCTGATCCATGAAGTTCACTTCGTGCCCGGTTCGCGCCTGTCCGACATCTACGGCTACGAGCCACGTCGTGTCAACAGCATCCACCACCAGTGCGTGGGCGAGCTCGGCAAGGGCCTGGTGATCGAGGCGCGCAGCCCGATCGACCGCGTGCCCGAGGCGATCCGCCACACGGCCCACCCCTTCGTGCTGGGCGTGCAGTGGCACCCCGAGTTCCAGATGAACGGCACCAGCCCGGCGGGCGACGTGCTCGACAGTGGCCCGCTGATGATGGCCTTCCTGAAGGCCGCGCTGCGCCGCGCCGGCCGCGTACGCCGACTGGCCGACGGCATGAGCCGGGTGCGCGAGCGCGCGCTCGAGCTGGGAAGCGGCAGCCGCTGAGCGCCGGGCAGCCCAGGCCATGATGGGCGAGTTCGAACTGATCGAGCGCTTCTTCGGCGCCAAGGCGGCGCGCGTCCCGGGCCAGCCGGAACGCATCGCGCTCGGCATCGGCGACGACTGCGCGCTGCTGCAACCGGCGCCGGGCCAACAGCTGGCGATCAGCACCGACATGATGCTCGAGGGCCGCCACTTCCTGCCCGACGTCGACCCGGCGGCGCTCGGACACAAGGCGCTGGCGATCAACCTGAGCGACCTCGCGGCGATGGGCGCCGAGCCCCTGGCCTTCACGCTGGCGCTGGCCCTGCCGCCCGAGCGTGCCGCCGACGCTGCCTGGCTCGACGCCTTCAGTGACGGCATGCTGGCCCTGGCCGAGGCGCACCAGTGTGCGCTGATCGGTGGCGACACCACGGCCGGGCCGCTGGCCCTGAGCGTCACCGTGTTCGGCCAGGTGCCGGCCGGCCAGGCGCTTCGGCGCGACGGCGCCCGGGCCGGGGACGACCTCTGGGTCAGCGGCACCCTGGGCGCGGCGCGCCTGGCCCTGGGGGCGCGGCGCGCCGAATGGACGCTGGCCCCGGACGTGCTGGCAGCGGCCGAGGCGCGCATGGATCGCCCGACGCCGCGCGTCGCACTCGGCCAGGCCCTGCGCGGCCTGGCCCACAGCGCCATCGACATCAGCGACGGCCTGCTGGGCGATGTCGGCCACATCCTGAAGGCCAGCCGCGTCGGCGCCACCATCGATGCCGCGCTGGTCGCCACCCTGCTGCCCTGCGCGCCCACCGCCATCGCTGCGGACGACCTGCCAGGCACTGAAATCGGCCTGCGCGTGGTGCTCTCGGGCGGCGACGACTACGAGCTCGCGTTCTCGGCGCCCGCCGCAGCGCGCCCTGCCGTCGAGGCGGCGGCCCGCCGCGCCGGCACGCGCGTGACCCGCATCGGGCAACTGCGGCGCGAACCCGGACTGCAACTGCTGGGCGCGCAAGGCCGGCCGCTCGACACCAGCACGTTCCGCTCATTCGATCACTTTGCGTGAAATCAGACACCCCGGTGTCGCTGCGCACCCTCCCGAACGCATCCAGTAATCAGTGAAACCCCGGCCACGGGTACCCGCGGCCCGCCTGTTCCGCGACCATCGAAGCCGTGTCGTTTCACGCGCCGCAGGGTGCTGCAACGCATCATGGAGAATTGATGCGCGCCGCCGCGCAATACACTCGCACGGCGATCCAGGGGGTGGAGCCGCGCACGGCCTCTGGGGCCCCGTATCGTCGGACCGGAATCGCCACCCCTGTCGCGCGAGTACCCTCATGCCCATGCCCCACCTGTTCCCGATCTCCCTGCGCGCGTCTGCGATGGCCGCCGCTGCCCTCGGGTTTGCTGCCGTGGCCCTGCCGGGCCTGGCGCAGGAAACGCCTGCCGCCTCCGGCGCGCGCATTGCCAGCATCACGCTGTATCCGGGCGTTGCCTCGGTGCAGCGCGTGCTGCGCCTCGCGCCCGGCGCGCGCCACGCCGTATTTGCCTGCCTGCCGGCGACGCTGGATGCCGCCAGCCTGCAGGCCAGCGGCAGTGCCGACGTGCGCATCGGCGAATTGACGCTGCGCCAGCAGCCACGCGAATTGCTCGGTGCAACCTGCGCCAGCGCGCTGGACGAGCGCATTCGCGCGCTCGAGGATGAACTCGCGACGCTGCAGGCGCAGGTCGGCGGCATCGACTTCGCGACCGGCTACTTCAAGGGTTTTGGCGCGGACGGCAGCACGCGCGCCACGCCACCGGCCCAGATCGCCGCCACCGCGCAGGCGCTGCGCCAGGGGGGGCAGGAGGCGCTGCAGCGGCGCCACAGGCTGGCGCGCGAGCAGGAGCGGCTGGAGCAGGTCCTCAAGCCCCTGCTGGCCGAACGCGACCGTGCCGGCCGCAAGGACGCCCTGGTCAGCACGGTCCAGGTCACGCTGGCGGCGCCGCAGGGCGGCGAATTGCGCCTGTCCTACCAGGTGCGCGGCCCGGGCTGGCAGCCCGGCTACCGCGCGGCCCTGGACAGCGCCAGCGGCCGGCTGCGGCTCGAGCGCCTGGCCCAGGTGGCGCAGAACACGGGCGAGGACTGGGATGACGTGCCGATCACGCTCTCCACCGGCCAGCCCGGCGCCGCCACCGAGGGTCCGCTGCCGCGCCCCTGGCGCGTCGGCATCCAGCCGCCGGTGGCAGAGGCACCGATCGCGGTGATGGCGGCGCCGGCGCCAGCGCCGCGCGCGCGCCTGGTCGAATCCGCCAAGGCGGGCGCGGACGAACCCGGCTTCGACGTCAGCGTGTTCCAGGGCAGCTATGCGACCGAGTTTCGGGTGTCGCAGCGCGTGCGCGTGCCCTCGGGCGGCGAGCGCGTCACGCTGGCGCTGGGCGAACAGCTGCTGGACGCGCGCCTGCTGACCCGCACCACGCCGGCGCTCGACGCGCACGCCTACCTGGTGGCCGAATTCGCCGTGCCGCCGGGCGTCTGGCCGGCCGGCCCGATCAGCCTGATTCGCGACGGCGCCTACGTCGGCAGCGCGCGCTTCGACGCCGCCCAGGCCGGGCGCGACGGCCTGGCCTTCGGCCGCGACGAACTGGTGAACGTGCGCGCCGAGCGCCCCGAGCAACAGGAAGGCACGGGCGGCTTCATCGGCAGTCGCAACCAGCGCGTCGACAGCCGCCGCTACCTGGTCGAGAATCGCCATGCGGGTGCCATCACGCTGCAGGTGCTGGACGCCGCGCCGGTGCCAGAGCACGAGGACGTGCGCGTCGAGTCGCGCTACGAGCCGGCGCCGCAGACCGAGACCTGGAACGGGCAGCAGGGCAACGTCGCCTGGGAGCAGTCGCTCGCCGCCGGCGCCACGCAGGCATTCAGTGCCGTGCACGCCATCAGCTGGCCCAAGGACGCGCGGCTGCGCGAGCGTTGACGGCGCCAGCGGCACCTACCATGGCCCGAGCGGACTCCGACGGCGGCGAGACCAGCGTCTCGGGCGAGGTGTTCCCCCACGCGCCGCAGCGCCCCAGCGCACGCTTCATGCGCGGCGACCTGGCGCACTGGATCGCGCTGGGCTTCGGCTCGGGCCTGTCGCCGCTGGCGCCGGGCACGGTGGGCACGCTGTGGGCCTGGCTGGCCTGGAGCGTGCTTGGCCACTGGCTCACGCCCACACAACTGGGCGTGCTGCTCGCGCTGTCGCTGCCCGTCGCCTGGTGGGCCTGCACGCGCACCGCCGACCACCTGCGCATCGCCGACCCGAGCGCCATCGTGGCCGATGAAATCGTCGCCTTCTGGCTGATGCTGTGGCTGCTGCTGCCGACCGGGTTCTGGGCCCAGCTCGTGGCTTTCATGCTGTTTCGCTTCTTTGATGCCGTCAAGCCCGGCCCGGTGGGCTGGGCCGACCGGCTGCTGCACGGCGCCCAAGGCTGGCGCGGCGGCCTCGGCATCATGCTGGACGACCTGGTGGCCGCCGGCTGCTCCCTGCTGGTGATCGCGCTGTGGCACGCGCTATGACGGACGGGACCGATCCCCGGGCGCCCGCGGTGCGGACCGCCGCCACGGTGCGGCAACTGGCGGCTGCGCTGCTGCAGCGCCGCTGGATGCTGGCCACGGCGGAAAGCTGCACCGGCGGCCTGATCGCCGCCGCCTGCACCGACCTGGCGGGCTCGTCGGCCTGGTTCGAGCGCGGCTTCGTCACCTACAGCAACGCGGCCAAGACCGAGCTGCTGGGCGTACCGGCCGCGCTGATCGCTGCCCACGGCGCCGTGAGCGAACCCGTGGCGCGTGCCATGGCCATCGGCGCGCTGGCACGCGCGAACGTGCAGGCCGGCATCGCCATCACCGGCATCGCCGGCCCCGGCGGCGGCAGCGCCGACAAGCCGGTCGGCACGGTGTGGTTCGGCTGGGGCGCGGGCGCCCTGCTGGAGACCGAATGCCGCCGCTTCGAGGGCGACCGGGCCGCCGTGCGCGCGCAGGCCACGGCGCACGCACTGGCCGGCCTGCTGGCCCGCATGGACCGCGCCTGAGCAAGGCGCGCAGCCGGCGGGTACCCATCACTGCCGTGGAAACCCCTAGCGGAACGGCGATTCCAGTCACGCATAATCAGCCCCGTTCCAACAGGCAGCCGCTGCCATCGACGCCGCCCCAGACAGACCCATGAGTTCCGACATCATCCTGGAAACCCGCGAGCTTTCGAAGGAGTTCAAGGGTTTCGTGGCGGTCGACAACGTCAACCTGAAAGTCCAGCGCGGCACCATCCACGCGCTGATCGGCCCGAACGGCGCCGGCAAGACGACCTGCTTCAACCTGCTGACCAAGTTCCTGGAGCCCACGCGCGGCCAGATCCTGTTCGAAGGCACGGACATCACGCGCGAGAAGCCGGCCCAGGTGGCGCGCTGCGGCATGGTGCGCTCGTTCCAGATCTCGTCCACCTTCCCGCGCATGACGGCGCTGGAGAACGTGCGCGTGGCGCTGCAGCCGACGCTGGGCACGGCCTACAATTTCTGGCAGTCGGCGCGCACGCTGGACCAGCTCAACGCGCGCTGCATGGAGCTGCTGGACCACGTGGGCTTGGCCGAATTCGCCCAGCTGCCGGCGATGGAGCTGCCCTACGGGCGCAAGCGCGCGCTGGAAATCGCCACCACGCTGGCCATGGATCCGCGGCTCATGCTGCTCGACGAGCCGACCCAGGGCATGGGCCACGAGGACGTGGAGATGGTCACGCAACTGATCAAGAAGGTGGCGGCCAACCGCACCATCCTGATGGTCGAGCACAACATGGGCGTGGTCGGCAGCATCGCCGACACCATCACGGTGCTGCAGTTCGGCCAGGTGATTGCCGAAGGCACCTACAGCGAGGTCTCGAACAACGCGCGCGTGCGCGAGGCCTACATGGGCAGCGCCGACGAACAGCTCGAGGGCATCGGCGCCTGAGCAACGGATCGAGCATGAGCACTCCCGCGATCGAATTCAAGGACGTGCACGCCTGGTATGGCGAGTCGCACATCCTGCACGGCGTCAACTTCCGGGTCGGCACCGGCGAGGTCGTCAGCCTGCTGGGCCGCAACGGCGCCGGCCGCACCACCAGCCTGCGCGCCCTGATGGGCCTGGTGGGCAAGCGCACCGGCGCGATCCGCATCAACGGCACCGACACCGTGCGCATGCCGCCGCACCACATCGCGCGCCTGGGCGTGGGCTACTGCCCCGAGGAGCGCGGCATCCTGGCCTCGCTCAGCTGCGAGGAGAACGTGCTGCTGCCGCCCAAGGTGGCCGAGGGCGGGATGAGCATCGACGAGATCTACGAGATGTTCCCCAACCTGAAGACGCGCCGTGGCAGCCCCGGCGGGCGCCTGTCGGGGGGCGAGCAGCAGATGCTGGCGGTGGCGCGCATCCTGCGCACCGGTGCGCGCATCCTGCTGCTGGACGAGATTTCCGAAGGCCTGGCGCCGGTCATCGTGCAGGCGCTGGCACACATGATCCGCGAGCTGCGCACGCGCGGCTTCACGGTATTGATGGTGGAGCAGAACTTCCGTTTCGCCGCGCCCTTGGCCGACCGCTTCTACATCATGGAGCGCGGCCTGATCCTGCGCGAGCTCTGCGCCGCCGAGCTGCAGGACAACATGGACATGCTGCACCAGTACCTGGGCGTCTGAAACGCCCCTCGATTTCACCCACCTCAAGGAGAGACACCATGAAACGCAAACTGTTATGCGCGCTGATCGCCGGTCTCGGGCTGGCCGTGGCGGGCGGCGTCCAGGCCGCCATCACCGGCGGCGTCGTCAAGGTCGGCGTGCTCAGCGACATGAGCGGCCCCTATGCCGACCTGTCGGGCCCGGGCTCGGTCGTGGCCGCCAAGATGGCCGTGGAGGACTACCTCAAGCAGACCGGCTCCAAGCTGAAGATCGAGATCGTCTCGGCCGACCACCAGAACAAGCCCGACGTCGGCTCCAGCATCACGCGCAAGTGGATCGACTCCGACGGCGTCGACATGATCCTCGACGTGCCGACCTCGTCGGTGATGTTCGCCGTGGCCGAGGTCGTCAAGGAGAAGAACAAGGTCTTCGTCGACTCCACCGGCGGTTCGTCCGACATGACCGGCAAGTCCTGCAACGCCAACACGGTGCACTGGACCTATGACACCTGGATGCTGGCGCACGGCACCGGCAGCGCGGTCGTCAAGGCCGGCGGCGACAGCTGGTTCTTCCTCACGGCCGACTACGCCTTCGGCCACGCCCTGGAGAAGGACACCTCCGAAGTCGTCAAGGCCTCCGGCGGCAAGGTGCTGGGCAACGTCAAGGTGCCGCTGGGCACGCAGGACTTCTCGTCCTTCCTGCTGCAGGCCCAGGCCTCCAAGGCCAAGATCATCGGCCTGGCCAACGCCGGCGCCGATACCATCAACTCGATCAAGCAGGCGGCCGAGTTCGGCATCGTCGCCGGCGGCCAGAAAATGGCCGGCCTGCTGGTATTCATCAGCGACATTCACGGCCTGGGCCTGAAGTCGGCGCAGGGCCTGCAGCTGACCGAGACCTTCTACTGGGACATGAACGACGGCACGCGCGCCTGGTCCAAGCGCTTTGGCGCCCTGCACGGCGGCAAGATGCCGACCATGGTGCAGGCCGGCGTCTACTCGGGCCTGCTGCACTACCTGAAGGCGGTCGACGCGCTGCAGGATGACAGCGATGGCGTCAAGGTGGTCGACGAGATGAAGAAACTGCCGACCGACGACCCGCTGTTCGGCCAGGGCAAGATCCGCGTCGATGGCCGCAAGATCCATCCGGCCTACCTGTTCGAGGTCAAGGCGCCGAGCGAGTCCAAGTACCCCTGGGACTACTACAAGCTGGTGCAAACCATCCCCGCCGACAAGGCCTTCCGCCCGCTCAACGAAGGCGGTTGCTACCTGGTCAAGTAAGGCGGGCGCCGGCCAGTCCCGCGCCGACGCAGGAGTTGCAGCATGTTTGACATCCCGATCCAGGCCCTGATGGGCCAGATGCTCATCGGCCTGATCAACGGCTCCTTCTATGCCCTGCTGTCGCTGGGGCTGGCCGTCATCTTCGGCCTGCTCAACATCATCAACTTCGCCCACGGCGCGTTCTACATGATGGGCGCGTTCGGGGCCTACCTGCTGCTCAACAAGTTCGGCCTGAACTACTGGTGGGCGCTGGTCGTCGTGCCGATCGCCATTGGCGCGATCGGCATGGTCGTCGAACGCACGATGCTGGTGCGGCTCTACCAGCTCGACCACCTCTACGGCCTGCTGCTCACCTTCGGCCTGGCGCTGATCCTGCAAGGCCTGTTTCGCAACGAATTCGGCTCCAGCGGGCTGCCCTACGCGATCCCGTCGCAACTGCAGGGCGGGCAGAACCTGGGCTTCATGTTCCTGCCCAACTACCGCGGCTGGGTCATTGTCGCCTCGCTCGTGGTGTGCCTGGCGACCTGGTTCGTGATCGAGCACACGCGGCTGGGCGGCTACCTGCGTGCCGCCACCGAGAACCCGCAGCTGGTACAGGCCTTCGGCATCAACGTGCCGCGCATGATCACGCTCTCCTTCGGCTTCGGCATCGCGCTGGCGGCGTTCGCCGGTGTCATGGCCGCACCGATCTACCAGGTCAGCCCGCTCATGGGTGCCGACCTGATCATCGTCGTCTTCGCCGTGGTGGTGATCGGCGGCATGGGCTCGATCATGGGCTCGATCGTCACCGGCTTCGGGCTCGGCCTGGTCGAGGGCCTGACCAAGGTGTTCTATCCCGAGGCCTCGACCACCGTCATCTTCATCATCATGACCATCGTCCTGCTGATCCGTCCGGCCGGGCTGTTCGGCACCCAAGAATAAGCCCATGGCCGCCGCTGCTCGCTCTTCGACCGCCGCACCGGCGCAACCCGATTCCGCCAGCGCGCAGGAACGCGCGACGGCGCGCACCCACCTGCTGGTGTTCGCGCTGATGCTGGTGGTGCTGGTGGGCGCGCCCTTCGTGGGCGTGTACCCGGTGTTCATGATGAAGGTGATGTGCTTCGCGCTGTTCGCCTGCGCCTTCAACCTGCTGCTCGGCTACGGTGGGCTGCTGTCGTTCGGCCACGCGATGTTCATCGGCAGCGCCGGCTACGCCGCCGCGCATTCGGCCAAGGTCTGGGGCCTGACGCCCGAGCTCGCCGTGCTGTTCGCCACCGCCTGCGCCGGTGCCCTGGGCTGGGTCACCGGCTGGCTGTCGATCCGGCGCCAGGGCATCTATTTCGCCATGATCACGCTGGCGCTGGCGCAGATGGTGTTCTTCTTCAGCCTGCAGGCGCCGTTCACCGGCGGCGAGGACGGCATCCAGGCGGTGCCGCGCGGACGCCTGTTCGGTCTCATCGACCTGTCGCAGCCGATGGCCATGTACATCTTCGTGCTGGCGATCTTCACGGGCGGCTTCGCCCTCATCTACCGCATCGTCCACTCGCCCTTCGGTCAGGTGCTGCAGGCCATCCGCGAGAACGAGGCGCGCGCGATCTCGCTGGGCTACGATGCCGACAAATTCAAGCACCGCGCCTTCGTGCTGTCGGCCACGCTGTCGGGCCTGGCCGGCGGCACCAAGGCGATCCTGTTCCAGCTGGCCTCGCTCACCGACGTGCACTGGGGCATGTCGGGCGAGGTCGTGCTGATGACCCTAGTCGGCGGCATGGGGACCATCTTCGGTCCTGTGGTCGGCGCCGCCGTGATCGTGACCATGCAGAACTACCTGGCCGAGCTGGGCGCCTGGGTCACCGTGGTGCAGGGCGTGATCTTCGTCGTCTGCGTGCTGGTGTTTCGCCGCGGCATCGTCGGCGAGATCGGCAACTGGCTGAAGAAGTCGCTGTGAAACCGGCCGCCGCCATGGAGCGAACCGGCGTCATTTGGCGGATCTCTGCACGCGAGGCCACCTCAGGCGACACCGGCACGCGACTTGCACGGGCGTGCCCGGCTCTCGCGGTGCTCAGCGTGATCCGGACTTGAAGGGGGACGGCAGAGGCCAGCCGACACCTGGCGCGGGTGCCGCTGCTTCTTCCTTGCGGGCTTTCTGGCGCGGCGCGGCCTTCTTGCGGGTAGCCGTCTTGCCGCCGGCGCTCTTGCGCGCCGCGGGTTTCTTCGCGGCCGCCGACTTGGCACCCGCCGGCTTGCGGGTGCCGGTCGGAGCCGCCTCGGGTTCCGCGCCCGGCATGACCTGCGCGGCCTCGCGCAAGGCCTCGGTCGCGAGTTGCTGGAACTGCTGCGTCAGTGCGCCCCACCACTGCATGGGATCGGTCATGGCGGAGGCTGCCGACGCGGCCGCCGGCTTGCGGGCTCCGGCGGTGCGCCTGGCGGCGCGCGGCTCGGGGTGATCCGCCGCGGCCACGCCCTCGGCCGGTGCTTCGGCATCGCCCGCAGACACTGGGGGCGCGGGCGCCTCGCTGCGGGTGTAGGGCCAGCCCGGCGCGCTTGATGCAGCCGGCTCGGCCTTGCTCTCCACCTCCGCCTCCGGCAGCGTGAAGGCCTTGGCGATCTCGCCCATGCCGATATTCATGCCGTGCAGCGCCACCAGCGTCATCTTCTGCACTTCGAGCGCCTGCACCGTGGCCTTCAGGGCGAGCAGGTTCTGTTCCAGCCAGAACTGCACGGCCTTGAGTTCGGTGATGCGCTGATCCAGTTCCTCGACGCTGATGGTCGGCGCCACCCAGTGGCCGAGCCCAGTCGCGGCCCCGGCAGTGCCGGTGCCGCCGCCGGCCAGCTGACGCAGGAAATCGAATCCGGGCATCAGCTTGCCGAAGTCAAAGGGCGTCTGTTCGCTCATGGTCTTGCCACTCCAGAAGTCGGATTGCAATCGGATGACGCCCCGGCGCGGGTCGCCACGCAACAACTCAGCTTACCCGAAAGCGCGGGGTCGCGACAGGGGCAACCTTGCCCCACGGGGCAGGCGCCTGCGCCAAAGCTGCTGATCCCGCTGGCAATTGCCCCTGCAGCAGTGCCGCAGCAGACGCCGCCACCCGCTGCGAAGCCCCTGGGAGCGTGGCGGAGCCATTGGTCCTGTGCCGTTGACGGCACGTGTGCGTCACGCAACCCGCATCGACGTCGACTCTCGCGCCTTCGCCGGCGCTCACCAGCCACGTGAGCGCGCCATGCGCCCGCCAGCACCGCGCTGGCGGGCGCATGCAACCGCGTCTCCGGGTTGATGCGAACGCGCGTTCGAACGGCAAATGATCGATGACTTCGCTGCGCGTCGATGACACAGCCGGGTTTCACCGCGCCGGTGCCAGCCCGGGTCATCTGTCGCATTCACCGAACGCGAGTTCGCACGAGCGGCGCCACGGATTCCGGCATCCCGTGTCGCCCCCCAAAAGACGGTCGGGCGTCAGTGTCCGTGCCCGCCGCCGTGCCCCGCGGCGTTGGCGGGCGCTTGCACGGCACGCACCGGAATCTCGAGCGGCAGGCTGGATTCCCGGCCCTGGGCATCCCGCAGGCGCAGCGTCAGGGCCACGTTGCTGCCGGCCGCCAAGGGCGCCTTCAGGTCGACCAGCATGAGGTGCAGTCCCCCCGGCTTGAGCGTGGTTGGCGCCCCCGCCGGCAGGTGCAGCGACTCGATCGCGCGCATGCGCATCACGTTGTCCTGCATTGCCATCTCGTGCACCTCGACATGGCCGGCTGCGGGGCTGGTACCGCCCAGCAGCCACTGGTCCTGGGCCGCCGTCAGCGTCATGTAGACGCCGCCCACGGCCTGGCCCGGCACCGTGGCACGCGCCCACGCGCCCTCGACATGCACCGGCTGCGCCAGCGCCACGCCCA
Organism: Ottowia sp.; assembly: GCF_035325765.1. Classification (GTDB taxonomy): domain Bacteria; phylum Pseudomonadota; class Gammaproteobacteria; order Burkholderiales; family Burkholderiaceae_C; genus Ottowia. Next base: position 26,322 of record NZ_DAOKZG010000035.1, read on the forward strand.
TCCACAACAGACCCGCCAGCAACACGCCGGTGGCACGCTTGATTCCTTGCTTGAACATGGTTGCTCCTGAAACTGAAGACGAGACCAGACCTGCACGCTTGCCGTGCAGGCCCGTGCGGCAGCAGGGTCAGGCGGGCGGACCGCGCGGCGGCAGCGGCGCACGCGCCTGCAGCACGGCATGCGTGTGCGGACGCAACGCCCGCAGCCGTGATTCGACCGGGGCAGACGCCGCCGGGATCGGCAGCGCACTGGCCGGCACGCCGGCCGGCAGGCACAGGGCGCAATCGAGCGCATGCACGCCACCCGGCGCCGGCTGGCCGTCGTCGACGCCTGCCAGCAGCCGCCATTGGCCGTCGGCGCTGCACACCAGTTGCAGGGGGCGCGGCTGCACCAGCGGCGAGATCACGGCGGCGGCCAGGGCCAGCGCAAAGCACGCCAGCAGCATGCGCGCAAGACGAACCAGGCGGCGCGGTGAACCCATGCCCGGATTATCACGGAGTCCGCCCGGCCGGACGCGCGCTTGCGGTTAGGCTTGAGGCAACGCTGAACGAGTCTCCGTGATCACGGAGACTCGTTCAGCGTTGCCTTGATGCTTCCCCCCAATCCACGCGCAAAGGATCGCACGCATGCTCACCCTTGTCGGCTTTTCCGCCAGCAACTACTACAACGTCGTCAAGCTGGCCCTGCTCGAGAAACAACTGCCCTTCCAGGAGCGGCTGGCCTGGGTCGGCGAAACCGACCCGGCGGCCAGCCCGCTGGGCAAGGTCCCGTACCTGCTCACGGACCAGGGGCCGATCAGCGAATCGACCGTGATCCTGGAGTACCTCGAGGCACGCTACGCGGCCCATCCGCTGCTGCCGGTCGACCCCTACCAGGCCGCCAAGGTGCGCGAGCTGCTGCGCTACAGCGAACTGCACCTGGAACTGGTGGCGCGCAATCTCTATCCCGAGGCGTTCTTCGGCGGCCAGGTGAGCGAGCGACTCAAGGAGAAGCTGCGTCCCGAACTGGAACGGCACATCGCCGGCTTCGGCCAGCTGGCGCGCTTTGCACCCTATGTGGCGGGCGACACCTTCAGCCTGGCCGACTGCGCGGCCATCGCCCACCTGCCGCTGGTCGCCAGTTGCAGCAAGATCATCTACGGGCAGGACCTGCTGGCCGGGCTGCCGGTGCGCGACTACCTCAAGCGCATGGGCGAGCGCGCCAGCGTGCAGCGGGTCGAGGCCGACCGCAAGCTCAACGTCGCGGCCATGATGGCGCACATGGGCGGCAAGGCCTGAACAGAACCTGATCCCGGCCGTCGGGTGCGCCCCGTCCGTGCCGTGGTGGTGGGCATGCCAGGCCAGCGCGAGCGTCGCGACTCAAGGGGCATTTCAGTCGGCCCACTGTGCAACCCGCCAACCCTCGGGCACCGAACGGCCCTGCCGGGGGCCGCGGAGCAGGCCATGCGGGGCGCCCGTGGCCGGGGGTTCCCCTGGCCATCGGGTGCGCCCCCACTGCCGGGGACGGAGCGCAGCAACACAGGGGGTGTGATTTCAATACCGCGGCGCACGCCGCTCGCGCAGCGAGGCGACGCCCTCGTGCACGTCGGGCCCTCCGAAGCCCAAGAATTCGAGCGCCAGCGAGGTGTCGAAGGTCGGCCCGGCCTGGCGGTACCAGTTGTTGAGCGAATACTTGGTCCAGCGGATCGCGCTCTGGCTGCCGGCCGCCAGCTTGTCCGCCACCTCGTAGGCCTTGGGCAGGAGTTGGTCGTCATCCACCGCCAGCGATACCAGGCCGATGCGCTCGGCCTCCTCGCCCGTCACGGCCTCGCACAGCATCAGGTAGTACTTGGCCTTGGCCATGCCGCACAGCAGCGGCCAGCAGATCGCCGCGTGGTCGCCCGCCGCCACGCCCAGGCGCGTGTGGCCATCGACGATGCGCGCCGTGCGCGCGGCAATCGACACGTCGGCCAGCAGTCCGGCCACCAGCCCCGCGCCGACGGCCGGGCCGTGCATGGCGCTGACGATCGGCTTCTCGCAATTGATGACGTTGTAGACCAGGTCGCGCGCCTCCTTCCAGACGCGCGTGCGCACGGCGAAGTCCTGCGCCATGTCCTGCACCAGCGCCAGGTCTCCGCCACCGGAGAAACCCAGGCCGTCGCCGCGCAGCACCGCCACGCGCACGCTCTCGTCCCGATCGACGTCGCGCCAGATCTCGGCCAGCTCCCAGTGGCCTTCGTGGCCCGCCGTCGGCAGCTTGCCACCCTTGGCCTTCATCTGCAGGTCGAGCACGCAGTCGTCCGGGCCGCGGCGCGTGATGTGGAAGGTCTGGTAGCGGCTGTAGTCGATGGCGGCTGCGGTCATGCGGGATTCTCCGGTTCGGTTGGCTGGGAACAGCGGGCATCGTAACGAGGACGGCCACCTGCGCACAAGGCGGCGGCGCGGCGCCGGCAGGTCGGCGGGGGACGACATGATCCAGACCTGAGCCGCGCGACCATGGCGCCACGTCAGGCGAGGGTGGCGGAACGACGCCAGTCAGGCCTGCCGCGCCGACCATGCACGATGGCCGTTGCTTCCGCCCCCATCCTGCCGCCGCTCGTCACCGTTCCGGTGGCGCTCGCGGTTGCAATGCCGCTCGGCGGGATCCGGGCGCTGGCGCGCGAGCCACGGGCCGTGCGCGCCCGGGATCTCGCGCAGGCCCGGCTTCAGCCGCGCGCCAGCGGCACCACCTTCTGCTCGATGGCACCGAACAGCGAGCGGCCGTCGCGCCCCTTCATCTCGACGCGCACGGTGTCGCCGAACTTCAGGTAGCCGGTGCTGGGCGCGCCATCCTGCAGCGTCTCCAGCGCCCGCTTCTCCGCAATGCAGCCATGGCCCCTGGGCCATTCGCGCCGGCCGCCCGACTCGACGCCGTGGTTGCTCACGGGTCCGCTGCCAACGATGGTGCCGGCCCCCAGGCACCGCGTGCGCGCCGCGTGGGCGATCAGCTCGCCGAAATGAAAGCGCATTTCCGGGCCCGCGTCGCACAGCCCGAGCTTGCGCCCGTTCCAGGAGGTCTGCAGCGCCAGGTGCACGCGGCCGTCCTGCCAGGCGCTGCCGAGTTCGTCCGGCGTCAGCGCGACCGGGCCGTAGGCGGTGGCCGGCTTGCCTTGCAGCAGGCCCAGACGCGTTTCCATCTCGCGCGCCATCAGCTCACGCAGGCTGACGTCGCTGGCCAGCATCAGCAGGCGCACCGCCTCCAGGCCCTGCTCGGGCGTCGCGCCGATCGGCACGTCGCCGGTAATCACGGCCAGCGCGCCCGCGAAGTCGATGCCATGCGCCTCGTCCACCGCGACGATGTCGTCGCGCGCCCCCAGCAACGCATCGCTCGCAGCCTGGCGCACCAGCGGCCCGGCGGCCAAGCGTTCGGACAGGCCGCCGAGGCCGCCGGCGCACACCAGTTCGACGTGGCTCAGGTAGGCCGCGCCCTCGACCCGCTGGCAGGCGCGCGGCAGCGGCGCCATGCAGCACGCGGGTTCGAACGCAAAAGCGTGGCGCGCGCGTCCCGCGTTGAGTGCATCCGACAGGTCCTGCAACTGCGGCGCCATGAAGTTCCAGTCGTCCAGCACCTGCTGCAGCCGGCTCGCGATGCCCGTGGCATAGTGGGCACTCGCCAGGTCGCGCGACACCACGACCAGTTGCCCGTCGCGGGACCCATCCTTGTAAGTGGCCAGTTTCATGGGCCGCGAGTGTAGAGGTTCCGACGCGGCAGGCCCTCAGGCCAGGAAAACCCTGCATGCCTTGAACTTGCCCCGTTCGTTCGCATCTACCGGGCACGATCCTTCATCCACTTCGACCGAAAGACCGTATCGACCGACATGAACATGCTCTACGATTCCGACTCCTTCACGGTGCTGCATCTGATGCCGGAAGCGTCCGAGGACGCTGACGGGTCGACACGCGCGCCAGCGCTGATGCGCCACGGATTCGAGATCGTGGACAAGCGCTCGGGCAAGGAGGTCTACCTCGACGGCCTGTGGGCCGAACTGTTCCAGGCACGCATCGCCGCCTGGCAGGAAAACACGCCGACGCAGGAAGAGGTCGAGGACACCCTGGCCGGCTACGCCGAACTGGCGCAAAACCCGGTCGTCATGCATTGAGAATGACGAATGACCGCGCTGCGCTTCGATGACGCGCCCGTGGCGCGGGATCGCCACCGTTGCGAATCGGGCTGCGCCATGCGCGACGTCAGCCGCGGTCCGTCGTCATCGGTCCGTGCCCATGCCTGAAGGCGGGATGGGCGCAACCCAGCGCCGATAGACCGGCTCGGCCAGCAGCAGCACCGCCACCAGCCGGCACACCTGGAAGGCCGTCACCACCGGGGCGCCCAGTTGCAGTACCTGGGCGGTGATCGCCATCTCGGCCAACCCGCCCGGCGAGGTGGCCAGCACCAGGGTCATCGGATGCAGGCCGGTGGCCCAGGCCAGGACCGCGCCAAAGCCCAGGCACAGCGCGATCAGGGCCAGGGCGCCCACGGCCGTGGCGGCCAGCCAGCGCGGCGCCGCGACCCAGAACGCGCGCGAGAAGCGCACGCCCAGGCTGACCCCGATGAGGAGCTGGGCCGCCTGGCTGAAGTGCGTCGGCACCGCCGACCAATGGATGCCGGACAGCGTCAGTGCCACGGTCACTGCGAGCGGCCCGATGAACCAGGGGTTGGCGCCACGCGCCAGGCGCATCAGTGCGGCGCCAGCGCCGGTGGCCAGCACCAGCCACAGCAGGCCCGGCCATTCGGCAACGCGTGGCGCCGGCGGCGCCATGTCGACCGCCTGCAGTTGCCAGTAGTCCTTGGCCCACTGCATCAGGAAGGGCACGCTCAGCACCACCACCGCCATGCGCACGCTGTGCGCCGCCGCGACCAGGTCGGTGCGCGCGCCCGCGCGCTCGGCCAGCAGCGTCATCTCGGAGGCGGCGCCGATGCTGCTCGCGAAATAGCTGGTGGCGCGCAGCTCGGCCGGCGCCAGTCCCGGCAGCGTGGCCTGCAGCGCGCGCCGCAGCCAGCGTCCCAGGCCGAGGCCCAGCAGCAGCGCCCAGACCACGCCCAGCAGCACGGCCCACCAGAGCCGCAGCATCAGCGCACCCATCTCCGGCGTGAAGTACAGGCCCAGCACGACGGCAATCGTCCACTGCCCGATGTTGCGCAGCGTGCGCAGGCTGTGCGCCGGCAGGCCGAGCGAGTTGGCCAGTGCCGTGGCCAGCAGCGGCCCGATCATCCACGGCACCGGCACGCCCCAGCGCACGCACAGCCGCGCCGCACCCCAGGCCAGCAGCAGGGTCAGGGCAGCGCGCGCCAGGCGCGCCTTGAAATCGAACGGGAGGGACACGACAGGCAGCGGCAGCAATCGGCTAGTCCGCTGAAACATTGAAATGGGCGGTGAGGGGCGTCCGAGACGGGAGGC
>NZ_DAOKZG010000036.1:0-31211 GCF_035325765.1 Ottowia sp.
GTCGGGGCAACTCGCAATTGCTCGCTCCAATGCAAACCGAAGTAGACCATTGGAGATAGGTAATTCATTTATGTTCCCTCAAGAATCAAACACTACACTAGTTGTAGTTTCTCACCACGTTGTTCCCCTCAAAGCCGAGGCGGGTGATGGGCGGTTTGTGCGCGACGGCAGAGTACGGCCGATGGAAGTTGTAGTGATACATCCAGGGCTGCAACTCCTCGGTGCGATGCGCCGAGCTGGGATAGACGAACGCGTAGGCCCATTCGCGCAGCAAGGTCTGGATGAAACGCTCGGCCTTGCCGTTGGTCCTGGGCGTGTAGGGCCGGGTGCGCACATGCCTGATTCCCAGGCGACGCAGCAGCGTGGCAAAGCGCCTTGACCTGTAGGCCGAACCGTTGTCGGTCATGATTTGCTCGACCTTCACGCCCAGGGCCTTGTAGTAGCGCAGCGCCGCCAGCACGAAGGCGCAGGCGCTGCTGGCACTCTCGTCGGCCAGCACCAGGCTGAAGCCCACACGCGAGTGGTCGTCAATGGCCACATGCAGCGCCTGCCAGCCAGCACGGCGCGAGTTCTGTGTGCGATCGCCCGTGGCGCGGTGGCCGGGCTTGTCAAAGCGCGCGAGCTTCTTGGTGTCCAGATGCAGCAGCTGCCCGGGCGCAGCGCGTTCGTAGCGGCGCACGGCAGGCTTGTCCTCAAGGGCAGGCAACTGCGCTACGCCAGCGGCCTTGCACGCCCGTGCCACGACACTCGTGGACAGGCCCACACGCTCGGCAATGCGCTCATAGGTCAGGCGCTGGGTGCGCCGCAGTGCCACCGCCCGCTCGATCTTGCCCGCATCGCTGCGCCTGGGGCTGTGCCCAGGCCGGCTGCTGCGGTCCAGCAATCCGGCCAGGCCCTCAGCTGCATGGCGTCTGCGCCACTTGCGTGCCGTGTGCTCGCTCACGCCGGCGGCTGCAGCCGCCTTCTTAAGCCCGATCCGATCGATCTCGCGCACCAGGTGGGCTCGACCTTTGGGTGTCATTGAGGCATTCTTGTGGATGTTCATCCGGGGAGTCCTGAAGTAAGACGGTTGGCTTGAGAACCTCCATCTTCCTTCACCTCGGGTGAACAACCTCTTGGGAAACGACAGCGCGAGCCTCTCGAAAGCCGCATCGACATTGAATTCGGCGGCTTCGACCACGTTCGCCGGCTGACTGAGCGCGCCGTGCGCCCGCCAACACCGCCCTCGCTGACAACTTGCGGTCTCGGGTGGGCCCGCGCCGGGTCTTCCGCGGACAACGCACCGACCGTCACCCCCGGATGCGCTGCAGGCGCGTCATCCAAGCGCCGCGAGTTCATTCGTCATCCGGCCGCCACGGAGCAGCCGGCGCTCCGATCGTCTACTGCAGCGGGCCCTCCATGCCCTCGGGCAGGGGCAACGGCATGACGGCGATGCCCTCCTCCTGCAATTCCTCGGTCTGCGCGCGCGTGGCCTGGCCGCGGATGCCGCGCCCCTCGGCCTCGCCGTAGTGGATGCGGCGCGCCTCCTCGGCAAAGCGCTCGCCCACGTCCTCAGTCTGCGCCAGCACGCGGCGCACCATCTGCATCCAGGCCGCCTGCAGGGCCTGCTGCGGCAGCGCGGCGACCGCCTCGGTCCCCGGCCTGGCCGGATCCGGTGGCGCTGACGCGCGAACCGCCGGACGCGCGGGCGCCTCGCCGGCACGCAGGTTCAGGCGCGGCGCGCTCGGCAGCTTGGCCAGCGCCTTGTCGCCGCACAGCGGGCAGGCCACCAGGCCGCGCCCCAGTTGCGCCTGGAAGTCCTCTTCCGACGCGAACCAGCCCTCGAAGGCATGGCCCTGGGAGCATTGAAGATCGAGCACTTTCATGGCTGCAACGACGATTCGGGCGCCGCTTGCCAATCGAGGGACCAGGCGCCATCGAGCACATTGTGCAGCCAAAGCGCGCCCACCAGGGTCTTGGCGTCGGTCACGCGCCCAGTGCGGCACCAGTCCAGCAACTCGCCGGGCGGTGCACTGAACACCTCGAGAAACTCGCCTTCGTCGAGCTGGCGGGCGCCGGCACTCAGGCCGCGTGCGAACCAGATCTCGATCACCTCGGTCGAATACGACACCACCGGGTGCAGCACGCCGGCGCGCGCCCATTCGCGCGCGCGGTAGCCGGTCTCCTCGCGCAGCTCGCGCACGCCGCAGGCCAGCGCCCCCTCCCCCGCGTCGAGCTTGCCGGCGGGAAATTCGATCAGGGTCTGGCCCACCGGGTAGCGATACTGGCGCTCCAGTACCACCTCGACGCGGCCCCCCGCGCGCTCCAGCAGCGGAATGATCATCACGGCGCCCGGATGGCGCACGTACTCGCGCGTGCCCTCGGTGCCGCCCGGCAGGCGCACGCGGTCGCGGAAGGCGTGAAGCAGGCGGCCCTTGAACAGCTCCTCGCTGTCCAGTTGCCGCTCGGTCAGGTCGGTGGTCGCCACCGCCTATCTCCGGTGGCGCACCAGGTAGCGGAACACGAAACCCGGGAATGCAAACGTCAGGAACAGCGCGGCGGTGATCGCATAGAACTGCCAGCCCTGCGGATAGATCTGGCCGGCGCGCTGCTCCAGCGCCAGGCCGATGGCGCCGACGATGAAATACCACAGCACCAGCTCGAGCAGGCGCACGCCGAGCAGCTTGCGATGCCCGCGCAGCGGCCAGATCGCCAGCACGCGCTCGTTCAGGAAAGGCAGGTTGGCAGCCAGTACCGCCAGCAGGATCACGAGCCAGATGCTCAGTTGCTGCGACATCAGGTGGCCAGCATCTGCTCGATGGCGCGCGCGCACAGGCTCATCAGGCCGCCAGGCACCAGGCCCAGCACCAGCAGCGCCAGGCCGTTGACGGTGAGCATCCAGCGCATGTCGATCGGCGCCGCGATCGGCCCCGACGGCAGCGCCGCCGGCAGGTCGTCGAAATACATGACCTTGATCACGCGCAGGTAGTAGAAGGCGCCGATCAGCGACATGATCACCGCGAACACCGCCAGGCCGATGTACAGGGGCAGCTCGGTGCTGACCAGTGCCTGCAGGATCGCCAGCTTGGCCTGGAAGCCCACCATCGGCGGAAAGCCCGTGAGCGAGAGCATGCAGATGCCCATGATGCCGGCGTACAGCGGACTGCGCTGGTTCAGCCCGGCGAAATCGGCGATCTGGTCGCTCTCGAAGCCATCGCGCGCCAGCAGCATGATGACGCCGAAGCTCACCAGCGTGGTCAGCACGTAGACCACGGCATAGAACATCGCCGAGCTGTAGGCGTTGGCCGTGAGCACATCGCTCTCGCCGACCACGCCCGACATCAGGCCGAGCAGCACGAAGCCCATGTGCGAGATCGCCGAATAGCCCAGCATGCGCTTGATGTTGGTCTGCGCGATGGCGACGATGTTGCCGACCAGCAGCGAGGCCACGGCCACCACGCCCAGCATCGGCTGCCAGTCGAGCGCCAGCGGCAGCAGGCCCTCGACCAGCAGGCGCACGGCGATCGCGAACGAGGCCAGCTCGGGCGCGGCGCCCAGGAACAGGGTCACCGCCGTCGGGGCGCCCTCGTAGACATCGGGCACCCACATGTGGAACGGCGCCGCGCCGAACTTGAAGGCCAGCCCGGCAACCACGAACACGACGCCGAACACCAGCACCTGGTGCCTGATCTGGCCGCTGGCGATGGCCTGGAAGGTCGCGTTGATGTCCAGCGTGCCGGTGGCGCCGTACAGCATGGACAGGCCGTACAGCAAGAAGCCCGAGGCCATGGCGCCGAGCACGAAGTATTTCATCGCCGCCTCGGTGGCGTCGGGCAGGTCGCGCCGCAGCGCCACCAGGGCATAGCTGGACAGCGCCAGGCACTCCAGCCCCAGGTACAGGGTCAGGAAGTGGCTGGCCGAGATCATCACGAACACGCCCAGCAGGCCGAGCAGGCCGAGCACGTACCATTCACCGCCGCGCAGCATGTCGCGGCTGGCAACGTAGGTGCGCGAATAGACGAAGGTCACCAGCAGGGCCAGCGCGGCGAAGCACTTGAGCCAGTTGGCCATGGCGTCGCTCACCACCATCCCGCCGAAGCCGTAGAGGGTGTCGGCGCCGCTGGACATGGCCAGCGCGAAGTAACCGGTCAGCACCGCCAGCACCAGCAGCGTCAGCACCGTCAGGACATAGGCGACCGGGCGCGTCGCGCGCCGGTCCAGCAGGTCCACCAGCGCAATCACGCAGGACATCACCAGGAGCACGACCTCCGGGTAGACGGCGATCCAACTGAGTTGGTCAATCATTCTGTGCAATCCTCAGAAGCTGTGGGTGCGCTCAATTGAGTTTCGAGATCGCCGCCTGCTCCAGCAGCCGGGAGACCGACGGGCCCATCAGGTCGGTGAAGGTGGCCGGATACAGGCCCATCCAGAGCACGGTGATGGCCATCAGGGTCATGACCAGGTATTCGCGCGCGCCGATGTCGGGCATGGCCCGCACCTTCTCGTTGCCGACGGCGCCGAAGTAGACGCGCTTGAACATCCACAGGGAGTAGCCGGCGCCCGAGATCAGCGCCGTGGCCAACAGCAGGCCGAGCCAGAAGTTGGCCTGCACGCTGCCCAGGATCACCATCCACTCGCCAATGAAGCCGGCGGTGCCGGGCAGGCCGCAGTTGGCCATGAAGAACAGCAGGGCGAACGGGCCGAAGCGCGGCATCGAATTGATGACGCCGCCGTAGTCGGCGATCTGGCGCGTGTGCAGGCGGTCGTACAGCACGCCGATGCACAGGAACATGGCCCCCGAGACGAAGCCGTGCGCGATCATCTGCACGATGCCGCCGGTCACGCCCATCTCGTTGAAGATGAAGAAGCCCATGGTGACGAAGCCCATGTGCGCGACCGACGAATAGGCCACCAGCTTCTTCATGTCCGGCTGCACCAGCGCCACCACGCCGACGTAGATCACCGCCACCAGCGACAGCGCCACCATCAGCCAGGCCCACTCGTTGGCGGCGTCCGGCGCGATCGGGATGGAGAAGCGCAGGAAGCCGTAGGCGCCCAGCTTGAGCATGATCGCCGCCAGCACCACCGAGCCGCCGGTCGGCGCCTCGACGTGCGCGTCCGGCAACCACGTATGCACTGGCCACATCGGCACCTTGACGGCAAAGGCGGCGAACAGGCCGAAGAACAGCAGGGTCTGGGCCGTCGCCGGCAGCGGCAGCGCCTGCCAGGTCGCGACATCGAAGCTGCCGCCCGAAACGGCGTACAGGTAGATGAAGGCGACCAGCATGAGCAGCGAGCCCATGAAGGTGTAGAGGAAGAACTTGAACGCCGCGTAGATGCGGTTGGGGCCGCCCCAGACGCCAATGATCAGGTACATCGGCACCAGCGTGCCCTCGAAGAACATGTAGAACAGGATGCCGTCGAGCGCGGTGAAGACCCCGATCATCATGCCCGAGAGGATCAGGAAGGCCGCCATGTACTGGTTGACCTTGCGCTGGATCACTTCCCAGCCGGCCAGCACCACGATCACCGTGATGAAGGCCGTCAGCAGCACGAACCACACCGACAGGCCGTCGACGCCCAGGTGGTAGTTGACGTTGAAGCGTTCGATCCAGGGCGTGTTCTCGACGAACTGCATGTCCGCCGTGGTGGTGTCGAAGCGCGTGTAGAGCGGCACCGTCACCAGGAACGACAGCAGCGAGCCGGCCAGCGCGATCCAGCGCACCAGGGGTGCCTGCGCGTCGCGATTGAAGGCCAGCAGGATGACGCCGAAGACGATCGGCGTCCAGATGGAAAGGCTCAACCAGGCCATGTGTTCTTATCCTGTAGCGATGCTTAGCGGCCGAGCCAGACGAAGTACGACATCAGCACGAAGAGGCCGAGGACCATGGCCAGCGCGTAGTGGTAGAGGTAGCCGGACTGCAGCCAGCGCGTCACGCTCGCGGCCCAGCCCACCAGGCGCCAGGAGCCGTTGACCACGGCGCCGTCGATCAGCGCGCGATCGCCGCCCTGCCACAGGCCGGTGCCGAGCAGGCGCGAGCCGCCGGCCAGCACCTTGATCCACAGCTCGTCCATGTAGTACTTGCGCTCCAGCAGCACGTAGAGCGGCCGCACGGCGCTGGCGATCCTGGCCGGCAGGTCGGGGCGCGCCATGTAGCAGTACCAGGCCACGGCGAAGCCCGCCAGCGCGAGGTAGAACGGCAGCGTCTGCACCGCGTGCAGCGCCATTGCCAGCGGGCCATGCACCATCTCGCGCAGCTCGGCCATGGCCGGGTGACGCGCCAGGTCGGTGACGATCGACTGGCCGAAGAAGTCACTGAACAGCATCGGCATCAGGGTGAAGTAGCCGATCAGCACCGAGGGAATCGCCAGCAGCACCAGCGGCAGCGTCACGACCCAGGGCTGCTCCCTGGGCTTGCCGCCGTGGCCGTGCCCATGATCGTCGTGCTCGTGCGCGTGCGGGTCCTGGTCGTAGCGCTCGGGCCCGTGGAACACCAGGAAATACAGGCGGAACGAATACAGCGCCGTGACGAACACGCCGGCGAGCACGGCGAAGTGGGCGAAACCCGAGGCCGGCAGGTTGCTCGCGCCCACCGCCTCGATGATCGCGTCCTTGGAATAGAAGCCGGAGAAGAACGGCGTCGACACCAGCGACAGCGTGCCGATCAGGAAGGTGATCCAGGTGATCGGCATGTACTTGCGCAGGTTGCCCATCCAGCGGATGTCCTGGTTGTGGTGCATGGCCAGGATCACCGAACCCGAGCCGAGGAACAGCAGGGCCTTGTAGAAGGCGTGCGTCATCAGGTGGAAGATCGCCGCCGAGTAGGCCGACGCGCCCAGCGCCACCGTCATGTAGCCGAGCTGCGACAGCGTCGAGTAGGCCACGACGCGCTTGATGTCGTTCTGCACGATACCCAGGATGCCCATGAACAGCGCGGTGATGGCGCCGATCACCAGCACCAGGTTGAGTGCCGCGTCCGAGAACTCGTAGAGCGGCGACATGCGCGCCACCATGAAGATGCCGGCCGTCACCATGGTGGCGGCGTGGATCAGGGCCGAGATCGGGGTCGGGCCCTCCATCGAATCGGGCAGCCAGACGTGCAGCGGGAACTGCGCCGACTTGCCCATGGCGCCGACGAACAGGCAGATGCAGGCCACGCTGAGCACCAGCCAGTCGGTGCCAGGCAGCAGCACGGTGGCGACCGCCTCGGCCTGGCCGAACGCCTCGAGGTAGTTGAGCGAGCCGGTGTAGGCCAGCACCAGGGCGATGCCCAGGATGAAGCCGAAGTCGCCGACCCGGTTCACCATGAAGGCCTTCAGGTTGGCCTGGATCGCCGATTCGCGCTGGAACCAGAAGCCGATCAGCAGGTAGGACACCAGGCCCACCGCCTCCCAGCCGAAGAACAGCTGCAGGAAGTTGTTGCTCATGCACAGCATGAGCATGGAGAAGGTGAACAGCGAAATGTAGGAGAAGAAGCGGTTGTAGCCCGGGTCGTCCGCCATGTAGCCGATGGTGTAGATGTGCACCGCCAGCGACACGAAGGTAACCACGCACATCATGGTGGCGGTGAGCGCGTCGACCAGGAAGCCGACTTCCATCTTCAGCGTGCCGGCGCTGGCCCACTGGTAGATCGTGCCCTCGAACCAGGCGCCATCCAGCGCGACCTGCTTGAGCACGATGGCCGACAGCACGAAGGAGATGAAGACGCCGAGGATCGTGATGCCGTGCGCGGCCCGGCGACCCAGCAGGTTGCCCCCCAGCGCGGTGCCGAAGATGCCGACGATCAGCGCCGCGGCCAGCGGCAGCAGCGGAATGGCCAGCAGTGTCGTGGCGGAAAGTGTCGGGTTCATCTTCCGTCAGCCCTTGAGCGAGTTGAGTTCGTCGGCGTTGATCGAGGTCTTGTTGCGGAACAGCAGGACCAGGATCGCCAGGCCGATGGCCGCCTCGGCCGCGGCCACCGTCATGACGAAGAACACGAACACCTGGCCGTGCATGTCGCCCAGGTAATGCGAGAACGCCACGAAGTTGGTGTTGACCGCCAGCAGCATCAGCTCGATCGCCATCAGCAGCACGATCAGGTTCTTGCGGTTCAGGAAGATGCCGACCATGGCGAGCGCGAACAGGATCGCGCCCAGGGTCAGGTAATGCGCAAGCGACAGGGTCATGACGGGGTTCCCTCCGGGCTGGATGCCGACGCCTCGGCCGGCGCCGCCGCCGCGCGCGTGGGCGCCAGTTGCACGATCTGCAGCCGGTCCTGCGGGCGCACGCGCACCTGCAGCGAGGCGTCGATCGCCTTGTTGTCCTTGCGCTGGCGCAGCGTCAGCGCGATCGCCGAGACCATCGCCACCAGCAGGATCACGGCGGCGATCTCGATCGGGTAGAGGTACTCGGTGAACATCAGCACGCCGAGCTCCTTGGTGTTGGAGTACTGCGCCACCTGGCCGGCCATGCGCGCCACGGTCTCCGGCATTTCAGGCGCGCTGTCGACCCGGAAGCCGCCGAACAGCACCAGCGCCATCTCCAGCGAGATCAGCGCGCCCATCGCCAGCGCGAGCGGAAAGTGGCGCCAGAAACCCTGTCGCAGACGTTCGATATGGATGTCGAGCATCATGACGACGAACAGGAACAGCACCATCACCGCGCCCAGGTACACCAGCACCAGGACGATGGCCAGGAACTCGGCCTTCAGCAGCAGCCACACGCCGGCGGCCTGCGAGAAGGCGAGCATCAGGTACAGCACCGCGTGCACGGGGTTGCGCGCGGTGATCACCCGGAATGCCGCGAACAGCATTACCAGGGAGAACAGGTAGAAGAAGCCGGTCTGGACGTCCATGAATTCTTGTCCGTGGTGGGTTCAGGCCATTCAGCGGTAGGGGGCGTCGGCCGCGCGCGCGGCCGCGATCTGGGGCTCGTACCGGTCGCCGATCGCCAGCAGCATGTCCTTGGTGTAGTACAGGTCGCCGCGCTTCTCGCCGTGGTACTCGAGGATGTGCGTCTCGACGATGGAGTCGGTCGGGCAGCTCTCCTCGCAGAAGCCGCAGAAGATGCACTTGGCCAGGTCGATGTCGTAGCGCGTGGTGCGACGCGTGCCGTCCTCGCGCTCGGCCGACTCGATGGTGATCGCCATCGCGGGGCAGATCGCCTCGCACAGCTTGCAGGCGATGCAGCGCTCCTCGCCGTTCTCGTAGCGGCGCAGCGCGTGCAGGCCGCGAAAGCGCGGCGACAGCGGCGTCTTCTCCTCCGGGTACTGGATCGTGACCTTGCGGCTGAGCGCGTAGCGGCCGGTCAGCACCATGCCCTTGAACAGTTCGACCAGCACGAAGCTCTTGAGGAAGTCGCGGATGGAGAATGGTGAGGCGGTTACGGAAGCCATGATGCTTGCTCCTTCAATGCCAGATGTTCCAAGGACTGAACATCCAGGCGCCGACGACCAGCAGCCAGATCAGCGTGACCGGAATGAACACCTTCCAGCCCAGGCGCATGATCTGGTCATAGCGAAAACGCGGGAAGGTGGCGCGATACCAGATGAACAGTGAGACCATGAAAAAGGTCTTGCCGATCAGCCAGATCCAGCCGGGAATGAAGTCGAGGAACTGCAGCGGCGGCAGCCAGCCGCCCAGGAACATGACGACCGCCAGGATCGACACCAGCAGCATGGCGGCGTATTCGCCGAGGAAGAACACCGCGAAGCCCATGCCCGAGTATTCGACCATGTGGCCGGCGACGATCTCGGACTCGCCCTCGGCCATGTCGAAGGGGTGGCGGTTGACTTCGGCGACGACGGAGATCGAGTAGACGATGAAGATCGGCAGCAGCGGCAGCCAGTTCCAGGACAGGAAGTTCAGCCCATGGCCGGCGGCCATGCCGCGTGCCTGCCCCATCACGATGTCGGTCAGGTTCAGGCTGCCCGAGACCATCAGCACCACCAGGAAGCAGAAGCCCATGGCGATCTCGTAGCTCACCATCTGGGCCGAGGCGCGCAGCGCGCCCAGGATCGGATACTTCGAGTTGGACGACCAGCCGGCGATGATGACGCCGTAGACCTCGATCGACATGATCGCCATCACCAGCAGCAGGCCGGCGTTGACGTTGGCGAGCGCCACCTCGGGCCCGAACGGAATCACCACCCAGGCCGCCAGCGCCGGCATGATCGCCATCAGCGGCCCAAGGAAGAAGAGGCCCTTGGCGGCGGCCGTGGGCTGGATGATCTCCTTGGTCAGCAGCTTGACGGCATCGGCGATCGGCTGCAGCAGGCCCCAGGGGCCGACCCGGTTCGGGCCCATGCGCGCCTGCATCCAGCCCAGCAGCTTGCGCTCCCACAGCGTCAGGTAGGCGACGGCGGCCAGCAGCGGCACCAGCACGATGACGATCTTGATCAGGTTCCAGATCACCGGCCAGGCGATGTCGGTCCACCAGGGACTGGCCAGCAGCCCCAGGCCGCCGTTGTAAAAGGCGTCGATCATGCGGCGCTCCCCTCACGGGCATCGGTGGTCAGTTGCAGCGCTGGCGCGCGCCGCACCAGGCCATCGAGTTGGTAGATGCCGATCGGCGCCAGCGCGACGGCGCCCGCATCGAGGCGGATCGGTGCCTCGGTGCGGTTGTCCAGCCGCTCGGGCGGAATCATCGCGACGTCCTGCGCACCCAGGGCCGCCGCCAGCACCTCCTGCGAGGTCTGGTAGGGTGGCAGCCCGGCCTGCAGCAGGTCGGCCAGCACGCGCAGCACCTTCCAGCCCGGACGCGTTTCGCCCAGCGGCGCCACCACCGCGTGGAAGCTCTGCACGCGGCCTTCGGCGTTGACGAAGGTGCCCGAGGTCTCAGTGAAGGGAGCGATCGGCAGTAGCACGTCGCTGACGTCGAGGTTGGTCTTGAACGGACTGAGCGTGACCACCATGTCGCAGCCGGCCAGCGGCACGCCGCGGGTGTCGGGCCCCGGCTCGCAGCCGAGCAGCAGCGCCGCCTTCAGGCCCCCACCCAGCATCTGCGCCGCGTTCAGGCCGCCTTCGCGCGGCAGCGCGTGCACGACCTGGGCGCCCACGGTATTGGCGGCCTCGGTGAGGTAGCCCACGGTGGCCCCGGCCTGCTCGCCCAGCCACTGTGCCAGCGCCAGCAGGCTGGCCGCGTTCGGGTGCTGCGCCGCGGCATTGCCCAGCAGGATGGCCTTGCGCTCGCCCGACAGCAGCACGCGGGCGATGGCCTGCGCGGCTGCGCTGGCCTCGCCCTCGGCCGGCGCCGGGACGCCCTTGTCGGCCGCGACCGCGGCCGCGACGTCAGCCAGCAGGCGCGCCCAGTCGCCGGGCTCGCCGAGCACCGTGGCGGCCAGTGGCATGGCCCAGGCGTCGGCGGCCCTGAGCAGGGCCGGCGAGGTGAGCGCTGCCACGGCCGCGCCCTGGCGCGCCGCCTGGCGGACGCGCGCGGCAAACAGCGGGTGGTCCTTGCGCAGGTTGCCGCCCACCACCAGTACCGACTGCAGTTCGGACAGCGAGGCGATCGAGCGGCCCAGCCAGCGCACGCCCTCGGGCGCGACGAATTCGGTGTGGCGCAGGCGGTAATCGATGTTCTGGCTGCCCAGGCCACGCACCAGGGCGCCGGCCAGGAACAGCTCCTCCAGCGTGCTGTGCGGACTCGCGAGCACGCCGATCGACCCGGCGCCATGCTTGTCGCGCACGTCGGCCAGGCCGTTGGCCACGTATTCGAGCGCGGTCTGCCAGTCCACCTCCTGCCACTGCCCGCCCTGCTTGAGCATGGGCCGGGTCAGGCGCTCCTCGCTGTTCAGCGCCTCGTAGGAGAAGCGGTCGCGGTCGGCGATCCAGCACTCGTTGACGGCCTCGTTCTCGAACGGCACCACGCGCATGACGCGGTTGGCCTTGACCTGCACGATCAGGTTGGCGCCGGTGGAATCGTGCGGGCTGATGCTCTTGCGGCGCGACAGCTCCCAGGTGCGCGCCGTGAAGCGGAACGGCTTGCTGGTGAGCGCGCCGACCGGGCAGATGTCGATCATGTTGCCCGACAGCTCGGAATCGACGGTGCTGCCGACGTAGGTCTGGATCTCGGACAGCTCGCCACGATTGGCCATGCCGAATTCCATGATGCCGCCGATCTCGATGCCGAAGCGGATGCAGCGCGTGCAGTGGATGCAGCGCGTCATCTCCTTCATCGAGATCAGCGGGCCGACCTCCTTGGGCTCGACGGCGCGCTTTTCTTCCTCGTAGCGCGTGCCGGAATGGCCGTAGCCGACGGCCAGGTCCTGCAGCTGGCATTCGCCGCCCTGGTCGCACACCGGGCAGTCGAGCGGGTGGTTGATGAGCAGGAACTCCATCACGTCGTACTGCGCGCTGATGGCCTTCTCGCTCTTGGTGCGCACGATCATGCCCTGCGTCACCGGCGTGGCACAGGCCGGCATCGGCTTGGGCATCTTCTCGATGTCGACCAGGCACATGCGGCAGTTGGCCGCGATCGACAGCTTCTTGTGGTAGCAGAAGTGCGGAATGTAGATGCCGGCCTTCTCCGCCGCCTGCATCAGCACGCTGCCTTCTGCGACCTCGACCTTCTGGCCATTGATTTCCAGTTCAACCATGAGTCTCTTCCAGGGCGGTGGCTACACGTACGTCGGAACCATGCACTGCTTGTGCTCGACGTGGTGCTCGAACTCGTGGCGGTAGTGCTTGATCATGCCGCGCACCGGCATCGCCGCCGCGTCGGCCAGCGCGCAGATGGTGCGCCCCATCATGTTGCCCGCCACCGAATCGAGCAGGTCCATGTCGGCCGGGCGCCCCTCGCCGTTCTCGATGCGTTCGACCACGCGCCAGAGCCAGCCCGTGCCCTCGCGGCAGGGCGTGCACTGGCCGCAGGATTCGTGCATGTAGAAATGCGACAGGCGCATGAGCGACTTGACCATGCAGCGCGTGTCGTCGAGCACGATGACCGCGCCCGAACCCAGCATCGAGCCGGCCTTGGCGATGCTGTCGTAGTCCATCGTGCAGTTCATCATGATCTCCGCCGGCAGCACCGGCGACGAGGAACCACCCGGGATCACGGCCTTGAGCGCGCGGCCGCCGCGCATGCCACCCGCCAGTTCCAGGAGCTTCGGGAACGGCGTGCCCATCGGGATCTCGTAGTTGCCGGGGCGCTCGACGTCGCCGCTGATCGAGTAGATCTTGGTGCCGCCGTTGTTGGGCTTGCCGCAGGCCAGGTAGGCCGCACCGCCGTGGCGGATGATCCAGGGCACGGCAGCAAAAGTCTCGGTGTTGTTGACCGTCGTCGGCTTGCCGTAGAGGCCGAAGCTGGCCGGGAACGGCGGCTTGAAGCGCGGCTTGCCGGGCTTGCCCTCGAGCGATTCCAGCAGGCCGGTTTCCTCGCCGCAGATATAGGCGCCGAAGCCATGGTAGCCGTGCAACTGGAAGCTGAAGTCGCTGCCCAGGATGCGCTCGCCCAGGTAGCCGGCGGCCCGCGCTTCTTCCAGTGCGGCCTCGAAGCGCTCGTAGACGCGATAGATCTCGCCGTGGATGTAGTTGTAGCCCACGCTCGTGCCCATGGCGTAGGCGGCGATCGCCATGCCCTCGATCACGATGTGCGGGTTGTACATCAGGATGTCGCGGTCCTTGAAGGTGCCGGGCTCGCCCTCGTCGGAGTTGCAGACCAGGTACTTCTGGCCCGGAAACTGGCGCGGCATGAAGCTCCACTTCAGGCCCGTCGGAAAGCCCGCGCCGCCGCGCCCGCGCAGGCCGGACTCCTTGACGGTGGCGATCACCTGCTCGGGCGTCAGGCCTTCCCCGCCATCCTGGCCGAGGATCTTGCGCAGCGCCTGGTAGCCACCGCGCGCCTCGTAGTCCTTGAGGCGCCAGTTGCGGCCGTCCAGGCCGGCACAGATCTGCGGCTCGATGTGGCGGTCGTGGAAGCACGATTCGGTGCCCGTTGCGGCATAGCGGGCCAGCACCTGGTCGAGCGTCATCGCGCCACCTCCACCGCGCGCAGCGCGTCGACCAACTCGCGCAGCCGCTCTTCGTTCATGAAACTGCACATGTCGTTGTCGTTGACGAGCAGCACCGGCGCATCGCCGCAGGCACCCAGGCACTCGCAGTGGTGCACGGTGAACAGGCCGTCGGCCGTGGTGCCGCCGTCCTCGACCCCCAGGGTCTGCTGCAGGTATTCGAGCGCCCTGGAGCCCCCGCTCAACTGGCACGGCAGGTTGGTGCACACGCTGAGCTTGAAGCGCCCCACCGGCTGCTGGTTGAACATGTTGTAGAAGGTCGTGACCTCGTGCACCGCCATGGGCGGCATGCCCAGGTACTCGGCCACCGCCTTCTCGCTCTCGGGGCTGATCCAGCCCTGCTCCTGCTGGATGATGGCCAGGCAGGCGATCACCGCCGACTGCCGGCGCTCGGGCGGGTACTTGGGCAGCTCGCGCGCGAAGCGCGCGCGCGTGGCCTCGGAAAGCTCGGCCGAGGGCGCCTCGGCAACCGTCTTGCTCATCGATCAATCTCTCCAAACACGACATCGAGCGTGCCGATGATGGCCACCGCGTCGGCCAGCATGTGCCCGCGCACCAGCTCGTCGAACGCCGCCAGGTGGGCAAAGCCGGCGGCGCGGATCTTGAGGCGATACGGCTTGTTGGCGCCATCGCTGACGATGTAGATGCCGAATTCGCCCTTGGGGTGCTCCACCGCCGCGTAGGCCTCGCCCTCGGGCACGTGCATGCCTTCGGTGAACAGCTTGAAGTGGTGGATCAGGTCCTCCATTCCGTACTTCATGCGTTCGCGCGGCGGCGGCGCCACCTTGTAGTTGTCGACGATCACCGGGCCCGGGTTGGCGCGCAACCAGTCGATGCACTGCCGGATGATGCGGTTGGACTGGCGCATCTCCTCGACGCGCACCAGGTAGCGGTCGTAGCTGTCACCCGTCTTGCCGACCGGGATGTCGAAGTCGAGCCGGTCGTAGACCTCGTAGGGCTGCTTCTTGCGCAGGTCCCAGGCCACGCCCGAGCCGCGCAGCATGGGACCCGTCAGGCCCAGGTTGAGGGCACGCTCGGGCGTGACCACGCCGACGCCGACGGTGCGCTGCTTCCAGATGCGGTTCTCGGTCAGCAGGATCTCGTATTCGTCGACCAGGCCCGGGAAGCGTTCGGTGAAGTCCTCGATGAAGTCGAGCAGCGAGCCCTGGCGGTTCGCGTTGAGCTGTTCCAGCGAGCGCGCGCTGCGCACCTTGCTGGGCTTGTACTGCGGCATGCTGTCGGGCAGGTCGCGGTACACGCCGCCGGGGCGGAAATAGGCCGCGTGCATGCGCGCGCCGGACACCGCCTCGTAGATGTCGAACAGGTCCTCGCGCTCGCGGAAGGTGTAGAGCAGCATGGTCGACGCGCCGCAGTCGTGCCCGTGCGAGCCCAGCCACATCAGGTGGTTCAAGAGGCGCGTGATCTCGGAGAACATCACGCGGATGTACTGGGCGCGGATCGGCACCTCGATGCCCAGCAGCTTCTCGACCGCCAGGCAGTAGGCGTGCTCGTTGCTCATCATGGACACGTAGTCGAGACGATCCATGTAGGGCAGCGACTGGATGTAGGTCTTGTGCTCGGCCAGCTTCTCGGTGGCGCGGTGCAGCAGGCCGACGTGCGGGTCGGCGCGCTGCACGACCTCGCCGTCGAGCTCGAGCACCAGGCGCAGCACGCCGTGCGCGGCCGGGTGCTGCGGCCCGAAGTTCAGGGTGTAGTTCTTGATCTCGGCCATATCAGGACTCCCGCCGGACCGCTCCGAGGTCGGCCACGGCCCCCTCGGGGGGCAGCGAATACACGAAATGATGAGCGTGGGCGCGTGTCATCAATGCAATCCGCCGTAGTTGTCCTCGCGGATCACGCGCGGCGTGATCTCGCGCGGTTCGATCGTCACCGGCTCGTAGATCACGCGCTGGCGCTCGGCGTCGTAGCGCATCTCGACGTGGCCCGAGAGCGGAAAGTCCTTGCGGAACGGGTGGCCGATGAAGCCGTAGTCGGTCAGGATGCGGCGCAGGTCCGGGTGGCCCTCGAACACGATGCCGTAGAGGTCGAAGGCCTCGCGCTCAAACCAGTTGGCCGCGCTCCAGATGCCGTTGACCGAGCCGATCACCGGGAATTCGTCGTCGACGCAGAACACGCGAACGCGCACGCGCTGGTTCAGGCTGACCGACAGCAGGTGCGAGACCACGGCGAAGCGCGCGCCCTCCCAGGTGCCGTCGCCGTAGGTCGAGTAGTCGACGCCACACAGGTCGATGAGCTGCTCGAAGCGGCACGCCGGCGCGTCGCGCAGGGCCGTCATGGCGGCGAGGTAATGCGCCGCCGCGACGGTCACCGTGACCTCGCCGCGCGCGACCTTGATGTCCTGGGCCAGCTCGCCGAGGGCGGCGGCGACGTGGTCGCGCAGGACGTCGATGGCAATTGCGTAATCGGCCATGCTCAGCTCCGGGCGATGGTGTGCGTGCGGCGCACCTTCTGCTGCAACTGGATGATGCCGTAGAGCAGCGCCTCGGCGGTCGGCGGGCAGCCCGGCACGTAGACGTCGACCGGCACGATGCGGTCGCAGCCGCGCACCACCGAGTAGCTGTAGTGGTAGTAGCCGCCGCCGTTGGCGCACGAGCCCATGGAGATCACCCAGCGCGGCTCGGCCATCTGGTCGTAGACCTTGCGCAGCGCCGGCGCCATCTTGTTGCACAGCGTGCCGGCGACGATCATCAGGTCGGACTGGCGCGGACTGGCGCGGAACACCTCGGCGCCGAAGCGCGCCAGGTCGTAGCGCGGTGCCGCCACGTGCATCATCTCGACCGCGCAACAGGCCAGGCCGAAGGTCACCGGCCAGAGCGAGCCGGTCTTGGCCCAGTTGACCGCGGCATCGATGCCGGTGAGCACGAAGCCCTTCTGCTGAAACTGCTCATTCATGTCCGCAACTCCGGACGGCGCGCCGTGGCGCTGCCGTCATTCCCAATCCAGCGCGCCCTTCTTCCACTCGTAGGCGAAGCCCACGACCAGGATGGCCAGGAAGATGAGCACGGCCACGAACCCGGTCAATCCAACCTCGCGCAGCGACACCGCCCAGGGGAAGAGGAAGGCAATTTCCAGGTCGAACAGGATGAACAGGATGGCCACGAGGTAGTAGCGCACGTCGAACTTCATGCGCGCGTCCTCGAAGGCCTCGAAGCCGCATTCGTAGGGGGAGTTCTTGGCGGGATCGGCCTTGTGCGGCTTGAGCGCCGCCCCGATCGCCAGGCACAGCGCGCCGACGACCAGGCCCACCAGAATGAAAAGCAAGACAGGAAGGTAATCGGCCAGGTTCATCGTGCGCTCTGTGTTGAGGCACCGCCAGTCGCACGACTGCCGGTGCCTCCTTGTTTGGTGCCGTCGGCGAGACTCGAACTCGCACAGCTTTCGCCACTACCCCCTCAAGATAGCGTGTCTACCAGTTCCACCACGACGGCCGGATTGTCTGCTGCGGAAGATGGCGCTTGCATCCTCGCGAAGCTCATTGGAAAACCGTCAGAGTTTACCCTGAAAAGCACCCGGTCCCGGGCAGTTCACAGGGGCTCGACGCGCCCGATTCTTGACCTGGATCATTGCCCCGGGATCTGGGCCGGACCGGTCCCCTGGCTCGCGGGCACTGGCACCTCGGCACCGGTCGCCGCCGGGGCGACCGTGTCGCCCGCCGCCGGAATCGCGTCGGCCGCGCTCGCTGCCGGGGGTGGCGTGGCGGGTGCTGCGGGCTCGGCGGGGGCAGGCGCCGCGGCACGCTCGAGCACGCTGCCGCCGGTCGACTCGACCTGGATGCTGAAACCGAAATAGGCCAGCGCCAGCGTGCAGGTGAAGAACACCACCGCCAGCGCGGCGGTCGAGCGCGACAGGAAGTTGGCGCTGCCGCTGGCGCCGAACAGGCTGCCCGAGGAGCCGCTGCCAAAGGCGGCGCCCATGTCGGCGCCCTTGCCATGCTGCATCAGGATCAGGCCGATCATGCCGAGGGCCGACAGGATCTGCAGCACCAGCACCAGGTTCAACACGAAGTTCATTGAGTCACTCCACAGGCATTTGCATCGGCCCCGCCCGTCAGGCGGCGGCCTCGATGATCTTCAGGAAATCGGCGGCCTTCAGCGCCGCGCCCCCGATCAGGCCGCCGCCGATGTCGGGCTCGGCCAGCAGCGCCGCCGCGTTGCCCGCGTTCATGCTGCCGCCATACAGGATGCGGACGCTGCCGGGCGCGGCTCCGGCGGCCTCGAGCTGGGCACGCAACAGCGCATGCACCTGCTGTGCCTGCTCCGGCGTGGCGGTCTGCCCGGTGCCGATGGCCCACACCGGCTCGTAGGCGACCACGATGTCGTCCAGCCGCGCCCGGTTGAAATGGATCGCCGCCGCGAGCTGGCGCGTGACCACGAATTCGGTCAGGCCCTGCTCGCGCTCGACCAGGGTCTCGCCGACGCAGACGATCGGCGTGATGCCGGCCTCCAGCAGGCGCTCGGCCTTGCGCCCGACCTGGATGTCGCTTTCGTGCTGGTACTGGCGCCGCTCGCTGTGGCCGACGATGCCGTAGCGCACGCCGAAGTCGCGCAGCATGGCGGCGGACACGTTGCCGGTGTAGGCGCCACCCACATGCTCGGACACGTCCTGCGCGCCCAGCGCCACCGTGGGCGCCGCCGCCAGCAGGGACTGCAGCTGGGCCAGGTAGGCCGCGGGCGGACACACCGCCACGTCGCACGGCGCCGTCCCGCCCAACCCGGCGAGCAGTTCGCGCACCAGCGCCTGGTTGGCCGCCAGGCTGCCATTCATCTTCCAGTTGCCCGCGATCAGCTTGCGGCTCATGGCTCACTCCAGGTCAGGACGATCTTGCCGACGTGCTGGCCCGCCTGCATCAGTGCGTGGGCCCGCGCGGCGCCACTGGGCAGCCCGCCCTCCGGCTGCAACGCGGCGAACTGCGCCTGCAGCACGGGTTTCACGCGCCCCTGCTCCAGCCAGGGCCAGACATGCTGGCGCAGGGCCCGTGCAATGGCGCCCTTGAACGCCACCGGGCGTGGGCGCAGGGTCGAGCCGGTGATGACGAGGCGCCGGCGCAGCACGCGCCCGGCGTCGAAGCCCGCCTGGACGCCACCCTGCACCGCGATGATGACCAGGCGCCCGTCCTCGGCCAGGCATTCGACCTCGCGCCGGACGTAATCGCCCGCCACCATGTCGAGGATGACGTCGACGCCGCGACCGTCCGTCAGGCGCAGCGCTTCCTCGGCAAAGTCGGCGCTGCGGTAGTTGATCGCATGGTCGGCGCCCAGACGCAGGCAGGCGGCGCACTTCTCGTCGCTGCCGGCGGTGACAATCACCGTGGCCCCGGCGGCCTTGGCGAGCTGGATGGCGGTGACGCCGATGCCGCTGCTGCCGCCCTGCACCAGCAGCGTCTCGCCAGCGGCCAGGCGGCCGCGATCGAACACGTTGGACCAGACGGTGAAAAAGGTCTCGGGCAGGCTCGCGGCCTCGGCGTCCGAGAGGCCGGACGGCACCGGCAGGCACTGCGCCACCGGGGCAACGCAGTATTCCGCGTAGCCGCCGCCGGCGACCAGCGCGCAGACACGGTCGCCCAGCGCCAGGCCGGCCGCCCGCAGGGCCGCCGCGTCACCGGATTCGATGGTGCCGGCGACTTCCAGGCCAGGCAGGTCCGGGGCGCCCGCCGGAGGCGGATAGTGGCCCAGCCGCTGCAGCACGTCCGGGCGGTTGACGCCCGAGGCGCGCACGCGGATCAGGACCTCGCCCTGCGCTGCGACCGGCCGGGGCCGCCGGGCCGGCACCAGCACTTCAGGCCCGCCCGAAGCCCGGATCTCGATGCAGTCCATGTCCATCTGGGACAACGGCAGCGAACCCGCTCACTCCTGGGGCGAGGCCGGCGGCGTGGCTTCGGCTTCGGCGGCCTCGGCCCGCTCGGGGCGCGGCGCGCGCGGCTCCCGAGGCTCGCGCGCCGGACGGTCCAGCAAGGCCTTCATGGACAGCTTGATGCGCCCCTTGTCGTCGGTTTCGAGCACCTTCACCCTGACCACCTGCCCTTCCTGCAGGTAGTCACTCACCTTCTCGACGCGCTCGTGCGCGATCTGGCTGATGTGCAGCAGGCCGTCCTTGCCCGGCAGGATGTTGACCAGGGCGCCGAAATCGAGAATCTTGGTCACCGGGCCCTCGTAGACGTGGCCGACTTCGGCTTCGGCGGTGATCTCCTCGATGCGGCGGATCGCCTCGTCGGCCTTGGCCGCCTCGTTGCTGGCGATGGTGATGGTGCCGTCCTCGGCGATGTCGATGGTGGTGCCGGTCTCCTCGGTGAGCGCGCGGATGGTGGCGCCGCCCTTGCCGATCACGTCGCGGATCTTCTCCGGGTTGATTTTCAGGGTGTAGAGCTTGGGCGCCCAGGAGCTGATCTCGGTGCGCGCCTCGCCCATGGCTTCCTGCATCTTGGAGAGGATGTGCATGCGCGCCTCCTTGGCCTGCGCCAGCGCAACCTGCATGATCTCCTGGGTGATGCCCTGGATCTTGATGTCCATCTGCAGCGCGGTGATGCCGCTGGTGGTACCGGCGACCTTGAAGTCCATGTCGCCCAGGTGGTCCTCGTCGCCCAGGATGTCGGTCAGGACGGCGAAGCGGTTGTCTTCCTTGATCAGGCCCATGGCGATGCCGGCCACGTGCGCCTTCATCGGCACGCCGGCGTCCATCAGCGACAGGCAGCCGCCGCACACCGAGGCCATCGACGACGAGCCGTTGGATTCGGTGATCTCGCTGACCACGCGGATGGTGTAGGGGAACTCGTCGCGCGCCGGCAGCAGCGGGATCAGCGCGCGCTTGGCCAGGCGACCGTGGCCGATCTCACGGCGCTTGGTCGAGCCCATGCGGCCCGCTTCGCCGGTGGCAAAGGGCGGCATGTTGTAGTGAAACAGGAAGTGATCCTCGTACTCGCCGGCCAGCGCGTCGATGCGCTGGGCGTCGCGGTCGGTGCCCAGGGTGGTGAGCACCAGCGCCTGCGTCTCGCCACGCGTGAACAGGGCCGAGCCGTGCGTGCGGGGCAGCACGCTGGTGCGGATCTCGATGGGCCGCACGGTGCGCGTGTCGCGGCCGTCGATGCGCGGCTCGCCGGCCAGGATCTGGCCGCGCACGATGTGCGCCTCGTTCTCGAACAGCAGGTTGTCGACCTTGACCGGGTCGAACGCGATGCCTTCTTCGCTCAGCGCCTGCTTGACCGCCGCGTAGGCTTCGCGCAGCGCCTGCGTGCGCGCCTGCTTGCTGCGGATCTGGTAGGCGGCGCGCAGCTTCGGCTCGGCCAGGGCGCCGACCTTCCCGATGAAGGCCTCGTCCTTGGCCTCGGGCGCCCAGGCTCCGGTTTCGGTCCAGAGCGGCTTGCCGGCGTCGCGGGCCAGCTCGTGGATGGCGTTGATGGCGATCTTGCCCTGCTCGTGCCCGAACACCACGGCACCCAGCATCACCTCCTCCGACAGCTGGTAGGCCTCGGACTCGACCATCAGCACGGCACTCTCGGTGCCCGCGACCACCAGGTCAAGCTGGCTGTCCTTGCGCGCGGTCGGGCCCGGATTGAGCACGTACTCCCCACCCACGTAGCCGACGCGCGCGGCGCCGATCGGGCCGTTGAACGGGATGCCGGAGATGGTCAGCGCGGCGCTGACCCCGATCATGGCCGCGATGTCGGCATCGACCTCGGGGTTGAGCGAGACGGTGTGGATGACGACGTGCACCTCGTTGAAGAAGCCATCCGGGAACAGCGGGCGGATCGGGCGGTCGATCAGGCGGCTGGTCAGCGTCTCCAGCTCGCTCGGCTTGGCCTCGCGCTTGAAGAAGCTGCCCGGGATCTTGCCGGCGGCGTAGGTCTTCTCGATGTAGTCCACGGTGAGCGGGAAGAAGTCCTGCCCCGGCTTGGCGGTCTTGGACGCCACCACGGTGGCCAGGACCACGGTGCCGTCGATGTCCACCAGCACCGCGCCGCTGGCCTGGCGCGCGATCTCCCCGGTTTCCATGACGACGGTCTTGTCGCCCCACTGGAAGCTCTTGGTGACCTTGTTGAAAATGCTCATGTCTGCTCCTTTTCTTGCAGCTGATTGCGCAGGCTGAGCCTGCACGGGAGCCCGATCCTGTTCAGAACACGATGCCATTCCAGCAAGCCGCTGCGCGCCGCGCAACGCGCCTCGTGGAATGACACAGCTTCGCCCTGAACGTCGGCACTCCGGGGTTCAAAAAACGAAAACGCCTGAGCCGTGCCGGGCCTCAGGCGTTCGCATGCGCCATGGCTCGGCTTACTTGCGCAGGCCCAGCTTGGCGATCAGGGCCAGGTAGCGGTCGGCGTCCTTGCCCTTGAGGTAGTCCAGCAGCTTGCGCCGGCGGCTCACCATGCGCAGCAGGCCGCGGCGGCCATGGTGGTCCTTGCCGTGTTGCTGGAAGTGGGGCGTGAGCTCGTTGATGCGGGCCGTCAGGATGGCCACCTGCACTTCGGGGCTGCCGGTGTCGCCCGCGGCGCGCGCGTTGTCCTGGACCACGGCGGCCTTGCTCTCCTTGGAGATCATCGAAATTTCCTTGTTCCAAATGGTTTGACTTGCGTGGCGCGCCGGAACTGCACGCCACGTGCGTCTTGCGAATTGCAAAACCGATTGATTATAGCCGCGCGCTCATGCCGACAGGTAGCGCCGCGCGATCCCGCGGTCGGCGCGCAGCTCGGCCGAGCTGCCGCTCCAGGCCACCCTGCCCTTTTCCACCACGTGGTGGCGTTCGGCCAGTTCGAGCAGGGGCGCCAGGTTCTTGTCGACGATCAGGATCGCCATGCCCTCGGACTTGATCTGCTCCAGCGCCGACCAGATCTCGCGCCGAACGAGGGGCGAGAGGCCCTCGGTGGCCTCGTCCAGGATCAGCAACTCGGGGTTGGTCATGAGCGCGCGGCCGATGGCCAGCATCTGCTGCTCGCCGCCGGAGAGCTGGTTGCCGAAGTTGCCGGCCCGCTCGGCCAGGCGCGGAAACAGCCGATGCACCCGCTCCAGCGTCCAGGGCGAGCTGCCGCGCAGGCGCGCCGTGGCGACCAGGTTCTCGTGCACGGTGAGGTTGGGAAACACCTGGCGGCCCTCGGGTACCAGCCCCAGGCCGAGCCGTGCGATTGCGTGCGGCGAGCGGCCCCGGATGTCCTGCCCCTTCCAGCGCACGACGCCGCCCAGCGGCGTGATCAGGCCCATCAGGCTCTTGATGGTGGTGGTCTTGCCCATGCCGTTGCGGCCCAGCAGCGTTGAGCAGCTCCCGGCGTCGACGCGCAGCGCCATGCCGAACAGCACCTGGCTCTTGCCGTAGCCCGATTCCAGGCCCTCGACCGCGAGCAATGGGGTCGCGCTCACGCCGGTATCTCCTCGTCGCCCAGGTAGGCCTCGCGTACCACGGCGCTGTCACGCACCTCGCCCGGGCTGCCGCTGTAGACGACCTTTCCGTACACCAGCACGCTGCAGCGCGTGGCCAGCGAAAACACGGCGTGCATGTCGTGCTCGACCAGCAGGATGGCGTAGCGCCCACCCAGCTCCTGCAGCAGCTCGATCATCTCCTGCGTCTCGGCCGGCCCGAGGCCGGCCATCGGCTCGTCCAGCAGCAGCACCTTGGGCTCGATCGCCAGCGTCATCGCCAGTTCGAGCTGGCGCTGCTGGCCGTAGGACAGCAGGCCCGCGACCCGTGACTGCACGCCTTGCAGGCGCACGCGCTCGATCCAGCGCTCGGCCGCCGCCACCAGTTCGGCGTCGCGCGTGACGGGACGCCAGAAGCGGAAGTTGTGGCCGCGCTGGGACTGCACCGCCAGCAGCACGTTCTCCAGCACCGTGAACTCGGGGATCACCGAAGTGATCTGGTAGGAGCGTCCCAGGCCGGCGCGCGCGCGGGCGTTCACGCTCCAGTTCGTGACGTCGACACCGGCCAGCTCGATGCGTCCTTCGTTGCTGCGGATCTCGCCGGCGATCTGGCCGATCAGCGTGGTCTTGCCGGCACCGTTGGGGCCAATGATGGCATGCACCTCGCCCTGCGCGAGCTCGAGGTCGACGTGGTCGGTCACCAGCAGCGCGCCATAGCGCTTGACCAGGCCGTGCAGCGCCAGCAGGGGACGGGTGGATGGAGCGCTCACGGCCTCATTCCTCGCGTCCACCGGGCAGCAGGCCCCACAGGCCACGGCGCAGCGCCACGACGATCAGCAGGACCAGCGGGCCGAACACGATCGGCCAGTGCTCGGTCCAGAGCTTGAGCACCTCCTCCAGCAGCAGCAGCGCCACGGCACCCACCACCGGGCCGAACACCGTGCCGACGCCGCCAAGCACGACCATCACGATCAGCTCGCCCGACACCATCCAGTTCATGTAGGCGGGCGAGACGAAACCCGCCAGGTTGGCCAGGAAGAAGCCGGCCAGCGCGCACACCAGCGCCGACAGCACGTAGGCCACGAGCTGGTAGCCCAGCGGCCCGGTGCCAACCGCGCGCACGCGCCGCTCGTTCACACGGGCCGCGCGCAGCACCAGGCCGAAGCGCGACTGCACCAGGCGCAGCGTGCCGTAGACCGCCAGCGCCAGCGCCGCCAGCAAGGCGTAGTAGAGGGCTGTCGGGCTGCCCGTGAGCGGCCCGAAGCCGCTCGGCGCGGCCAGCGACATGCCGTCGTCACCACCATAGGCGCGCAGGCTGACGAACAGGAAGTAGAACAACTGCGCCAGAGCCAGCGTGATCATGATGAAGGCCAGGCCATGCGTGCGCAGCGAAATCCAGCCCACTACCGCGGCGATCAGGACCACCGTGACCAGCAGCACCCCCAGTTGCAGCCAGCCGTTGACCCAGCCGATACTGCCGCAGATCAGGACCACGTAGGCGCCCAGGCCGATGTACATGGCATGCCCGAAGCTCACCATGCCACCGTAGCCCAGCGCCAGGTTCAGCCCGACGGCGGCCAGCGCGAACACCAGGATGCGGCTGGCCAGCACCACCGCGTACGAATGCCCGGCGAGGCTGCCATACAGGGGCAGCAGCAAAGCGACCAGCGCCAGCATGCCGACCACCAGTGCCGGCCAGGCGCTGCGGCGCACCGCGGGCGGCACCAGTGCCGCGCAGGCGGCGGGATCCTGGCTCGGCTCGTTCATGTGTAGCGCACCGGAAACAGGCCTTCCGGCTTGAGCGCCAGCACGGCAGCCATCAGGATGTAGACGCCGACGGAAGCCAGTGCCGGCCCCACGGCCGACGCCACGCTCGGATTGAAAACCATCATCAGCACGCCCGGCAGCACGCCGCGCCCCAGGGTGTCGACCACGCCGACGATCAGCGCGCCATAGAGCGCGCCGCGGATCGAACCGATGCCGCCGATCACGATCACCACCAGGGTCAGGATCAGCACCGGCTCGCCCATGCCGGGCTGAATCGACAGGATCGGCCCCACCATGGCGCCGGCCAGACCGGCCAGCGCGCCGCCCAGGGCAAACACGAAGGTGGTGAGCCAGCCGATGTTGACGCCCAGCGCCGACACCATGGCGCGGTTGCTGGCGCCGGCGCGGATCAGCATGCCGATACGCGTGCGGTCGATCAGCCAGTGCAGGCCCAGCGCCACGGCAATGCCG
This sequence comes from Ottowia sp., assembly GCF_035325765.1. Taxonomy (GTDB): domain Bacteria; phylum Pseudomonadota; class Gammaproteobacteria; order Burkholderiales; family Burkholderiaceae_C; genus Ottowia. The sequence goes on from NZ_DAOKZG010000036.1 coordinate 25,565, forward strand.
GCCACGATGATGGCGGCGCGGTAGGAAGGATAGTTGAAGCCGAGCAGCTCGAAGGGTTCGGACAAAGCCGGCGGCGTGTCCATGAACAGCGGCGCGCTGCCGAAAAGCATGCGCGCCGCCTCGTTGGCAAACAGCACGATGCCGAAGGTGGCGAGCACCTGGTCCAGGTGCGGGCGGTGGTGCAGCGCGGCCAGCGCCAGGCGGTCGAGCAGCACCGAGATCACGAACAGGCCGAGCACGCCGGCCACCACCGCCAACACGAAGGAACCCGTGTGCGCGAAGGTGATGGCCGCCAGGTAGGCGCCGCCCATGTAGAGCGAGCCGTGCGCCAGGTTGATGAAGCTCATGATGCCCAGCACCAGGGTCAGCCCCGCCGCCATCAGGAACAGCAGCACGCCGAACTGCAGGCCGTTGAGCAGTTGGGTGAACAGGAATTCGATGCTCATGGCCCGCCTCGCACGCGCCCTCGCGCCGTCAGCCGCTTACTTGGGCTTGCACTGGGAAGCGTAGGCGTCCACGTAGGACTTCAGCGGCGTTGCGATGGTCTTCAGTGAAACGCGGTCCTGCGCGTCCTTGGCCACCTCGTAGACATGTTCGTCCTGCACCGGAAAGCCATTGGCGCCGATCTTGAAGTTGGTGCGCACGCTGTCGAACCGGGCCTCGTGCAGTGCCTTCAGGAAGGCGGGGCGATCGCCAGCCTTGCCGCCCGTCGCCTGCAGCGCGCTGCCGATCAGATGCGCCGAATCGTAGGCCTGCGCCGCGTACTGCGAAGGGATGCGCTGGTACTTGGCCTCGAAGGCCTTGACGAAGTCGGCGTTGGCCTGACCCGGCAGATCGGGCCCCCAGGGGCCGCCGGCCAGCACGCCCAGCGCGGCGGCACCGATCGCCGGCAGCGTCGTGCCGTCGACCGTGCTGACGGTGAGCAGCGGCACCTTCTTGAGCAGGCCCGACTGGTTCATCTGCTTGATGAAGTTGACCCCCATGCCGCCGGGGAAGAACGCGAAGATCGCATCGGGCTGCAGTGCCTGCACCTGGGCGATCTCGGCCGAGTAGTCGGGCTGATTGAGCTGGGTAAAGACCTCGGCCACCACCGGGCCCTTGTAGAAGCGCTTGAAGCCCACCACCTGGTCCTTGCCAGACTGGTAGTTTGGCGCCATCAGCATCATCTTCTTGTAGCCCTTGTCGACCGCATACTGCCCCAGCACCTCGGCCTGGTTGTCGTTCTGGTAGGAGGCGAACACGAAGTTGGCGCGGCACTGATCGCCCGCCAGCGGCGCAGGCCCCGCGTTGCTGCCGACAAAGGGCACGCCCGAGTCACCGAGCGGCTTGGCGATCGCCATCATGACGTTGGAGAAGGTCAGGCCCGCCACCACGTCGACCTTTTCGCTTTCGGTCAGCTTCTTGACAAGCTGCACGCCCAGGTCGGGCTTGAGCTGGTCGTCTTCCTTGACGATCTGCACCGCCACGCCGCCCAGCTTGCCGCCGCCCTGCTCGACGGCGAGCATGAAGCCGTCGTACTGGTCCTGGCCCAGCGCCGCGGCCGGGCCCGACATGGTGGCCATGAAGCCGATCTTGACGTCCGCCGTGGCGTAGCCGGCCATCAGGGATAGCGCGGCGGCGGCGATGAGCTTGCGCGTGAGAAATCGCATGGATGTGTCTCCAGACATGAGGTTGTGGCAGGTAGTTTAATTATAGATTGTTTAAGCTTGAATTATGGAAAACCCTTGCTTTGAATCCTGGATCATTGCTGATCGGGCGCCCGATCATCGAGGGCGAAAAACGCGCGAGCATTGTCACTCAGGATCTGGCGCCTTTGTGCCTCGTCCAGGAAGTTCGCACCGCGCACCAGCTCGCCCACCTGCTGCTCGCCCAGCGGAAACGGGTAGTCGGAGCCCAGCATCACGCGCTCGATGCCCATCACGCCGATGAGCAGGTCGAGAGCGCGCAGGTCAAAGGTGATCGCGTCGGTGTGGAAGCGATGGGCGTATTCGGATGGCAGACGCGGGCAGTCCTGGCGCACGATGTCGCGGTGCTTCCAGGCGTTGTCGACCCGGCCCAGCACCCAGGCAAAGCTGCCGCCGCCATGGGCAAAGCAGATCTTGAGCGACTCGGGGATGCGCTCGAGCGCGCCCGACAGGATCAGCGAGAGCATGCCGAGCTGGGTCTCGGCCGGCATGGCGACCAGCCAGGGCAGCATCCACTGGCGCATGCGGTTGCCGCCGGTCATCATGTCCCAGGGATGGACGAAGACCGGAATGCCTTCATTCGCGCAATGAACCAGGAAGTCGACCAGGTCCGGGTGGTCGAGGTCCTTCTCGCCCACGTGGTTGCCGATCTGCACGCCGACGCAGCCGGCCGCCATGGCGCGCGAGGCCTCGACGCAGGCCAGGCGGGTGTCCTGCAGCGGCACCTGCGCCAGCGCCTTCAGCCGGGTCGGGTGTGCGCCACAGAAGGCGAGCGCCTTGTCGTTCATCTGCGCCGCCCAGTCGGCGGCGCGCGCCGCCTCCCAGGCGTAGCCGAACATGACAGGCGTGGCGCAGACGACCTGCACGTCGATGCCCTGCGCGTCGAGTTCACGCACGCGAAAGTCGGGGTCCCACAGCGCCTGGTAGACCGGGCGGAACGGCTGGTCGCCGACCATGATCTGGCCGGTCGTGCCGCTGGCATCCACCCGCAACCAGGGCGCACGCCGGGGCTCGACGGCCAGGGCCTCCTGCTGGCTGATGCGCGGCAGGAAGTGCGAGTGCATGTCGATCATGGCCGTCCCCGGTCTCAGGCGTTGGCCGCGCGAATCGCGTGCCAGGCGGCGTAGTCGCGGCCCGGGTGCACGGTGCCGCAGTGCTTGCAGGTGCGCTCGGCGTCGCTGAGGGCATAGAACACCTCGTAGGTGGCCGGCAGGTCGGCCACCAGGTCCTTCAGTTCCATCGAGGCGCTCCAGACCAGGCCGGCGCACTTGGGGCAATACCAGCTCAGCGTGTCGATCGCGCCGGCCGGGCGCTTGAGCTCGACCAGGAAGCACAGGCCGTTCGGGTCCGGGCGCTGGGGCGAGTGCTGGAGGTTGGGCTCCATCAGCCAGACGTCGCCCTCCTTCAGGTCGATGCGGTCGAACTTGCCCCGGTCCCAGATGTTCAGGTAGGCGCTGCCGCGGATCTGGTAGAAGATTTCCTCGGTCGGGTTGGTGTGGAAGTCGGTGCGCGTGTTGCCACCACCAACCATGTTGATGATGTAGTTCCCGTCGGGGAACAGGGCCGCGTTGTTGACCGGCGGGCAGAGCTTGCTGCGGTTGGCGTCGACCCAGCCCATCAGATTGAACGGGGCGCCGTACTTCGTTTCCATGGTGCGTCTCCTTGTGGATTGACCCTCAGGCGGGTCGGGGTGAAAAAGCGGTCGCCTTGATCTCGATCAGCAGGTGCGGATGTGGCAGCTGGTGCACTGCCACCGTCGTGCGCGAGGGACCGTCGTAGTCGAAATACTCGGCCCAGATTTCGTTGTAGCCACCGAAGTCGTTCATGTTGACCAGGAATACCTGAGTCTCGACCAGGTCGGACAGATCAGCGCCCTCGCTCTTCAGGATGTCGCGGATGTTTTCAATGACCGCGCGCGTCTGGGCCCGGATGTCGAGTTGGGTCACGCCCAGCGCATCCACCTCGACGCCGACGAAGGTGTTGTCGGGTCGGCGCGAACTCGTGCCCGAAACAAAGAGGAAATCGCCGGCGCGCTTGATGTGTGGAAATCGCCCGCGCGGCGTGGCCTTGCCCGCCACCACACCGGTTTTGCCCGATCCAGACGGTTTGCGTGTTGCCATGTTCAGACCTTGATGCAGATGTTGGTGGTTTCAGAATAGAAGTCGAGCGACCAGCGCCCACCCTCGCGGCCCATGCCCGACAGCCTGGTGCCGCCAAACGGCGTGCGCAGATCGCGCGAGAACCAGGTGTTGACCCAGGTGATGCCGACGTGCAGCCGGGGCGCAACGCGGTGCGCGCGCGACAGGTTGGTGGTCCAGACGGTGGCAGCCAGGCCGTAGTCGCTGTCGTTGGCGCGGCGCACGGCCTCGTCCTCGCTGTCGAAGGGCGCGATGTGGCAGACCGGGCCGAACACTTCCTCGCGCACGCAGCGCGCGCTGTCGGGCAAGCCGGTCCAGATCGTCGGCTGCACGAAGGCACCCTGGTCGCGCGCGTCGCCGAACTGCGGCACGCCGCCGCCGGTCAGCACGGTGGCGCCCTCCTCCACCGCGAGCTTGAAGTAGGACAGCACCTTGTCGCGGTGCTCGCGCGAGATCAGCGAGCCCATGTCGACGCCCGGTTCGTCGGGCCAGCCGATCCGCATCGACTCGGCCCTGGCCTTGATGGCGGCCAGGAAACGCTCATAGATCGGCCGCTCGACGAACACGCGCTCGGGGCACAGGCAGACCTGGCCGGTATTGGTGAACAGCGCGCGCGCCAGGCCATTGACGGTGGCTTCGAAATCGCAGTCGGCAAAGATGATGGCGGCGTTCTTGCCGCCGAGTTCGAAGGAAACCTCCTTCACGCCATCGGCCACGGCCTTCATGATGGCGGCGCCGGTGCGCGACTCGCCGGTGAAGGTGACGGCGTCGACGCCCGGGTGCGTGGTCAACGCCTCGCCGGCCGAGCCGGGACCGAAGCCGTGCACGACGTTGAAGACGCCCGGCGGCACGCCGGCCTCGTGGAAGGCCTCGGCGATCAGCACCGCCGACGACGGCGTTTCCTCCGAGGGCTTGCAGATGATGGCGTTGCCGCAGATCAGCGCCGGCGCCGCCTTCCAGGTCAGCGAGAGGATCGGCAGGTTCCAGGGCGAGATGCTGACGATGACGCCCAGCGGCTTGCGCTTGGTGTAGTTGATGAGCTGGGTGCCGTCGGGCAGGTGGGTTTCGAAGAACTCGCCGTGCGCGTGCTTGCCCAGGTCGGCGAAGGTGCGGAAGTTGGCGATGCCGCGGTAGACGTCGAGCTTGCGTGCCTGCTCGACCGGCCGGCCGGTGTCGGCGACCTCGGCGGCGAGGAACTCCTCGAAGCGCCGCTCGATCACGTCGGCCACGCGGTGCAGCGCGGCGGCGCGCTCCTCCACCGTCGAACGGCCCCAGGGTCCTTCTTCGAGCGCCCTGCGCGCGGCGCGCACGGCGCGGTCCACCAGGGCGGCGTCGGCCTCGTGCACCTTGCCGAGCAGGCGGCCGTCGATCGGACTGATGTTGTCGAACTGCCGTTCGGTTTCGACGAATTGGCCGTCGACGTAGTTGCGCAGGGCGTCCAGCGTCGGCGGCAGCGTGAAGGAACGGGCCAAGACAGTCTCCTCTCGAATCATGGACAGCGATGCCATGAAGTCTAGGAAGCGACGCCTGGAAAGACCAGCGAATTCGAGTTGCCGATCTATAACCCGATGGAATATTTGAACCGACGCGGGGAACCCGCCCGACCGGGCTAGTCCGCTGAAACATTGAAATGGGCGGTGAGGGGCGTCCGAGACGGGAGGCGATGCAAGGCACAAAGCGCAGCAACAGCCGTTGCTGTTGCGAGCATTTGCAACGCCGCAGCGTGCCCGTATCGGGTGCACAGCACCGATCCGGTTTCAGTGTTTCAGTGGACTAGTCTTACTGTGTCATAGACGCAATCTTGCGTTTATGCGCAGGCAGCAC
>NZ_DAOKZG010000037.1:0-30947 GCF_035325765.1 Ottowia sp.
CCACCGGCGTGATGAACTGGCAGGCCGCCTCGGTCATCACCACCTGCACCGTGGCACCGGCCCGGAGCAGGGCCCGACACAGCTCGGCCGCCTTGAAGCAGGCCGCACCGCCCGACAGGCCCAGCACGATGTGGCGGCCGGCGAGCTCGCCAGCGTCTTGGTTTGCGTCCATGGCGCGCAATGTAGCAAAGCCGGGCAAGCGGCCTCCTATAATTGAAATTTCCCACCGAGCGGAGGCGTGTGCCCTTCGTCCCGACATGACCAAATTCGTCTTCGTCACCGGCGGTGTGGTGTCTTCCCTGGGCAAGGGAATCGCCTCGGCCTCCCTGGCCGCGATCCTCGAATCGCGCGGCCTCAAAGTCACCCTGATCAAGCTCGACCCCTACCTGAACGTGGATCCGGGCACGATGAGCCCGTTCCAGCACGGGGAGGTGTTCGTCACCGACGACGGCGCCGAGACCGACCTGGACCTGGGTCACTACGAGCGCTTCATCACCACGCGCATGCGGCGCGCCAACAACTTCACCACCGGCCAGATCTACAAGAGCGTGCTGGAGAAGGAGCGGCGCGGCGACTACCTGGGCAAGACGGTGCAGGTGATCCCGCATGTGACGGGCGAGATCCAGGAGTTCATCAAGCGCGGCGCGGGCATCGGCACGCCCGACGAGGTGCAGGTGGCCATCGTCGAGATCGGCGGCACGGTGGGCGACATCGAGTCCCTGCCCTTCCTGGAAGCGGTGCGCCAGTTCAGCCTGAAGCTGGGTGCCAACCACAGTGCCTTCGTGCACCTGACCTACCTGCCCTGGATTGCCGCGGCGGGCGAGTTGAAGACCAAGCCGACCCAGCACACGGTGCAGAAGTTGCGCGAGATCGGCATCCAGCCCGACGCCCTGCTGTGCCGCGCCGACCGCCCGATCCCGCAGGACGAGCGCGAGAAGATCAGCCTGTTCACCAATGTCGCCGAATGGGGCGTGATCAGCCTGCCCGATGTCGACACCGTCTACAAGGTGCCGCGCCTGCTGCACGAGCAGGGCCTCGACGGCCTGATCTGCGACCGCCTGCGCCTGAACACGGCACCGGCCAACCTGGGGCGTTGGGACGCATTGGTGCAGGCAGTCGAGCATCCCACGCGCGAGGTCACCATCGCCATGGTCGGCAAGTACGTCGACCTGTCGGACAGCTACAAGTCGGTGAACGAGGCGCTGCGCCATGCCGGCATGCACAACCAGGCGCGCGTGCAGATCGAGCACCTCGATTCCGAGACCATCACGCCCACCACCGTCGCCAGCCTGGGCAAGTTCGACGCCGTGCTGGTGCCGGGCGGGTTCGGCGCGCGCGGCGTGGAAGGCAAGATCGCCACCGCCCGCTACGCGCGCGAGCACGGCGTGCCCTACCTGGGCATCTGCCTGGGCATGCAGGTGGCGACGATCGAGTTCGCGCGCAACGTGGCCGGCCTCAAGGGCGCCAACAGCACCGAGTTCGACCCCAAGTGCGCGCACCCGGTGATCGCCCTGGTCACCGAATGGAAGGACAAGGACGGCAACATCCAGACGCGCGACGCCGATTCCGACCTGGGCGGCACCATGCGCCTGGGCGCCCAGAGCGCCGACGTGCAACCCGGCACCCTGGCGCACCAGATCTACGGCGACGTCGTGACCGAACGCCATCGCCACCGCTACGAGGCCAACGTCAACTACCTGGACCAGTTGCGGGCGGCCGGCCTGGTGATCTCGGCACTGACGCAGCGCGAGCACCTGACCGAGATCATCGAGCTGCCCACCAGCATGCATCCCTGGTTCGTCGGCGTGCAGTTCCACCCCGAGTTCAAGAGCACCCCCTGGGACGGCCACCCGCTGTTCAACGCCTTCATCAAGGCGGCGCTCGCGCACCAGGACCAGCGTAACGCCGCGCGCGGCGGCAGCAAGAGCACGAAGGTCGCCGCATGAAGCCTTGCGGATTCGAAGTCCGGCTCGACCAGCCCCTGTGTCTCATGGCCGCGCGACACCGCAGCGCTGCACGAGGGGCTCCGGGCACCAGCCCGGGGATCGGGCCGCGCAGGTGGATGCGGGCCGGCGGGCTTGCCGGGAGCACCATGCCATGAAGCTTTGCGGGTTTGAAGTCGGGCTCGACCGCCCCTTGTTCCTCATAGCCGGCCCCTGCGTCGTCGAGTCCGAGCAGCTGCAGCTGGACGTCGCCGGCCAGCTCAAGGAAATCACGGCGGCGCTGGGCGTTCCGTTCATCTTCAAGAGCAGCTACGACAAGGCGAACCGCTCCAGCGGCACCAGCTTTCGCGGCCCCGGCATGGACCAGGGCCTGGAAATCCTGGCCAAGGTGAAACGCGAGATCGGCGTGCCCGTGCTCACCGACGTGCACACCGAGGCCGAGGTGGCGCGCGTCGCCGAGGTCGTCGACGTGTTGCAAACGCCGGCCTTCCTGTGCCGCCAGACCGACTTCATCCGCGCGGTGGCGCAAAGCGGCAAGCCGGCCAACATCAAGAAGGGCCAGTTCCTGGCACCGCACGACATGCGCAATGTGATCGACAAGGCGCGCGCGGCGGCGGCCGAAAAGGGCCTGGAAACCGACGCCTTCATGGCTTGCGAGCGCGGCGCCAGCTTTGGCTACAACAACCTGGTGAGCGACATGCGCAGCCTGGCGATCATGCGCGAGACCGGCGCACCGGTGGTCTACGATGCCACTCACAGCGTGCAGCTGCCGGGCGGCCAGGGCACCAGCAGCGGCGGCCAGCGCGAGTTCGTGCCGGTGCTGGCGCGCGCGGCGGTGGCCGCCGGAGTGGCCGGCGTGTTCATGGAAACTCACCCCGATCCGGCCCATGCGCTGTCCGACGGACCCAACGCGGTGCCGCTGCGACACATGCGCGCGCTGCTCGAAACCCTGGTCACGCTGGACCAGGTGGTCAAGCGAAGCGGCTGGCTGGAAGACCGCTTCGGCGCCTGAACATGCCCAGCGCCTACCTGATCGCCTCGGTCACCGTGACCCACCCGGCCCAGTACGATGAGTACCGCAAGTGGAGCACCGAGGCCATGCGCGTGCACGGCGCCGAGGTCTGCGTGCGCGGCGGCCCGGTCGAGATCCTCGAGGGCGACTGGGATCCTCAGCGCACGGTGATCCTGAAGTTTCCCAGCGTCGCGGCCGCCAAGGCGTTTCACGACTCCCCCGAATACCGCAGGGCGCGGGCAGCGCGCGAGGGCGCAGCCATCATGCGCATGGTCGTCGTGGAAGGCGTGTGAATGCGCGCCGTCCGCTTCCCGCATCCCCGACCACCATGCCGGATCGACTGGCGCCGGCGGTCGCTTTCGTCTGTATTACCCCTCTCAAGGATTTGACATGAGTGCCATCGTTGACATCGTCGGCCGCGAAGTTCTGGACAGCCGCGGCAACCCCACCGTCGAATGCGACGTCCTGCTCGAATCGGGCGTCATGGGACGCGCCGCCGTGCCTTCCGGCGCCTCGACCGGATCACGCGAAGCGATCGAGCTGCGCGACGGCGACAAGAAGCGCTATGGCGGCAAGGGCGTGCTGAAGGCGGTGGAGCACATCAACAGCGAGATCAGCGAGGCCGTGCTGGGGTTGGACGCCTCCGAGCAGGCCTTTCTCGACAAGACCCTGATCGACCTGGACGGCACCGACAACAAGAGTCGCCTGGGCGCCAACGCCATGCTGGCGGTGTCGATGGCCGTGGCGCGCGCGGCGGCCGAGGAGTCGGGCCTGCCGCTGTACCGCTACTTCGGCGGCATGAACGGCTGCCAGCTGCCGGTGCCGATGATGAACGTCATCAACGGTGGCGCACACGCCAACAACAACCTCGACCTGCAGGAGTTCATGATCATCCCGGTGGGCGCACCGTCGTTTCGCGAAGCGCTGCGCTGGGGTGCCGAGGTGTTTCATGCCCTGAAGAAGATCATCGGCGACCAGGGCATGCCCACCGCGGTCGGCGACGAGGGCGGCTTCGCGCCCAGCGTGGAAAACCACGAGGCCGCGATCCAGCTCATCCTGCAGGCCATCGAGGCGGCAGGCTACACGGCCGGGCAGGACATCGTGCTCGGCCTGGACTGCGCCAGCAGCGAGTTCTACAAGGACGGCCAGTACGTGCTGGCCGGCGAAGGCCTGACCCTCTCGGCCGAGCAGTGGACGGACATGCTGGCCTCCTGGTGCGACAAGTACCCGATCATCAGCATCGAGGACGGCATGCACGAGGGCGACTGGGATGGCTGGAAGATCCTGACCGAGCGCCTGGGCAACAAGGTGCAGCTGGTCGGCGACGACCTGTTCGTCACCAACACCAGGATCCTGAAGGAAGGCATTGACAAGCACGTCGCCAACTCGATCCTGATCAAGATCAACCAGATCGGCACCCTGACCGAGACCTTCGAGGCCATCGAGATGGCCAAGCGTGCCGGCTACACCGCCGTCATCAGCCACCGGTCGGGCGAGACCGAGGACGCCACCATCGCCGATATCGCCGTCGGTACCAACGCCGGCCAGATCAAGACCGGCTCGCTCAGCCGCTCCGACCGCATGGCCAAATACAACCAGCTGCTGCGCATCGAGGAAGACCTGGGCGACATGGCGCGCTACCCCGGCCGAACGGCGTTCTACAGCCTGCGCTGAAGCTGCAGTAGACTGCTGCCAGTCCCGCCTCGGCGACGCCTTGACATCCCATGGTTCAGCGCATCGTTCCAGCCGTCCTGATCGTGCTGCTGGTGGTGGTTCATGCCCAGCTCTGGTTCGGTCGCGGCAGCGTGCCCAAGGTGACCGAGCTGCAGCGCCGGCTCGACCAGCAGCGCGCCGCGAACGTCCAGGCGCGCCAGGTCAACGACCAGCTCGCCTCCGAGGTGCAGGACTTGCAGGCAGGCCTGGGCATGGTGGAGGAAAAGGCGCGCACCGAACTGGGCATGGTGCGTCCGAACGAAATCTTCGTGCGCGTGATCGAACCGTGACGCCGTCAGGCGGCTGACACCCGGCAGAGACCGGGGGCGGCACGGACCCGCCGTGGCGCCTCCCTCGGCAGGCTACCGACGGGCGCTGCCCCGGATGCGCCCGTGCCACGGGCGTCAGCGCGAGGAACCCCGACTGCCGCCACGGAAGCTGCCGCGGTGTCCCGGGCGGTTGCCGGGCGCCCAGTGGCCGCCGCCGGGGTTGCGGTGCCCCCAGTCAGGGACGCGCCGATCACTGCCGAAGCTGCCGTAGAACCCGAGCGACACCGCTGGCGCGCCCCAGTACCAGGGCGACGCATAGACCGGTGCCCCATAGACGGGATAACCGCCATAGGCCGGGTAGGCTGGGTAAGCCACCGGGGTGCCGACATCGTAGGCGCCAACGGGAGCGACGACACAGCCCGACAGCAGCACCGCGACAGCGCCGGCCGCCACCAGCGACAGGTGGCGGACCAGGACGGAAAGCTTGGGATCGGCCATGGCGCGAGCTCCGGGACGAATGCGACGAAGCCTTAATCTAGTGCGTTCCTGTAAAGCCCGTGTGAAGCCCCGACAGCCAGGCCGCGCCGCGCACTCCGGAGGAATCGCCGTGCGCCGCGGGGCAGACCCGGGTGCGCAGGCTGTCGCTGAACACGTGCGCGGCCAGCCGCTGCTGGACCATGCCGTAGAGTTCGTCGATTTGGCTCAGGCCGCCGCCCAGCACGATGATCCCGGGGTCGAGGATGTTGATCACCTGCCCCAGCGACCGGGCCAGGCGCGCGGCATGGCGCGCGAGGCTGGCGCGCGCTGCCGTGTCACCGGCGCGCATGGCGGCAACGATGGCCGGAACGGCCAGGTCCTGGCCTGTGGCGCGTGCATGGTCGGCGGCCAGCCCCGGACCGGACAGCCAGGTCTCGATGCAGTCCTGGCGGCCGCACCAGCAGGCCAGGCGCACGCCGTCCTCGGCATCGGTGCGCGGCAGCGGATTGTGACCCCACTCGCCGGCAATGCCGTTGCAGCCTTCAAGCACGCGTCCGCACACCGCGATGCCGCCGCCCACGCCCGTGCCGAGGATGGCGGCGAACACCACCTCGGCGCCCGCACCAGCGCCATCGGTGGCCTCGGACAGGGCCAGGCAGTTGGCGTCGTTTTCGAAGCGGATCGGGCGCCCCAGCAGCGCCTGCAGGTCCTCGCGCAGCGGCTGCCCGTTGAGCGCGGTGGAATTGGCATTGCGCATGCGCCCGCCGAGGGGCGACAGACTGCCCGGCATGCCCACGCCCAAGGGCAGGCCAGCGGTACCCAGGCGGTTCTCGGCCTGGCGCACCAGTCGGGCCATGGTGTCCAGCGTCGCCGGGTAGCTGCCCTGCGGCGTCGGCACGCGTTCACGCAGCAGGAACCGGCCGCGCGTGTCCAGGGCCGCGATCTCGATCTTGGTGCCGCCCAGGTCGATGCCCAGGCGGATCGGCGGTGGCGTCACCGGGCCAGCGGGCTGGTGCACCATTGCCGCTCGCACGGGATGCCGTCGTCGTTGCCGTCCATCCTGACGTCTGGACAGTTGCGCAGGAAGAAAGTGGCTTCAGCGCAGGACGTCATCTGCGAACAATACTGACGGCCATCGCAGCGAAACGCGGCCGACGAAACCACGCCCGCACGGCCGGCCTCGGGGCTCGCAGCGGCTGAGAATGATGCAGCCGGGCCACGCCCAGGCGCGTGGGCGGCCCACCACTGGTAGCCCTTCCAGCCCAGGCCGGTGATCAACGCGAGCGTCAGCAGCAACCCAGCCAGTCCACCGGGCAGGCGCGACCCGGCCAGCCCCTGCGGCCTGCGCCGCGATGGCTGAACCGCGGGCCGTGCCACGCCCCCGGTCCGCATCACGTGGTGCGCCTGCTTGCGACCTCGGGCGTCCGTCCCGACCTCGAACTCCAGGTGCTCCCCCACGCGCGGGCGCTGACCCGGCGCGCGGTGCGCCGGACCGAACGCCCGGATGTGGACGAAGACCCTGGCGCCGCCCTGTGTCGGCTCGATGAAGCCGAAACCGCGTGCGTCGTCCCACTGCGCCAGCCGGCCGTCGAAACGCACGTTCAGTCCTCGCCGGCCAGCAGCGCCCGCATGCCGGCCTCGTCAATCACCGCGATGCCGAGTTCATGCGCCTTGTCCAGCTTGCTGCCGGCCTCCGTGCCGGCCACGACATAGTGCGTCTTCTTGCTGACGCTGCCGGCCACCTTGGCGCCGGCAGCCTCGAGCAGATCCTTGGCGGCGTCGCGGCTGAGGTTTGGCAGGGTACCGGTCAGCACGAAGGTCTTGCCGGCCAGCGGCAGGCGCGCGGCGGCGACGGGCTCGCCCTCGGGCCAGTGCAGGCCAGCGGCGCGCAGTTGCTCGACGACCTCGCGGTTGTGTGCCTGGTCAAAGAAGGTGTGGATGCTGTCGGCCAGCACCGGCCCGACGTCGGGCACCAGCAGCAGCTGCTCGGGCGTGGCGGCCATGACGGCGTCGAGCCGGCCGAAATGCTGGGCCAGGTCGCGCGCCGTGGATTCCCCCACGTGGCGGATGCCGAGGGCGAACAGGAAGCGCGCCAGCGTGGTCCGCTTGGACTTCTCAAGCTGGTCCAGCAGATTGCGCGCCGACTTCTCGGCCATGCGATCGAGCCCGACCAGGCGCCCCAGGTCGAGGCGATAGAGATCCGGCAATACGTCGACGATGCCGCCATCGACCAGCTGGTCGACCAGCTTCTCGCCCAGGCCCTCGATGTCCATGGCGCGTCGGCTGGCGAAGTGCAGCAGGGCCTGCTTGCGCTGCGCCGGGCAGAACAGGCCGCCGGTGCAGCGGTGGTCGGCCTCGCCCTCCTCGCGCACCACGACGCTGCCACACACGGGGCAGTGCGTGGGCATGGTGAATTCGGTCGCGCCGGGACGGCGCCGCTCGACCAGCACCGACACCACTTCGGGTATGACGTCGCCGGCACGGCGCACCACCACGGTGTCGCCGACACGCACGTCCTTGCGCCGCGCTTCCAGCTCGTTGTGCAGGGTGGCGTTGGTGACGGTGACCCCGCCGACGAACACCGGCGCCAGCTTGGCCACCGGTGTGAGTTTGCCGGTGCGACCGACCTGCACATCGATGGCCTCGACCGTGGTCAGCTCCTCCTGGGGCGGGTACTTGTGCGCGACGGCCCAGCGCGGCTCGCGCGTGACGAAGCCAAGCCGGCGCTGCCACGCGAGCGAATCGACCTTGTAGACCACGCCGTCGATGTCGTAGGGCAGGCTGTCGCGGCGTGCCGCGACATCGGCATGAAACGCGGCCAGCTCGGCCGGGCCGCGGGCGCGCCGGTTGATCTCCGAGACCGGGAAGCCCCACGCGCGGAACGTCTCGAGCACGTCCCAGTGGCACGCGAAATCGGGGCCGCCCTGCTCCGGCGGCGTGATCTCGCCCAGGGCGTAGGCGAAGAAGCTGAGCGGCCGCTCGCGCGCCGCCGCCGGATCCAGCTGGCGCACCGCGCCGGCCGCGGTGTTGCGCGGATTGACAAAGGTGCGCGCCGCCTTGTCGCCTGCGGCCATGCGCGCGCGCATGCGCTCGTTGAGTGCCTCGAAGTCGTCGCGCCGCATGTAGACCTCGCCGCGCACCTCGACCAGGGGCGGGGCCGTTCCGTGCAAGCGCAGCGGGACCTGGCCCATGGCGCGGACGTTGTGCGTGACGTCCTCGCCGGTCTCGCCATCGCCGCGCGTGGCGGCCTGCACCAGCACGCCGTCCTGGTAGCGCAGGCTCATCGCCAGTCCGTCGAACTTGGGCTCGGCGACGTAGGCCACCGGCGGGTCGGACTCGCCCAGCCCGAGCTCGCGCCGCACGCGCGCGTCGAAGGCCTGGGCGCCGGCGGCGCTGGCGTCGGTCTCGGTGCGGATGCTGAGCATGGGCACGCGGTGGTGCACCGGCGCCAGGCTGTCGAGCACGCTGCCGCCGACGCGCTGGGTGGGCGAGTCGGGCGTGCGCAGTTCGGGGTGTGCGGCCTCGAGCGCCTGCAACTCGCGAAACAGGCGGTCGTACTCGGCGTCCGGCAGTTCGGGCGCGTCGAGCGTGTAGTACTGGTAGGCCGCCTGCGTCAGCGCGGCGCGCAACTCGGCGGCGTGGCGCACCAGCTTGGATTCGGGTTTCATGGCATCTCGTCGGAGGCCGGCGGGGCAGGCTCGCCGCCCCGCGCCGGCATCAGCTGAACAGCCGGCGTGCCTGCGGCGAGCCGGCCGCCAGGTCGTGCTGCTCCAGCGTATCGTAGAGCCGTTCCAGATCCCTGCCGATGGAGTCGATCATGGCCGCCTGCAGCGGCTGGCCGGCGTCGTCGGTGATCACGCCCCCCATGGCTTCGGCCAGGGCAAAGGCGGCTTCGCGCAGGCGTTCGAAGGCCTGCTCCTGGCGCGCCACCTGGGGCACGTCGAGCTGCAGCGTGAATTCGCGCACCGAGGCGTGCTCGCCCTGCTCCGACAGCGCCGCCTGGGCGTCGAAGGCCAGGCCGAGCAGGGGCGGCAGGCCAGCCTCGGCGGCCGGCAACACCATGCGGCCCGGCACGACACCCGGCACGAAGCCCAGGCGCGCGGCCTGCTGGGCGATGAAGCCAGGGCTCCAGGCCGCGCCGCGCGCGCGCAGCGTGAAGCCGAGCTGGGCATCGTGCTGGCTGGCGAACTGGTCCAGCTCGCGCGCCCGCGCGACTTCGTGCAGCATGTCGGGAAACTCGGGCGCGCCACCGACGGCGTCGGCATAACGCTGCGCCTTCACGACGAACTCGGAGAACTCGATCTCGTTGAGCGCGCCGGTACGGTTGGCCAGTTGCACCCCGGCCTGCACCGCGGTGTAGCGGCGGCCGGCGCGTGGCGGCTCCCAGTCACTGCTGCCTTCGGCCTGCGCCTCCACCGCGAAAGGCTTGCTGCCGACCCGGCGCGTGCTGGGCAGCGCCGCCAGCAGGGCCTCGCCCGACACCACCCGGCCATCGAGCGCGATCGGGGTGATGACGTCGATCAGGGCGTCCAGCGCGGGCCGGCGCTCGGGCGGCGCCGGCGGCTCGAGATCGGCGTCGAGCACCGGCTCGATGCGCCCGGGCTCGGCGGCATCGCCCGGCGCCGGCGCCAGGCCGGGCTCGATCCAGGATTCGGGCGCCGGCGCGCCGCCAGCGGCCTCGCCCGGCGCCGGCTCCGCCTGGCGCGGCGCGTGGCGGCGCGAATTCCAGGTGTTGTAGGCGACCACGCCGCCCAGGATCAGGCCACCGGCCACGGCCAGGCCCACTTGCAGGGTGCTCATCGCGCGCTCTCCGTGCGCCGTTGAGCGTTGGGCGTTGGGCGTTGGGCGTGAATACCACCCACGCTGAACGCTGAACGCTCAACGCTGAACCACTTGCTCACGCTGAACGCTGAACGCTGAACGCTGAACCGCTCACTCATGCCTCGGCCATCCCCAGGGCGCCTTCCATGTCGACCGCGACGATGCGCGAGACGCCCTGCTCCTGCATGGTGACGCCGATCAGCTGCTCGGCCATTTCCATGGCGATCTTGTTGTGGCTGATGAACAGGAACTGCGTGCCCTGGCCGCTCATGCGCGTGACCAGGCGCGCGTAGCGCTCGGTGTTGGCGTCGTCCAGCGGCGCGTCGACCTCGTCGAGCAGGCAGAACGGCGCCGGGTTGAGCTGGAAGATGGCAAACACCAGCGCGATCGCGGTGAGCGCCTTTTCGCCGCCCGAGAGCAGGTGGATGGTCTGGTTCTTCTTGCCCGGTGGCTGCGCCATCACCTGCACGCCGGCGTCGAGGATTTCCTCGCCCGTCATCACCAGCCGTGCCTGGCCGCCGCCGAACAGTTCGGGGAACATGCGGCCGAAGTGCTCGTTCACGGTGTTGAAGGTGCCGCCCAGCAGCTCGCGCGTCTCGTGGTCGATGGTGCGGATGGCGTCTTCCAGCGTGGTGATGGCCTCGGTCAGGTCGGCCGACTGCGCGTCGAGGAACTGCTTGCGCTCGCGCGCCGTGCCGAGTTCCTGCAGCGCTGCCAGGTTGACCGCGCCCAGGGATTCGATTTCGCGGTGCAGGCGGTCGATCTCGCCCTGCAGCCCGGCCAGGCGCACGCTGTCCTGCTCGATCGAGCGCGCCAGCGCATGCAGGTCGGCCTGGGCATCGGCCAGCAACTGGGTGTACTGCTCGCCGCCCAGGCGCGCGGCCTGCTCCTTGAGCTGCAGGTCGGTGATGCGCTGGCGCAGCGGCTCGAGCTGGCGCTCGAGCGAGAGTCGGCGCTCGTCGCTGGCGCGCAGCCTGGCGCTCAGGTCGTCGTAGGCGCTGCGCTGCGCGCCCAGCGCCTGCTCGCGCTCGAGCTTGAGCGCCAGCGCGGTCTGCAGGCCGGCCTGCGCGGCGGCGTCGGTCAACACGGCCAGCTCCTCGCCCAGGCGCTGCTGCTCGGTCTCGATGCCGGCGCTCTGTTGCGCCGCCGTGTCGATGGTGCGCGTGAGTTCTCCGTGGCGTGCCTGCAGGCTGCGCTGGGTGAACTGGGCCTCCTGGGCCTGGCGCTCGAGCGCACGCTGCTGCTCGCGTGCCTCGGCCAGGCCGCGTTCGGCCTCGATCACGCGCTCGTCCAGCCCGGCGTGGCGCTCCTGGGCGTCGGCCAGCTGCAGGTCGAGCTCCTCGAAGCGCGCCTCGGCCGTGACGCGGCGCTCCTGCAGCGCCTCGAGCGCGGCGTCGACCTCGGCCAGGTCGGCACCAAGCTGCTCGCCGCGCGCGCGCGTCTGCTCGGCCAGCTGGGTCAGGCGCAGGGTCTCGACCTGCAGTTCGTGCGCGCGCTGCTGCGCCTCGCCGGCCTCGCGCCGCGCACCGACCAGACGCTGCGAAACGTCGCTGAACGCCGCCTCGGCGCGCACCAGGGCGCTGCGCGCCTCCTCGCCGATGAGCTGCTGGGCACGCACCTGCTTGTCCAGGTTCTCGATTTCCTGCTGGCGCGCCAGCAGGCCGGCCTGCTCGGAATCGGGTGCGTAGAAGCTCACGCCGTGCGCCGACACGCAGTGGCCGCTCGCCACGTAGAGCGCTTCGCCAGCCTGCAGGCGGTCGCGCTCGGCCAGCGCCTGTTCCAGCGACGGCGCGGTATGGCAACCCGCCAGCCAGTCGACCAGCAAGGCCTTCTGCCCGGCATCGTGCAGGCGCAACCGGTCCACCAGGCGCGGCCACGGGCTGGCCGGCTCGGGCGCGGCGGCGCCCGGTGCATGGTAGAAGGCCAGCCGCGCTGGCGGCGCATCGCTGGCAAAGGCGCGCACGAGTTCGAGCCGACTCACCTCGAGCGCGCCCAGGCGCTCGCGCAGCGCCGCCTCGAGCGCGTTTTCCCAGCCGGGTTCGACCTGCAGGCGCGTCCACAGGCCTTGCAGTCCATCCAGGCCGTGCTTGCGCAGCCAGGGTTCGAGCTTGCCGTCGGTCCTGACGCGCTCCTGCAGTGCCTTGAGCGCCTCGAGCCGAGCCGACAGGTCGGCCTGGCGCGCGGCTTCGGCGTTCACCACCTGCTGCGCGGCACGGCGCGCGTCGTCGAGCTGGGGCAGGCTGTCCTGCAGCTCCTGCAGGCGTGCATCGGCGACCTGCGCGGCCTCATGCGCGGCCTCCGACTGCTGTTGCAGCTCGTCCAGCCGCCGTGCGTCGGGCGCAGCCAGCGCGCCCTGATCGGCGGCCAGTCGCTCGCGCCGCGTGCCGAGCTGGCGCGCCTGTTCCTCGATGCCGCGCTGCTCGGCCGCCAGCACCTGGATCTGCTGCTGCACCTGGACCACGGCGCTGCGCTGCTCGCCGGCACGCGCCTGGGCCTGGCGCAGCGTGTCCTCGAGCTCGGGCAGCACCTGCTGCTGCTCCTCCAGTCGCGCCGCCAGGGTGAGGGCCTGCTCCTCGGCCGTGGCGCCCTGCTCGGCCAGGCGCTCCAGTTCGGCCTGCGCCTCCTCGCGGCGCGCGTGCCATTGCAGTTGCTGCTCGCCGAGCTGCGCCAGGCGCGCCTCGGCGCGCTGGCGTCCCTCCACGACGAAGCGGATCTCGGCCTCCAGCCGACCCACCTCGGCGCTGGCTTCATAAAGCCGGCCCTGCGCCTGGTTGACCTGGTCGCCCGCGGCGTAGTGGGCCTGCCGGATCGTCTCCAGGTCGGACTCGACGCGACGCAGGTCGGCCACGCGCGCCTCGAGCTCGTTCACCGCCTGCGCGGCCTCGGCCTGCAGCCGGCCCTGGCCCTCCTCGGCTTCGGCGCGCTTGAGGAACCAGAGCTGGTTCTGCCGCAACTGCGCCTCGGCCTGCAGGCCCTGGTAGCGCTGCGCCACCTCGGCCTGGCGCTCGAGCTTGTCCAGGTTGGCGTTCAGCTCGCGCAGGATGTCCTCGACCCGCGTCAGGTTCTCGCGCGTGTCCTGCAGGCGGCTCTCGGTCTCGCGCCGGCGCTCCTTGTACTTGCTGACGCCGGCCGCCTCTTCCAGGAACAGGCGCAGCTCTTCCGGGCGCGACTCGATGATGCGGCTGATCGTGCCCTGGCCGATGATGGCGTAGGCGCGCGGCCCCAGGCCGGTGCCCAGGAACACGTCCTGCACGTCGCGCCGGCGCACCGGCTGGTTGTTGATGTAGTAGCTGCTGGTGCCGTCGCGCGTCAGCACGCGCTTGACCGAGATCTCGGTGAACTGGCCCCACTGGCCGCCGGCGCGGTGGTCGCTGTTGTCGAACACCAGCTCGACCGAGGAGCGCGAGGCCGGCTTGCGCGTCGTCGTGCCGTTGAAGATGACGTCCTGCATCGACTCGCCGCGCAGTTCGCTGGCGCGCGATTCGCCCAGCACCCAGCGCACCGCGTCCATGATGTTGGACTTGCCGCAGCCGTTCGGGCCGACCACGCCGACGAGCTGGCCCGGCAACATGAAGTTGGTCGGTTCGGCGAACGACTTGAAACCCGACAGCTTGATGGAATTGAGACGCACGAAAGGCCCTGCACGAACTGGACGCCAGCGCCGCCCGGGGCGATGACGGGAAACCCGTCGATTCTAGCGAAGGCCGGCCCCGAAACCGGACGATCCGAGACCTCGATCGGCGTGCCGCGGACCCATCCGCAGCACGCCCCGGGCCTGCGGTTAAAGTCCACGTCTGCTCACGATTCATACGTCAGGAAAGCGCATGCGGGTCTGCGTCGTCGGCGCCGGCATCATCGGACTGGCCACGGCCTGGGAATTGCAGCGCGCCGGCCACGAGGTCGTCGTGCTCGATCGCGACGTGCCCGGCCAGGGCGCCAGCGGCGCCAACGGCGCGCAGCTCAGCTATTCCTACGTGGCGCCGCTGGCCGAGCCGGGCATCTGGGCCCAGTTGCCGCACCTGCTGCTCGCGCCGGACTCGCCGCTCAAGCTGCGCCCGCGCCTCGACCCGCTGCAATGGCTGTGGGGCCTGCGCTTCCTGGCCGCCTGCAACGCCCGCAGCGCCCACCAGACCACGGGCGCGCTGCTGCAACTGGCCGCCGAGAGCCGTGCTGGCTTCGAGCGCATGCGCGCCGAGCTGCAGCCCGACTGCGACTACACCACCACGGGCAAGCTGGTGCTCCACGCCGACGCCGCGAGCCTGCAGGCGGCGCGGCGCCAGGTCGAGCTACAGCGCGCGCTGGGCAGCGAGCAGCGGCTGGTCAGCCCCGAGGAATGCGCCGCCATCGAACCGGCACTGGACGGCTACCACCGCCAGATCGCCGGCGCCGTCTTCACCCCCAGCGAATGCGCCGCCGATTGCCTCAAGCTGTGCCAGGCGCTGGCGCAGGCCCTGGTGGCGCGCGGCGCGCGCCTGCACAGCCACGCCGCGGTGAGCGATCTGGTCCGGCAAGGCGGACGCGCATGCGCGGCGCGCACGCCGCAGGGCGAGATCCAGGCCGACGCCTTCGTGCTGGCGCTCGGCACCGCCTCGCACGCGCTGGGACGGCGCCTCGGGGTCTACCTGCCGGTGTACCCGCTCAAGGGCTACAGCATCACCCTGGCAGCCGACGGCGCGCCCGGCGCGGCGCCGCGCGTCAGCGTCACCGACAGCGCGCGCAAGGTGGTGTTCGCGCGCCTGGGCGAGCGCCTGCGCGTGGCCGGCATGGCGGAGCTGGTGGGCGCGGACCGGCGCATCCCGCCGGCACGCATCGAGACCCTGGTGCAGGCCACGCGCGCGGTGTTTCCGCGCGCCAGCGCGCGCTTCGAGGCGCTCGAGCCCTGGGCCGGTCTGCGCCCCGCCACGCCCACCGGGCGGCCCATCATCGGCACGCTGGCGCCGGCGCCCGCCAACGTGCTGTTCAACACGGGACACGGCGCGCTCGGCTTCACGCTGGCGTTCGGCAGTGCCGCGCGCATCGTGGCGCAATTGCCGCACTGACCCGACTGCAACGCCGCGCAGACGGCATTTGCGGGCCCCGGACGCCAAATAAGACCAGAAACCGGCCCACCCCGGCAACGGCTCTCTCTACAATGGCGTCGTTACACGTTGTCGCAATCGCCCCTTCCCGGCGCGATCCCCGGCCGCGCCGACCTCGAGGAAACCGACCATGCCCCAACCCAGCACCATGATGGAGCGCATCCTGCACCTGATGGCGGACAAGAAGGCCTCCGACGTCTACCTGTCGGCGCACGCGCCCGCCACCATCCGCATCAACGGGGTCTGCATTCCGATCAACAACCAGGCGTTGCCGCCCGAAGCCACGCTGAACCTGCTGATCGACATCCTGCCGCCAAACCGGATCGAGGAGCTCAAGGAGACCGGCGAGCTGAACACCGCCTATCCGATGGCCGGCGTCGGCAACTTCCGCATCTCGGCGCTGCGCCAGCGCGGCTCCTACGCCGCCGTGATCCGCTTCATCAGCGCCGAGATCCCCAAGCTGGACACGCTCAACCTGCCCAGCGTGCTGGAACGCCTGGTGATGGAAAAGCGCGGCCTGATCCTGATGGTGGGCGCCACCGGCGCCGGCAAGTCGACCACCCTGGCGTCCATGCTGGACCACCGCAACGAGCGCGTGAGCGGCCACATCCTGACGATCGAGAACCCGATCGAATACATCTTCACCAACAAGAAGTCGCTCATCAACCAGCGTGAGGTCGGCACCGACACCGCGACGCTGCAGGTGGCGCTGATGAACGCGCTGCGCCAGGCGCCCGACGTGATCATGATCGGCGAGATCCGCGACCGCGAGACCATGACCGCCGCCATCGCCTACGCCCAGTCGGGCCACCTGTGCCTGGCCACGCTGCACGCCAACAACAGCTACCAGGCGCTCAACCGGGTGCTCAGCTTCTACCCGGTCGAGGTGCGCCCCACCCTGCTGGGCGACCTTGCGGCGGCGCTCAAGTCGATCGTCTCGCAGCGCCTGATCCCCACCGTCGACGGCGGCCGCACGCCGGCCGTCGAGGTCATGCTCAACACCAAGCTGGTGTCCGAGCTGATCGAGAAGAGCGACTTCGGCGGCGTCAAGGAGGCCATGGACAACGCCATGGCCGAAGGTTCGCAGACCTATGAGCAGGACCTGGCGCGCCTGATCCAGAGCGGTCGCATCGACCGCAAGGACGGCCTGGCGTTTGCCGACTCGCCGACCAACCTGATGTGGCGGCTGCAGAACCAGAGCGTGCGCCAGAACGCCAACAAGGCGCAGGACGAAGAGGAAACGAGCGACCAGCCTTCTTTCACCGAGATCACGCTGGACGTGCGGCCCAGCGGCTTCGGCACCACGGGCTTTGGCCGCCCCAACTTCGCGCCCTCCGGCTTCGAGTCCTCGGGCTTCCGCGAATCCAAGCTTGGCGGCTTCAACGACTCGCGCCTGGGCGACTCGTGACATACTGGGGCGAGCTGCAGGCACGCCACCGGCACGTGTCGGCCTGACCCGGTTGCCGCGCACGGCGCCCCACCCCGACCGGCCTCCAGGGCCGGTCCGCGTTTCACCGTGATCGTCCTGAACCAAGTCACGCTGCGCCGTGGCAGCAAGCTGCTGCTGGACGGTGCCAGCGCCACCATCCACCCCGGCGAAAAAGTCGGCCTGGTCGGCCGCAACGGCGCCGGCAAGTCGTCGCTGTTCGCGCTGCTGGCCGGCACCCTGCACGAGGACGGCGGCGACTGGTCCATGCCCGGCGGCTGGCAGATCGCCGAGGTGGCGCAGCAGATGCCCGAGACCGATGCCTCGGCGACCGACTTCGTGCTGGCCGGCGATGGCCGCCTGAGCGCGCTGCAGGCGCGCCTGCACGCCGCCGAGCAGGCGGGCGACGGCGTGGCCATCGCCCAGGCACACAGCGACCTGCAGGATGCCGGCGCGCACGACGCCCGCGCGCGCGCCGAGGCGCTGATCCTGGGCCTGGGCTTCCAGCCGCGCGAACTCGGCCTGCCGGTGCGGCAGTTTTCCGGCGGCTGGCGCATGCGCCTGCAACTCGCGCGCGCGCTGATGGCGCCGAGCGACCTGCTGCTGCTCGACGAGCCGACGAACCACCTCGACCTGGACGCCCTGATCTGGCTGGAAGGCTGGCTGGCGCGCTACCCCGGCACCCTGCTCGTCATCAGCCACGACCGCGACTTCCTCGACGCCGTCACGCGCGTCACCCTGCACATCGAGGCCGGGCGCCTGACGCGCTACGGCGGCAACTACAGCGCCTTCGAGGAGCAGCGCGCCGAGCAGCTCTCCCAGCAGCAGTCGGCATACACGCGCCAGCAGGAGCAGATCGCCCACCTGCAGCGCTTCATCGACCGCTTCAAGGCCAAGGCCACCAAGGCGCGCCAGGCGCAAAGCCGCATCAAGGCGCTCGAGCGCATGGAGCGCGTGGCGCCGGTGCTGGCCGAGGCCGAATTCCAGTTCGAGTTCCAGCCACCGGCCAGCCTGCCCAGCCCGATGCTGGTGATCGGCGACGGTTGCTGCGGCTACGCCGGCGATCCGGCACCAACCGTGGTCCTGCGCGGCATCGACCGCACCGTGCTGGCCGGCCAGCGCATCGGCATCCTGGGCGCCAACGGCCAGGGCAAGTCGACCCTGGTCAAGACCATCGCGCGCGAGCTGCCCCTGCTCGGCGGCACGCTGACCGAGGGCAAGGGCCTGGCGATTGGCTACTTCGCCCAGCAGGAGCTCGACGTGCTGCACGCGGGCAGCACCCCGCTGGAGCACCTGGTGCGCCTGGCGCGTGCCACCGGCCGCCAGGACAGCGAGGCCGCGCGCGAGCAGCAGTTGCGCAACTTCCTGGGCGGCTTCAACTTCCCTGGCGCCATGGTGGCGCAGCCGGTCGGTTCGTTTTCCGGCGGCGAGAAGGCGCGCCTGGTGCTGGCCATGATCGTCTGGCAGCGCCCCAACCTGCTGCTGCTGGACGAGCCGACCAACCACCTCGACCTGGCCACGCGCGAGGCGCTGGCGCTGGCCCTGACCGAGTTCGAGGGCACGGTCATGCTGGTGAGCCACGACCGCGCCCTGCTGCGCCGCGTCTGCGACGAGTTCTGGCTGGTCGCCGGTGGCACGGTGCAGCCCTTCGAGGGCGACCTGGAGGACTACCAGCGCCACGTGCTGGAGCAGGCGCGCCAGCGGCGCGATGCGGCAGCGTCCCCGGCTGGCGCACCGGCCGCCGCGACCGAAGCGCCCGCGCTCAACCCGGCGGAACAGCGCCGCCAGCAAGCGCAGCGGCGTCAGCAACTCGCCGCACGCACGCGCGAGCACCGGCGCGCGCTCGAACAGGCCGAGCAGCGCATGCAGGCGATCGAGTCCGAGCGCGGCGCCCTGGAGCAGCGCCTGCTGGCGCCGCTGGAGCCAGCCGAGATCGCCGATGCCGGCCGCCGGCTGAAGGCCTTGCAGGACGAACTGGCCGCGCTCGAGGACGCCTGGCTCGCGCACTCCAGCGCGATCGAGGCCATGGAGCAGTCGAGTTAGCCGCGCCGCGTTCCGCCTGCGCTCGACCGGCATATTTCACGAAACCCGCCGCCCGCTGACCTCCGGCGCGCAATCGCGGGGTAGAGTTCCGCCCAACCTGGCCGGTCTTCGCGGCGGGGCCATCCTCCCGAAGCCCGGACTCCAGGCACCCACCAAGGATCGGCCGTCATGGGCATCATCGTCACCATCATCATCGGCTTCATCGTCGGCCTGCTGGCGCGAGCCATCATGCCGGGCGACCAGAAGATGGGCCTGATCATGACTACCCTGCTCGGCATTGCCGGCTCCATCGTCGCCAGCTACGCGGGCGTGGCGCTGGGCCTTTACGTGCCGGGCGCCACCGCTGGCTGGGTCGCCTCGGTCGTCGGTGCGATCGTGCTGCTCTTCCTGTACGGCCTTGTTGCCAGGAAGCGCTGAAGGCGCCGCAAGCGCCACCGGCGCCTCAGGCCACTGGCGGCAGCGCCAGCGCCTGCCGCTGCGCGCGCCACAGCATGGCCACGCCAAGCACCGCCAGCACCAGCAGCAGGCCCAGGCCCGCGGCATAGCCACGCCCCGGCGTCCACAGCAGGCCCACCGCCAGCGGCGCCGCCGCGCGCGCCAGCGCCAGCGGCAGGCCGAGCGCGCCGTTGAGCGCACCCACGTGCGCCGCGCTGACGTACTGCGCCAGCACCGTGCCGCGCACGATGGTGAGCATGCCGTTGCCCACGCCATACAGCAGGGTGAACGGCAGCGCCGCCCAGACGTGGCCGCTACCCGCCAGCAGCGTGGCCAGCGCCAGCGGAATCAACACAGGCGCCCAGCGATTGGTGGCGTGCACGTCCAGGCGCCGCTCGCCCAGGTAGAGGCCGAGCCGCCCCAGCACCTGCAGCACGCCGATGCTGGCCGGCAACGCCACCGCCCATCCGGGCGGCAGCCCGCTTTCGCGCAGCAGGCTCACCAGGTGCGGCGGCACGGCGGCGGCCACCGCCATCAGCAGCACCGTGAACACGCCGAGCTGCCAGAACACCGGCCCGCGCAGCTGCGCCGTCAGGCCGCCACCGGGCCTCGCCGCGCCACCGGGCGCACCCGTTGCCGGCGCCGGGCCGGGCGCGCCGCGCAGCAACACGGCATGCAGCGGCACGCACAAGCCCAGGTTGATCGCGCCCAGCACCCATGACGCCACGCGCCAGTCCCACTGGCGGACCAGCCAGTCGGTGAGCGGTATGAACACCGTGCTGGCCAGGCCGCCCAGGAAAGTGAGCGTGATGATGGCGCGCCGGTAGGTGGACGGAAAGCGCCGTGTCACCACCGCGAACACCGGCGGATACAGCGTCGCCGCCATGCCCAGCCCCAGCAGCGCCCAGACGGCGTAGAAGCCGGCCAGCGTGGCGACGAAGCCGTGCGCCAACAGCGCGAAGCCGACCAGCAGCGAGCCGCCGGTCATCACCGCGCGCTCATGGCCCGCGTCGATCCGGCGCCCCACGGCATAGGCCGCCACCCCCTCGGCCAGCAGCGCCAGGCTGAAGGCCAGCGAAGTCTGCGCACGCGTGGCGCCCAGCGCCGCCTCCACCGGCTCGAGGAACACGGCAAACGAGTAGAGCGCGCTGCCCCAGCTCACCAGTTGCGCCAGCGACAGGCCCAGCACCAGGGTGCGGGCGCTGCTGGCGTGCTCCGTGTACGAGATGCTCAAGGTGAATCGACCCCGCGGCCCGCCCACGTCAACATCCGAGCGCGCACCATTCAGGATACCTCGGCATGGCACTCCGCTCCGACGGACAGTCCTGGTGACTCAACCGCCAATGGGAGGCGCAACGGCATCCGCATCATGGGGCCCCATCAAGCCGATGCGGCGGGGCAGCGCTCGCCCCGGGTCCTTGGCCGACCCGCGGCGGCGAACTGCGCCGGGCGGCGATCCTTTTCGCGTCCCTGCAAGTCCCCGCCGGCAGCGAGCGCCCATGAGGCCACGACCGCCGGATCGACCCAGCGCACGGGCCCCGCACCCCGAGCCGACAGGCCACGAAAGAAAGCGGCGCCCGAGGGCGCCGCTCTTGCCTGGGCTTGTCTCCCCCTACTTGTTCTGGCTTTCGAACCAGCGGCCGACCATGGCGCGCTCGTCGTCGGTCATGCCGGTGGCGTTGGACAGCGGCATCTGCTTGGTCACCACCACCTGCTGGTAGATGTTCTGCGCGTGCGCCGTCGCCTGCTCCGGCGAATCGACGCGGATGCCCTTCTGCTGCACGGCCTCGCCGTGGCAGATGTAGCAGCGCTGCTCCAGGATCGGCTTGATCTGGGCGTAGTCCACCGTCTCGGGCAGGGCCGCCGCGGGCGCCGCCGGAGCGGGCTTGAGCCAGGCGATCAGGGCCAGCAGCACCACCACGCCGATGGCGGCGAAGGGCCAGGGGTTGCTGGCGCGGCCGAGCTTCCAGCCGTGGCGCTGCACGAAGAACTGACGGATCAGGGCACCGGCCAGCATCAGCAGCATCAGCAGCACCCAGCGGTGTTCGCTGGCGTACAGGAAGCTGTAGTGGTTGCTGATCATCGCCACCAGCACCGGCAGCGTGAAGTAGGTGTTGTGCACGCTGCGCTGCTTGCCGCGCTTGCCGTAGATCGCGTAGTCGGCCGGGTTGTAGGGCTGGCCGCTGGTCATTGCCGCCACCACCTTGCGCTGGCCGGGGATGATCCAGAAGAACACGTTGGCGCTCATCGCGGTGGCCAGCGACGCGCCCACCATCAGGAAGGCGGCGCGGCCCGAGAACAGGTGGAAGGCGATCCACGACGAGCACACCACCACCAGCAGCACCAGCGCGCCCACGATGCGGTCGCCGTTCTTGTGCTGGCCGAAGATGCGGCAGATGGCGTCGTAGATGAACCAGAACGCCGCCAGGAACACCAGGGCGCCGATGCCGGCGGCCATGGGCGACCAGTCGAACACCTGCTTGTCGACCAGGAAGATGCCGGCGTTCCACAGGTACAGCACCACGAACAGCAGGAAGCCGGAGATCCAGGTCCAGTAGCTTTCCCAGTAGAACCAGTGGAGGTGGCTGTCGATGCCGCCCTTCGGTGCCACCATGTATTTCTGTGCATGGTAGAAGCCGCCGCCGTGCACCGACCAGATGGCGCCGTCGACGCCCTTTTCCTTCAGGTCCTCGGCCGTGGGCGCCAGCAGGTTGCTGTCGAGGAAGACGAAGTAGAAGGAGGAGCCGATCCAGGCGATCGCGGTGATCACGTGCAGCCAGCGCAGCAGCAGGTTGGCCCAGTCGAGAAGATAGGTTTCCATGAGTGTGTCCCTTGCTCGGGCTTGCCACCGCGGGCACTGCAAGCCGTTTCAGGTGATCGCGCTTTCGGGGACGTCACGTATTGCCTCATGGACGACTCTCGTGCACCGCTGCGACCCGGAGAAATTGTATACAGTGTTGTGTGCAACTTCCAGAAAAACACGATCCGGGTTTTCCCGTGTGTCACATGCACCACAAGCGCAGCGGAATCGGCGATAATGCGAGGTTTCGGCGCAAACAACCACTACGCAAGGACACCCCATGGGCAACAAGATCGTCACCGAAGCCATGCGCAAGGCCACACCGCCCCTGCCCGGCGCTCCCCGCCTGAAGCAGGGCGACGGCCAGCGCCGCAGCCTCGAGCGCGGCGTGCACACGCGCAGCAAGAAGAATCCTGGCAAGCGCCCGCACCAGGGTTGACAGCCGGGGATCCCCTGCACGACAAAAAAAGCGCCTCCGGGCGCTTTTTTTGCGTTTGCTCGCTGCCCGCTGGCGGGGCCCGCCGATCGTCGATTCTTCTGCCGGCGCATGCGCCAGCCGTGGCCCATGCACGCGCCGCGGTCAGGAGCCCCGATACGTGGCCTGGCTCCAGGGGCTGACCAGCAGCGGCACGTGGTAGTGCTGGTCGGTGTGCGCGATGCCGAAGTCCAGATGCACGATGTCGAGAAACGGCGGATCGGGCAATTGCACGCCGCGCGCCCGAAAATAGTCGGCCACCTCGAAGCTCAGGCGGTAGGTGCCCCGGCGCAGGCTGTCGTTGTCGTACAGGGGGCCGTCCGGGTTGCGGCCATCGTCGTTCAGTCGGAAGCGCTTGACCAGGGTCGCGGCGCCGTCCCGGGTTTCGTACAGCGCGACCTGCATGCCGGCGGCGGGGGTGCCGTGCATGGTGTCCAGTACGTGCGTGCTCAGTCCCATCGTTTTGCTCCTTGAGAAATTGTCGACCGAAGTGTATACAGTTTTTCAAAACGAGTCTATGATGCGCTTCTCATGAAACCGTCCAGTACCACCGATCGCATCGTCGTGGCGCTCACGCAGGCCATTGTCGAGCATCGCCTGCAACCCGGCGCCAAGCTGGTCGAGCAGGCGCTGGCCAGCCATTTCGGTGTGTCGCGCACGCTCGTGCGCCAGGCGCTGTTCCAGCTTTCCCAGAAGCGCCTCGTGACGCTGGAGCCTGCGCGCGGCGCCTTCGTCGCCAGCCCCTCGGTGGCCGAGACGCGCCAGGTGTTCGCGGTGCGCCGCATGCTGGAGCTGGAGCTGACCCGCGCCTTCGTGCGCGATGCCAGCGAAGCCGACATCGAGACGCTGCGCGAGCACGTGGCGCAGGAGCAGGCCGCGGTGGCACTCGACGACGTGGAAGGCCGCACCGAGCTGCTGGGCGACTTCCACGTGCGCATGGCCGAGCTGCTGGGCAACCAGGTGCTGGCGCACGTGCTGGGCGACCTGCTGGCACGCTGCGCCATCGCCACCCTGATGTACCAGAGCAGCAGCGCGGCCCACGACTCGGCGACCGAACACGCCGAGCTGGTCGAGAGCTTCGCCCGTCGCGACATGGACAGCGCCGTGGCGCTGATGCGCGAGCACCTCGATCACGTCGAGGCCGGGCTCAACCTGGACCAGCCACCCCCCACTTTCGACGTCCGCAAGGCCCTGGCCGGCACGGGCGACGCAGGCAGCACCACCGAGGAGACAACATGACGAGCCCCATCTACGACAGCACCGCCCCCTACCCGCGTGACCTGGTCGGCTACGGCGCCGACGTGCCACACGCGCGCTGGCCCGGCGGCGCGCGCATTGCCGTGCAGTTCGTCCTCAACTACGAGGAAGGCGGCGAGAACTGCGTGCTGCACGGCGACGCCGGCAGCGAGACCTTCCTTTCCGAGCTGTTCAACCCGGCGTCGTATCCGGGCCGCCACCTGAGCATGGAGACGATCTACGAATACGGCTCGCGCGCCGGCGTCTGGCGCGTGTTGCGCGAATTCAGGCAGCGCGGCCTGCCACTGACGATCTTCTGCGTCTCCACCGCGCTGCAGCGCTACCCCGAGATGGCGCAGGCCTTCCAGGACGGCGGCCACGAGATCGCCTGCCATGCGCTCAAGTGGATCCACTACCAGGACATGGACGAGGCGCTGGAGCGCCAGTACATGACCGAGGCCCTGGCGATCATCGAGAAGATCACCGGCGAGCGGCCGCTGGGCTGGTACACCGGGCGCGACAGCCCCAACACGCGCCGCCTGGTGGTGGACGACGGCCGCCTGCTCTACGACGCCGACTACTACGGCGACGACCTGCCGTTCTGGATGAAGGTGAAGAAGACCGACGGCAGCGACGCGAACCACCTGGTCGTGCCTTACACGCTGGACTGCAACGACATGCGCTTCGGCCTGCCGCAGGGCTACAGCGACGCCGAGCCGTTCTTCCGCTACATGCGCGACACGTTCGACACGCTCTATGCCGAAGGCGACCCCAAGGGCCTGGACCGTCCCAAGATGATGAACATCGGCCTGCACTGCCGCATGGTCGGGCGCCCCGGTCGCTTCACGGCGCTGCGTCGCTTCCTGGACCACATCGCACGGCACGAGGACGTCTGGGTGTGCCGGCGCATCGACATCGCGCGCCACTGGATCGCCACGCACCCCGCGGCGGCCCGCTGAAGAACAGACACCCGGATTCCGAGGAGACCCACCGGCATGACCTACACGCTGGATCAACTGAACCAGGCCCCGCTCGCCGAGGCCGAGAAAATGCTCGACGGCCTGTACGAGCACACACCCTGGATCGTCGCCGAGGCGCTGAAGTCGCGCCCGTTCCACACGCTCTCCCAGCTCAAGCAGGCGATGGCGCGGGCACTCGCAGCCGGCGCGCCCGAGGCCCAGCTCGCGCTGATCCGCGCCCACCCGGAACTCGCGGGGAAGGCGATGGAGAGTGGCGCGCTGACCGCCGAATCGACCGGCGAGCAGCAGCGCGCCGGCCTGACGGCCTGCACGCCCGCCGAACTCGCACGCATCCGCCAGCTCAACGCCGACTACCAGGCACGCTTCGGCTTTCCGTTCGTGCACTGCGTGCGCGGCCCGCGCGGCACGGGGATGAGCAAGCAGCAGATCATCGACACCTTCGAGCGGCGCCTGGAGAACCACCCCGAATTCGAGCGTGCCGAGGCCCTGCGCCAGATCAACCGCATCGTCGAGATCCGCCTGGCCGACAAGTTCGACGCCGCGCCAGCGCTGGGCAACCAGGTGTGGGACTGGCACGAGGAACTGGCCCAGTACACCGATCCCGGCTACGCCGAGCTGGGCCAGCTCACCGTCACCTACCTGACGGACGCGCACCGCGCCTGCGCTGCCTACATCAGCCAGACCATGCGCGACTCCGGCTTCGACGAGGTGCGCATCGACGCCGTCGGCAACGTGGTCGGCCGCTACAAGGCCGACCCGGCGGTGAAGGATGCGAAGACCCTGCTCACCGGCAGCCACTACGACACCGTGCGCAACGGCGGCAGGTACGACGGCCGCGTGGGCATCTTCGTGCCGATTGCCTGCGTGCGCGAACTCGCGCGCACGGGCCGGCGCCTGCCGTTCGACTTCGAGGTCGTCGGCTTCGCGGAGGAGGAAGGCCAGCGCTACAAGGCCACCTTCATCGGCTCGGGCGCCCTGGTGGGCGACTTCAAGCCCGAGTGGCTCGACCAGAAGGACGCTGACGGCATCACCATGCGCGAAGCGATGCAGCACGCCGGGCTGGACATCGCCGCCATCCCCGCGCTCAGGCGCAACGCCGCCGATTACCTGGGCCACATCGAGGTGCACATCGAACAGGGCCCGGTGATCAACGAGATGAACCTGCCCCTGGCGGTGGTCACCTCGATCAACGGCAGCGCCCGCTACCAGGGCGCCTACGTCGGCCAGGCCAGCCATGCCGGCACAACGCCGATGGGCACGCGGCGCGATGCCGCCTGCGCCACGGCCGAGCTGGCGCTCTACCTCGAGCAGCGCGCCGCGCAGGATGGCGATTCGGTCGGCACCATGGGCATGCTGCAGGTGCCCAGCGGCTCGGTCAACGTGGTGCCGGGGCGCTGCGAATTCAGCCTCGACATCCGCGCGCCCCACGACGCCCAGCGCGACGCGGTGGTGGCCGACGTGCTGGCGGCCGCGCAGGAAATCGCACAGCGCCGCGGCGTACGCGTCTCGACGGTGGAAGCCATGCGCGCCTCGGCCGCGCCCTCCGATCCCGCGCTGCAGAAGCGCTGGGAAGATGCCGTGGCGGCGCTCGGCCTGCCCGTGCACCGCATGCCCTCGGGCGCCGGCCACGACGCCATGAAGCTGCACGAGATCATGCCGCAGGCCATGCTGTTCGTGCGCGGCGAGAACGCGGGCATCAGCCACAACCCGCTCGAGTCGAGCACCGCCGACGACCTGGAACTGGCGGTGCGCGCCATGCAGCACGTGCTGGATGGCCTGGCCCGCGACCTGCAACCCTGACCCGCGGCGGCTGCGCACGCGGCGCGGCCGCCCCCGCCCCTGTTTTCATCCGAGGATCGACATGACCGTTTCATCCGAAACCTACGCCCGGCTCGACGCCTGGATCGACCAGCACTTCGACGAGCAGGTCGCTTTCCTGCAGCAGCTCGTGCGCGTGCCCACCGACACGCCGCCCGGCAACAACGCGCCACACGCCGAGAAGACGGCCGAGCTGATCGCCGTCTGGGGCTTCCAGGCCGAGAAGCACCCCGTGCCCGAGCAGGAGGTGCGCGACTACGGGATGCAGAGCATCACCAACCTGATCGTGCGCCGCCCCTACGGACCGGGCGGCCGCACCATCGCGCTGAACGCGCACGGCGACGTGGTGCCTCCCGGCGAGGGCTGGACGCACGATCCCTATGGCGCCGAGATCGAGGACGGCAAGCTCTACGGCCGCGCCTCGGCCGTGAGCAAGAGCGACTTCTCCACCTTCAACTTCGCAGTGCGCGCGCTGGAGGCGGTGGCCAAGCCGGCCCAGGGCACGGTCGAGCTGCACTTCACCTACGACGAGGAGTTCGGCGGCCTGCTGGGCCCGGGCTGGCTGCTCCGGCAGGGACTCACCAGGCCCGACCTGATGATCGCCGCCGGTTTCAGCTACGAGGTCGTCACCGCGCACAACGGCTGCCTGCAGATGGAAGTCACGGTAGAGGGCAGGATGGCGCACGCGGCCGTGCCCGACACCGGCGTCGACGCGCTGCAGGCGGCGGTGTTCATCATGAACGCCCTGTACGCCGAGAACAGCGCCTACCAGAAGGTCACGTCCAGGGTGCCGGGCATCAAGCACCCGTACCTGAACATCGGCCGCATCGAGGGCGGCACCAACACCAACGTGATTCCGGGCAAGGTCATCCTCAAGCTCGACCGCCGCATGATCCCGGAGGAAAACCCGGCCCGCGTCGAGGCGCGCCTCCGCAAGGTGATCGAGGACGCCACGCGCCACTTCAACCGCTGGCGCGGGGTGCGGGGCGAGAACGCCGTGCGCGCCGACGTGCGCCGCATCCTGCTCGCCAACGCGATGACGCCCCTGCCCGGCAACAGGCCGCTGGTGGACGCCATCCAGAAGCACGGCGAGGCCATCTTCGGGAAGAGGCCACCCGCTGTCGGCACGCCGCTCTACACCGACGTGCGACTGTATGTCGAGCAGGGCATCCCCGGCGTGATCTACGGCGCCGGCCCGCGCACGGTTCTGGAAAGCCATGCCAAGCGCAACGACGAGCGCGTCGACCTGAACGACCTGCGCCGCGCCACCAAGGTGGTGGCGCGCACCCTGGCGGACCTGCTCGCCTGACCGCGCAGGCCGCCCGTGCGCGGGATTCGGAAGTCAGCCGGCGGCCACGCCAGCCGCTTGCAGCAGCACGTCGCGAAACGCCGCGACGGCGGGCGATGGGGACCCGCCCGGTGGGCGAAACAGCGTCAGCATGCGGGCCAGGGGCGGCCGCCCCACGGGGCGCAGCACGAGCTGGTGCCAGTCGGCCAGCGGTTGCAGGGTGCGCGTGACCACGGCCACGCCCAGGCCTTCGCGCGCCAGTCCCATCACGGTCCAGGGCAGGCCGATCTCGTACGCATAGGACAGTGTCACCCCGCGTGCCCCCAGGTGGTCCTCCAGCAGCCGCCGCACGGGGTTGCCCGGCAGGTAGCCGATGAGGGGATGCGCGCACAGATCCTCCCAGTCGAGCGGGCCGCGCTTGTGCGCGAGCGGATGGTCGGGCCGCAGCACGACCACGAACTCGTCGGCGTCGAGCACCGTGGTGACCAGGTCCGTGCGCGCCTCGGTCTGGGTCGCGATGCCCAGGTCGGCCGCGCCGTTGCGCACCAGGGTATGGACCTCGTTTTCCGGCACGTCATGCAGCAGCACGCGCACGCCCGGGAAGCTCTCCTGGAAGCGCCGCATCACCTGCGGCAGCAGCATTGCGCACTGGGCGTTGGGCGCCGCCACCGTGACGCGCCCGCGCGACAGGCGCGCGAAGTCGCGCGCGTCGGCCACCCACTGGTCCCAGCCGGCCACCAGCCGGTGCGCCTCGGGCAGCAGCGCGGCCCCGGCCTCCGTCAGCCGGCACGCGCGCGTGTGGCGATCGAACAGCCGCGTGCCCAGCACGCGCTCCAGCTTGACCAGGGCCGCGCTCAGCGTCGACTGCGACACGCCCAGGCGTTCCGCGGCGCGCGTGAAGTGGCCGCTTTCCGCCAGCGCGATGAACACGCGCAACTCGGGCAGTGACGATTTGATCGACATTTTCGATTGAATTATGTCATTGAGCGTATTTTTCAAAAGTTCCAATCCACCTATGCTTCACCCTTGCGCGCATTGCGACAACAAGGTGCGCATCCATTCAAACGAGGAGACAACATGAGCCAAGCCACCCAGGCCGCCGGCGTGCATCCGGTCGATGAGGTATTGCCGGCCGGCAAGCTGACCGCGCTCGGCCTGCAGCACGTGCTGGTGATGTACGCCGGCGCCATCGCGGTACCGCTGATCGTGGGCCGCGCGCTCAAGCTGCCCCACCACGAAGTGGCGATGCTGATCTCGGCCGACCTGTTTTGCTGCGGCCTGGTGACCCTGATCCAGTCGTTTGGCGCGACCCAGTGGTTCGGCATCAAGCTGCCGGTGATGATGGGCGTGACCTTCGCGTCCGTCAGCCCGATGGTGGCGATCGCCAGCAGCAGCCCCGGCACCGACGGCGCGCGCCTGCTGTTCGGCTCGATCATCGGCGCGGGCATCATCTCCATCCTGATCGCGCCGGTGGTCAGCCGCATGCTGCGCTTCTTCCCGCCGGTGGTCACCGGCACCATCATCGCGGTGATCGGCATCGACCTGATGCGTGTCGGCATCAACTGGATCTTCGGGCTGCCGGTCGGCCCGACCGCGCCGCTGATCGTCAAGCCCGAGCACACCGAATGGCTGAGCACCCTGCGCAGCGCGGCCGCCACCGGCACTGCCGGATTTCCCCCGGTGCCCGAGGGCCTGGCGCTGGCGCCTTCGATGCCCAACCCGCGCTACGCGGCGCTGCCTGGCGTGGGCGTGTCGGCGGTGGCGCTGGTCACGATCCTGCTGGTGGCCAAGTTCGCCAAGGGATTCCTGGCCAACATATCGGTGCTGATCGGCATCATCGTCGCCGGTGTCGTCGCCTGGGCCGCCGGCATGATGAACTTCGACAAGGTGGCCGAGGCCAACTGGTTCGACGTCATCATCCCGTTCCACTTCGGCACGCCCATCTTCGACCCGGTGGCGATCCTGTCGATGTCGCTGATCATGCTGGTGGTGATGATCGAATCGACGGGCATGTTCCTCGCCCTCTCCGAGATGACGGACAAGGAAGTCAAGCAGCCCGACCTGGCGCGCGGTCTGCGCACCGACGGCCTGGGCACGCTGATCGGCGGCATCTTCAACACCTTTCCCTACACCAGCTTCTCGCAGAACGTCGGCCTGGTGGCGGTGACCGGCGTCAAGAGCCGCTTCGTCTGCGTGGCCGGCGGCGTGATCCTGATCCTGCTCGGCATGCTGCCCAAGATGGCGGCGCTGGTCGAGTCGCTGCCCACCGTGGTGCTGGGCGGCGCCGGCATCGTGATGTTCGGCATGGTGGCGGCCACCGGCATCCGCATCCTGGGCGGCGTGGACTTCGCCAACAACCGCAACAATGCGCTCATCGTCGCGGTTTCCATCGGCATCGGCATGATCCCGGTGATCGCGCCCAAGTACCTGCAGTGGATGCCGCACGCGCTGCACATCATGATCGAATCGGGCATCGTGCTGGCCTCGATCACCGCCGTGCTGCTGAACGTCCTGTTCAATGGCACCAGGGGCGACACCGAGGCCGTGATCCGCGCGGCCAAGCAGGCCGAGGCGCATTGAACCCGGATCCGGCCGTCAGCGCAACGTTGGACAAGTCGCTCGCGAACACGTCTCGAGGCTCGGCGGGACATTGACCGCTTCGCCCTCGTCGACGGTCGGTCGTGGGCCGAAGGCGCCATGCGCCGGCCGGCCCGCTGTGGGCATGCCTGGATGACGGAATTCGGGTTCGGGATCAGGCCCCGATTGAGTCTTCTGTGTCCCCCGATGGTGGCCGGGGTGGCCGCCACTGGCTTGCCGGACCGGGTTGGCTGCCGCCTGCGGGCGCGGGACCGGGCGTTCGGGGCCAGATGAGGTTGCGGGACGGATAGCGCACGGCACTGGCGCTGTCCCGGCGGCCAGCGCGGTGACCAGCCTGCAAGGAGCGTGGGCGGCAGAAGGTGCGCCGGCTGCAACGCGCGAGAAACCGGTCCATCGCGGCGCTGCCGACCGCACCCATGGGGCCACCCTGGGCTTGTCGGCAGCACCACGCTGTCCTCGCTTTTCGCACGTTTCGCTTCGGCGCCTTTTGCCGCCCACGCTCCTAGTCTTACTGTGTCATAGACGCAATCTTGCG
>NZ_DAOKZG010000038.1:0-30894 GCF_035325765.1 Ottowia sp.
ACCAGGCCGATCTTGCTGAAGGCCTGGATGAAGCTGGCGCCGGGCGCGGCGATGGCGATGTCGCAGGCCAGCGCCACCGAGGCGCCGGCGCCCGCGGCCACGCCATTGACGGCGCACACGGTGGGCACCCGCACCTTGATCAGGCGCCGCGTGGTGGGGTTGAAGGCCTGGTCGATCACCGGGCCCGGATCGGCACGCCACTCCTTGCGCGGGCCCTCGCTGAAGTCGAATTCCGACAGGTCGGCACCGGCGCAGAAGCCCCGGCCGGCGCCGGTCAGCACCAGCGCGCGAATCGCCTTGTTGGCCTCGACGCGATCCAGCGCGGCCCACAGGTCGCGGTGCATCTGGCGCGTGAAGCTGTTGAGCGCGGCGGGTCGGTTGAGGGTCAGGATGGCAACGGGGCCCTCCTCCTTGTACAGGACGTCGGTGCTGTTGTGATTCATGTGTGGTGTCTCCGAAATGCGAAATTTACCATTGCCCAACCATATGGTCGGTTAATCATGCCCCAGCCGGTGCTCGCTATAGTGACCGGTTTCATCGCCCCCCGCGCACGAGGAGAACACCCCCATGGCATACGAATTCATCGAGATCCGCACCGAAGGCGGCCAGGTCGGCGTCATCACGCTGAACCGCCCCAAGCAGCTCAACGCGCTCAGTCCGGGCCTGATGGTCGAACTGGGCCAGGCGCTCAAGGCCTTCGACGCCGATGACGCCATCGGCTGCATCGTGCTCACGGGCAGCGAAAAGGCCTTTGCCGCCGGCGCCGACATCGGCGTCATGGCCAGCTACGGCTTTGCCGACGTCTACGGCCAGGACTACATCACGCGCGACTGGGAGACCATCCGTTCCATCCGCAAGCCGGTCATCGCTGCCGTCAGCGGCTTCGCCCTGGGCGGCGGCTGCGAGCTGGCGATGATGTGCGACTTCATCATCGCCGCCGACAACGCGCGCTTCGGCCAGCCCGAGATCAAGCTCGGCATCATCCCCGGCGCCGGCGGCACGCAGCGCCTGCCGCGCGCCGTGGGCAAGTCCAAGGCCATGGACATGGCGCTCACCGCGCGCATGATGAACGCGGACGAGGCCGAGCGTTCCGGCCTGGTGAGCCGCGTGGTGCCGCTGGACAAGCTGATGGACGAAGCGCTGGGTGCTGCCCTCACCATCTGCGGCTTCGGCCGCCTGGCCGTGATGGCGGCCAAGGAATGCGTGAACCGCGCGTTCGAGGGGACGCTGGCCGACGGCGTGATGTTCGAGCGCCGCCTATTCCACGGCCTGTTCGCCACCGAGGACCAGAAGGAAGGCATGGACGCCTTCGTGGGCAAGCGCGCGCCGCAGTTCAAGCATCGCTGAACGGCACGCACGGGGCAGACCCCGTATAATCCCGCGCTCTTGGTGGTATAGCTCAGTCGGTTAGAGCGTGGGATTCATAACCCCAAGGTCGGTGGTTCGATTCCACCTACCACCACCATCCTAAAGCCCGGACAAGTCCAAAGACGTCCGGGCTTTTTCTTTTCCCCGGGGAAATCAGCGGGTTAGCGTCCGGTAACGTCTCACGGCGTCCAAGGACAGCCGAAGCAAACCGGGGGCACTTTTGGGGGCACTTCCAGCAAGGACTGGGGCACAAGAAAAACCGGCCAATCAGGCCGGGTGCTGGCCGATCAGCTGAACTTCACCAGGATGGCGCCACCAGCCGGGCATCGGCCGCCGTACGGACGCCGAAATGCTGCTGCAGCACGTCCATGTCGACGTCGTACCTGCCCCGTCGAGGTCCGAAAGCATCGGAAGGCTTTCGGGCCTTTCTTGCAAACTCCGGGCGCTCGGCACCGGGTCAGGCCGGCAGCTCCCGCACGGCCCGCGCCGCCTCGTCGATGGCGGTGTGCAGGTAGGCGTCCCAGCCGGCATCCGAGTTCGCGATCGTCACGCGCCCCAGGGGCGCGCGCCGCGGCGATGATGCCTGCGTATTCGTCCTCGTCGTCGAACAGGGAGTTGACGAAATCGGAATAGCCGTGCGACCAGCGGTTCACGGTGATCGCGAGGATGTCGCGCCCGTGGTCGAAGCCGGCCGGGCCCAGCATGCGCTGCAGTTGCTCGCGGATCTGCTGCTCCAGTTGCTCGAACGGCGTCGCCAGCAGTTGCAGGCGGCCCGCGCGCGCCTGGCCGCGCGCATCGAGCCCGGCGTCGGGGACCGCCGGCACATGGACCATGTGCAGGCCGATCGGCTGGCCCGGATCGCGCGGGTGCCGATAACCACCCAGATCCACCGGGTAGTCGAGCTTGACGCGCGCATAGGGCGAGGTCGGCGCGCAGATCTCGTGCACGCCCAGGCGCAGCAGGCTCTGCCAGTCGCGCAGCACGACCTTCGCGTAGACCAGCGGAAACTTCACGTTGCGCGACAGCGCCTGCGCCTGGCGCGCCGGCAGGCCGCGCAGGATGTGCGGAATCATCATGTTCCAGCACGCCAGCACGCAGTGGCGCGCCCGCACGCGCTCGAGCCGCCCGCTCCTGCCGTAGCCGACGTCGACGCCGCCGGCGCGGTTTTTCACGCTGACGACGGTGCTGTTCAGGCGGATGCGCACGTTGGCATCGGGTGCGTCGAGCCGCCCATAGTCGAAGCGCGCCAGCACGAGATCGTCCATCTCGCGCCCCGGCGCCACCGGCGGCGCCACTGCCGGCACCAGGCTGCGCACCAGCAGGCGCGCGATGGAGGCGTTGCCGTCCGGGAAGTGGTGGATGTAGGGCGCCTCCATCTCCGCCTGCGCCGCGTCGCTGGGCGGCTCCAGGTCCATGGCGTCGAAGCCCGGGTAGCCCAGCTCGTACGCATCCCAGGCTGCCACGGCATCGATGCCGAGCGCCAGGAAGTCGTGCGTGCGCCCCTGGAAGCAACGCGCCGCAGCCGGCGACAGGCCGACGTCGCGCAGCAGGAAGGCGCGGTAGCTGACCTTGGAGAGATAGTCCTGCTTCTGCGCCCGTGTCCTGTCCGCCAGGTAGTCGCGCGGCGCCTCGTGCAGGGCGATCAGGGCGGCGCGATCGGCCTCGGGCAGGGGAAAGTCGCCGATGAAGGCGCGCCAGGGCCGGCCGTTCAGCCGCTCGGGTGCGATGTCGTCGCTGACCTGACGCCCGGGATCGCCCGCCACCAGCTTGTCGACGCCGAAGTGCTCGCGGTCGAAGAACACGCCGCGCGACAGCCCCAGGTCGGGGTAGAAGTCGCGGTTGAAGGCGGCCTCCAGCCGACCGATGCTCACCCCCAGCCGCGCCAGCAGGTAATGGGCCTCGGCGCTGCAGAGCTGGCGCGGCGACTGCAGCGATTCGCTGCCGCCATAGCCGAGGATGAACCGATCACCGACCTGGAACTCGTTGCGCCGCGCGTGGCCGCCGAAGTCGTCGTGGTTCTCCAGCACCAGGATGCGCGCGCCCGGGTGCCGGTCGCGGTAGAACCAGGCCGCCGACAGGCCGCTGATGCCACCGCCCACGACCACCAGGTCGCAGGCCTCGGACACCGGGAGATGATCGGTCTCGAAGACCTTGTGCTCGCGCCCGATCTCGTGCGCCAGCTCGAACGCCCCGGCATGGCTGCCGCGCAGTCCGGTCAGCGCCGGCGGGTATGGGGCCACGCCGCCGGGCCCCTGCGCGGCGAGCAGTTGCAGGGGGCTGAGCCCGGCCACCACGCCCAGTGCCACCCCATCCAGAAAATCGCGCCGCGTGATGGCCATGGCACCACTCCTGTTTCTGCTGACGGACCGAGGCGCCGGCCCGAAGCCCCGGGTACGTGGGGGCGCTGCGCGGGCCATCCTGCAGAGTGCAAGGCATGCCGCCCGCAACCCACGCCCCGGGCGCGCGCCCGCCTTGGGCGCATTATCCTCGGCGCCCTTGTGGCCGGGGTCCGAGTTCTTGCGGCCTGTCCCGGCCGCGGCCCAGGCCGCGCGCCCTCGCCCGCGTGCGCGTCCGTTCCCGGTGGCAGCGTCCGGCGCCATGGCACTTGACGCACGGACCCGGTTTTCGGGTATCATTCGTTCATTATCCGACCGACCGGTCGGTTAATGAATCAAAACCCCCACCCCGTCCAGCCAGGAGACCTGTACCGCCATGAACAAGGAAAAGCTCGCCCAGAAGATGGAGTTCCCGCCGGCCACGCCGCAGCCCAACATCTACCCGCTTTCGTGGCACCAGCACACGAAGAAGCTGGAAGAGATCTGGGACGCGTCGCAGCGCGAGGTCTGGGACGTCAAGAAGCTGCCCTGGGACACCTTCAACGTCGAGAAGTACAGCTGGGAAGAGCGCGAGGCGATCGCCTACTGGTGGACCCTGCTGTCGGTGTTCGACGCCTCGGCGCCGCCCGTGTTCGCCTCGGCCATGATCAAGACCTACGAGGCGCACGAGGAAGACGCCGTGCGCCGCTGTTTCTTCAGCGTCACGCGCGACGAGCAGAACCATGAGCAGATGTGCGGCATGGCGATCACCAAGTTCCTGGAGCACCCCGATCCGCTCACCTACGAACCCAAGACCGAGCTGGGCAAGCGCCTGCAGAAGAACGCCAAGTGGCTCTACCACAACGGCGGTCGCTACTGGACCGGCTACAAGCAGGCCGTGCCCAAGTACAGCCTGGCGGTGCTGTTCTCGTCCTTCCTGATGGGCGAGATCGCCGCCGCCACCATCTTCCACCAGATGGCGGCCGGGTGCACCGAGCCGGTGTTCAAGGAAGCCTTCCGCAACATCGGCAAGGACGAGGGCCGCCACATGGGCATCTGCCTGGCGCTGATGGAGCGCGACTACCCGAAGCTCGACCTGTCCGACAAGCCGCTCATCACCAAGCAGGTGCGCGCCGGCTACCTGTTCCTGTCGGCCGTGCTGTTCGAGCCGCCGATGGACTTCTGGGACCTGCCCGACGATTTCATCGCGAACCAGCGCGCGGGCGAGGAAGTGGCGCGCAAGGCCGGCTTTGCGATCCCGGCCTACGAGGCCAAGAAGAACAACTGGCGTGCGGCCATCCTCAACCTCAAGGGCGTGCTCGACAAGTACGGCATCCCGTTCCCGGCGATCCCGGAGGTCGACATCACCGGCGAGGAAATCACCGACGTCGACATGGAGGACATCATCCCGGTGTTCTGATGGTGCGGCGCGCCCGCGCGCACTATCATTCCTTTTCGGGCCCGGAAGCCGACGGCCCCGGCAGCGACGCCGGGCCGTGCCCCGGGTAAATCCAGCGATGCGCGCACTGGCGGCAATGGTGCGCGCACGCAGTCGCTCGCAGGTTAGATCGGCCCATGCCGCAAGAAGTCAAGTTGCATCCGTCCGGCCAGGTGGTGACCTGCGAAGACGGCGAAACCGTGCTCGAGGCGCTCGAGCGCTCGGGCTATGCCCTGCCCAACAACTGTCGCGCCGGCGCCTGTGGCGAGTGCAAGGTGCACGTGCGCTCGGGCGAGTTTGACCAGGGCTTCGTGCTCGACATGGCGCTGTCGCAGGACGAACGCGCCGAGGGCTTCGGCCTGATGTGCATGGCCAAGCCGCTCGGTCCCATGGTAATCGACTGGGGCACCGAGGACGCCAAGCCCAAGCTGTTCCCGCCGCGCGCCTCGCAGTACGCGGTGCTGGTCGACCGCATCGCGCGCACGCCGCGCATCACCGAATTCGTGCTGCGCCCGCTGGGCGAGCCGATGCGCTTCTGGCCCGGCCAGTACATCCAGCTCGGCGACCCTGGCGCTGGCGTGCCGGTGCGCTCGTACTCGCTGGCGAGCGCGCCGCGCCCGGACGGCGAGCTCAAGCTCCAGGTCACGCGCGCCGAAGCGGAAGACAAGGACCCGCTGGCGGGCCGCACCAGCCGCTGGCTGCACGACGAGGTGCAACTCGGCGACACCCTGCGCTTTTCGGGGCCACACGGCACCTTCATCGGCGACCCGGCAGTGGACACGCCCGTGCTTTGCCTGGCGGCCGGCTCGGGCCTGGCGCCCATCCTTTCGCTCACCGAGGCCGCCCTGCGCCGCGGCTACAAGCCCCCGGTGACGCTGATGTTCTCGGCGCGCGAGGTGGCCGAGCTGTACGACCGCGGCCTCATGCGCTACTGGGAGCAGCGCTACCCGAACTTCCGCTACCTGCCGACCACCACGCGCGTGCCGGCCGAGGGCCTGCTGCACGGGCGCATCCCGACCATCCTCGGCCAGCAGTTCCCGGACCTCAGCGGCTACAGCGTGTTCATCGCCGGCACCACCAGTTTCGTCGACGACTGCGTGTTCGCGGCCAAGGCCCTCGGCGCCAAGCCGCAACTGATCCACACCGAGGGCTTTTTCACGCAGATTTGAGCAGGCGCGCCGCCGAACCGGGTGCACAGCCGGGCGCGAAGGCTGCGAAAGACTCACTGGCGATCCGATTGCGGCCGACTGCACGGCAGCGCAACGCGTGCTGGGCGCATCACAGACTGGCCGGACTGGACGAATCGGCCACCGGAGCCGGAGCGTCCACCGGCGCCAGGGTGTCCGGCGGCGCGCCGCCGGGCCAGCGCCGCACCACGCGCTGGAAGATCAGCGCATTGGGAATCTGCAGCAGGCGGCGCGGCGCCTCGGCTTCCTGCAAGGTGGTGTAGAGCAGGTTGATGTCGACGACGCGGCCCTTGGCGCCGGGCTTCTCGGCACTGTCGAGCACTTCGACGTCATCGCCCAGCCGAAACGGCTGGGCGATCATGATCAGCAAGGCGCAGAACAGGTTCGACAGCACGCTCCAGGCGGCGAAGAAAGCCACCGCGCCAACCGCCGCGAAGCCGGTAAAGGCCGTCCACAGCACCGAAGCCGACACCCCCAGGCGCCCCAGCACCAGCAGCAGCGCGGCCAGCATGATGAGCCAGCGGCCAATGCCGCGCAGCGGCACCACCCACTTGTCGGGCACGCCGTAATGCTGGCCGGCGCGCTGCAGGATGCGGCGCAGCAGGCGGTTGAGCAGCCACGCCAGTGCAACGATGAGCACGATCTGCAGCGCCGGAATCAGCACGCCCAGCCAGTCCTGCACCCAGTCGGGCAGGCTGGCGCGGTGGCGGCGAATCAGGTCAACCAGGTCCATGGCAAGCGCAGCGGCACGCAACGCATCGGCTGCGCGCCAAGGCGTGCAGTGTAGCCAGCCCGGCGCGGCCCCGGGCGGCGCCGTGCGCCCGCCCCGGGCACACGAAAGCACGCGTCCTGATGGCACGCGCCATGCCCCGGCCTGGCCCGGCGCGATCGGTAGTTTCCCGCAGCCGGCGCGCGTCCAGGGCCATGTAACATCAGCGCCTGCACCGCCACCAACAACAACCGCCTT
Source organism: Ottowia sp. (assembly GCF_035325765.1). Taxonomy (GTDB): domain Bacteria; phylum Pseudomonadota; class Gammaproteobacteria; order Burkholderiales; family Burkholderiaceae_C; genus Ottowia. The sequence goes on from NZ_DAOKZG010000038.1 coordinate 7,276, forward strand.
GACCAGCCCGCCCGACCCGCAGCACCCGATGCGCCTCGCGATCGAGGCCTCGCGCGCGGCCCTGCAACGGGGTGACGAACCTTATGGCGCCTGCCTGGTGGCGCCCGACGGGCACGTGCTGCTGGTGGCCGGCAACGAGCAACACAGCACGCACGACTGCACCGCGCATGCGGAAATGGTGCTGGTGAGGCGCGCGCTGGCCGAACTGGGTGCTGCGTCGCTGCAAGGCGCCACCGTCCACGCCAGCGGCGAGCCCTGCGCCATGTGCGCCGGCGCGCTCTACTGGGCCGGGGTGGCGCACGTGGCCTACGCCGTGCCCCAGCCCGAGATGGCCGGGCTGCTGGGCGGCCGCCTGCTGCCCGCGCGCGCCGCACAACTGCTGGGCACGGCCGTGCCGCCGCTGCCGGTGACGGGCGAGATCCTGCGCGAGGAAGCGCTGGCGGTGCTGCGCGCGGCGGCAGGCGCGGCGGGTGGCGGCACGCCGCGGGCGGCCGAACCGTGACCGCCGCCGCCGTGCCGCGGCTCGAGCTGAGCGGCATCACCAAGCGCTACCCGGGCGTGGTCGCCAACGACGGCGTTTCGCTCAGCGTCGCGCCGGGCGAGATCCACGCCGTGCTGGGCGAGAACGGCGCCGGCAAGAGCACGCTGATGAAGATCATCTACGGCACCGTGAAGCCCGATGCCGGCGAGATCCGCGTCGACGGCCAGCCGGTCGTGATCCGCAACCCGCAGGAAGCGCGCGCGCATGGCATCGCCATGGTGTTCCAGCACTTCAGCCTGTTCGAGACCATCTCGGTGGCCGAGAACGTCTGGCTGGGCCTGGACAAGTCGCTCTCGCTGGCCGAGGTGACGCGCCAGATCCGCGAGAAGGCGACCGAATACGGGCTCGACATCCAGCCCGAGCGTCCGGTGCACACGCTGGGCGTGGGCGAGATGCAGCGCGTCGAGATCATCCGCGCCCTGCTCACCAACCCGCGCCTGCTGATCCTGGACGAGCCGACCTCGGTGCTGACGCCGCAGGCGGTGGACAAGCTCTTCGTGGTGCTGCGCCAGCTCGCCGCCCAGGGTTGCTCCATCCTCTACATCAGCCACAAGCTGCACGAGATCCGCGCCCTGTGCAGCAAATGCACGGTGATGCGCGCCGGCAAGGTCTCGGGCGTGTGCGATCCGCGCCAGGAAACCAATGCCTCGCTGTCGCGCCTGATGATCGGCAGCGAGCCGCCCGAGCTGCAGCACCACGAGCGCGCGGTCGGGCCCGTGGTGCTGGCGGTGCGCGACCTGCGGCTGCCGCGCAGCTCGCCGTACGGCGTCGACCTGGACGGCGTCACGCTCGACGTCCATTCCGGCGAGGTGGTCGGCATCGCCGGCGTCTCGGGCAACGGCCAGCGCGAGCTGCTGTTCGCCCTGTCGGGCGAGGACACGCGCGCGCCGGCGCGGGCGATCACGATCGACGGCACGGCCGCCGGCCGCCTGTCGCCGCGCCGGCGGCGCCAGCTCGGCACCTACTTCGTGCCGGCCGAGCGCCTGGGGCGCGGCGCCGTGCCCGAGATCGGGCTGGCGCGCAACCTGCTGCTGACACGCGGCGAAAGCGTCGGCTGGCTCGGCTGGCTGCGCACCGGTGCGCTGCGACGCCAGTCCGAGGAAGTGATCGAGCGCTTCAACGTCAAGGCCAGCGGGCCGGCGGCGGCGGCGCGCTCGCTCTCCGGCGGCAACCTGCAAAAATACATCATGGGGCGCGAGATCGGCGCGCGCCCTCGCCTGCTGATCGTCGAGCAGCCGACCTGGGGCGTCGACGTCGGCGCCGCCGCGCAGATCCGTGCCGAGATCCTGGCGCTGCGCGACGCCGGCTGCGCCGTGCTGGTGGTGAGCGAGGAGCTGGAGGAGCTGTTCGAGATCTGCGACCGCCTGCACGTGATGGCCAAGGGCCGGCTGTCGCCCAGCCTGGCGCGGCGCGACGCCAGCGTGGAGCGCATCGGCGAATGGATGAGCGGCCTGTGGCCGGGCAGCGCCGAGGACGCGCGCGAAGGGGCGGCTCTTGCGGCTTGAACTGCGTCCGCTGCCCTCGCGCCTGTGGTCGTTTGCCTCGCCCGTGCTGGCCCTGGGCCTGACCATGCTGCTGGGCAGCCTGCTGTTCCTGGCGTTGGGCAAGGATCCGCTGCAAGGCCTGCGCGTGTTCTTCTGGGAACCGATCAACTCGGCCTACGCCTGGGGCGAGCTGAGCATGAAGGCGACGCCGCTGCTGCTGATCGGGCTGGGCCTGGCGATGTGCTTTCGCTCCAACGTCTGGAACATCGGCGCCGAGGGCCAGTACGTGATCGGCGCCGTCACCGCCACCTGGGTGGCGCTGATGGCCGGCGAGGACACCGGGCGCTGGATCATGCCGCTGGTGCTGCTGGCCGGCGTTGCCGGCGGCATGCTGTGGGCCGCCATCACCGCCTTCCTGCGCGACCGCTTCAACGCCAACGAGATCCTGGTCAGCCTGATGCTGGTGTACGTGGCGATCCAGGTCCTGTATTTCTTCGTGTTCGGGCCCTGGAAGGATCCGATGGGCTACAACTTCCCGCAGACCAAGAACTTCGAGGAAGGCGTGCTGGTGCCGCGCCTGATCGAGGGCGCGCGCATGAACCTGGGCGTCGTGCTGGCCCTGGTCGGCGCGCTGCTGATGTGGCTCTACCTCTACCGCACGCGCAGCGGCTTCGCGCTGCAGGTCGGCGGCCTGGCGCCGGCGGCGGCGCGCTACGCCGGCTTCTCCTCGCGCCGCGCGCTGTGGCAGGTGCTGCTGGTGTCGGGCGGCATGGCCGGGCTGGCCGGGGCGCTGGAGGTCGCGGGTCCGGTGGAACAGCTCACGCCGCACATCCCGGTCGGCTACGGCTTTGCCGCCATCATCGTTGCCTTCGTCGGGCGCCTGCACCCGCTGGGCGTGGTGCTGGCCGCCATCCTGATGAGCATGTTCTACATCGGCGGCGAGCTGGCGCAATCGCGCCTGGGCCTGCCCAAGTCGCTCACCGACGTGTTCCAGGGCCTGCTGCTGTTCGCGCTGCTGGCCTGCGACACCCTGATCAACTACCGGATCCGGAGGCGCTGATGGACGTCTACGCCCTCCTGCTGGCTTCCACCCTGAACGCCGGGACCGTGCTGGCGCTGGCCGCGCTCGGCGAGCTGATCGGCGAGAAGGCCGGCGTGCTCAACCTCGGCGTCGAGGGCATGATGCTGTGCGCGGCGATCGCCGCCTTCGCCATCGGCGTGCACAGCGGCAGCGACCTGATGGGCTTCCTCGGCGGCATCGCCGCCGGCGCGCTGCTGGCCGCGGTGTTCGGCTGGCTCGTTATCTGGCTGGGCACCAACCAGTACGCCACCGGGCTGGCGCTGATGCTGTTCGGCACCGGCCTGTCGGCCTTCGTCGGCGTCGACTACGTGCAAGCCACGCTGGGCGCGCGCCCGAGCTTCAACGGCTTCGGGCTGGGCGACATCCCGCTGCTCGGGCCGGCGCTGTTTCGCCTGCATCCGCTGGTCTACGCCACGGCGCTGCTGGCCGTGGCCCTGATCTGGTGGCTCTACCGCACGCGCTCGGGGCTGGTGCTGCGCTCGGTCGGCGAAAGCCCCGAATCGGCCCATGCGCTGGGCTACCCGGTGCGCCGGATCCGCCTGGCGGCGGTGGTGTTCGGCGGCGCCATGGCGGGCCTGGCGGGTGCCTACCTGACCCTGGTCTACACCCCCCTGTGGACCGAGGGCATGGTCGCCGGCAAGGGCTGGATCGCGCTTGCGCTGGTGGTGTTCGGCACCTGGCGGCCGGCGCGCGTGCTGCTGGGCGCCTACCTGTTCGGCGGCGTCACCATGCTGCAGTTCTACTCGCAGAGCCGCGGCACGACGATCCCGACCGAGTTCCTGGCGATGACGCCGTACCTGGCCACGGTCGTCGTGCTGGCGCTGATTTCCCGCAACGCCACCTGGATCCGCATCAACATGCCGGCCTCGCTCGGCAAGCCGTTCACCCCCGCGAGCTGAACCCCCGAGGTTCGGCTGCAACGGGATTTTTCGACCCCTGGACTGGAGAGACATCGATGACCGACCTGAACAAACGCCACCTGCTGCGCCTGGCCGCGGCCTCCGTCGCCGCCGCCGCGCTGCCAAGCCATGCGGCGGGCGAAAAACCGCTGAAGATCGGCTGGATCTACGTCGGCCCGGTCGGCGACGGCGGCTGGACCTTCGCCCACGACAACGGCCGCAAGGCGGTCGAGAAGAAGTTCGGCGACCGCGTGCAGACCGTGTTCGTCGAGAACGTGCCCGAGGGCCCCGACACCGAGCGCGTGGCGCGCGACCTGGTGAGCCAGGGTTGCGGCCTGATCTTCGGCACCAGCTTCGGCTTCATGAACCCGATGCTCAAGGTCGCCAAGGACCATCCGAACGTCAAGTTCGAGCACTGCACCGGCTACAAGACGGCCAAGAACCTGCGCACCTACGAGGCGCGCAACTACGAGGGCGCCTACCTTGCCGGCCTGATCGCCGGCACCGTCAGCAAGAGCGGCAAGCTCGGCCACGTCGCCACCGTGCCGATCCCCGAGGTGCTGCGCAACCTCAACAGCTTCGCCCTCGGCGCGCGCGTCGTCAACCCCAAGGCGACGCTCCAGGTGGTGTGGCTGAACGAATGGCACAACCCGCCCAAGGAGGTGGAAGCCGCGACCACCCTGATCAACGGCGGCGCCGACGTGCTGTTCCAGAACACCGACTCCTCGGCGGTGCTGAAGACCGCCGAATCGATGGGCAAGCACGCCTTCGGCTGGAACTCGCCGATGGCGCACTACGGCCCGAAGGCCCACCTGGGTTCGTCCATCATCGACTGGGCGCCCTACTACGAGCACGCCGTCGGCCAGGCGCTGGACGGCAGCTGGGCCGTGGGCCCGAACCAGTGGTGGGGCGTGAAGGAAGGCGCGATCGACCTGATCGACATCCCGGACAGCGTGCCGGCGGATGCGCGCGCGCGCGTCGACAAGGCCCGGGCCGGGATGAAGGACGGCTCGTTCTCGATCTGGACCGGGCCGGTAAAGGACAACACCGGCAAGGAAGTGCTGGCCGCCGGCAAGGTGGCGGACGACGATTTCCTGAAGGCGATCCAGTTCTACGTGGACGGCGTGCAGGGCAAGGTGCCTGGCGCGAAGTAAGGACGTCAGGGCGAGCCGCGGCGCCGCGCGCTGCGGCTCGCCCCGATCCGATCCATGCCCTGGACCGTCCCACCGATTGCCGCCGAGCGGCTGCCGGCCCTGCTGGCGGCCATGCCCAAGGCCGAGCTGCACCTGCACATCGAGGGCACGCTCGAGCCGGAGATGATCTTCGCGCTGGCCGCGCGCAATGGCATCACGCTGCCCTACCCGGACATCGCGGCGCTGCGCCGCGCCTACGCCTTCGGCAAGCTGCAGGATTTCCTGGACCTGTACTACCAGGGCGCCGGCGTGCTGCGGACCGAGCAGGACTTCCACGACCTGGCGCACGCCTACCTCAGGCGCGCCGCGGCCGAGAACGTGGTGCGCGCCGAGATCTTCTTCGATCCGCAGACGCACACCGCGCGCGGCGTGTCGATGGAAACCGTGATCCGCGGCCTGCGCCGCGCCTGCGCGGACGCCGAGCGCGAGCTGGGCATCTCCAGCGCGTTGATCCTGTGCTTCCTGCGCCACCTGAGCGAGCGCGAAGCCTTCGAGACCCTCGAAGCCGCCCTGCCCTGGCGCGACCAGTTCATCGGCGTCGGCCTGGACTCCAGCGAACTGGGGCATCCGCCCGAAAAGTTCGCCCGCGTGTTCGCGCGCTGCCGCCAGCTGGGCCTGCACGTCGTCGCCCACGCCGGCGAGGAAGGCCCGCCCGACTACATCCGGGGCGCGCTCGACGTCCTGCAGGTCGAGCGCATCGACCACGGCGTGCAGGCGGTGCACGACGCGGCGCTGCTGCAGCGGCTGGCGCGGGAGCGCATCCCGCTCACGGTCTGCCCGCTATCGAACCAGAAGCTGCAGGTGTTTCCCGATCTGGCGCAGCACTCGCTGCCCCGGCTGCTGGAAGCGGGCGTGGTGGCGACCGTCAACAGCGACGACCCGGCCTACTTCGGCGGCTACGTCAACGCGAACTTCCAGCAGGTGTTCGCCGCCACCGGCCTGGGCGCCGCCCAGGCCTGGCAGCTGGCCGCGAACAGCTTCGAGGCCAGCTTCGCCCCGCCGGCCGATCGGCAGCGCTGGCTGGACCAGGCCCGCGCCTGCTTCGAGCAGTACGCCGCCTGATCCCGCTTCACGCTCAAAAAAGATGCAAGATGACGCTGGCTCACGCCCGCGCGACCAGATGCGTTTCCCTGCCATCGAAGCGCAGCGGAGTCATTTCGTCATTCTTGAACCTGGAAACGGCAGTTGGACGCCTCCGCCAGTGCCGCTATCGACGCGGCAGGCGAGGCAAGAGGACGCGGCAGGCTCGTGTCTGCAAGGACGATCATCAACGACGCATGGCGCGGCGAGAGTGGTGCTGGCGGGCGTGTAGCGTGCTCACCCATATGGTGAACGGGAGAGAAGCTGCCAACGTCCATGGCCATGCGGGTTTGGAGAAGGGTGCAAGCGGTCAACGGCCGTTTCCAGGTTGAACGCAGGTCCGCAAGAGCGCAGCACCCGGCCCGGTGCCATGCCCGGTGGCCCCGGTGGGTCCATGGGCGCCATGGCACCATGACTTCAGGGTGCCGTGGTACTTGGTGCCAGCCGAAAAATGGCCATAGTGTCTCTCATCCGGCAGCGCGCGCCGTGCCGGAACGAACTGGAGGAGACACCCATGCTGGCTCGACTGCTCACCCTGGTCGCCCTGGCCCTCGGCCTGGTCGCGACGCACCTGCCCACCTCGGCAGCCATCTGGGACTCCGTGCCCGACGAACAGCTCAAGGCGCTGAATCTCTCGCGCGACGCCTCGCCCAAGGAGCTCTTCGACGCGCTGTCCAAGCGCTACAAGGCCGAATACACCAAGGGCAAGCACGCCAAGTACTGGGAGCCGATCCCGATGGACATGTACCTGGCGCCGACGCTGTTCTACAAGGCGCCGGCCGAACCGGCGATCGAGGCCAAGCGCGAGGAATGCGTGGGCTGCCACACCGGCGCCACGCACGGCTGGGTCAAGTCCTGGGAAAAGAGCGTGCACGCCAACCTTGACCAGATTCGCCAGCTTCCTGATTCCGACGTGCGCGCCTACAAGAAGGGCGTGATCGCCGAGGTCGAGGACAACCTGCGCTCGCAGGGCCTGCTGGCGGCGGGCGAGCCGCTGAAGGACGTGCAGTGCATCGACTGCCACATGGGCGTCGGCAAGCAGGCCGGCAACCACGTGACCGACCTGCGCATGCCCGACCGCACCGCCTGCGGCACCTGCCACGTGCGCCAGTTCGCCGAGGCCGAGTCCGAGCGCGACACCCTGGTGTGGCCGCAGAAGCAGTGGGACGCGGGCCACCCCTCGCACACCGTGGACTACATGGCCAACGTCGAGACTGCCACCTGGGCCGCGCTGCAGGAGCGCGAGGTGGCGGCCAGCTGCACCATGTGCCATACCAACCAGCCCAAGTGCGACAACTGCCACACGCGGCATGAGTTCTCCACCGTCGAGGCACGCAAGCCAGAGGCCTGCGCCACCTGCCACAACGGGGTCGACCACAACGAGTTCGAGCAGTTCATGTTCTCCAAGCATGGCACGGCCTACCAGACCCGCGGCAACCAGTGGAACTGGGACATCCGCCTGGCCGACCAGATGGGCCACAAGGACGGCCAGACCGGCCCGACCTGCCAGAGCTGCCACTTCGAGTTCAAGGGCCAGTACACGCACAACCTGGTGCGCAAGGTGCGTTGGGGCTTCCTGCCGTTCCAGAACATCGCCGACAATCTCGAGCACCCCTGGTTCAAGGAGCGCAAGGAGGCCTGGGTGGCGACATGCTCGCAGTGCCACTCGCCGCGCTTTGCCGAGACCTATCTGACAATGTCGGACAATGGCATCAAGGATGGCATCAAGCTCGTCGAGGACACGCGCAAGGTGGTGCAGAAACTCTACGACGATAAGCTGCTGGTCGGTCAGAAGACCAATCGCCCGGCACTGCCCGCGCCCGAGCAGGACGAGCCCGGCGGCTTCTTCTCGCTGTTCTTCGCTGGCGCCAACCAGACCACCACCGTCGACCGCACCTTTGCCGAGATGTGGGAGCAGCACGTGGCGCGCTACATGAAGGGCCTGCAGCACGTGAACCCGGGTGGCTGGACTTACTCGCACGGCTGGAGCGACCTGATCAAGGACCAGGCCATCATCAACGAGCAGGACACCCTGCTGCGCGAGAAGGCCGCGCTCGAGCAGCGCCTGCAGAAGCTGGAAGGCGGCAGCGCCGCGCCGCGCAAGACCTCGTCCTACCGCAACGGCACGCAGCCGGTGCTGGCCAACCTGGCCGATGACCCGGTGCTGACCGGCGGCGGACTCGCGGTGCTGGGCGGTGGCCTGCTGATCGGCGGCCTGGTCGGACGCCGGCGCAGTGCCCGGACGGCCGGCGACGATCCGCAGCGGGAGCGCGCCTGACGAATGACCAGGAGACACGGCAACATGGGTGATCCAGCAGCATCGCGCCCATGGCGCCGGCGCCTGAGCCTCGCCGCCGTGCTCGGCGGCCTTGCCCTGCTCGGCATGGCCGGCGGCCTGCTGGCCCGGCACTGGTCGGCGCCACCGGTCTACCGCTACGTGCTGGGCGAGCCCGTGCCCACCGCCGAGCTGGAGCCGCTGGCGCAGCAGCTGACGGTGCGACGCGCCAGCGTGGTGTCGGATGACAGCGCCACCCCGCTGGCCGAGCTGGAGGTCGCCGATTCGGGCGGCGGCCCGGTGCTGGTGCGCTGGCAGTCGCGTGTCGATGATCCCTTCCTGACCCTGGGCATCGCCCCCAAGGACGTGGACGCGCTGGCCGGGGTGCTCAAGCGCCACGTGCCGGCCGAGCGCGTCGTGCTGAGCTGGTGGGACACGGCGCGTCAGTTCCAGCTGCTGGCCGGCGCCAACGTGGCCTTCGACCAGCACCTGGGCACGCCGCTGTTCGTGCCCTCGCGCTGGCAGGCCAGCCGCGCCCGGGTCGAGGCGATCGAGCAGGCCTTCTGGCGCGCCGGCGCCGAGCCGGACGAACGGCTGGCGGCGCAGCAGCAGCGCTTCCAGCGCTTTGCCGACGCCCTGCTGGCGCCGGAAGCCGAGGGCCTGCGCGCACTGCAGGCGCTCGCCGGCGGCAAGACGGCGGTGCTGGTGCTGCACCTGCGCGACATCATCCTGCTGGGCCAGATGGCGCCCGAACGCCTCGGCGTCGCCTTCCAGGACTTCGGCGCCAGTGGCGACGTGCACGGCATGGTGCGCGGGGTGCACAGCTGGCTCGACCAGCACAAGTACCACGCCTACAGCGTGCTGCAGGGCCCGGGGCAGCCGATCCGCGCGATCGCGCTGACCGACGAGCCCTCCGGCAAGACCCTGGCGGCGCGCCTGCTGCCCTTCATGGGCAACGAGCAGAGCGACGTCGCGGGCGCCACCCTGGTCTACCAGGTGGGTGGCTTCTCGGTGTTCGAGATCGCGCCGGCCGAGGCCACAGCGGCGCTGGACGCGGCGGCACGGCCACGATGAGCATGCCGGGCCGCTCCCAGGTGTTGATCCCGCGGCGCGCGGCGCGGAGGGCCATCCCGTGAGCAGTGCGCTGTCCCTGCCCGCGGGCGGGATCAACTGGTTCAAGTACGCGGCGCCGCTGCGCTTCTACCCGCTGGCCGGACGCCTCCTGCCCTGGTGCTACGCCCTGGCGGCGCTGCTCGGTGTCGCCGGGTTGGTGATCGGCCTCGCGCTGGCGCCGACCGACGCGCAGCAGGGTGATGCCTACCGCATCATCTTCATCCACGTGCCGGCGGCCTGGATGTCCATGGTGATCTACCTCGCGCTGGCGCTGTGGGCCGGCATCGGCCTGGTGTTCAACCTGCGCCTGGCCTCGATGCTGGCCTGCGCGCTGGCGCCCACCGGCGCGCTGATGACCGTCATCGCCCTGTGGACCGGCGCCCTGTGGGGCAAGCCGACCTGGGGCACCTGGTGGGTGTGGGACGCACGCCTGACCTCGGAGCTGATCCTGCTGTTCCTCTACCTCGGCTTCCTGTCGCTGCACGCCGCCATCGACGACCCGCGCCACGCCGACCGCGCGACCGCGGTGCTGGCGCTGGTGGGCGTGGTCAACGTGCCGATCATCTATTTCTCGGTACGCTGGTGGAATACCCTGCATCAGGGCGCTTCGGTCAGCCTGGACAGCGCGCCCAGCATTGCCACGCCGATGCTGGTGGGCATGCTGGTGATGACGCTGGCGGTCTGGTGCTACTGCATTGCCGTGGCGCTCGCACGCGTGCGCCTGATCATTCTGGAGCGCGAGCGCCACGCGGCCTGGGCCGCGCAGGCGCTGGAGGTGGCGTGATGCCCGGATCGAACTGGGCCACCTGGTCCGACTTCCTGCAGATGGGCGGCTACGGCCTCTATGTCTGGGGCTCGTTTGGCGTGACGGCGCTGCTGCTGGCGGCCGAACTGTGGCAGCTGCGCCGCCGGCGCCAGCGCCTGCGCGCCGAGGCGCTCGGAGAGCCGGCATGAAGACACGCACCAAGCGCGGGCTCATCGTGCTCGGCGGCCTGGCCGCGCTTGGCGTCGCCAGCGCCCTGGTGCTCAGCGCTTTCCAGGACAACCTGGTGTTCTTCTTCAGCCCCTCCCAGGTGGTGGCGCGCGAGGCGCCGCAGGGCCGGGCCTTTCGCCTGGGCGGCCTGGTCGAGCAGGGCAGCGTGCAGCGCGCCAGCGACAGCCTGATGGTGCAGTTCGTCGTCACCGACGGCGCGCAAAGCATCCCGGTGCGCTACAGCGGCCTGCTGCCCGACATGTTCCGCGAGGGCAAGGGCGTGGTGACGCAGGGCCGGCTGGACGAGCACGGCCTGTTCCACGCCGACCAGGTGCTGGCCAAGCACGACGAGAACTACACGCCGCGCGAAGTCGAAGGCGCGCTCCAGAGCGCCGGCTACACGCCGCCACTGCCGGCCGGAGATCCGCGATGATCGCCGAGCTCGGCCAGCTTGCCCTCGTGCTCGCGCTGCTGCTGGCGGCCGTGCAGGCGCTGCTGCCGCTCTGGGGCGCGGCGCGCGGCCACGCCGCCTGGATGGCGCTGGCCGGCCCGGCAGCACGCGCCCAGTTCCTGTTCGTCGCCATCGCCTTCGGTTGCCTGACCCGGCTGTTCGTGGCCAACGATTTCTCGGTCGAGTACGTCGCCGAACACTCCAATTCCGCCCTGCCCCTCGTCTACCGCGTCTGCGCCGTGTGGGGCGGCCACGAAGGCTCGGTGCTGCTGTGGCTGCTGATCCTGGCCGGCTGGACTGCGGCGGTGTCGCTGCGCTCGCGCCACCTGGACGCGCGCACCACGGCGCGCATCCTGGGGGTCATGGGCCTGGTGAGCGTGGGCTTCGCGCTGTTCATCCTGCTCACCTCCAATCCGTTCGCGCGCCTGCTGCCGGCGGCGCCGAACGGCGCCGACCTCAACCCGCAGCTGCAGGACCCGGGCCTGATCATGCACCCGCCGCTGCTCTACATGGGCTACGTGGGCACCACGGTGGCCTTTGCCTTTGCCATCGCCGCGCTGCTGGCCGGGCGCCTGGACGCCGCCTGGGCGCGCTGGTCGCGGCCCTGGGCCACGGTGTCGTGGTGCTTCCTCACCCTGGGCATCGCGATCGGCAGCGTCTGGGCCTACTACGAGCTGGGCTGGGGCGGCTGGTGGTTCTGGGATCCCGTCGAAAACGCCTCGCTCATGCCCTGGCTCGTCAGCACCGCGCTGCTGCACTCGCTGGCAGTGACCGAAAAGCGCGACACTTTCAAGATGTGGACCGCACTGCTGGCCATCATCGCCTTCTCGCTCTCGCTGCTGGGCACCTTCCTGGTGCGCTCGGGCGTGCTGACCTCGGTGCACGCCTTCGCCACCGACCCGGCGCGCGGCATCTACATCCTGGTGTTCTTCACCCTGGTGGTGGGCGGCTCGCTCGCCCTGTTCGCCTGGCGCGCGCCCAGTGTCGGCATCGGCGGGCGCTTCGCCCTGGTGTCGCGCGAGTCGATGCTGCTGGTCAACAACGTGCTGCTGCTGGTGGCCTGCGCCGCGGTGCTGCTGGGCACGCTCTACCCGCTCGCCATCGATGCCCTTGGCCTGGGCAAGCTGTCGGTCGGTCCGCCCTATTTCGACACCGTGTTCGTGCCGCTGATCGCGCCAGCGCTGTTCCTGGTCGGGGTCGGCCCGCTGGCGCGCTGGCGCGAGGACAACGCGCTGGATCTGGCACGTCGCCTGCGCTGGGCGCTGGCCGTGAGCCTGGCGGCGGCCCTGGTCGCGCCCTGGCTGCTCGGCAGCTGGAAGCCGATGGTCGGCTTCGGCCTGTTCCTGGCGCTGTGGATCGCCGCCACCTCGGTGCTCAACGTGGTCGAGAAGCTGCGCCGCCACCCGCGCGCGCAGTGGCGCCAGCGCCTGGCGGCGCAGCCGCCGAGCTACTGGGGCATGCAGCTCGCGCACCTGGGGGTGGCGGTGTTCATCGTCGGGGTCACCGTGGTGAACGGCTACGAGCTGGAAAAGGACGTCACCATGGAGCCCGGCGAGACCGCGACGCTGGCCGGCTACCGCTTCGAGTTCCAGGGCGTCGACCGGCAACGTGGCCCCAACTATTCGGCGGACCGGGCCCGGCTCGCCGTGACCACGGAGAGCGGGCGCGCCGTCACCACGCTGTGGCCCGAGCGACGCGTCTACACCGAAGGGCGCAACCCGGCGCCGATGACCGAGGCGGCCATCCATACCGGCCTCACGCGCGACCTCTACGCGGCGCTCGGCGACCGCCTGAGCGAGCAGCGCTGGATCGTGCGCCTCTACTACAAGCCCTTCGTCGACTGGATCTGGGGCGGCTGCTTCCTGATGGCGCTCGGCGGCCTGATCGCCGTGCTGGACCGACGCTACCGCCTGCGCGTGCGCGCGGCGGCGACGCGGCCGGCCCCTGCCACGCCCCCGGGCCTGGCGACCGCCACGGCGAGGACCGCGACGCCATGAGAAAGGGCCTGCTGCCGCTGCTGCTGTTTGGCGTGCTGGTGGCCTTCCTGGCGATCGGCCTGACGCTCAAGCCGCGCGAGATCCCCTCGCCGCTAATCGACAAGCCGCTGCCGGCGTTTGAACTGCCACAGCTCGACACGCCCACGGAGCGCTTCTCGGCGCAGGACCTGCGCGGCAAGGTCTGGTTGCTCAACGTCTGGGCCTCCTGGTGCGTCGCCTGCCGGGTCGAGCACCCGGTGCTGATCGACCTCGCCCGCTCGCGCAGCGTGCTGATGTACGGCCTGAACTACAAGGACCAGCGCGACAACGCGCTCGACTGGCTCGCGCGCCACGGCAACCCCTACCTGCAGTCGGCGTCCGACCTCCAGGGCCTGGTCGGCATCGACCTGGGGGTCTACGGCGTGCCCGAGACTTTCATCATCGACCAGCAGGGCGTGATCCGCTACAAGCACATCGGCCCGGTGACGCAGGAGGCCCTCGACCAGACCATCCTGCCCCTGATGAGGAAGCTCGGTGCCTGACCCCCGAATGCCCTGGATGCGCGCCGTCCTGTGCGCCCTGGCCTGGCTGCTGGCGGGCTCCGCGCTGGCGGCGCGCGAAGCACCGCCGCTGGCCGAGGACGCCGTGCTCGAAGCGCGCATGACGGAAATCGCCCAGGAGCTGCGCTGCCTGGTGTGCCAGAACGAGACCATCGCCGCCTCGCACGCCGACCTCGCACTCGACCTGCGCCAGCAGATCCGCGAGCAGCTGCGCGCCGGTCGCTCGCCGCAGCAGGTGCGCGACTTCATGGTCGAGCGCTACGGCGACTTCGTGCTCTATCGGCCGCGGTTCGGCCTGCGCACCCTGCTGCTGTGGCTGGGCCCGTTCGTGCTGCTGCTGCTGGCGGCCGCAACCCTGGTGCGCACCATTCGCCGGCGCGCTGCCGCCGAGCCCGAGCACGTGCTGTCGGCCGAGGAACGTCGCCGCGCGCGCCAGCTGCTGCAAGCCGGCGGGGAGTCGCCGCCATGACGCTGTTCCTGGTCCTGGCGGCCGCCCTGGTGCTGCTCGCGCTGGCGCTGGTGATCGTGCCCCTGCTGCGGCACGCGGACCGTGCCGCGCCGGCCGATCCGGCGCTCGCCGTGCTGGCCGACCGCCTGCGCGAGATCGATGCCGAGCACGCCGCCGGCACGCTGGGCGACGCCGAACACGAGCGCGCCCGCCTGGAGCTCGAGCGCCAGGCCCTGCAGGCGCGCCAGGATGCACCGGCGAACGAGCCCGCGAGCCTGCGCGTCAACTGGGGCGCGGCGCTCGCCACCGCGATCACACTGCCGCTGGCCGCCGCCCTGCTGTATGCCGCGGTCGGCACGCCGGAAGCGATCAGCGGCCGCGGCGTCCAGGCCGCCGCCGCCGATCCCGCCCACCCGCCGCAGGACGACGCCATCGCGGCGCTGTCCGAGCGACTCGCGCGCGACGGCGGCGATGCCGAGGGCTGGGTGCTGCTGGCGCGCTCGTACTTCCAGCTCGGCCGCACCCAGGACGCCCTTGGCGCCTACCGCAAGGCCACGGCCCTGCAGGCCGACAACCCGGACCTGTGGGTGGAATATGCCAACACCCTGGCCACGACGCAAAACCGCGACCTGTCGGGCGAGCCGCAGCAACTGGTCGAACGCGCGCTCCGGCTCGACCCGAACAACCTGAATGCCCTGGCCTTTGCCGGCCTGGCGGCCCTGCAGCGGGGCGAACGCGAGACCGCCGTGCAGCACTGGCGTCGGCTGGAAGCTCAGTTGCCCGAGGACTCGGAAGACCGCGCGCGCATCGGCGAGTGGATCGCGCGCGCGCAAGGCCAGGCGCCGCCCGCCAAGGTGGCCACCACCGCCCCGGCCAGCGCCGCCCCCGCGACCCGGCCGGAAATCCGCGGCACGGTGGTGGTCGACAGCGCCCTGGCCAGCCAGATCGCGCCGGCGGATACCCTGTTCGTGTTCGCGCGTGCCGAGAACGGTCCGCCGATGCCGCTGGCCGCCGTGCGCACGCGCGCCTCGGGCTGGCCGGTCTCCTTCACGCTGGACGACAGCAGCGCCATGGCCGAGGGCCTGGCGCTGTCACGGCACCCACGCGTCAACATCGTCGCGCGCGTCTCGCGCCTGGGCAACGCCAACGCGCAGCCGGGCGACATCGAAGGCCACCTCGAGGGCGTCGCTCTCGGGCGCCAGGACGTGCGCGTGGTGCTCGACCGCGTGGTCGGACGCTGATGGCCGCCACCGGCCCGGTCGGCGCCGCCAGCCTGCAGCTCGAGAACCTGCAGTGCACGCGCTCCGGCCGCCTGCTGTTCAGCGGCCTGAACGCGACGGTCGTGCCGGGTCAGTTGCTGCGCGTGCAGGGCGCCAACGGCGCCGGCAAGACCAGCCTGCTGCGCATGGTCTGCGGCCTGCTGGCACCGCAGCACGGTCGCGTGCTGTGGCGTGGCCTGGACATCGCGCGCCTGCGCGAGGAATTCGGCCGCGCCCTGCTCTACCTCGGCCATACGGCGGCACTCAAGGCCGAGCTGTCGGTGCTGGAAAACCTGCAGGTCGCGCTGGCGCTGGCCGGCTGGCAGGCGGCGCCGCAGGCGGCCCGCGCGGCCCTGCGCGAGGCGGGCCTGGCCGGACGCGAGCACGCACCGGTGCGTACCCTGTCGCAGGGGCAGCGCCGGCGCGCCGCGCTGGCGCGCCTGGTGCTGGCTGGCGCCACGCCGCTGTGGGTGCTGGACGAGCCCTTCAACGCGCTCGACCACGCGGCCGGCGCCTGGCTGGCATCACGCATCGCGCGCCACGTCGGCGCCGGCGGCATCGTGGTGCTGACCAGCCACCAGGACGTCGCGCTGCCGGCGGCGCTGCCGCAGGTCACGCTGGCGCTATGAAGGCCGAAACCGCACCGTCCCGGGGCGCGCCACCGGGCGCGGCGGTCGGCGCCACGACGCGCCGCGCCGGGCCACTCGCCGGACTGGGCGCCCTGCTGCGGCGCGACCTGCGCGTCGCGCTGCGGCGCCAGGCCGACACCGCGGCCGCGCTCGTGTTCTTCCTCATCGTGGTCAGCCTGTTCCCGCTCGGCATCGGCCCCGAGCCGGCGCTGCTGCGGCGCCTGGCGCCCGGCGCGATCTGGGTCGCCGCCCTGCTCGCCACCCTGCTGTCGCTGCCGCGCCTGTTCGCCGACGACCATCTGGACGGCACGCTGGAGCAGGTGCTGCTGGCCGCCACTCCGCTGCCCCTGCTGGTGCTGGC
The DNA here is from genome assembly GCF_035325765.1 of Ottowia sp. Classification (GTDB taxonomy): domain Bacteria; phylum Pseudomonadota; class Gammaproteobacteria; order Burkholderiales; family Burkholderiaceae_C; genus Ottowia. The sequence goes on from NZ_DAOKZG010000038.1 coordinate 23,599, forward strand.
CAAGGTGGTCGCGCACTGGCTTGGCACCGGCCTGCCGCTGACCCTGCTGTCGCCGCTGCTGGCCCTGCAATTCGATCTCGATGGCCGCGCCATCGGCGTGCTGGCGGCCTCGCTGCTGCTAGGCACGCCCCTGCTCAGCCTGATCGGCGCCATCATGTCGGCGCTCACCCTGGGTGTGCGCGGCGGCGGCGTGCTGCTGGCCCTGCTGGTGCTGCCGCTCTACATTCCGGTGCTGGTGTTCGGCGCCGGCGCGGTCGAGGCGAGCAGCGCTGGCCTGGGCATCTCGGCGCATTTCTCGCTGCTCGGCGCCATGCTGGTGCTGGCGCTGTTCCTCGCACCCTGGGCCGCCGCCTGGGCCCTGCGCATCGCGATCGAGTAGCGCTCCGTACGCACGCGCGCTTGCCGCATGACGAATGATCGCCGGCAGGCACCGGCGTCACGAATGATCCTGGGGCGACGCCGGGTCATCCTTCACTCACGACGCCGGTGCCGACCGCCTGGCGCAGGCGCAGCAGGGCCTCGCTCACCTCGGTCTCGCTCAGCGCCGCATAGCCCAGCAGCAGCACGCGCTCCAGCGCTGCGTCGCCGCCCACGTTCCACAGCCGCGCATTGCCGTGCGAAATCCCGTAGACGCCGACGCCATGCGCGCGCGCCAGTTGCTCCACCGCCTGGGCGTCCGGCCCCCGCGCGGGCAGTTGCACCACCAGGTGCATGCCGCCGCCCTCGCCGCTGCAACGCCACTCGGGCAGGCCATGGGTGACGGCCGCGCACAGGTGGTTGCGTCGCGCCGCGTAAAGCTGGCGCAGGCGGCGCAGGTGCTCGGCGTAGCCGCCCTCGGTGATGAAGGCGGCGAGCGCCGCCTGCTCCAGCCAGGGCTGGCAGTTGTTCAGCAGCGCCTTGGCCTTGCGCGCCGGCTCGCACAGTTCGGCCGGCAACACCATGTAGCCGATGCGCAAGCCCGCCCCCAGGCTCTTGGAGAAGGTACCCAGGTAGATCACCTGGCCGTTGCGATCCAGGCTCTTGAGCGCCGGCAGCGGCGCGCCATCGTAGAAGAAATCGCAGTCGTAATCGTCCTCGACGACGTAGGCACCGGCCGCCGCCGCCCAGGCCAGCAGCGCCTCGCGCCGTGCCAGCGACTGCGTCACGCCCAGCGGATACTGATGCGAGGGCGTCACGTAGGCCAGCGCCGCCGCTGGCAGCGCCGCGCAGTCGATGCCATCCTGGTCCACCGCGACCGGCCGCAGGGTCGCGCCGTGGCCAGCAAACACGTGCGCCGCGCCACGGTAGCACGGATCCTCGACCACCACCTCGACGCCCGGCGCGATCAGCAGCCAGGCCAGCAGGTTGAGCCCCTCCTGGATGCCGTTGGTGATCACGATGCGCGCCGGGTCGGCGGCAATGCCGCGCGTCGCGCCCACGTGGGCCGAGATCGCCTCGCGCAGCGCCAGCACGCCCTGCGGATCGCCGTACTCGCACAGGTGACGCGCCCCCGTGCGCAGCTTGCGCATCAGCAGGGCCTGCCAGTGCCGCAGCGGAAACAGGCGCGCGTCCGGGCGGCCGACCCAGAAGTCGAACTCGAGCTCGTGGCCATGGGGCGCGACCACCTCGTGCGCCTCGCCGCGAAACTTCAGGCGCCGCCGGCGCCGCTGTTCGGCCGCGGCGCTCGGCCTGGCATCGACCAGCGGCAGCAGCGCCGGCCCTTCAGGCGCGACGCGCTCCGCCACGAAGGTGCCGGTCGGTTCGCGTGCCACCAGGAAGCCCTCGGCGATCAGGCGGCCGAAGGCCGCCATGATGGTGTTGCGCGAGACGTCGAGGTCCTGCGCGAGCTGGCGCGAAGCCGGCATGCGCGCGCCGGCCACCAGCCGGCCGTCAAGGATCAGCAGGCGGATCTGCTCGGTGATCTGCAGCTGCAGGCTCTTGCCTGCAGCCGGGTCGATGCGCAGCGGCAGCTGCATGGCATGGGATCTCCGCTAACAAACCGGTGAAGGCGCGCGGCGCCAATGGCAGTTGGCATGGTAGCGATTGCCGCCGCCCGTCACCACGGGGTTTCCCTGCATCAGCGCCCCGGGCGGAACCTCGCCGGTGCGACAATGCCGCCGGCACGCCCGCCGCCGCCCCTGGTGGTGCCTGCCCGTCCGCACCCGGCGCTCCCGAGCACCCGTGCGCGGCCGCCTTCCTTCCCGGGGCCATGTCGAGGACAACCATGTACAAAAACCTCGTGGCCGCGCTCGCGGCCGCCTGCCTGTGGGCCCCCTTGCACGCGCAAGGACCGGCCGCCCCGCCCCCCACGCGGGCCACCTGGGTCTACGTCACGCCGGTCACCGACGTCGGCTGGACGCACCAGCACGAAGCCGCGCGCCTGGCGGTGCAGGCGGCCCTGGGCGACCAGGTCGAAACGCGTTACGTCGAGAACGTCGCCGAGGGCACGGACGCCGAGCGCGTGCTGCGCGACCTGGCGCGCCAGGGCAACGACATCATCTTCACCACCAGCTTCGGCTACATGGAGCCGGCGCTGCGCGTCGCGCGCGACTTCCCGCAGGTCAGGTTCGAGGTCATCACCGGCGTCAAGCGCGCCGCCAACGTCGCCACCGCCAACGCGCGCTACTACGAGGGCCGCTACCTGGCCGGCATCGCCGCCGGCCGCATGACGCAGGCCGGCGTGATCGGCTACGTCGCCGGTTTCCCGATCCCCGAGGTGCTGCAGGGCATCAACGCCTTCACGCTCGGCCTGCGCAGCGTGCGACCCGATGCCAGCGTGCGGCTGGTCTGGCTGAACGAATGGTTCAACCCGCCGCGCGAGCGCGAGGCGGCGCTGGTCCTGCTCGACCAGGGCGCCGACGTGCTGGCCTTCCACAGCGCGTCCACCGCCATCATGAAGGCGGCCGAGGAGCGCGGCCGGCTCGCCATCGCCTACCACTCGGACATGCGCAGCGTCGCGCCGCACGCCCAGCTCGCCGCCGTCACGCACCACTGGGAAGCCTACGAGCTCGCCCGCGTGCGCGCGCTGCGCGACGGCAGCTGGAAGAGCGGCGACCTGTGGGGCGGCGTCAAGGAAGGCATGGTGCGCATCGAAGGCTTCGGCCCCAGGGTGCCGGAAGCCGTGCGGCGCGAAGTGCTGGCACGCGAGCAGGACATCGCCGCCGGCCGCCTGCACCCCTTCGCCGGACCGGTGCGCGACAACACGGGCCAGTTGCAGGTGCCCCAGGGCCGCCATGCCAGCGATCGCGAGATCCTGGAGATGAACTACCTCGTCGAAGGCGTGCGGGGGCCGCTTCCACGCTGACCAGCCCACATCGGAGCGCGGGGGCGCAGAGATTCCGCAGGAGACGCGGAAGAAGATCTCATGGTTTGTGCTGCGTCCTCCGCGAATCCTTCGCATCCACTGCGCATGGCAGTCGGGACTTGCAGGACCTGCGGCGAATCGCGCCGATGAACTCAAGGCAGAATAAGGCCTTTGCGCTTGTCCATTGCGCGCAAACAGCTATCAATTCATGAGCGAGGCAGCATGAGCATCAAGAGCGACCGATGGATCCGCCGCATGGCGGCCGAGCACGGCATGATCAAGCCGTTCGAGCCCGGCCAGGTGCGCGAGGTGGACGGCCGGCGCATCGTCAGCTACGGCACCAGCAGCTATGGCTACGACATCCGCTGCGCGCCCGAGTTCAAGATCTTCACCAACATCCACTCCACCGTGGTCGACCCGAAGAACTTCGACGAAAAGAGCTTCGTCGACTTCCAGGGCGACTCGTGCATCATCCCGCCCAACAGCTTCGCGCTGGCGCGCACCGTCGAGTACTTCCGCATCCCGCGCAACGTGCTCACCATTTGTCTCGGCAAGAGCACCTATGCGCGCTGCGGCATCATCGTCAACGTCACGCCGTTCGAACCCGAATGGGAGGGCTACGTGACGCTGGAGTTCAGCAACACCACGCCGCTGCCGGCCAAGATCTACGCGGGCGAGGGCTGCGCCCAGGTGCTGTTCTTCGAAAGCGACGAGGTGTGCGAGGTCAGCTACAAGGATCGCGGCGGCAAGTACCAGGGGCAGGTGGGCGTGACGCTGCCGAAGGCCTGACTCCCCACTGCCGCTGCGGCGGCTCCCCCGCTCCGGGGCTTCGCCTGGAGGGGGAGACGCAGCCGGTGACCAGGGAGACCCCGGCCACGACTGCCGCCGGGCTGGCCTGCTCCGTGGCCATTTGATGGTCTGCTCCCACTGCGGAGTTCAAGCCTTCATCGCCAGCCGCGCCGCCGCCAGGTCCCAGCCGGCCCAGCCGCAGTTCTTGAACAGCACCGGCCCGCGCGCCGGTCTCTCGTCCGCGCCGACCACCTGCGCCAGCGTCGGCAGGCCCTGCACCGGCACGCCGGCCTGCAGCAGGTCACCCGCCTCATGCTCGGCGTCGGGCGTATCGATCACGATGCGGCCGTGCCGGGCCACGTGGCGGCACACGCTGGCGTCGAGTTCGACCATCTGCGGCGTGAAGGCGCCAACGGCGGCCACGAAGGCGTCGGCGCGCAGCGGGCCGTGCAGCACCACCTCGCGCGCCGGCGTGCAGGTGGCCACCAGCGGACAGCCGGCCAGCGCGGCATCGGCGTCGTCCACCACCTCCGCCCGCACGCCCAGGCCGCGCGCCTGCGTGGCCAGGGTCTCGGCACTGGCGCGGCGGCGCGAGGCAATCCGGAACTCCCGCACGCCCAGCACCTGCGCGAACGCCTCGACATGCGCCTGCCCCTGCACGCCCGCGCCGACCACCAGCATGGGTCCGTGCGGGTTCGGCGCCAGCCGGCGCGCCGCCAGCGCCGACACGGCGGCGGTGCGCCGCGCCGTCACCGTGGGCCCATCCAGAATCAGCCCGCGCGTGCCGCGGGCCACGTCGAACACCACGACGTCGCCCTGGATCATCGGCGTCGCGGTGGCGACGTTGCCCGGCGTGAAGGTGATCAACTTGGTCATCGCCACGCGCGCGTCGCAGGCCGGCATGACGAACAGCACCGCGCCCTGCGCGGTCGGCAGCACGATGCGTTCGGGCACGCGCACGCTCGCATCGCGCAACACGGCCTCGATTTCGGCCACCAGCGCCGTCCAGGGCAGGCGCGCGGCGGTCGCGCCGGAATCCAGGATGGGAGACTCGCGCATCAGGCCACTGCACCTGCCGGACGGCGCAGGTCGCGCTGCGTGACCAGCGCGGTGCGGATCCCCACGCGCAGGCCCTCGACCATCTGGTCGAGCGACAGGCCATGTGCGGCGTGATCGACCAGCGGCGGCAGGTGGACGAAACCCCCGCGCGTGCGCCGCAAGCCGCGCCCCGTGGTCAGGCGGTGCATGAGGCCGTAGAACACCTGGTTGCAGACGAAGGTGCCGGCGCTTTGCGACACCTCGACCGGGATGCCGGCGGCCTGGATGTCCGCCAGCATGGCCTTGATCGGCAGGCTGCTGAAGTAGGCCACCGGCGCATCGGGCAGCACCGGCTCGTCGATCGGCTGCGCGCCCGCGTTGTCGGCGATGCGCGCGTCCTGCACGTTGATCGCCACGCGCTCGAGCGACAAGGCCCGGCGGTTGGCCGCCAGGCCCAGACAGATCACCAGGCGCGGCCGGTATTGCGTCAGCAGCGCGTACAGGCGGGGCAGTGCGACGCCGAACTGCGTCGGCAGCTGTGCCGCCACCACCGGGTGGCCGGCGATGCGGCGACGATGGAGACGTTCGGCCGCCAGCCAGCTGGGGTTCACGGCGTCGCCGCCGAACGGATCGAAGCCGGTCACGAGAACCCGGTCACGCTGCACCGGGTCGGCAGCGGGCTGGCGGGACGATGCGGGCGTTACCATTGCGCCAATTTAACCCAGATTCCCGGCTCGATGCGCCACGGCGTGACGGTTGGCCGCCCTGCCCGACCCGCTGCTGGAGCCGGGCGCGGCACCGGGCGATCGCCCGCATCCCGTCCGGAGCGGCGATCCGGTCGCTGGAAAATCCGGATTCGAGGCAACGGGAGCAGGCCATGCGCTGGGAAGGACAACGCGAGTCGGGCAACGTGGAAGACCGCCGCAGCGGCGGCGGAGGTGGCTTCGGCCTGGGCGGGCGCAGCATCGGCATCGGCACCATCGTGCTGGCGCTGATCGGCTGGGGCGTGTTCGGCATCAACCCGCTCACCACCATCGGCGTGCTCTCGGGTGCCGGCGGCCCACCACAGGCACAGCAGGGTCCGGCCCAGGCGCCACCGGCGGGCGACCGCAACGCCGCCTTCGTCGCCACCGTGCTGGCTTCGACCGAGGATGTGTGGGGCCAGATCTTCCAGCAGGGCGGCGCGCGCTACGCGCCGCCGCGACTGGTGTTGTTTCGCGGCGCCACGCCCACCGCCTGCGGCATGGGTCAGTCGGCGATGGGCCCGTTCTACTGCCCGGGCGACCAGAAGGTCTATCTGGACATGGACTTCTTCGACACCATGACGCGCCAGCTCGGTGCGCCGGGCGAGTTCGCGCGTGCCTACGTGGTGGCGCACGAGGTCGGCCACCACGTGCAGAACCTGCTGGGCGTGACCGGCAAGGTGGATTCGATGCGCGGGCGCATCAGCCAGGCGCAGCAGAACCAGCTTTCGGTGCGCCTGGAGCTGCAGGCCGACTGCTATGCCGGCATCTGGGCCAAGCATTCGCAGCAGGCCAAGGGCTGGCTGGACGCCGGCGACATCGAGTCGGCCATCAACGCGGCGCAGCAGATCGGCGACGACACGCTGCAGAAGCGCAGCCAGGGCTACGCCGTGCCCGACAGCTTCACGCACGGCTCCAGTGCCCAACGCGTGCGCTGGTTCACCCAGGGCTTCAAGACCGGCAGCGTGCAGGCCTGCGACACCTTCAACGCCCAGGGGCTTTGAGCGCAGCGCGCATCTGACTCACAAGAGAGGACATCCATACGCGGAGGACGCGAAGGTCGCGCAGAGGACGCAGAAGAATCCTTTCGATTTCTCTTCTGCGTTCTCTGCGAAATCTCTGCGTCCTCTGCGCATGGGTGCTGGTTTTCGGGCCTCAACCAGTCCCGCAACGCCCCGTTGCACGCGCGCGACGTACTGATGCGACAATACGGGGTTCAGATGAGTACGCTTTATTCCGACCTCGCGCTGGCCGATCCCCTCAAGCGCGCCGTGGCCGACATGGGCTACGAGACCATGACCCCGATCCAGGCCCAGGCGATTCCCGTCGTCCTGGCGGGCCAGGACGTGATGGGTGCCGCGCAGACCGGTACCGGCAAGACCGCCGCCTTCTCGCTGCCGCTGCTGCAGCGCCTGCTCAAGCACGAGACCGCCTCGGTCTCGC
>NZ_DAOKZG010000039.1:0-30800 GCF_035325765.1 Ottowia sp.
CGCCCCAGCGCATACCAGGCTGCACGGACCGGTCTGGCCGCCTCATCGGCGGTCAAACTCTACCGCGCTGGTCTGGTCTGAAACATACAAGCGACTTCAAGTGCCGCAGAAGGTCTGCAGCACGCGCTCGGAAGGCTGGGGGGGCTGCGTGTCGCGCGCGTCCGGGGGCGGGCGATCGGGGGCGCGCACGGCGTCGAGTAGCTGCTGGAACGGCTGCAGGTCGCCGGCCTCGGCGGCGGCCAGGGCCTGGTTGACGCGGTGGTTGCGCGGGATGACGATGGGGTTGCTGGCTGCCATGCGGCGCCGCGCCTCGGCGCCGCCGGCTTCGAAGCGGGGGCGCCAGCGCGCGTGCCAGGCGTCGAATTCGGCGCTGGCGTAGAAGGCGTCGCCCGGCAGGGCGGGCGCCATCAGCGCGCGGAAGGCGTTGGTGTAGTCGAGCTGCCAGTCCTTCAGCAGCGCCAGCCACTGGCGGCACAGTTCGGCGTCGCCCGGCGCCGCGTCGACCAGGCCGAGCTTGCCGGCCATCATGCGTTGCCAGGCGGCCTCGAAGCGCGGCCCGAAGCCGTCGAGCACCTCGGTGGCGCGCCGGGCCGCGCGCTCGGCTTCGGTGTCGATGAGCGGCAGCAGGGCTTCGGCCAGGCGGCTCAGGTTCCACAGCGCGATGCCGGGCTGCTGGCCGAAGGCGTAGCGGCCCAGGGTGTCGATGGAGCTGAACACCGTGGCCGGGTCGTACTGGTCCATGAAGGCGCAGGGGCCGTAGTCGATGGTCTCGCCGCTGATCGTCATGTTGTCGGTGTTCATGACGCCGTGAATGAAGCCGACGCGCAGCCAGTGCGTGACGAGCTCGATCTGGCGCTCCATCACGCGCTGCAGCAGCGCCAGCGCGGGGTCGGCGGCGTCGGCGAGATCGGGGTGGCAGCGCGCGATGGCGTGCGCCAGCAGGGCCGGCAGCACCCCGGGCTCGTCGAGCCAGCGCGCGTACTGGAAGCTGCCCACGCGCAGGTGCGAGCGCGCCACGCGCGTGAGGATGGCACCGGGCAGCGGCGTTTCGCGCTGGACCGGCTCGCCCGTGGTCACCACCGCCAGGCTGCGCGTGGTCGGGATGCCCAGCGCGGCCATGGCCTCGCTGATGAGGTATTCGCGCAACACCGGGCCGAGCGCGGCGCGGCCGTCGCCGCCGCGCGAATAGCGCGTGCGCCCGGCACCCTTGAGCACGAGGTCGAAGCGCTGGCCATCGGGCGCGACCTGCTCGCCCAGCAGGATGGCGCGCCCGTCGCCGAGCATGGTGGCGTGGCCGAACTGGTGCCCGGCGTAGGCCTGGGCAATGGGCTCGCTGCCCGGAGGCAGCGCGTTGCCGCCGAACCAGTCGGCGCCGCGCTGGCGCAGCGCCGCCGCGTCCAGCCCCAGGCGCTGCGCCAGCGGCTCGTTGAGCAGCAGCAGCCGCGGTTCGCGCACCGGCACGGGCGCCTGCGCGGAAAACAGCGCCGGCGGCAGGCGGGCGTAGCTGTTGTCGAAACGGAAGCCGGGATCGGGCACGGGTGGAGGCGGGTGGCGCGCGGCGGAATGGCGCGCGGGCCTTTCATGGTATCGGCGCGGCGCGCCGCGTGCAGGCGCGCGCTTGAGCCCCTGGGCGCGCGAGTCAACAATGGACCCGGGCGGCGTCCGTATCGATCGCCCAGCCCGTGTTGCCCCATGCCCTACACCGACGTCGAACTGCGCCCCCTGGCCGATGAGCAGATTGCCGCGGCGGCGCGGCTGCTGGCCGAGGCCATGGCCGACAACCCGACGCATGTGGCGGTCTTCGGCGCACGGCCCGGGCCGCGGCGGCGCCTGCGGCGTTTCTTTCGCGCCATGCTGTCCCACGTGCAACGGCATGGCGTGCTGGTGGGGGCCTGCGAGCGGGACGGCGCCCTGGTCGGGGTGATGGGCGCGCTGCGGCCGGGCGGCTGCCGGTCCGCCGGCCTGCAACGCCTGGCGCTGGGGCTGCGGCTGGTGCTGGGGCTGCGGCTGGCGCTGGGGCTGCGCCCCGACGTCCTGCTGCGCACGCTGCGCTGGCTGCTGGCCTGGCAGGCGCGCGACCCAGCGCGCGCGCACTGGCACCTCGGCCCGCTGGCGGTGCGGCCGGATCGGCGCGGCCAGGGCCTGGGCGCGCGCCTGCTGCAGGACGCGCTGCAGCGTGCCGAGCCCTCCGGCCTGGCCAGCTACCTGGAGACCGACCTGCCGCGCAACGTCGCCTGGTACCGCCGCTGCGGCTTCGAGGTGGTGGCCGAGAGCTCGGTGCTGGGCCTGTCCCACTGGTTCATGCAGCGCGCGCCCCACGCCAGCCGCAACGCGTGAAACGCACGGCCACAGGGTGCGTCCCCGTTCCAGGGGGAGGGCGCAACATCGCGCAGCGCGTGGAGTCGGGCATGGTTCACCCCCAGCGGCCGCACTGCGCTTCGTGCGACCCGAGGCGCATGAAACGACACGGCCCCGGGGGCCGCGGAGCAGGCCATGCGCGGGCACCCGTGGCCGGGGTTTCCCTGGCCACAGGGTGCGTCCCCCTTCCAGGGGGATGGCGCGTAGCGCCACAGGGGGTTCCCTTCAACCACAACGCGCCAGCGGCTGCACCAGGCGCAGCACGGCCCGGGTGCGCGCCGCGAACAGGCCCGACAGCGCGGCGTAGAGCGCCGTCACCACGGTGGCGAAGCCGGCCTGCCGCGCGAGCTGCGGCGCCATCGCCAGTTGCACGCCGATGCCGTATTTCATTAGGAACACGGCCAGGATCAGCAGCATCGGCACCCAGCTTCCCGGCAGCAGCAGGCGCTGGCGCACCGGGTCGAAGCGGGCGCCGCGCGGCGCATGCCAGTGCCAGCCGATCCGCAGCACGGCGCCCGCGCAGAGCAGCCAGAGCAGCAACAGCCCGGGCAGGCGGCCGCTGGCGCCGAAGGCGGACACCGTGCCCCAGAGCGCGAGCGCGGTCATCGCCAGCGGCAGCAGCACGGCCTGGGCCGGCGCGACGGCACGCGTGCGCGCAGACACGAATCCGAGCGCCAGCAGGAAGGCCAGCAACAGCCAGACCCAGGCCGGCGTGTCGCGCAGGATGGGGCCCATGGCCTCGGGGTGCTGGATCAGCAGTTGGTGCAGCAGCATGTCGGATTGCCCGCCTTGTGTTCGAGGATGCGGGGGCGACTGTGGCAGCCGCCGCCCCGGGGCGCCAGCGTGGCGCGACGAACCGTGCCGGGGCGGCGCCAGCTGCGCCTGGCGCCGACGAAATGGAACGTCCCGGCGCGCGCCGGCGGACGGGCACGTGCTGGCCGTTCGCGTTTGTAGAATGCGCGCTTCCAGCTACAAGCTGTGTAGCGCGGGCGGGCTTTGGGCAACGCGGGACAAGTCCGACGCTGCCCTTGAAGGAGTGAATGGTGGACGTGTTGCTGGCGGTCAAGGCCGTGATCCTGGGCGTGGTCGAGGGCCTGACCGAGTTCCTGCCGATTTCCTCCACCGGCCACCTGATCCTGGCCGGCAGCCTGCTGGATTTCACCGGGGCGCGAGCCAAGGTGTTCGAGATCGCGATCCAGACCGGCGCCATCGCGGCCGTGGTGATCGTGTACTGGCACAAGATCCGGGATACCGTGATCGAGCTGCCGCGCAGCGCGGCGGCGCGGCGCTTCGCGCTGAACGTGCTGATCGCCTTCCTGCCGGCGGTGGTGCTGGGCCTGGCGTTCGGCAAGGCGATCCAGGCGCACCTGTTCACGCCCCTGGTGGTGGCCTCCAGCTTCATTCTCGGGGCCTTCGTCATCCTGTGGGCCGAGCGCCGGCCGCAGAGCGCGGCGCGGGTGCACAGCGTCGACGACATGAGCGCCTGGGACGCGCTCAAGGTCGGGCTGGTGCAATGCTTTGCCATGATCCCCGGCACCAGCCGCTCGGGCGCCACCATCATCGGGGGCATGCTGCTCGGGCTGTCGCGCCAGGCGGCGACCGACTTCTCCTTCTTCCTCGCCATCCCGACGCTGATCGGCGCCGGCGTCTACTCGCTCTGGAAGGAGCGCGCGCTGCTGTCGGCGGCCGACCTGCCGCTGTTCGGCATCGGGCTCCTGTTTGCCTTCCTGAGCGCCTGGCTCTGCGTGCGCTGGCTGCTGCGCTATATCGCGCACCACAGCTTCGTGCCGTTCGCCTGGTACCGCATCGGCTTCGGCCTGGTGGTGCTGCTGACCTGGTGGAGCGGCTGGGTCGCCTGGACGGCATGAGGCCGGGCGGGTAGCGCCCGTGCGCCCCGGGCCGGCCGCCCGGCACCGGTCGGCCGGGCACGCCCTCGGGGGGTGCCGGCGGCGCGGCTTTACATTTCTTCAAGCGCCGCTTACGGCAACGGGGCTTCGCACGGCTACGATGCGTGGCTCGACCACCTGCTTTCGACCTTCGCGCGTCGCCCCGGGGCGCGCCCGCCGACCATGCCCGACCAGCCCGCACCCGCGTCAACCCCGCCGCCCCCGGCCGCCCGCCGGCGCTGGCTGGGCGCACTGCTGGCGCTGCTGCTGATCGCGGCCCTGGTGGGCAGTGCGTATTACCTGGTGCAGCGCACCCGGGCGCCCGCCGCCGGCCCGGCTGCCGGCCCGGCCTTTGCGGGGGCCGCCAGCGTGACGGTGGGCGCGGCGCGCGCCGAGGCGGGCACGCTGCCGATCGTCATCGACGCGCTGGGCACGGTGACCCCGCCGGTGACCGCGACCCTGGTGCCGCAGGTCTCGGGCGTGCTGGTCGAGGTGCTGTTCACCGAGGGCCAGGCGGTGAAGAAGGGCCAGGTGCTGGCGCGCATCGATCCGCGCAGCTACGAGCAGGCGCTGGCGCAGGCGCGGGCGCAGACCGCGCGCGACGAGGCGCAGCTCGCCGCCGCGCGCGTGACGCTGGCGCGCTACCAGGAGCTGTGGCAGCAGGACTCGATCGCGCGCCAGACGCTGGACAGCCAGACCGCCCTGGTGCAGCAGCTCGACGCCGCGGTGCAGGCGGATCGCGCCAGCGAGCGCGCGGCGCGCCTGAACCTGGACTTCACGACGCTGCGCGCGCCGGTGGCCGGGCGCATCGGCCTGCGCGCGGTGGACCCGGGCAACCTGGTGAGCAGCGGCACCAGCGGCGGCATCGCGACCATCACCCAGGTCGAACCGATCGACGTCGTGTTCGCGGTGCCGCAGGACCGCGTGCCGGCGGTGCTGGCGGCGCAGCGCGCGGGCGCGCTGCCGGTGGTGGCGCTGGACCGCGCGCGCCAGCAGCGGCTGGCCGAGGGGCGCTTCCTGACGCTGGACAACCAGGTCAACACCAGCACCGGCACGGTGCGCGCCAAGGCGCGCTTCGACAACGCCGATGGCGCGCTGTTCCCGAACCAGTTCGTGAACGCGCGCCTGCAACTGGGCAGCGAGCACGGTGTGCTGGTGCCGGTGACCGCGGTGCGCACCGGCCCGCAGGGCGACTATGTCTACGTGATCGACGAGCAGCAGGTCGCGCACATGCGGCCGGTGACGCGCGGCATGGCGACGGCCGAGCGCGTGCTGATCAGCGCGGGCCTGCAGGCGGGCGATCGCGTGGTGACCGAGGGCGGCGATCGCGTGAAGGACGGCGGCCGGGTGCAGCTCGCGGGCGCGGGCGGCGGCGCGCGCGGGGCGCGGCCGGACGGCGCGGCGGCGCGCCCGGACGCGGCCCCCGGGACAGGCGGGGCGGCCCCGGCGGCGGCCGGTGCCGGCCAGCCGGCCGCGCCACGCCGCTGACCCCCGGGAGCGGCGCGTGCGCGAAACGAGGCCCACGATGACGACAGCCGGGCGCGCCGGCGGCCCGGCATGAACGTCTCGCGCCTGTTCATCCAGCGCCCGGTGGCGACCGCGCTGCTGATGGTGGCGATCGTGCTGGCGGGCCTGGTCGGCCTGCGCTTCCTGCCGCTGGCGGCGCTGCCGCAGGTGGACTATCCGACGATCCAGGTGCAGACCCTGTATCCGGGCGCCAGCCCGGACGTGATGAGCCGCACCGTGACGGCGCCGCTGGAGCGCCAGTTCGGCCAGATGCCGGGCCTGCTGCGCATGAGCAGCGTGAGCAGCGCCGGGGTGTCGATGGTGACGCTGCAGTTCACGCTCGACCTGGACATGGACGCGGCCGAGCAGCAGGTGCAGGCGGCCATGAACGCCGCCGGCACGCTGCTGCCGGCGGACCTGCCGACACCGCCGATCTACGCCAAGGTGAACCCGGCGGACGCACCCATCATGCAGCTGGCCGTCACCTCCGACAGCCTGCCGCTGACCCAGGTGCAGAACATGGTGAACACGCGCCTGGCGCTGAAGATCAGCCAGATCGACGGCGTCGGCCTGGTGACGCTGGCCGGTGGCCAGCGCCCGGCCGTGCGCGTGCAGGGGAACCTGGAGGCGCTGGCCGCCATGGGGCTGGGGCTGGATTCGATCAGCAGCGCCATCAGCGCGGGCAATGCCAGCGGCGCCAAGGGCAGCTTCGACGGGCCGCTGCGCCAGTACAGCATCAACGCCAGCGACCAGCTGATGACGGCGGACGAATACCGCGAGCTGATCGTGGCCTGGGTGGACGGCGCGCCGGTGCGCCTGAAGGACGTGGCCGAGGTGGTCGACGGCGCCGAGAACAACCGCCTGGGCGCCTGGACCGGCATCAAGGCGGCAGAACAGGTCGCGCCCGAGCTGCCGCCCGGCCGCCCGAAGGCGGCGAGCGCCCCCTCGGGGGGCAGCGCAACAGGCGAAGCCGTGGAGCGTGGGGGCCCCTTGCCGCCGCCCGGCCGCCCGAAGGCGGCGAGCGCCCCCTCGGGGGGCAGCGCAACAGGCGAAGCCGTGGAGCGTGGGGGCCTTACGACCCCGCCGCCGGGCCGCCCCAAGGCGGGGTCAGCCCCCTCGGGAGGCAGCGCAACAGGCGAAGCCGTGGAGCGTGGGGGCCTTACGACCCCGCCGCCGGGCCGCCCCAAGGCGGGGTCAGCCCCCTCGGGAGGCAGCGCAACAGGCGCAGCCGTGGAGCGTGGGGGCCTCACGACCCCGCCGCCGGGCCGCCCCAAGGCGGGGTCAGCCCCCTCGGGGGGCAGCGCAACAGGCGCAGCCGTGGAGCGTGGGGGCCTTCTTCTATCACCCGCCATCATCCTGAACGTGCAGCGCCAGCCGGGCGCCAACGTGATCGCCACGGTGGATGCGATCAAGAAGCAGCTGCCCGCGCTCGAGCGCGGCCTGCCGCAGAGCGTGCGGCTGCAGGTGCTGACCGACCGCACGGTGGGCATCCGCGCCTCGGTCGCCCACGTCGAGATGGAGCTGGTGCTGGCGGTGGTGATGGTGGTGCTGGTGATCTTCGCCTTCCTGCACAGCCTGCGCGCCACCCTGATCGCCAGCATCGCGGTGCCGGTGTCGCTGATCGGCACGCTGGCCATCATGTACCTGCTGGGCTATTCGCTCAACAACCTGAGCCTGATGGCGCTGACCATCGCCACCGGCTTCGTCGTCGACGACGCCATCGTGATGATTGAAAACATCGCCCGGCATCGGGAGATGCAGGCGCGCGAGCGCGTCGGCGGCGAAGTCGACGTGGGCGATGTTTCGGCGCAGGCTGTTGTCGGTGCGGCCGACGTGGAGGGCGCGCCAGCGCCCGGCCGCAGCCAAAACATCGCCCGGCATCGGGAACTCGGCAAGTCGCCGCTGCAGGCGGCGCTCGACGGCGCGGGCGAGATCGGCTTCACCATCATCTCGCTCACGGTGTCGCTGATCGCGGTGCTGATCCCGCTGCTGTTCATGCAGGAGGTGATCGGGCGCCTGTTCCGGGAGTTCGCGGTGACGCTGGCGATCACCATCCTGTTCTCGGCCGTGGTGTCGCTGACCCTGGTGCCGATGATGTCGGCGCGCATGCTGGAGCCGCTGGACGCCGTGCAGGGGCGCATCGGGCGCTGGGTCCAGGCGCGGCTGGACTGGATCATCGCGGGCTACGACCGCGGCCTGAGCTGGGTGCTGCGCCACCAGAGCTTCACCCTGCTGGTGGCGCTGGCGACGCTGGCGGTGACGGCGCTGCTCTACGTGCTGATCCCGAAGGACCTGTTCCCGACCCAGAGCACGGGCCAGCTGCAGGGCCAGGTGCAGGCGGCGGCCGACGTCTCGTTCGAGCGCATGTCGGCCTTGCAGGGCGAGGTGGCGCACGTGCTGCTGCGCGACCCCGCGGTGCAGTCGCTGAGCTCGGTGGTGGGCGTGGACGCGGCCAACAACAGCGCGCTGTCCGCCGGCAAGCTGGTGGTCAACCTGCGCCCGCGCGCGCTGTTCGGCGACAGCGAGGCGGCGATCATGCAGCGCCTGCGCGCGCGCGTGGCCGACGAGGTGGCGGGCGTGACGCTGTTCCTGCAACCGACGCAGGACCTGACGATCGACTCCGACAGCGGACCGACGCAGTACCGCTTCGATCTGGAGGGCGTGGACACGCAGCTCATCAACCAGTGGGCGCAGCGGCTCGCCCAGCGCCTGCAGACGGTGCCCGAGCTGCGCCATGCCACCACCAGCGCCGGCGCCACCGGGCCGGCCGCCATGGTGCGGGTCGACCGCGACACCGCCGCGCGCCTCGGCGTGACCGCCAGCAGCCTGGACAACACGCTGTACAACGCCTTCGGCCAGCGCATCGTCTCGACCATCTTCACCGAGACCAACCAGTACCGGGTGATCCTGGAGGCGGCGCCGGGCGATGGCGTCGGCCTGCGCACGCTGGCCGAGCTGCCCGTGCGCACCAGTGGCGGCGGCACGACGCCGCTGTCCTCGTTCGCGCGCATCGTCGAGGAGCCGGCGCCGCTGGTGGTGCAGCGCGTGGGCCAGTACCCGGCGGCGACCGTGGGCTTCGACACGGCGCCGGGCGTGAGCCTGGGCGCCGCCGTGCAGGCGGTGCGCGCCGCGGCGCAGACCGAGGGCCTGCCGGGCGCGATCACGCTGCGCTTCACCGGGGCCTCGGGCGCCTACCAGAGCGCGCTGGCGAACCAGCTCTGGCTGATCCTGGCAGCGGTGGTGTGCGTCTACATCGTGCTGGGCGTGCTCTACGAGAGCTACGTGCACCCGCTCACCATCCTGTCGACGCTGCCCTCGGCCGGCGTCGGCGCGCTGCTGGCGCTGGAGTTCACCGGCCACGCGCTCGACGTGGTCGGCATCATCGGCCTGGTGCTGCTGATCGGCATCGTGAAGAAGAACGCGATCATCATGATCGACTTCGCGATCGAGGCCGAGCGCGCCGGCCAGCCGGCGGTCGAGGCGATCCACCAGGCGGCGCTGCTGCGCTTCCGGCCGATCCTGATGACGACGCTGGCGGCGCTGGCGGCCGCCGTGCCGCTGATGCTGAGCTGGGGCGACGGCGCCGAGCTGCGCCGCCCGCTCGGGGTGTCGATCTTCGGCGGGCTGGTGCTGTCGCAGCTGCTGACGCTGTTCACGACGCCGGTGATCTACCTGTGGTTCGACCGGCTGGGGCAGAAGCTGGGGCGGGGGACTGCGGAGCCGGAGGCCGGGTTGGAGTCGGGGCCGGGGGTGGGGCATGTGGGGTGAGCGGGTTGCTCATGGGCGTGCCCTGACCGTTGGGTGGGTTTGCTGCTGGGCTGGTTCGAGCCTGGTTTTGGGTTTTGGCGTTGTCGGCCGGGATGTGCGCCCGGCAGCGCACCTACTTTTCTTTGCCTCGCCAAAGAAAAGTAGGCAAAAGAAAGGCGACCCCACTGCGCGTGTCCCCTGCGCTGCGCTCCGGGGCAACCTGCGGTGCTCGGTCGCGGGGCGGCTCTGCGGAACTCACTGCGCGCCTGCGGCGCTGCGTTCAGACAACCGCAGTGAGTCAGAGCACGAAGCATGGGCATGCTGCGCTGCCCCTGCCCGCCCCACGCCCTGCGCTCCTCGGCACGCGCAGAGGGGGTGGGAGACACATCCGGGCCGTCGCTGCGCTCGGCCCCAGCCGCCCTCACCCCGACCTTTTCTCGCAGGCAGGAGACGGAGTCGGGGGCCGAGCGCAGCGATGGCCCGTCTCGAACGCCCCTCTGGATGCGCCGAGGAGCGCAGCGGGTGGGGTGAGCGGCTGCACCGCAGGATGCAGACGCGCCCGTTTCTGACTCGCCGCAGTTGTCTGAACGCAGCGCCCGCAGGGCGCGCAGTGAGTTCTGCGGCGCACCCCACCCGCGAGCACCGCAGGTTGCCCGCAGCGAAGCGAAGGGACGCAGCCAGCGGGGTCGCCTTTTCTTTGGTTCCTTTCTTTTGGCGACACAAAAGAAAGGAACTGCGCCGCCGGGCGCATATCCCGGCCTCGGCGGTTTCCATCCAGATATCGCAACCATCAGAACCAACGCCTCGTTTACCCACGACGGATAGTGCCGACGCCCTTCGCGTTGAGGTTGCCCCATGAACCTCTCGCGCCCCTTCATCCAGCGCCCCATCGCCACCGTTCTGCTGACGCTCGGCCTGGCGCTGGCGGGCCTGGGCGCGTACTTCGTGCTGCCGGTGGCGCGCCTGCCGGCGGTGGACTTTCCGGTCATCTTCGTCAGCGCCAGCATGGCGGGCGCGAGCCCGGCCGACATGGCGCGCACGGTGGCGACGCCGCTGGAGCGCACGCTGGGCACGATCTCGGGCGTCAACGAGATGACCAGCTTCAGCAGCACCGGTTCGACCCGCGTCGTGCTGCAGTTCGACCTGAGCCGCAACATCGACAGCGCGGCGCGCGACGTGCAGGCGGCGATCAACGCCGCGCGCATCGACCTGCCGGCCAGCCTGCGCAGCAACCCGACCTACCGCAAGGCGAATCCGGCGGCGCAGCCGTTCATGATCCTGGCGCTGACGTCGCCGACGCGCACGCCCGGGCAGATCTTCGATGCCGTCAACAACATCGTCAGCCAGCGCCTGCTGCAGGTGCCGGGCGTGGGCGACGTGACGCTGGGCGGCGGCTCGCAGCCGGCGGTGCGGGTGGAACTGAACCCGTTTGCGCTGTCGCAGCTGGGCATCGGCAGCGACGACGTGCGCGCGGCGCTGCAGGCCAACAACGCGAACCGGCCCAAGGGCGTGATCGAGGTCGGCGGCGCGGCGGACGGACGCGCGCTGCAGGTGCTGACGCCGGCGCCGAGCCTGCGCGCGGCCGACTACCGCGACCTCGTGATCGCCGTGCGCGACGGCCAGGAGGTGCGCCTGTCGCAGGTCGCGCAGGTGCTCGACAGCGTGCAGGACACGCGCACGCGCGGCATGTTCAACGGCCAGCCGGCGATCGTCGTCAACATCACGCAGCAGCCGGACGCCAACCTGATCCAGACGGCGAACGCCATCGACGCGCTGCTGCCGCAGTTGCGCGAGCAGCTGCCGAGCGACATCGCGCTGCAGGTGGCGATCGACCGCACCGGCTCGGTGCGCGCCTCGGTGCGCGAGGTCGAGATCACGCTGGTGATCGCGGTGCTGCTGGTGACCCTGGTGGTCGGCCTGTTCCTGCGCAACCTGCGCGCGGCGCTGATCCCGGCGGTGGCGACCGTGGTGTCGCTGCTCGGGACCTTCGCCGTCATGTATGCGCTCGGCTTCTCGATCAACAACCTGACCCTGATGGCGCTCACGGTGGCGACCGGCTTCGTGGTGGACGACGCCATCGTGGTGATCGAGAACATCTCGCGCCACCTGGAGCAGGGCGCGCCGCGCCGGCGCGCGGCGCTGCAGGGAGCGCGCGAGGTCGGCTTCACCGTGCTCACCATCAGCGTGTCGCTGGTGGCGGTGTTCATCCCGCTGCTGTTCATGGGGGGCCAGATGGGGCGGCTGTTCCGCGAGTTCGCGGTCACGCTGTCGAGCGCGGTGATGATCTCGCTCGTCATTTCGCTGACCACCACGCCGATGCTGTGCGCGCTGTGGCTGCCGCGCCAGGACGCGCCCGGGGCCGCGGCGGCGCCGCGCCGCAGCCTGCTCGGGCGCCTGCGCGCGCGCCTGGCGCACGCGGCCGGCGCCGGCCAGCAGGCGCTGGTGCGTGCCTATGCGCATGCGCTGGACTGGGCGCTGGCCGCGCCCTGGCTGGTGGTGGCGGTGCTGGCGGTGGTGATCGGGCTCAACGGCTACCTGTTCATGAACATCACCAAGGGCTTCTTCCCCGAGCAGGACAACGGCCAGATCTGGGGCGGCCTGCGGGCCGACCAGAGCATCTCGTCGAGCGCCATGGCCGACAAGCTGCAGCAGGCCGTCGACATCATCCGCGCCGACCCGTCCATGGCCACGGTGGTCGCGTTTGCCGGCGGGCGCTCGTCCAGCGGCGGCTTCCTGTCGGCGGCGCTCAAGCCCGCCGGCGAGCGCCCCAAGGGCGAGTCGACGCGCAGCGTGATCAACCGGCTGCGCCCGCAGCTCGCCCGCATCACCGGCCTGCGCGTGTTCCTCAATCCGGCGCAGGAGCTGCGCATGGGGGGGCGCAGCACCAGTTCGACCTACCAGTACACGCTCAAGGCCGACAACGAGGCCGACCTGAAGACCTGGGTGCTGCGCCTGGCGGCGCGGCTCAAGCAGGACGAGCGCCTGACCGACGTCGACGACGACCAGAGCGACAACGGCGTGGAGACCTACATCGATGTCGATCGTGCCCAGGCCGCCAGCCTGGGCGTGTCGGCAGCCGCCATCAACGCCGCGCTCTACAACGCCTTCGGCCAGCGCGACGTCGCCACCATGTACAGCGACCTGAACCAGTACAGCGTGGTGATGGAGTGGACGCCCGCCGCCGCGCAGTCGCCCGAGTCGCTGAAGGACGTCTACGTGCCGGGGCCGCGGCTGGCGGATGGAGCGGCCGCGGCGGGCGGCAGCGCCGGCTCGGCCAACCCGGCGCTGCGCAGCGCCTCCACCGGGCAGCCGATCTCGCTGGCGCCGAGCGCCATGGTGCCGCTCGCCGCCTTCGCGCGCTTCCGCGAGCGCGCCGTGCCGACGGCGGTGCTGCACGACGGCGGCGAGCTCTCGAGCACGCTGTCGTTCAACCTGGGCGACGGCGTGTCGATCGAGCAGGGGCGCCAGGCCGTGCTGGAGGCGGTGGACGCCATCGGCCTGCCCAACAACGTGCGCGGCGCCTTCAGCGGGGCGGCGGCCGAGGCGCAGCAGACGCAGTCGCAACAGGGCCTGCTGATCGTCGCCGCGATCGTCGTGATCTATCTCGTGCTGGGCATGCTGTACGAGAGCCTGATCCACCCCGTCACCGTGCTCACCACGCTGCCCAGCGCCGGCTTCGGCGCGGTGCTGGCGCTGCTGCTACTGAAGATGGAGTTTTCCGTGATGGCGCTGATCGGGGTCTTCCTGCTGATCGGCATCGTGAAGAAGAACGCCATCCTGATCATCGACTTCGCGCTCGACGCCGAGCGCGCGCGTGGCCTGACGGCGGTGGCCGCGGTGCGCGAGGCCTGCTTGCTGCGCTTCCGGCCGATCCTGATGACGACGCTGGCCGCCGGCCTGGGCGCGCTGCCGCTGGCGATCGGCTTCGGCCA
Organism: Ottowia sp.; assembly: GCF_035325765.1. GTDB lineage: Bacteria > Pseudomonadota > Gammaproteobacteria > Burkholderiales > Burkholderiaceae_C > Ottowia. The sequence goes on from NZ_DAOKZG010000039.1 coordinate 13,430, forward strand.
GGGCGCCGAGCTGCGCCAGCCGCTGGGTGTGACCATCGTCGGCGGCCTGATCGCCAGCCAGCTGCTGACATTGCTCACCACGCCCGCCGTCTACGTGCTGCTCGACCGGCTGCGCCGGCGCGGCGCCGGCGAGGCGCAACTGGCGCGCACGCCGGCGCGCGCGTAGCGCGTCCATCCGGCAGGCGCAGGCAGGGCCGGCGTGCCGCGCGCGAACTGCCTGGCCCGGTCGTCGCGTGGGGCCCGGGTGGCAGGCGCTGGCTGGGGCTTGCGTCAGCGCACCCAGACGCCGCCGCGCAGCCACCAGTCGCCGCCGGGGCGGCGCTCCCAGTGGTGGGGCTGCCAGCGGTAGCCGGGCCGCGGGCGCGCGTAGTAGCCCGGCGTCCAGACGTGGCGCCCGCTCGACCAGTTCCAGTAGCCGCTGATCCAGATGGCGCCGGGGTAAGGCACGACCGGGATCACCTCGACGCGCGGCGCCGGCGGCGCGATCGGCGCATAGACCACGTCCGGGCCGACCGCGACCGGCGCGGGGGCCACGACGCAGCCGCCCAGCAGCAGGGCGCCGGCCAGCAGCGTGCCACCGAGCGCGCGCAGGGCGCCACGACGGGTACCGGCGCTGGGCGCATGCGGCCTGGGGGCATGAGACTCGGTGTTTGCAGGCATGCTGCTCTCCTTGCACGTGTGCGACCTCCGCACGTCCTTGTCATTTCAACGCCATGGCCACGGATGCGCCGACCGTCTTTACATTTGTTTGCCCGCGCGCAGGCTCGGCTTGACTCGCGGCGGCGATGCTTCGGAGCCGCGTTGCCGGATTGCCGCATGAACGACCCCATGCGGTCCAGCGTGCTGCCTTAACATGCAACAGCCCGCCGCTCTCCCTGGCGGGCGCGCGCGTACTTCCTGCCCATCGTGACTGCTTCGATCCGCACTTCCCGCAGCGTCCTGGTGCTCGCCGCCAGCCTGCTGCTGGCGGCGTGCAGCCTGGCGCCCGGCACGCCGACGCCGGCCGCGCCGCTGGCCAGCGGCTGGAAGAGCGTGGCACCGCAGGGCTGGGTCAGCACGGCCGAGCACCAGCGCTGGCAGGAAGGTCGGTGGTGGGCCCTGTTCGGTGATGCGGGGCTGGATGCCCTGATGCCGCGGGTCGACATCGGCAACCAGAACCTGGCGCTCGCCGTGGCCCAGGTGGCCCAGGCCGAGGCCCTGCTGCGCCAGGCCCAGGCGCAACTCTGGCCCGACCTGGGCGCGCAGTTGAACGCCGGGCGCAGCGGCCGGCCGGCCCGGGGCTCGGCGTCGCTGGGCCTGACGGCGAGCTGGGCGCCCGATCTCTGGGGGCGCCTGGGCGACGCGGCGCGCGCGCAAGGCGCCAACGTGCAGGCGAGCCAGGCCAACCTCGCGGCGGCGCGGCTGGCGGCACAGGCCAGCCTGGCCCAGGCCTATTTCGGGCTGCGCGAAGCCGATGCCGAGACCGGCCTGCTGGACGAGATCATCGCCGGCTACGAGCGCGCGCTGGCGATCACCGAACACAACTACCAGGTCGGCATTGCGGCGCGCACCGACGTGCTGCAGGCGCAGAGCACGCTGGAAGGCGCGCGCTCCACCCGCGTCGGCCTGCAGCGCAACCGCGACACCCTGGAGCACGCGATCGCGCTGCTGGTGGGCGAGCCGCCGGCGCAGTTCAGCCTGGCGCCAGCGGGCTGGATCGACGCCGTGCCGACGGTGCCGCCCGAGCTGCCGTCCGAGCTGCTGCTGCGCCGCCCGGACGTGGCCGCGGCCGAGCGCGCGGTGGTGGCGGCGAATGCCGGCATCGGCGTGGCGCGGGCGGCCTGGTTCCCGAGCCTGAACCTGAGTGCCGGCGTCGGCGGCGCGGCCGACAACCTGGCGCGCCTGGCGTCGGTGCCCACGCTTACCTGGTCGCTGGGCGCCGCGCTGGCGCAGGCCATCTTCGACGCGGGCGCGCGCGACGCCGCCATCGACCAGGCCATCGCGGCGCACCAGGCGGCGACCGCCAGTTACCGGCAGCGTGCACTTGGCGCCCTGGGCGAGGTGGAAGACCAGCTCACGGCCCTGCAGGCGCTGGCGGCGCAGCTCGAGCACACGCGCGCCGCCGCGGTGGCCGCCGCGGGCGCCGAGCAGCGCATGCTGAACAGCTACCGCGCCGGCATCTCCGGCTACACCGAGGTGGTGAGCGCGCAGGCCAGCGCGCTGGCGGCGCGTCGCTCGGTGATGCAGTTGCAGCTGCAACGCCAGCAGGCGGCGATCGCCCTGATTCAGGCCCTGGGCGGGGGCTGGCAGGCGTCGTGGAGCGGCGCCGAGGGGGCGATCGCCACGTCGTCATCCAGTTGACAGCCAAGTCTTGCGGCTGCCTGCGATTGCCGCGATGATGCGCCGCATGAGCCATGATTCTCCTGCTGCGACTGCCCTGGATGCAACCGCCGTGACCCGTCTGCAGCAGTGGGTCGGGCGCACCGAAACGCTCGATGATCTGGTCTGCGCGGCCCCGCTGCGCGGCCTGGCCGCCACGCTGGACCGCGACGACGCACCGCCGATCGCGGGCGCGCCGGTGCCGCCGCTGTGGCATTGGTTGTTCTTCCTGCCGCAGGCCCGGCAGGGCGAAATCGGCCCCGACGGCCACCCCCGGCGCGGCGGTTTCCTGCCCCCGGTGCCGCTGCCGCGGCGCATGTGGGCGGGCGGACGGCTGCGCTGGGAAGGCGCCAATCACCTGCGGGTCGGGCAGATGGTGCAGCGGGTTTCGACCATCCGCAGCGTCTCGCACAAGAGCGGGCGCTCGGGCGACCTGGTGTTCGTGCTGGTCGAGCACCGCTTCGGCAACGAGGCGGGCCTGGCACTGACCGAAGAGCACGACATCGTCTACCGCGCGGCCGCGCGACCCGGCGATCCGGCGCCGCCGCCGCAGAAGCCGCCGCTGGCGGGCCAGGCCGCCTGGTCGCGCGCCATCATGCCCGATCCGGTGCTGCTGTTTCGCTATTCGGCCCTGACCTTCAACGGCCATCGGATCCACTACGACCGCAGCTACGTCACCCAGGAGGAGGGCTACCCGGGCCTGGTGGTGCACGGTCCGCTGCTCGCCACCCTGCTGATGGACCTGCTGCGCCGCGAGTTGCCCCAGGCCCGGGTGGCGAGCCTCGAGTTCCGCGCCGTGCGGCCCACGTTCGACCTGCATCCCTTCACCGTGCATGGCAAGCCGTCCGACGATGGCAGGACCGTGGCGCTGTGGGCCCAGGATCATGAGGGCTGGCTTACCATGCACGCGAGCGTCGAGCTGGTGCCTTGAGCCGGCCGCTTCGTCGCCATGTGCCTCCTCCTACCTACCTTCCTTCCATCCCCAGACCTGAACCATGACGGACTCCCAGCACGATTACCAGGAAATTCGTGATGCCGTGCGCGCCCTGTGTGCGCAGTTCCCGGACGAGTACCACCGCAAGATCGACGAAGAGCGCGGCTACCCGGATGAATTCGTGCAGGCGCTGACCGAGGCTGGCTGGATGGCGGCGCTCATCCCGCAGGAATACGGCGGCTCGGGCCTGACGATGGCCGAGGCCTCGGTGATCATGGAGGAGATCAACCGCGCCGGCGGCAACTCGGGCGCCTGCCATGGCCAGATGTACGTGATGAACGCCATCGTGCGCGGCGGCTCGCCGGCGCAGCGGGAAAAGTACCTGCCCAGGATCGCCACCGGCGAGCTGCGCATCCAGTCCATGGGCGTGACCGAGCCGAGCACCGGCAGCGACACCACCCAGCTCAAGACCACCGCCGAGAAGAAGGACGGGCGCTGGGTGATCAACGGCCAGAAGGTGTGGATCTCGCGCATCCAGCACAGCGACATGATGATCCTGCTGGCGCGCACCACGCCGCTGGCCGAGGTGAAGAAGCGCTCCGAGGGCCTGAGCTGCTTCCTGGTCGACCTGAAGCAGGCGATCGGCCACGGCCTGACGGTGCGGCCGATTCTCAACATGGTCAACCACGAGACCAACGAGCTGTTCTTCGACCACCTGGAGATCCCGGAAGAAAACCTGCTCGGCCCTGAGGGCATGGGCTTCAAGACCCTGCTCGACGGCCTGAACGCCGAGCGCACGCTGATCGCCGCGGAATGCATCGGCGACGGTTACTGGTTCATCGACCGCGCCAGGAAATACGCCAACGAACGCGTCGTCTTCAAACGCAAGATCGGCCAGAACCAGGGCGTGCAGTTCCCGATCGCCGAAGCCTTCATCGAGGTCGAGGCGGCCAACCTGATGCGCTGGAAGGCCTGCGCCAGGATCGACGCGCACCAGAATGCCGGGGCCGAGGCCAACATGGCCAAGTACCTGGCGGCCAAGGCCAGCTGGGAGGCGGCCAACGTCTGTCTGCAGACGCACGGCGGCTTCGGCTTTGCCTGCGAATACGACGTCGAGCGCAAGTTCCGCGAGACGCGCCTGTACCAGGTGGCGCCGATCTCCACCAACATGATCTTTTCGTATGTGGCCGAGCACATTCTGGGCTTGCCGCGGTCGTTCTGAAATGAAACACCCCCTATGTCGCTGCGCTCCATCCCCCTGCAAGGGGGACGCACCCAGTGTCCAGGGGAACCCCGGCCACGGGTGCCCCCGCATGGCCTGCTCCGCGGCCTTTGGAGCCGTGGCGCTTCATGCGATGTGGGTAGCGCGCAGCGCCATGAAAAACTGAAATGACGGCCACGGCCCGCCCCACCGCATGACCTCGCCCCGACCCCTCGACGGCATCACCGTCGTCTCGCTCGAGCACGCCGTTGCCGCACCGTTCGCCACGCGCCAGCTGGCCGACCTGGGCGCGCGCGTGATCAAGGTGGAACGCCCCGGCGGCGGTGACTTCGCGCGCGGCTACGACCAGCGCGTGCGCGGCCAGTCCTCGCACTTCACCTGGATCAACCGCAGCAAGGAGAGCCTGGCGCTGGACGTCAAGCAGCCCCAGGCCAAGGCCGCGCTGCTGCAGCTCCTGAAGAGCGCCGACGTGCTGGTGCAGAATCTCGCGCCCGGGGCGGCAGCGCGCATGGGCCTGTCCTACGACGCGCTCAAGAGCCACAATCCCAGGTTGATCGTGTGCGACATCAGCGGTTACGGCGCCGACGGCCCTTACCGCGACAAGAAGGCCTACGACCTGCTGATCCAGAGCGAAGCCGGCTTCCTGTCGATCACCGGCACGCCCGAGACGCCGAGCAAGGCGGGCTGCTCGATCGCCGACATCGCCGCCGGCATGTATGCCTACACCAGCATCCTGTCGGCCCTGCTGCTGCGCGGCAAGACGGGCGAGGGCAGCCATGTCGACGTCTCCATGCTCGAGGCCATGGGCGAGTGGATGGGCTACCCCATGTACTACGCCTTCGACGGCGCGCCGCCGCCGCCGCGCACCGGCGCCAGCCACGCCAGCATCTATCCCTACGGTCCGTTCAAGGCGGGTGACGGCGGCACCGTGATGCTGGGCCTGCAGAACGAGCGCGAGTGGAAGGTGTTTTGCGAACAGGTCCTGCAGCGGCCCGAGGTCGCCACCGATACGCGCTTCGACAGCAACGCCCGGCGCAACCAGAACCGCGCCGACCTGGAGGCGCTGATCCTGCAGGAATTCGCTCCGCTCACCGCCGCCCAGGTGGTCGAGCGGCTGGACCAGGCCGGCATTGCCAACGCGCGCGTGAACGACATGGCCGGCCTGTGGGCGCATCCGCAGCTCAAGGCGCGCGAGCGCTGGCGTCAGGTCGACAGCCCGGTCGGCCCGGTTCCGGCCCTGCTGCCGCCGGGGGTCAGCAGCGGTTTCGACTACCGCATGGATGGCATTCCCGCAGTCGGCCAGCACAACGCCGCCATCCTGGCCGAGCTGGGCTGGAGCGCCGAGCAGATCGACGCGCTGCAGCCGCCGCAGGCCATCTGAGAGCCCGCGCCACGCCCAGGAGCATGACGTGACCCAGGAAACCCCCGCGACCATCCATCCACTGGCCCGGCTGGCCGCCGCGCTGCAATGGGACGACGTGCCGGCGCCGGTGCAGGCGCGCGCCGTCGAGCTGTGCGTGGACTGGTTCGGCTCGGTGCTGGCCGGCTGCCGCGCGCGCCCGGTGGCCAGCATCCGGCGCTTCGTGCGCATGCAGGGGCCGCCGCGCGGGCCGAGCCAGCTGATCGGCCACGGCGTCGGCAGCTCGCCGATGATGGCGGCGCTTGCCAATGCCGCCGCCTCGCACTTCGCCGAGCAGGACGACGTGCACAACGGCGCCGTGTTCCATCCGGCCGCGGTGGTATTCCCGCCGGCGCTGGCAGTGGCGCAGGCGCTGGACGTCAGCGGCGCCGAGTTCATGGCGGCCTGCGTGGCCGGCTACGAGGTCGGCATTCGCGTGGGCGAGTTCCTTGGCCGCAGCCACTACAAGGTGTTCCACACCACCGCCACCGCCGGCACGCTGGCGGCGGCAGCCGCCGTCGGCCGGCTGCTGCACCTGACCCCGGAGCAGATGCAGCACGCCTTCGGCTCGGCCGGCACGCAGTCGGCCGGCCTGTGGGAATTCCTGCGCACGGGCGCCGACAGCAAGCAGCTGCACACGGCGCACGCAGCGGCGGCCGGGCTGATGGCCGCCTATCTCGCCGAGGATGGCTTCACCGGCGCGCAGGACATCTTCACCGGTCCGCAGGGCATGGCGGCCGGCATGTCGACCGACGCCGATCCGGCGCGCCTCATCGACGGCCTGGGCGACAAGGGCTTCACCCGCTGGGCCACGGCCGAGACCAGCTTCAAGTGGCACGCCTCGTGCCGCCACACGCATCCGGCCGCCGACGCCCTGCTGCAGGTGATGCAGGCGCATGGGCTCGGCGCGGCGGACCTGGTGCAGGTCACCTGCCACGTGCACCAGGGCGCGCTGGACGTGCTGGGGCCGGTGGTCGCGCCGACGACGGTGCACCAGAGCAAGTTCTCCATGGGCACGGTGCTGGCGCTGGTGGCGCGCTTCGGCCAGGCCGGGCTGGTCGAGTTCGAGAGCGAATACCTCGCGCCCGAGACCGTGGCGCTGCGCGAACGCGTGCGCATGGTGCTGGACCCGGAGGTCGACGCCGCCTATCCGGCGCGCTGGATCGGCAAGGTCACGGTGCAGGTGGCCGATGGCCGCAGCCTGCAGGGCCGGGTCGACGAGCCCAAGGGCGACCCCGGCAACACCCTGAGCCGCGACGAGATCACGGCCAAGGCACTGCGGCTCGCGGCCTATGGCGGGGCGGTGTCCGCGACGGCGGCCCAGGCCGCCGTCGCGCGCCTGTGGGAGGTGGCCGACTGGCCCCGCATGAGCGGGCTGCTGGGGTCCAGGCAGGGCGAATAGGGCCTTGATCTGGTCGACATCAAACGTCATGATGGTTTGCGCAGGGTTTTCCTTGGGACAGGGACGGGCAAAATCCCTGCACAATCCTGCGTGCATCGGCGCCCAGGCTGGCGCCGACAACGATGGTTCAGTTTCTGCTGCAAGGAGTGAATTGATGAGCAAGTCCTGGAAATCAGATCGCCGCGCGCTATTGGCCGCGTTTGCGTTGACCGGCCTGGCGGCCATGCCGCTGGCGAGCCTGGCCCAGTCACCGATGGTGATCAAGTTCAGCCACGTGGTGGCGGACAAGACGCCCAAGGGCCAGGCGGCGCTGAAGTTCAAGGAGCTGGCCGAGGCCAAGCTGCCGGGCAAGGTCGAGGTCCAGGTGTTCCCCAACTCGCAGCTGTTTGGCGACGCGAAGGAGTTGGAGGCGCTGTTGCTGGGCGACGTGCAGTTCATCGCCCCCTCGCTGTCCAAGTTCGACCGCTACACCAAGAAGATCCAGCTCTTTGACCTGCCGTTCCTGTTCGACGACATGGACGCGGTCGATCGCTTCCAGCACAGCGCCGCCGGGCAGTCGCTGCTCGACTCGATCCAGTCGCGCGGCCTGCAGGGCCTGGCGTTCTGGCACAACGGCATGAAGCAGCTGTCCACCAACAAGGACAAGCTCGAACGCCCCGAGGACGTCAAGGGCCTGAAGTTCCGCATCCAGGCCTCCGACGTGCTGGAGGCACAGTTCCGGGCGCTCAACGCGAACCCGCAGAAGATGGCCTTCGCCGAGGTCTACCAGGCGCTGCAGACCGGCGTGGTCGACGGCCAGGAGAACACCTGGTCCAACATGTATTCGCAGAAGTTCCACGAGGTCCAGAAGACCATCGCCGAGACCAACCACGGCGTGATCGACTACATGGTCGTGACCAACGCCAAGTGGTGGGACGGCCTGCAGCCCGACATCAAGAAGGGCCTGAGCGAGGCCATGGCCGAGGCGACCGAGTTCGGCAACGCCAAGGCGGCCGAGTTCAACGCGCGCGACAAGGACCTGATCGCCAAGGCCGGCAAGGCCAGGATCCAGCAGCTCACCAAGGACGACATCGAGGCCTGGCGCAAGGCAGTCGAGCCGGTGTGGAAGAAGTTCGAAGGTGACATCGGTCGCGATCTGATCGATGCGGCCGTGAAATCAAACAACAAGTGAATCGCAGGTTTCGCGTGCCTCGGCACTGACCAAGTCGATGGCGGCTCCGATCCTCGGGCCGCCATCTCTTCTTGAGGGGAACTCCACGTGCGTTGGCTGGAAAAACTGGAGGAGCATTTCCTGAGCGTGATGCTGGCCGGCATGACGCTCATCACCTTTGGCCAGGTGGTGGCGCGCTATGTCTTCAACTACAGCTTCACCTGGGCGATGGAACTCACGGGCGTGTTCAGCGCCTGGCTGATCTTCATCGGCATGTCCTACGGCGTGCGCGTGGGGGCGCACATCGGCATCGACATCCTGGTGCGGGCCGTGGGCCCCAAGCTGGGACGCGTGATGGGGATCATCGCCTCGGCGCTGTGCGTGGTGTACGCGCTGATCCTGACATTCGGCGGCTGGCAGTACCTGAGCAAGATCTACAGCGTCGGCATCCTGATGCAGGACATGCCGATTCCGCAGTGGGTGCCGCGCATCGTCCTGCCGCTCGGCTTTGCGCTGCTCGCCTTCCGGTTTCTCGGTGTGTTCTGGAAACTGGTGACCGGCCGAGAGGGGCACCTGCTGGGTGACGAGGCCGAGGATGCGCTGAAGATGCGCGACGAGTTCGAGGAGGAGGCCGAGGCATGAACACCGCCATCCTGTTCATCCTGCTGTTCGTCTTCATGTTCCTGGGCATGCCGGTGGGCGTGGCCCTGGGCCTGTCCTCGCTCACCGTGATCCTGGGCTTCGCCAACGATTCGCTGGCCTCGCTCACGCTCAAGATCTACGAGACCTCCGAGCATTACACGCTGCTCGCGATCCCGTTCTTCATCGTCGGCGGCATGTTCCTCACCACCGGGGGCGTGGCGCGGCGCATGATCCGCTTCGCCAATGCCTGCGTCGGGCACATGCACGGCGGCCTGGCCATGGCATCGGTGATTGCCTGCATGCTGTTCGCGGCGGTGTCGGGTTCATCCCCGGCCACCGTCGTCGCCGTGGGTTCCATCGTCATCGCCGGCATGGTCAAGGCGGGCTACACCAAGGAATTCGCTGCGGGCGTGATCTGCAACGCCGGCACGCTGGGCATCCTGATTCCGCCCTCGATCGTGCTGGTGGTCTACGGAGCGGTGACGGAAACCTCGGTGGGAGCGCTGTTCATGGCGGGCATCATTCCCGGCATCCTGCTGGGCCTGATGTTGATGGTGGCGATCTACTGGCGCGCGCGGGTGCTCAAGCTTCCGCGCGAGCCGAAGGCGAGTCTTGGCGAGGTCTTGACGGCAGGGCGGCAGTCGCTGTGGGGGCTGCTCCTGATCGTCATCATCCTGGGCGGGATCTACGGCGGCGTCTTCACGCCGACCGAGGCTGCGGCGGTGGCGGCGGTCTATGCCTTCTTCGTGGCGGTGTTCATCTATCGCGACCTGCACATGAAGGACGTCCCGCACGTACTGGTCGAATCGGCCAAGGTGACCATCATGCTGATGTTCATCGTGGCCAATGCGCTGCTGTTTGCCCACGTGCTGACGACCGAGCGGATTCCCCAGCACATCGCCGAAGCCATCATTGGCGTCGGCATGGCGCCCTGGCAGTTCCTGATCGTCGTGAACATCCTGCTGCTGGTGGCCGGCATGTTCATGGAGCCCACGGGCATCATCCTGATCCTGGCGCCGATCCTGTTCCCGATCGCCGAGCGCATGGGGATCGACCCCGTGCACCTGGGCGTGATCATGGTCGTGAACCTGGAGATCGGGATGGTGACGCCGCCGGTGGGCCTCAACCTGTTCGTCGCCTCCGGGGTGGCGCACATGAACGTTGCCCAGGTGGTGCGCGCGGCGCTGCCGTGGACCGGGATCCTGCTGCTGTTCCTGATCGTGATCACCTACGTGCCGGTGATTTCCACGTTCCTGCCCGACCTGTTCAAGTGAGGCGTCGGCCGAGGCCTCGCCATCAGCGCGGCCTCGGTGTCTTGGGCCGGAAGTCGCAATCCATCGCCACCGCGCATTCCCAGCAGCGCGGCGTGCGCGCGACGCAGACGTAGCGCCCGTGCAGGATCAGCCAGTGGTGGGCGTTCTTGCGGTAGCGCTCGGGCACGCGCTGCAGCAGCTTCTGCTCCACCGCCAGCGGTGTCTTGCCCGGCGCCAGGCCGGTTCGGTTGGCGACGCGGAAGATGTGCGTGTCCACCGGCATCGTGGGTTGGCCGAAGGCCACGTTCAGCACCACGTTGGCGGTCTTGCGGCCCACGCCCGGCAGCGCCTCGAGTGCCTCGCGCGTGCGCGGCACTTCCCCGCCGTGGCGCTCCAGCAGGATGCGGCAGGTCGCCATCAGGTGGCGCGCCTTGGCGCGGTACAGGCCGATGGTCTTGATGTAACCTTCCAGGCCGTCGAGTCCCAGGTCCAGGATGCGCCGGGGCGTGTTGGCGACCGGGAACAGCCGGCGCGTGGCCTTGTTGACGCCGACGTCGGTGGCCTGGGCCGACAGCAGCACCGCGGTGAGCAGCTCGAACACGCTGGTGTATTCGAGCTCGCTCGCGGGCAGCGGATTGGCGGCCTGCAGGGTGGCGAAGAAATGGTCGATCTGCGCGGGAGTCATGTGTGCATTATTGCGATGCCGGGGCGACCGTGCCGCCGTCGGTCGTTTGGCGACAATAGGCGCTTTCCGACACGAGCGATGCCATGACCCTGCCCCTTGCCCAGCGCCTCGACCAGGTCGAGACCTCCGCCATCCGCGAACTGTTCAAGCTGCTCGGCAAGCCCGGCATCATCAGCTTTGCCGGCGGCTTTCCGGACAGCGCGATGTTCGACGTGGCGGGCATCCGGCAGGCCGTGAATGCCGCGCTCGAGCAGGAGCCGGGCGGCGCGCTGCAGTACGGCGCGACCGAGGGCTACCAGCCACTGCGCGAGCAGCTCGCCGCCTTCATGCGGGCCAAGGGCGTGCGCGACCTGGCGCCCGAGCAGCTGATCGTCACCACCGGCAGCCAGCAGGCGCTCGACCTGCTGGGCAAGTGCCTGGTCGACCCGGGCAGCAAGGCGATCGTCGAGGGGCCGACCTTCCTGGCGACGATCCAGTGCTTCCGGCTCTATGGCGCCGACCTGGTGAGCGCGCCGATCGACGGCGACGGCGTGCGCGTGGACGAACTGGAGCGCCTGATCCGCGAGCACCGGCCGCGCTTCGTCTACCTGATCCCGACCTTCGGCAACCCGAGCGGTGCCATGCTGAGCCTGGAGCGGCGCCGTCGCGTGCTGGAGCTGGCGGTGCAGTACCAGACCTTGGTGATCGAGGACGACCCGTATGGCGACCTGTATTTCGACGCGCCGCCGCCGCCCAGCCTGCTGGCGCTGAGCGCCGAGGTGCCGGGCAGTCGCGACTGGCTGGTGCACTGCGGCAGCCTGTCCAAGGTGCTGTCGCCGGGCCTGCGCGTGGGCTGGCTGGTGGCGCCGCCCGAACTGCTGGCCAAGGCCACCATGTGCAAGCAGTTTTCCGACGCCCACACCAGCACCTTCGCGCAGGCCACCGCCGCGCAATACCTGGCGGGCGGCCACATGCCGGCCACGCTGGCGCGCGTGCGCGAGGTCTACGGCCGGCGCGCCGGCGTCATGGGCGAGGCGCTGCGACGCGAGCTCGGGCCGGCAATCGACTTCGTGCCGCCGCGCGGCGGCCTGTTCGTGTGGGCGCGCCTGACCGGCGCGGGCGGCAAGCTGGCCGACGGCAACGCCTTCGCGCGCAAGGCGATCGAGCAGGGCGTGGCCTTCGTGCCCGGCGTGCCGTTCTACTGTGCAAACCCGGATCCGAGCACGCTGCGCCTGTCGTTTGCCACGGCCGACGAAGACCGGATCCGCGAGGGGATCGCGCGGCTGGCGCGGGCGCTCGACTGACCCTGAAAACCGCAGTCGACCGCTTGCCTTCTTCACGAGAGCCGCGTGAACCTTGACTTCCGCTGCTTCGATCACCAACACCTGTTGGGCGAACGCGTCCAACTGCCGTTTTCAGGCTGACCGGTGACGCCGGCGGGGCGCCAGCGGCACGGGCTTGGGGGGAGTCCCCAGTTCAGCGTCCGTAGGTGGCCGTGAACGAGGCCCGGGCCAGGGTGTTCGCGTTGACCATGAAGCCCGCCAGGGCGGCGGGCGCGTCGTCGGGCACGTCGATGCGCTCGACCGAGAGCGCGTGCACCGTGAAGATGTAGCGATGCGGCTTGTCGCCCGGGGGCGGGCACATGCCGCCCCAGGCGTGGATGCCGTAGTCGTTGCGGATCTGGCGCGCGCCGGCGGGCAGGTTGGCGTTGCCCTTGGCGCCGGCGTTGGCGGCCAGCTCGTGCACGCTGGCCGGCAGGTCGATCACGTACCAGTGCCAGAATCCCGAGCCGGTCGGCGCGTCCGGGTCGTAGACGTTGACGGCGAAGCTCTTCGTGCCCTCGGGCGCGCCGCTCCAGCGCAGCACCGGCGACTGGTTCAGGCCGTTGCAGCCGAAGTCGTTGAATTCGAAGTGCTGGGGCACCGTGCCGCCACTGGGAATGTCGGGACTGGAAAGGGTGAAGCTGGTCATCGCCGGGTCTCCTGCATGGGCCTTGGATGCTGCCGTTATAGCAAAGCCGGCCGCGATGCCGGCGGGCTGCGTCCGGCGATGGCCGTGTCGACTTGCAATTCGTCCTTGCGACCTCAACTCCGAAGGCATGAAGACCCCGCATGCTCCAACCCAAACCGCGGTCGTGGTGGCCCGGCTGCTGGAGCGGCTGGATGCCAGCCGCGAACCGGTGGACGCGCACCAGTACCGCACCGTGGCCGCGCGCCTGACCGAGTTGCTGCTCGAGCCCGACGTGGACTGGGAGCCGCTGCTGGCGCAGAGTGCCGTGGCGGCCACGCTGTACGAAAACCTGCACTATGCCCATGCCGGCCTGTGCCGCGCACCGCTGGCGCAGGCGGCCGCGGCCGAGGTCGCGGCACACGAGGCGATCGAGCACGCGCGGCGGGACGCGTCGGCAGGCCCGGCGCGCCCCGACGCCGCCCAAGCCTGAACTGGAATCCACCATGACCGAATCCCTCCACGTGGTGTGCCCGCATTGCCACACGACCAATCGCGTGCGCGCCGACCAGCTCGGCAGCGCCCCGACCTGCGGCCAGTGCAAGCAGCCGCTGTTCACCGGACACCCGCTGGCCCTCGGCGATGAAGCGGCATTCGACAAGCATGTGCAGCGCAGCCAGATCCCCGTGCTGGTCGACTTCTGGGCCCCTTGGTGCGGTCCCTGCCGCATGATGGCGCCGGCCTACGAACAGGCCGCCGCCGAACTGGAGCCCCGCCTGCGCGTGGCGAAGGTCGACACCGAGGCCGTTCCCGCGCTTGCCGGGCGCTACCAGATCCGCAGCATCCCGACGCTGGCGCTGTTCGTGGGTGGGCGCGAGGTGGCGCGGCAGCCGGGTGCGCTGACGTCAGCGGCGCAGATCGCGCAGTGGGCCCGGATGCACCTGCCCCGCTGACGGCCGGGCCTGCTGCCGGCGGCGCGCCGCGACCCGAGCACAGCGCCGTGGCTCAATCCGGCAGTCCCCGAATGAAACGCCGCGGTGCCGCGTGCGCTCGCCGCCGCGGGCACCGGCGGTTCGGTCCGCACCGATCCGCGCAGGCCGGGTCCGGGCCGCGAATTTCTGTTGCCGCTGGACGGGGGAAGCATCCCGCGGCTCCGGGCGGAGCCGTCTCGTCCTGGAAGCCGCGGCTGGATGCGCCCGTCCCAGCCGTGATGGGCATGCCAGGCGCGTCGATCTGGCGGGTGCGGGTGAAAGCGCGTGGCGAGACGCGCGTGCCTTATCCGTAGACGGGGAAGGCCCGGGTCAGTTCGGCCACCTGGGCCCGCACGGCAGCGATATTGGCTTCGTCGCGTGGGTTGTCGAGCACGTCGGCGACCAGGTTGGCCGTGCGGCGCGCCTCATCCTCCCCGAAGCCGCGCGTGGTCATGGCCGGGGTGCCGATGCGCACGCCGCTGGTGACCATGGGCTTTTCCGGGTCGTTCGGAATCGCGTTCTTGTTGATCGTCATGTGGGCCTGGCCCAGCACCGCCTCGGCGTCCTTGCCGGTGATGCCCTTGGCGCGCAGGTCGACCAGCATGACGTGGCTTTGCGTGCCGCCGCTGACGATGCGCAGGCCGCGCTCGGTCAGGGTCTCGGCCACGACCTGGGCGTTCTTCTTCACCTGCGCGGCGTACTGCCTGAACTCGGGCGACAGGGCTTCCCGGAAGGCCACGGCCTTGGCCGCGATGATGTGCATCAGCGGGCCGCCCTGCAGGCCGGGGAAGACGGCGGAGTTGATCGCCTTCTCGTGTTCGGCCTTCATCAGGATGAAGCCGGCGCGCGGGCCGCGCAGGCTCTTGTGCGTGGTGCTGGTGACCACGTCGGCGTGCGGCACCGGATTGGGATAGACGCCGCCGGCGACCAGGCCGGCATAGTGTGCCATGTCGACCATGAAGATCGCGCCGATTTCCTTCGCGACGCGGGCGAAGCGTGCCCAGTCGATTTCCAGGCTGTAGGCGCTGGCGCCGGCGATGATGAGCTTCGGCCGTGTCTCGCGTGCCTGCTTTTCCATCGCGTCGTAGTCGATGGCTTCCTTCGCGTCCAGGCCGTAGCTCACCACGTTGAACCACTTGCCCGACATGTTCAGGCGCATGCCGTGCGTCAGGTGGCCGCCCTCGGCCAGGCTCATGCCCATGATGGTGTCGCCGGGTTGGCAGAAGGCCATCAGCACGGCGATGTTGGCGCTGGCGCCGCAGTGCGGCTGCACGTTGGCGGCCTCGGCGCCAAAGAGCTGCTTGACGCGGTCGATCGCGAGCTGCTCGACCACGTCGACGTGCTCGCAGCCGCCGTAGTAGCGCCGGCCCGGATAGCCCTCGGCGTACTTGTTGGTGAGTTGCGTGCCGGCGGCGGCCAGCACGGCGGGCGAGGCGTAGTTCTCGCTGGCGATCAGCTCGATGTGGTCTTCCTGGCGCTGGTGCTCCGCCTGGATGGCGGCCCAGACGTCCGGATCGGTGTCGGCGATGGTGTGGGTGGAGCGGTTGAACATGGCAGTTCTCGGAGAGGGGATGACCCTTGGCAGGCCAGGGTCGCCCAGGCGAACGGCAGGATGCACGCCCCGCAACTGCGGTCGGCGCGGTGCGCTTCCCCGTGGTGCTGGGCGGCCCCTAGCCACCGCGTTCCACGTCGGCAGCAGCCAGCGCCGCTGCCTATCGCCAGTCGCACACGGGAGCGAGTTTAGCCGAGGAGAAGCGCTGCCCCCGCAGCGCCGCGCGCCTTCCGCGTGCGGAGAAGACGCCGCCGATGGGCGGCACATGCCTACGGATGAGGTTCGCTGGAAGGGCTTGCGCCGCGGCCTGCGGCGCCGCGGTTCGGTGGCGCGGCGCGCGCGCCTGCGTCCTACTTGTCGAGTGCCGCCACGTTGATGGGCGACCGGCCTGACACGGCCGAGTCGGCCGGGCTCGCGTCCGGCGCAGGCGAGGCCTTCTTGCTCGCCGCGCCCGGGCTGGCGGCAGCCGCTGCCCGCGTCTTGCCCTTGGCGACCTGGTAGAGCCGCGCGTGCTCGGCCAGCACCTTGGCGGCGTAGCCACCGTCGCTGGCGAGGTTGGCGGCCCCGACGTACCACTTCAGGCCGGCTTCCACGGTGCCGGCGCGCGTGATGTATTCGCGCAGGATCTTCACGCCCACGCGCAGGTTGCTGAGCGGATCGAAGGCGGCATATTCGCCGCCGAAGTGCCGGTACTTGTCGGAATGCACGTTCGTCATGACCTGCATCAGGCCCTGAGCGCCGACGGTGCTTTGCGCGAACGGGTTGAAGCCCGACTCGATCGCCATCACGGCCAGGATCAGGGTCGGATCGATCTGGTTGGCGGCGCCGGCGTCGTACGCCTCGGCCACCAGGGCGGCCACCGGCTCGGGCGCGACGCGGTACTTCTTGGCGATCCAGAAGGCAACCCGGGCCTGCTCATGGGGCAGCCCCTGCGGGTTGGTCGCGGTCGCGCGCTCGATCGCCGTCATTTCGGGCGTCAGGCCGATGGCCGCCACCTTGCGCGCCGTCAGCCATTCGGTCAGGCGTTCCTCGCCCTGCTGGCGCAGGTCGGGCTGGGTCCCCAGCAGGCCGGCCAGCAGCAGCACCAGCACGCCCAGCAATGCCACGCTGTTGTGCGTGATCTCGACGAAACCTTCGGTCACGTCGCTGGCGAAGGTCTTCAGACCGCGCGCCAGCGCGGCCACTCGGGTTGACGCTGTCATAGCACTCCTTGATCTGGCCAGACGGGGCCAGGATGTCTGCATGCTCCGAGGCACCCGACCTGGCCGGGGCGCGTTGTCATGCGGATTCGTCCTGGCGGCGAATGGCGCGATGGGTCAGTCCATGGCCTGCGTTGCGTGGCCCCTCTTCGGGCCTGATTCACACGCGAGTTGCAACGCGGCTTGCCGTGCATCGACGGCAGCGGTTTCCGTCACTCCCAGGAAACAAGCCATTCTAGAAAGCCCTCAAATGCTGCGTCAACTCTGATTTCTGGAGTTTTCATTCTAATTTCGATATATGAAATTCCGGTGTGACCTCCCTTGCTTGCGGCTTGGGAGCATCGAGGTCAGTGCCGTGGCGCCCCAACGGTGGGCGTGCTCGGCTGATTGACGCGTGCAATCCGCAGGCAGTGCAGGATTGATTTTCATCACTGGCCGATGCCCTCGGAACGGCCTACAGTGAGACTGCCCGAGCCACTTGGGCACCCGGTTGGCAAGCACCCGTCGGCGTAGCGGATACAACGAATGGGCCCGCTTCCAGCCACCCTGATGAAGGCAATCCGTTGCCTTCTCCGCAGCCGGGAACAACCAGCTTCCCCCTGCGGAATCCGGCAGACCAAGACGCTAGTGTAGTGTTTGATTCTTGAGGGAACATAAATGAATTGCCTACCTCCAATG
>NZ_DAOKZG010000040.1:0-29775 GCF_035325765.1 Ottowia sp.
TTCTCGCTGCCGCTGCTGCAGCGCCTGCTCAAGCACGAGACCGCCTCGGTCTCGCCGGCGCGCCACCCGGTGCGTGCCCTGGTATTGCTGCCGACGCGGGAACTGGCGCTGCAGGTGGCCGAGCAGGTCAAGCTCTACGCCAAGTACACGCAGCTGCGCAGCGCCGTGGTGTTCGGCGGCATGGACATGAAGCCGCAGATCGAGGAGCTGCGCAAGGGCGTCGAGGTGCTGGTGGCCACGCCCGGCCGCCTGCTGGACCACATCGAGGCCAAGACCGCGGTGCTGAACCAGGTCGAGTACGTGGTGCTCGACGAGGCCGACCGCATGCTCGACATCGGCTTCCTGCCCGACCTGCAGCGCATCCTGAGCCACCTGCCGAAAAGCCGCACCACCCTGCTGTTTTCTGCCACCTTCTCGCCCGAGATCCGGCGCCTCGCCGAAAGCTACCTGAGCAACCCGATCACCATCGAGGTGGCGCGCCCCAACGCCACGGCCGCGACCGTCGACCAGCATTTCTACCTGGTCGACGAGGAAGACAAGCGCCGCGCCATCCGCCGCGTGTTCAAGGACCGGCAGCTGAGCCAGGCCTTCGTGTTCTGCAACAGCAAGCTCGGCACCGCGCGGCTGGCGCGCGCGCTCGAGCGCGACGGCCTGAAGACCACGGCGCTGCACGGCGACAAGAGCCAGGACGAGCGCCTGAAGTCGCTCGAGGCCTTCAAGGCCGGCGAGGTCGAGCTGCTGGTGGCCACCGACGTCGCCGCGCGCGGCCTGGACATCAAGGACGTGCCGGCCGTCTTCAACTACGACGTGCCGTTCAACCCCGAGGACTACGTGCACCGCATCGGCCGCACCGGCCGCGCCGGCGCCTCGGGCCTGGCCGTGACCCTGGTGACGCGGCACGACCAGCGCCTGATGGGCGAACTGGAGAAGCTGCTCAAGACCAAGGTCGAGCTGGAGCACCTGGACCTCGACGGCGAGCGCGCGCCCGGCCGCGGCAACGACGGGCGTCGCCGCTGGCAGGGCGAGGAGACCGGTGACAGCCGCGACGAGGCGCGGCGCGTGCGCGGCCAGCGACGCGCCGGGGCGCCGGCGAGTGCACCGGTGCCGGCAGCCGACCCGTTCTTCGACCAGCCCTACGAAGAAAGCACGACCGCCGACGACGACCGGCCCGAGTGGGACCAGCCGCAACGCCCCCGCGTCGGCCGCTCCGCCAACATCAAGCACAAGCGCACCGTCGCTGCCCTGTTCAAGGCGCCCGAGCCCGCGGCTTGAGGCCCCCTGAGGCGCCGGCGCAGGCCCGACCGGAGCCGCGAGGGCCTCGGCCCCCTGAGAGGAACGCACCCTCTGGCCAGGGAGACTCCGGCCACCGGTGCCCGGAATGGCCTGCTCCACGGCCAGCGGAGCGGTATTGTTTCATGCGCGCTGCGGTTGGCGTCAAGGGCAAGGAATGGCGTTGCGCATTCAGCCTGAAAACGGCACCAACAGGTGGAGGTGATCGAAGCAGCGGAAGTCAAGGTTCATGCGGATCTCGTGAAGAAGGCAAGCGGTCAACTGCCGGATTCAGGGTCATGCATCATGACTGCAGCGCCGCCGCCAGGCGTCCGGCCGCCTGCCGGGCCTGCGCTGCAGCGCGCGCCTCCACCATGATGCGCAGCACCGGCTCGGTGCCGCTGGCACGGACCAGGATGCGGCCCTGGTCGCCCAGTTCGGCTTCCACGGCGCGGGTCTCGTCCTGCAGGCGCTGGCTGGCCTGCCAGTCCTGCCCCGGCTGCAGGCGCACGTTGACGAGCTCCTGCGGGTAGAGGTCGACGCCGGACAGCAGTTCGGCCATGGTGCGCTGCTGCTGCACGCAGGCCTGCAGCACCTGCAGCGCCGACACCAGGCCGTCACCGGTGGTGTGCTTGTCGAGCACCAGCAGGTGACCCGAGCCCTCGCCGCCCAGGATCCAGCCGCGCTGCAGCAACTCCTCCAGCACGTAGCGATCGCCGACCTTCGCGCGCACGAAGTCGAACCCCTGCTGGCGCAGCGCCTGCTCGACGGCGAGGTTGGTCATCAGGGTGCCGACCACGCCCGCCAGCGCGGGCGGACGCGGGCCGACCACCTGCTGCAGGCGCGCCAGCGCCAGCACGTAGAGCAGTTCGTCGCCGTTGTAGAAACGCCCCTGGCCATCGACCATCTGCAGCCGGTCGGCGTCGCCATCGAGCGCGATGCCGTAGTCGGCGCCGTAGACGCCGACCGCCTTGACCAGGGCCTCCGGGTGGGTGGCGCCAACGCCGTCGTTGATGTTCAGGCCGTCCGGGCTGCAGCCGATGGCGACCACGTCGGCACCCAGCTCGTGGAATACCTTGGGCGCGATCTGGTAGGCCGCGCCGTGCGCGGCGTCGACCACGATGCGCAGGCCATGCAGGCTGAGCGCGTGGTCGAAGGTGCTCTTGCAGAACTCGATGTAGCGGCCGGCCGCGTCGTCCAGCCGGCGCGCGCGCCCGAGCCCGGCAGAGTCGCACCAGTGCGGTGCCTCGGCCAGCGCCTCCTCGACCGCGCGTTCCCAGGCGTCGGGCAGCTTGGCGCCCTGGGCATCGAAGAACTTGATGCCATTGTCCGGATAGGGGTTGTGGCTGGCGCTGATGACCACGCCCAGGCTGGCGCGCTGGGCCCGCGTGAGGTAGGCCACCGCGGGCGTGGGCACGGGGCCGAGCAGCATCACGCCGGCGCCGGCCGAGATCAGGCCCGACTCGAGCGCGCTCTCCAGCATGTAGCCCGAGATGCGCGTGTCCTTGCCGATCAGCACCAGCGGCGCTTTCTCGCGCTGGCGCAGCACGCGGCCGACGGCGTGGCCCAGGCGCAGCATGAAGTCGGGGGTGATGGGCTCCTGCCCCACGGTGCCGCGAATGCCGTCGGTGCCGAAATACTTGCGTGTCATGCCGATCTACTCTCTGTCAAGGCGGGATGGTGATTGTCCGGGCAATCGCCGCCGCCGGCCGCCCGGCGCGGCCTGCGGCGCGCCCTTACTGGCGCGCGGTGCGAATATTGCCCGGTACCGGCCCCGGATGGCTGGTGCGATAGGGGTTGATGTCGAGCCCGCCGCGGCGCGTGTAGCGCGCGTAGACGGTGAGCTGGGTCGGGCGGCAGCGCGCCTGGATGTCGCAGAAGATGCGCTCGACGCAGTGCTCGTGGAAGTCGCTGTGGCGGCGGAAGCTGACCAGGTAGCGCAGCAGGCCGGCCTGGTCGATCTGCGGACCGGCGTAGCGGATCTGGACGCTGCCCCAGTCGGGCTGGCCGGTGACCGGACAGTTGCTCTTGAGCAGGCGGCTGGTGAGCGTCTCCTCGACCGGCTGCTCGTCGAAGGCCGCGCTCAGCAATTCGGGCGCCGGCGCGTCGTACTGCGTGCATTCCAGGTCCAGCCGGTCCAGGCTCAGGCCGTCCAGTTCGTGCAGCGGCTCGCGATCGAAGTCCTCGGGCAGCAGCAGGCGCACGCCGACGCTGGCACGCATCGGCCCGCCGGACCAGATGGCGGTGCTGACGTCCTCCCGCAGCCGCCGCTGCACCTCGGCCGCGTCGGCAAAAACCGTGCCGTGGAAGCTGTTCAGATAGAGTTTGAAGGACTTGCTCTCGACGATGTGCGTGCTCTCGCAGGGCACCAGCACGTGGGCGATCGCCACCTGCGGCTTGCCGCGCGGGTTGAGCCACGACAGCTCGTAGGCCGTCCACCAGTCGCCGCCAAAGAACGGCACCTGGGTGCCCAGGCCCAGGCGTTCGCGCTGCGGCGCGCGGGCGATCGGATAGAGCAGCGCCGGATCGTACTGATCGGCATAGGCCGTGGCCTTGCCGAGCGCACTGCCGACCAGCCCCGGGTCGCGCGACGGATCGGCGGTCATGCGCACGCTCCGGGGGGATCGTAGCGCGCGAAGTGCGCCAGCAACAACGGCAGGATGCGCTGCACCACGCCGGGCGGCAAGTCGTGGCCCATGCCGTCGATGATCTCCAGGCGCGCGCCAGGAATGCGCCGTGCCGTGTCCTGCCCGCCAGCCAGTGGCACCAGCGGGTCGTCGCGCCCGTGGATCACCAGGGTCGGCGCCTTGACACGCGCCAGTTGCACCGGCCGCGTGATGTCGGCGGCGATCGCCAGCATCTGCCGCTGCACGCCGGCCGGATTGCTGGCGCGCGCGAGCGCCACCGCCATGCGCTGGCGGATTTCGGCCGGCGGGGTCGGAAAACCGGGGCTGCCGATCAGGCCGAAGAAACGCACATAGTAGTCGAGCAGCGCCTCGCGGTTGCGTCCGCTCGGCCGCGACATCAGCGCACGCGCCACGTCGGAGCGCGCCTGTGGCAGGTTGCGTGCACCGCTGGAGCTCATGATGCTGGTCAGGCTGAGCACGCGATCGGGCGCGGCCAGCGCCAGCCGCTGCGCGATCATGCCGCCCATGCTGGCGCCCACGACGTGCGCCTGCGCGACGCCCAGGGCATCGAGCACGCCGCGCGCGTCGTGCGCCATGTCGGCCAGCGTGTACGGCGCGCGCACCGTCAGCCCGACGCGCCAGCGCAGCGCGCTCCACAGCACGCTGCTCGGCCGCAGCTCGTCGAACTGGCGCGACAGGCCAGCGTCGCGGTTGTCGTGGCGAATCACGCGGTAGCCCGCCTGCACCAGGGCTTGCACCAGTTCGGGTGGCCAGGCGGTGAGCTGCATGCCCAGTCCCATGACGAGCAGCACCGCCGGACCGTTGCCGCCGCTGTCCTCGACCTCGATGTCGATCCCGTTGGCCTTGACTTGCATCGTCGTCCTCAATTGAATTCGCGCTCGCGCAGCCACTTGGTGGCGATCCACTTCTCGCCCGCCAGCACGGGGGCGCCGCCGTGCAGGGTGCGCGTGCTGGGATGCGGGCGCTCGTAGCTGAAGAACACCGCGTTGCCACGCTTGGGTGCGACCTCGAGAAACACGTCCGGAAAGAGGGTGCCACCGCCCTGCTCGGGCTCGCTCAGGTACATCACGAGAGTGGCCACGCGCTGGCCGCCACGGCGCAGGATGCTGGGCGTGCCGGAGGCATCCGGATCGAAGTAGTCGTAATGCGGCTTGTATTCGGCGCCCGGCTCGTAGTGCAACACCTGCAAGCCCTCGCCACGCTCCACCGGCCAGTGCACCAGCCGCGCGATGCGTGCTTCCAGGCGCGCCACCAGCTCGCTCTCGCCGCGCCGGAAGAACATGCCGCGGCTGGTGCGGTCGGCATTCACCTCCTGCCCGCCGGTCCGCGTCGCGACGGTGAGCGAGCGCGCCAGGCGCGGGCGCGCGGCCGCGATCAGGGCTTCGCATTCGGCGTCGGACAGCAGGCTCCCCAGCAGCACGATGCGCGGCGCTGCCATGGCGCCAAGCACCGCCACACGCCGATCGCCCCCGTCCAGATAGAGCGGCGATTCGGCCAGGTCGGGGGCGGGCACGGCGCGCGCCGGCGGCAGCCCTTGCGCGCGCGCCTGCTCGTCCAGGTGGCCGCGCAGCACGTCCTCCAGCGCGGCCATGGCCACCGCCTCGTCCCAGCCGGACGCCTGCATCGACTGCACGATGGCCTCGGCGCCGCGACCGGCCCGAGCCTGTTCGACGATCCAGCGGCGCAGTTCGGCCGTCACCTGCTGTGGCATGGCTGCCGGGTCAGCGTCGGCGCCGGAACACCAGGCGATCGGGCTCGGACGCGGCCGTCGCGAGCGCGTAGCCCTCGAGATCGAAGCCTTCCAGCGCCTGCGGCGTGGCGGCCCGCTGCGTGGCCGCGTAGCGCGTCATCAGGCCCCGCGCGCGCTTCGCCAGGAAGCTGATGACCTTGTACTGGCCGCCCTTGTAATCCTCGAACACGCAGTCGACCACGCGCGCGCGCAATACCTTGCGATCGACCGCCTTGAAGTACTCCTGCGACGCCAGGTTGACCACCACCGGAGCCGGGTCGCCGGCCAGGCGCTGGTTCAGGTAGTCGGCGATGCGCGAGCCCCAGAACTGGTAGAGGTTGCCGCCGCGCTGCGTGGCCAGGCGCGTGCCCATCTCGAGTCGGTAGGGCTGCATGCGATCGAGCGGGCGCAGCACGCCGTACAGGCCGCTGAGGATGCAGACATGCTCCTGCAGCCAGTCGAGCTCGGTGCTGCTCAGCGTGCGGGCCTGCAGACCCTCGTAGACGTCGCCGTTGAAGGCCAACACCGCCTGGCGGCTGTTGCGCGCCGTCGCGCGCGGGCTCCAGGCCTGGTAGCGCGCCACGTTGAGCTGGGCCAGCGCGTCGCTCAACTTCATCAGCGAGGCGATCTGCTGCGGGGACTGGGGGCGCAGCACCTCGATCAGGGCTTCGGCTTCGCGCAGGAACAGCGGCGCGCTGTGCGCCACCTCGGGCGCCACCGGCGTTTCATAATCCAGCGCCTTGGCGGGAGACAATAGGAACAGCATGCTGCCGATTGTGTACCAGGACGCGCATCTGATCGCCGTCGACAAGCCCGCCGGCCTGCTGGTGCATCGCAGCGCCCTGGACGCGGGCGAAACGCGGTTCGCGCTGCAGCGCCTGCGCGACCAGGTCGGCCGTCGCGTCTGGCCGGTGCACCGGCTGGACCGCGGCACCAGTGGCGTGCTGCTGTTCGCACTGGATGCCGCCAGCGCTCACGCGCTGGCGCTGGCGTTCGAGGCCGGCCAGGTGCGCAAGACCTACCTGGCCGTGGTGCGCGGCTGGCCGCCCGCAGCCGGAACCGTCGACCACCCGCTGGGACGCCTGCCCGACGACGCGCGCGGCCCACGCGGCATCCGGGAACAGCCGGCCCTCACGCAGTTTCACACCCTGGCGCGCCACGTCCTGCCCCTGCCCGACCGCGGTTTCCCGGATACGCGCTGCGCCCTGGTCGAACTGCAGCCCGCAACCGGCCGGCGCCACCAGCTGCGGCGCCACTGCAAGCACATGGCACACCCGATCCTGGGCGATGCCAGCTACGGCAAGGGTGCGCTCAACCGCGCCGTCGCGAGCTGCCTGGGGATCTCGCGCCTGTGGCTGCACGCGCTGCGGCTGGAGCTGGCGCACCCCGCAAGCGGCGCGCCGCTGGTGCTGGCCGCGCCACCGGACGCGACCTGGTCACGCTGGCTGGAAGCCGGCCCGCGCTGACGTCGTCCTGGAAACCGCAGTTGGACGCGTCCGCCCGTGCCGCTGTCGGCGTGTCCGGCGAGGCGGGAGGACGCGGCAGGCAGCGCCTGCAAGGAAGATCAACGACGCATGGCGCGGCGAGAGTGGTGCTGGCGGGCGTGTGGCGTGCTCACCCATGTGTGGTGAACGGGAGAGAAGCCACCAACGTCCATGGCCATGCGGGTTTGGAGAAGGTCGCAAGCGGTCCACCGCTGTTTCCAGGGTCATTGCAGCGCCGACTGCAGGGACGTGCCGGACTGGCCGTCGCCGCGCTGCATGCGCCGCATCTGCAGCCACATCACCAGGCCCAGCAGGACCAGGGCCGGCAGGTAGAACCATTCCTTCGCCGGGCGCGCCACCGGTACCTCGATCGAGGTGATCCGGAAACCCTGCTCCAGTCCCAGCTTTTCCGCCACGCTGCCAAAACGCACCGCCATCACGCTGAGTTCGTCACCATCGGGCATCACCGTCACGCCGATGCCAGCCAGGCGCTTGCGGTAGTCGCCCCCGCGGGGGCCGAGCGGCAGCAGCACGCCCTTGCGCACGTCCTTGCCTTCCAGGCTGATGCCCTCGATCCAGACCCGCTTGTCGGCGCCATCGGGTGCGTCGGCGATCTGCTCCAGCAGGGCCTGCCCCTGTACCTGCTCGAAGGGCGGGTGCAGCCTGTCCATCCAGAACCCGGGACGGAACAGCGTGAAGCACACCAGCAGCAGCGCCACAGCCTCCCACCAGCGGGTCCTGGTGAGGAAGTAGCCTTGCGTGGCCGCCGCGAACACCAGCATGGCCACGATCGCCATGGCGACGGTCATGGCGGTATGCAGCGGTCCCACCAGCCCGATCAGCAGCAGTTGCGTGTTGAAGATGAACAGGAACGGCAGGATCGCCGTGCGCATGCTGTAGTAGAAGGCCGTGATGCCGACCTGGATCGGATCATGCTTGGCGATGGCCGCGGCCGCGAACGAGGCCAGGCCCACGGGCGGCGTGACGTCGGCCATGAGGCCGAAATAGAACACGAACATGTGCACCGCCACCAGCGGCACCAGCAGGCCGCTTTGCGCGCCGAGCTCGACCACCACCGGCGCCATCAGCGTCGAGACGACGATGTAGTTGGCCGTGGTCGGCAGCCCCATGCCCAGCACCAGGCTGATGGCGGCCACCAGGATCAGCATCAGCATCAGGTTGCCGCCCGACAGCAGCTCGACGATCTCCGTCATCACCAGGCCGACGCCGGTGAGCGAGACGGTGCCGACGATGATGCCGGCCGCGGCGGTGGCCAGGCCGATGCCGATCATGTTGCGCGCGCCGGTGGCCAGTCCGTCGATCAGGTCGCGCACGCCCGACCAGGTCGCGGCACCGATGTCGCCGCGGCCGCGCATGGCGTTCAGGATCGGCTTTTGCGTCACCATGATGAACATCATGAAGACCGTGGCCCAGAACGCCGACAGCGCAGGCGAGAGCTGTTCGACCATCAGGCACCACACCAGCACCACCACCGACAGCAGGTAGTGCAGGCCCGAGCGCACCGTGGGCCCGGTCTCGGGCAGTTCGAACACTGGGGAGTCCGGGTCGTCGATCTCCAGCTCGGGCTGGCGCGAGCTGACCCAGAGCAGGAACAGGTAGGCGGCTAGCAGCAGCACCGAGATGATGGGCACGGCGGCGGCGCCCGCCATCGACTTGATGAAGCCGACCACGTAGTAGGTCAGGGCCGACAGGATGATGAAGCCGCTCACGGTCGTGACGAACGAGACCAGGCGTTGCGTCACGGTCGACTGCTTGCGCCGCGGCAGGCCCTGCATGCCGGCCTTCAGCGCCTCCAGGTGCACGATGTAGAACAGCGCGATGTAGGAGATCAGCGCCGGCAGGATCGCGTGCTTCATCACCTCGACGTAGGAGATGCCGACGAACTCCACCATCAGGAAGGCCGCGGCCCCCATCACCGGCGGCATGATCTGGCCGTTCACCGAGGACGAGACCTCGACCGCGCCGGCCTGGTCGCCGCGGTAGCCGACGCGCTTCATCAGCGGGATGGTGAAGGTGCCGGTGGTGACGACGTTGGCGATCGACGAACCCGAGATGAGGCCGGTGGCGGCCGACGACACCACCGCCGCCTTGGCCGGCCCGCCGCGCATGTGGCCGAGCAGGGCGAACGCGCTCTTGATGAAGTAGTTGCCGGCGCCGGCCTTGTCCAGCAGCGAGCCGAACAGCACGAACAGGAAGATGAAGCCGCTGGACACCCCCAGCGCGACGCCGAACACGCCTTCCGTGGTGAGCCAGAAGTGCGAGGCCGCCCGGTCCAGCGAGGCGCCGCGGTGCGCCATCATGTCCGGCATGTAGGGACCGGCGAAGGTGTAACCCAGGAACACAAGGGCCACGATGACCATCGGCAGGCCGAGCGCGCGGCGCGTGGCCTCGAGCAGCAGCACCATGCCGACGATGAAGACGTAGACGTCCATCGGCGTCGGCGTGCCGGGACGCGTCGCCAGTTCGCGATAGAACAAAAACAGGTAGGCGGCGCAGAAGGCGCCCGCCAGTGCCATCACCCAGTCGGTGATCGGCACCCGGGTGGTCGGCGACCAGCGCGTGGCCGGATAGGCCAGGAAGCCCAGGAAGACCGAGAACGCGAGGTGGATGGCCCGGCTTTCCGTGTCGTTGAAGATCCCGATGCGCAGCGTGAATGGCAGCGGCGAGGCGATCCAGAGCTGGAACAGCGACCACGCGATCGCCAGCACCAGCATCAGCCGCGCCACCATCGGGCCCGGGTTGCGGGCGCCGGTGTCGCTGTCCTCGACCAGCTTGTTGACGTCGATCCCGCCCGCGGCGTCATCCTTGCCTTGCGTCATCCCTCTCCTCTCCGCACCTGCAATGTGGTTCTTCCAGTGGTCGCCATGCAACAAAACCGCCCCATGCCGCTGTGTATCAGCATGGGGCGTGCATGGCCGGAGCTTTGCTCAGGCGCGCCGGATCACTTGATCCAGCCCTTTTCCTTGTAGTACTTCTCGGCACCCGGGTGCAGCGGCGCCGACAGGCCGTCCTTGACCATGTTCTCCGGGTTCAGGTGGGCGAACGCCGGGTGCAGCTTCTTGAACTCGTCGAAGTTGTCGAACACCGCCTTCACCAGCGTGTAGACCTGGTCGTCGGGTGCCTTGGCCGTGGTCACGAAGGTGGCCAGCACGCCATAGGTCTGGGTGTCCTGGTCATTGCCCTTGTAGAGGCCGGCCGGAATGATGGCCTTGGCATAGTAGGAATTGTCGGCCACCAGCTTGTCGATCGCCGGGCCGGTGATGTTCACCAGCTTGGCGCCACAGGTGGTCACCGGGTCCTGGATGTTCGCGCTCGGGTGGCCGACGCCGTAGAAGAAGGCATCGATCTTGTTGTCGCACAGCGCGGCACCGTGCTCGTCGGCCTTCAGCTCGGAGGCCAGCGAGAAGTCGGACATCTTCCAACCCAGCGCTGCGAGCAGTTCCTCCATCGAGGCGCGGGTGCCGGACCCCGGATTGCCGACGTTGACCCGCTTGCCCTTGAGGTCCGCGATGTTCTTGGCGTTCGCGTCGGCGCGCGCCAGCATGGTGAACGGCTCCGGATGCAGCGCGAACACCGAGCGCAGGCCGTCGAACGCGCCAAACTTCTCGAAGCTGCTGGTGCCCTTGTAGCCATGGTAGTTCCAGTCGGACTGCGCGACGCCGAAGTCCAGATCTCCGGACCGCAGGGTGTTGATGTTGGCCACCGAGCCGCCGGTCGATTCGACCGTGCAGCGGTAGCCATGCTTGGCGCGATCCTTGTTCACCAGGCGGCAGATGGCGCCCCCAGCGGCGTAGTAGACGCCAGTGACCCCGCCCGTGCCGATGGTCATGAATTTCTGCTGCGCCACCACGGGCGTGGTCAACGCCGCGGTGGACAGGGCGGCCGCGGCGGCCACGGTCTTGAAAATGGGTCGAAGGTTCATGCGTCGAGGACTCCTATGGATGAACGAACAACACGTGGGGTGCTGTGCACCACTGGCTGCCGGGCGACAAGCCACAAGTCAGCATTCGCGCGCAACCCCCTCACGCTCATCCCTGCGCGATCGCCGCATCGATGGCCTGGGCCAGCCGCTCGGCAATCAGCGCCAGTTCATCACCCGAAGTGATGAAGGGCGGCGCCAGCAGGACATGATCACCATAACGCCCATCGACCGTCCCGCCCATCGGGTAAACGAGCAAGCCGCGCGCAAAAGCCTCGCTCTTGATCCGGGCGTGCAGGCGCCGCGCCGGGTCGAACGGGATCTTGCCGGCGCGCTCGGCCACCAGCTCGACGCCCCAGAACAGGCCACGCCCGCGGATTTCGCCGACGTGCGGGTGCTCGGCCAGACGCTCGGCCAGCAGCTGCTGCAGAGTGACCCCGTCACGCCGCACCTTTTCGAGCAAGCCGGCACGCTCGATGACCTGCTGCACCGCCAGCGCGGCCGCGCAGGCCACCGGATGGCCCAGGTAGGTGTGGCCGTGCTGGAAGAAGCCGCTGCCGGTCGACATGGCCTCGATGATGCGCTGCTGCGCCAGCACCGCGCCGATCGGCTGGTAGCCGCCGCCCAGTCCCTTGGCGATGGTCATCAGGTCGGGCACCACGCCCTCCTGCTTGCAGGCGTGCAGCGTGCCGGTGCGGCCCATGCCGCTCATCACCTCGTCCAGGATCAGCAGCACACCATGGCGGTCGCAGACCTCGCGCACCGCCTTGAAGTAGCCGGGCACCGGCACGAGCACGCCGGCCGTGGCGCCGCCCACAGTCTCGGCGACGAAGGCGATCACCTTGCCCGGCCCGATGCGCTGGATGGTCTCGTCCAGCTCGCGCGCCAGGCGCTGGCCGTACTGCTCGGGCGTTTCGTCCGGGCGCTGCTCACGGTAGGGATAGCACGGCGCCACGTGCGTGACGTCGATCAGCAGCGGGCCGAACTGGCGCCGCCGCCACTCGTTGCCACCCACCGCCAGCGCGCCCAGGGTGTTGCCGTGGTAGCTCTGGCGCCGCGCGATGAAGTGGCTGCGCTCGGGCTGGCCGATCTCGACGAAATACTGGCGCGCCATCTTCAGCGCCGCCTCGACCGCCTCCGAGCCGCCGCTGACCATGTAGGCGTGGCTGATGCCCTCGGGCGCCGTGCGCACCAGCTGGTCGGCCAGTTGCTCGGCCACCGCACTGGTGAAGAAGCTGGTGTGCGCATAGCACAGCTGGTCGATCTGCGCGTGCATGGCGGCACGCACCTCGGGGTGGCCATGGCCCAGGCAGGACACGGCGGCGCCGCCGGAAGCGTCGAGATAGCGCCGGCCGGCACCGTCCTCCAGCCAGACGCCGTCGCCGCGCACCGCCATCGGCGGCGTGCTGCGCAGGCTGCGGTGCAGGACGTGGGTCGGGGTTGGGGTCGGATGGGGAGTCATGCGTGTTCCTTCAAGGACATTGTCCGCTCGCCAACCCGGGCTGGGACGGCAATCCGTGGCGATGGCGCCATCGCGGCCCCACGGCAGGCCGCAGCGACTTACTGCGCGGTCCAGCCGCCGTCGTGCGCCCAGGCCTGACCGCGCACGTTGTCGGCGGCCGGCGTACAGAAGAACAGCGCCAGCCCGCCCAGCTGCTCGGGCGTGGTGAACTGCAGCGAGGGCTCCTTCTCGCCCAGCAGCTCCTTCGTGGCCTGCTCGACGCTGATGTTCTCGCTGGCCGCGCGTGCGTCGATCTGCTTTTGCACCAGCGGCGTCAGCACCCAGCCCGGGCAGATGGCATTGGCGGTGACGCCGGTGGTGGCCAGCTCCAGTGCCGTGACCTTGGTCAGGCCGACGATGCCGTGCTTGGCTGCGACATAGGCCGACTTCTCCTTCGACGCCACCAGGCCGTGCGCCGAGGCAATGTTGATGATGCGGCCCCAGTTCTTCTCCCGCATGTACGGAATCGCCAGCCGCGTGGTGTGAAAGGCCGACGACAGGTTGATGGCGATGATGGCGTCCCAGCGCTCGGGCGGAAAGCTCTCGATCGGCGCCACGTGCTGGATGCCGGCGTTGTTCACCAGGACGTCGACGCCGCCGAATTTCTCGGCCGCGAATTTCATCATCGCCTCGATCTCGGCCGGCTTGCTCATGTCGGCGCCATGGTATTCGGCGCGCACGCCGTGCGCCGTGATCTGCGCCTTCGGCCCTTCGTGATCGCCAAAGCCGTTCATCACGATGTTGGCGCCCGCGCGCGCCAGCGCGGTGGCGATGCCCAGGCCGATGCCGCTGGTGGAGCCGGTGACGAGGGCTGTCTTCCCCTTCAATGCCATGTCTGTGTCCTTTCGAGTTGCAGTGCGGGTGCATTATGGCCATCGCGCCAGGCAGCACGCGCGGCAGCGACACAAGCACGAATACCCATACGCAGAGGGCGCAAAGGTTGCGCAGAGGACGCAGAAAAATTTCCAAGCTTTCTCTTTTGCGTCCTTTGCGTGATCTCTGCATCCTCTGCGTACGGATGTTGGCTGTCCCGGCCCGATCAAAAACCAGAAAGGGCGAGCAAAACGTTTGCTCGCCCTTGTCCTGCTTGCGCTCGCAGCTTCGATTATTGAAGCAGCTTCACGCCCGTCTTGCTCTGCACCTCGTCGAAGCTGACGTCAGGTGCGAGTTCGGTCACCTTCAGGCCCTGGGGCGTGACCTCGAACACGCCCAGGTCGGTGATGATCTCGTGCACCACGCCGACGCCGGTGAGCGGCAGCGTGCACTCGGGCAGGATCTTGAGGTCGGTGCTGCCGTCCTTCTTCTTGGCCACGTGCTCCATCAGCACGATCACGCGCGGCACGCCGCCCACCAGATCCATGGCGCCGCCCATGCCCTTGACCATCTTGCCCGGGATCATCCAGTTGGCCAGGTCGCCCTTCTCGCTCACCTGCATGGCACCCAGGATGGCGAGGTTGATCTTGCCGCCGCGGATCATGGCGAAGCTGTCGTGGCTGCCGAAGATCGACGAGCCGGGAATGGTGGTCACGGTCTGCTTGCCGGCGTTGATCAGGTCGGCGTTGATCTCGTCCTCGGTCGGGAACGGACCGATGCCCAGCAGGCCGTTCTCGGACTGCAGCCAGACCTCCTTGTCGCCGGTGTAGTTGGCCACCAGCGTCGGAATGCCGATCCCCAGGTTGACGTAGAAGCCGTCCTGCAATTCGCGCGCGGCGCGCTCGGCCATCTGTTCCTTGGTCCAGGCCATGTCAGGCTCCTTTCTTCTCGGTCAGGGTGCGCTTCTCGATGCGCTTCTCGGGATGGGCATTGAGCACGATGCGGTGCACGTAGATGCCCGGCAGGTGCACGTCGTCGGGCTGGAGCTCGCCCAGTTCGACGATCTTCTCCACCTCGACGATGCAGATCTTGCCGGCCATCGCCACGGCCGGGTTGAAGTTGCGCGCCGTCAGGTTGAAGCGCAGGTTGCCGCTGGTGTCGGCCACGTCGGCCTTGACCAGCGAGACGTCGGGCACCAGCGAGCGCTCCATCAGGTATTTGTGGCCGTCGAACTCGCGCACCTCCTTGCCCTCGGCCACGATGGTGCCAACGCCGGTGCGCGTGAAGAAGGCCGGGATGCCGGCGCCGCCGGCGCGCAGCTTCTCGGCCAGCGTGCCCTGCGGCGTGAATTCCAGCTCCAGCTCGCCGGCCAGGTACTGCCGTTCGAACTCCTTGTTCTCGCCCACGTAGCTGGCAATCATCTTCCTGATCTGGCGCGTCTCCAGCAGCTTGCCCAGGCCGAAGCCATCGACGCCGGCGTTGTTGGAGATGCAGGTCAGGTTGTGCACCTTGCTGTCATGCAGCGCCTGGATCAGCGCCTCCGGGATGCCGCACAGGCCGAAGCCGCCGACCGCAATGAGCTGGCCGTCCCTGACGACGTCCTTCAGCGCCGCGTCGGCCGATGGGTAGATCTTCTTCACGAAATGGTTCTCCTGTCTGTGATCCGTGTTCTGGAACCGCTTGATGCGACAACGCGCAGCCAGGCTGCAACGATACACCGTTCGGCATGGGCAGACTGCCTTCGGGGCCGCCCTGCGCGCCGCTCAGCGCCCCCGGATGCCCAGCAGTTCGACTTCGAACACGAGGGTGGCATTGGGCGGAATCACCCCCGACACGCCGCGCTCGCCATAGGCCATGCCGGCCGGGCAGGTCAGGCGCGCCTTGCCGCCCACCTTCATCTTCTGCACCCCCTCCGACCAGCACGGGATCACGCGGCCCAGCGGAAACTCGGTCGGCGCGCCACGCTGGTATGAACTGTCGAACTCCTTGCCGCCTTCCTGCAGCGTGCCGCGGTAATGCACCGTGACCACGTCGCTGAGGGTCGGGCTCGGCCCGCTGCCCTCGGCCAGCGACTCATAGACCATGCTCTCGCCCGACGCCTTCGCGCCCGCGATCCAGGTGCCCCAGGTGGTCGCCACCCCGACCACCGCCACCGTGGCCAGGCCCAGGGTCATCGCAATCGGGAATCTCAAGCCGCTCTCCGTGCTCCGGCAATGAAAGCTGCGATTATCAGTGCCACGCGCGGCCACCGCGGCGCGAGGTGGTACAAAGCCGGAAACCCGATCCAGGAGAAGCCCCATGAGCGACCGCTACCCGCTTGCCGACCTCAACGCCCTGCCCGACGACATCAAGCGCCAGATCCTGGCGGTGCAGGAAAAGGCCGGCTTCATCCCCAACGTGTTCCTGGCGCTGGCGCGGCGGCCGGCCGAGTGGCGCGCCTTCTTCGCCTACCACGACGCGCTGATGGAACCCGAAAGCGCCGGCCGCACCAGCCACCTCACCAAGGGCGATCGCGAGATGATCGTCGTCGCCACCAGCAGCGCCAACCGCTGCCTCTACTGCGTGGTCGCGCACGGCGCCCTGCTGCGCATCTACGAGAAGAAACCCCTGGTGACCGACCAGGTGGCGACCAACTACCGCAAGGCCGACATCAGCGCGCGCCAGCGCGCCATGCTCGACTTCGCCATGAAGGTCAGCCAGCATCCGCAGGAACTGGACGAGGCTGACTTCGCCCCGCTGCACGCGCACGGCTTCGACGACGAGGACATCTGGGACATCGCCGCCATCGCCGCCTTCTTCGGCCTGTCCAATCGCATGGCCTCGTTCAGCAACATGATGCCCAACGCCGAGTTCTACCTGATGGGGCGGGTGCCGCGGGAGAAGAAGGCCGGTTGAGGCTTGGCCATCCGGCACCGCGGCGGCCGCGCGGCAGCGCCCGGCCGGCGTGGTTGAGGGCCGCCCGGGACGCCGGCGCCCCTGCTGCCTGGGCTCAGCGCGGTGGCGCGCCGTGCGCCAGCAGTTCCTTGCGCAGGGCCGCCAACCGGGCCTTCAGGCGCCGCTCGTTGGCCGCGCCGACGCGCACCATGATCTTCTGGCCCGCGGTCAGGGCCTCCAGGGCCGGATCGGCGAACTCGTAGCGCACCCAGGGGCGCAGCGATGGCTCCGGGCCCTTGACCTCGGTCAGCCTGACGGCGATCGGCGCCGCGGGCTCGGGGCTGGCCAGCAGCAGGTCGATCACCTGGATCAGCCGGTCATTGAAATGCGCCTTGGGAAATCCCAGATCCTCGTACGCCGACTGCAGCAGCGGATACATGCGGATGTACAGGGCGACCGCCTGACGCACGTCCACGGCTTCGGCCAGCGACACCAGCGGCGCGTAGCGGTTCGCGTTGTCGGCCGCGATGACGGTGGCGCCCCCCTCGGCCCGCACCGTGAAGCGACCCTCGGCCGGGTTCACCGGCCACAGCGAGGCCGGTGCGTAGGAGCGCCCCAGGTTGTCCACTGTCGCAACCAGGCGACGCGCGAAATCACCGGTCTGCAGGAAGGAATCGGCCTGCCGGCGACCCAGCCAGTCGGTCAGCGCGCCGGCGACCTCCGCGGGCTGCAGCACTTCAGCTTCGTCGGGTTCGGGCACGGGGTATTCGATCGCCGGCTCGGTGGGCGACGTCGCCGGCGGCTCCTGCTGCGGTGCGGAAGCTGCAGGGGCCGGCGCCGCGGGCGGTGCCGTGCCGACGACCAGCGCGTTCTGGCGCTCGAACCACCACCAGATCAGTGCCGCGATCGCGACCACCACGACCGCGCCCAGGATGCGTGGCCCCGCCGTCTTGTTGCTCATCGTCGGGCCACCCTCATGGTCGTGCAGCGCGGTGCCCGCCGCGCACGCGGTCCAGTGCCCAGGCGCCGCCACCGGCCGCGCTCAGGTACAGGAAAACAAAGCAGAACAGCGCCGCCGACTCGCCGCCGTTGCGCAGCGGCAACCAGAAGTCGGTGGCACTGGCGTGGGCCAGGAAGCAGGCCACCGCCATCTCGCCGGACAGGACGAACACCACCGGGCGCACGAACAGCCCCAGCACCAGCAGCGCGCCGCCCACCAGTTCCAGCGTCATGGCCACGCCCATGAGCGAGTTCCACGGCGTGCCGCCGGCCAGCTTGGCACCGCCGCGCAGCAGGAACAGGCAGGCGCTGGCAATGCGCAGCAGGGCCAGCAGATGCGGGCGCAAGCCCGCGGCGCCGGGCGCGTCGGCCGGCATGGCGATTCCTTCGATCGGTCTGCAATGGGCAAAGTGTAGACAGCGCGGCCGCGGATGACAACCGCGCCCGGCGCTCCGGGACGCGCCATCGGCGCCAGGTGCCGAACGGCGGGCTGGGTCAGCCCCGCGGCTCCGTCCAGCGCCGCAGGTGCAGCACGTTGCGGCCGCGTTGCGCGCGGCTGCGCTCGAACTCGGCGCGCGCGACGGCGCGCAGGTGCACCTCGTCGGGGCCGTCCATGAAGTGCAGCGCACGGCCCCAGCTCCAGAGCTGGGCCAGCGGCGTATCGGGCGACAGGCCGATGGCGCCGAACACCTGCATGGCACGGTCCAGCACCCGCGTCTGCAGGTGCGCGGCCACCAGCTTGATGGCCGAGGCATCGACGCGCGCCGCGGCATTGCCTCCGGTGTCCATGCGCCAGGCCGCGCGCAGCACCAGCAGGCGCGCCTGGTCGATCTCGACCCGGCTCCAGGCGATCCAGTCCTGCACGTTCGCAAAGTCGGACAGGTGCCGCCCGAACGCGGTGCGCTCGAGCGCGCGCTCGGCCATCAGCTCCAGCGCCAGCTCGCACTGGCCGATGGTACGCATCGCATGGTGCACGCGCCCGGGGCCGAGGCGCGCCTGCGCCATGGCGAATCCCTCGCCTTCCCGGCCGAGCAGCTGGTCGGCCGGCACGCGCACGTCGCGCAGCACGAGCTCGCAGTGACCTTCGACCGACTGGTGCTGCATCACCGGGATGTTGCGCACCCGCTCGACACCGGGCGCGTCCATCGGCACCAGGAGCAGGCTGTGGCGCCGATGCGCCGGAGCGTCCGGCGCGGGGTCGGACACGCCCACCACGATGGCGAGCCGGCAGTTGGGGTGCGCCGCGCCGGTGATGAACCACTTGCGACCGTTGACGACGTAATGGTCCCCAACGCGCGCGATGCGGGTCGCGAGCTGGGTCGGGTCCGACGAGGCGACATCGGGCTCGCTCATGGCAAAGCACGAGCGCATCCGCCCGTCGAGCAGGGGCTGCAGCCAGCGCACGCGCTGTGCGGGCGTGGCAAAGCGGTGCAGCAGTTCCATGTTGCCGCTGTCGGGCGCGCTGCAGTTGAACACCTCGCTCGCCCAGGGCAGGCGGCCCATGGTCTCTGCCAGCGGCGCATAGTCGAGGTTGGACAGGCGCGCGCCCGGCTCGTCCCCGCCCAGGCCGACGGGCCGGGTCGCGTCCGTCGGCGCGGCTGCCTCCGGGCGATCCGGCGGCAGGAACAGGTTCCACAGTCCGGCGGCACGCGCCTGCGTCTTCAGCGGCTCGATCACGTCCAGTGGATAGACGCCCGCGTCGGCCCAGCGCAACCAGTCGGCGTGCGAGGGCAGGATCAGGTCCTGCATGAAGCGCTGCACCTGCGCCTGCAGCGCCTGGGCCCGGGGCGAGAGGGCGAAGTCCATGGCGCGACTGTAGGCCCGGCGCCGGTTGCGGCCAATCAAGGCCAGCCACCTGCGGGACAGCCGGGCCGCGCCGGGCAGCCTCGTCTCGGCACGCACCCGTGCCAGCGACGCGGATCGGCTACGGCTCGCCGCCCCGCCCGGTGACCGGATCCGGATGCAGCAGGCGCAGGCGCAGCTCGCGCTTCAGGCGGTCGTTGACGAGCCGGCGCGACTCGCGCAGGAACGCCAGGCGCTGCGGCGCCAGGCGCTGCTCGGCCTCGGCACGGGTGATGCGGGGCGGGCGCGGCAGGTCGCAGAGATCCGCCATCCGGTCCAGGTAGTCGCCCATCTTCATCGGCATGTCATCGCAGACGTTCAGCACGCGCTGCGGCCGGCCGTGCCAGAGCGCGAGCAGGCAGGCGCGCGCCAGGTCCTCGGCGTGGATGCGGCTCGCGTACACGTCTTCGGCCGCGACCAGCACCGGCGTGCCCAGCCGCAGGCGCTCGCGTGGCGCGCCGGCGCGGTCGGGCGCATGGATGGCGGCGATGCGCAGGACGCTGACGCGCGTGCCGGCGCCGCGGCCCAGCGCGCGCACCCAGCCTTCGGCGGCCAGGCGCGCCCGGGCGCGGTCGCTGCCCGGCCGCGGCGGGCAGGTTTCGGCCACCCAGGCACCGGCGTGGTCGCCGTACACGCCGCTGGTCGAGCCATACACCAGCGCCAGGGGCGCGCTGCGTCGGGCCAGGGCCAGCACGAGCTGGCGCGTGCGCGCGTCCCGCGGCCCGTCGCTCGGCGGTGGCGCCAGGTGCAGCACGTGCGTCGCCACCCCCGCCAGCCGCTGCAGGCTGGCGGCCTGGTCGAGGTCGCCACGCAGGGGCGCGATGCCCTGGGCGCGCAAGGCGTCGGCACCCGCTTGCGAGCGCGCCAGCGCCAGCACGCGCACCCGCGGCAGCAACCGGCGGGCGACACGCCGGCCCACGTCGCCACAGCCGACGATCAGCACGCGCGGACGCCGAAAGCGCGCCGGCAGCGCGCCCAGCGGAGCGAGGTTTGAAGGCACAATGAGCAACTTCCGCCTGCAGGGATGACGCGAGGATACCCAAGGCCATGAGCGATACCCGCCCCGAGAAGCCCACCGGCCACGCGGCCGGTATCCGCGCGCGGCGCACCGGCGCGCACCGCCCATGCTGAGCTGGCTGCAGGCGACCGGCAGCCCGCACGACATCGGCCGGGCGCTCGGGCGCTGGGGCGCCGCCGCCTGCCACGAGCATCTGCTGCGTTCCGACGCCTGGGCCAGCGTGCAGCGCTGGCACGGCAGCACCGAGGCCGCGGCGCTGCACGCACAACTGCAGCGCGCCTTCCCCTGGGTGCTGCAGGAGCTCGAAGGGCTGGCTGCCGGGCTCGAACTGCCGCTCGCCGAGGTCGTGCTCTGGAACTGCCGCGGCGACCTGTGGGCCATGGCACCGGACGGCTGCACCACCGTGCTGGCCCCCGACCGCCTGACGCACAACGAGGACGGCGACCCCGGCTTCGGCGGCCGCTGCGGCCTGGTGCAGGCGCGCCCCGACACGGGTCCGGCGTTCACTTCCTTCGTCTATCCGGGCTCCATCCCCGGCCACACCTTTGCCGTCAGCGAGACCGGCCTGGCCATGACCGTGAACAACGTGCGCGCGCACCGCGCCACTCCGGGCGTGCCGCGCATGGTGCTGACGCGCGCGGCGCTGGCGCTGGCGTCGCCGGCCGAAGTCATCGCCCTGCTGCGCGCACACGCACGCGCCGGCGCCTTCCACCTCGGCCTGGGCCGCGCCGGCATGGGCGCGACGGTGGGCGTCGAGTTCTCGCACCTGGCAGTCACGACGCAGGAGGTGCGCACCGGCACGCGGGCACACGCCAACCACGCGATCCACACCGGGCAGCAGGAGCTGGCGCAGACCATCACGGCATCGTCGGGCGCGCGCCAGCGCCAGGCGGACCGGCTGCTGGCCGAAGGCGTGGACGCGCTTGCCATCCTGGCCGACCGGCGCGAAGCCGAGCCCATCTACCGCGACTCGCCGCACGACACCGACAACGAGAACACCCTGGCCACGGCCGACATCGACCTGCGGGGCGACACGGTGCACTGGCGCGTCTACGCCCGGCCCGGCCAGCCGCAGTTCGAACTGGACGGCGTCGAGCCGCGCTGAGGCGGCGTCGCTGCGTCAGCTCACGTGCTGCAGGAAGTCGCGGAAGCGCTGCGACGGCGGGTCGTCGAGGAGTCGCGCCGGGTCGCCGTCCTCGACGATCTTGCCGCCGTCCATGAAGATCAGGCGCGTGCCGACGCGGCGCGCGAAGTCCATCTCGTGCGTCACCACCATCATCGTCATGCCGCCTTCGGCCACGTCCTGCATGACACGCAGCACCTCGTGGCGCAGTTCGGGGTCGAGCGCCGAGGTGGGTTCGTCGAACATCAGCAGCAGCGGCTTGATCGCCAGCGCGCGCGCGATCGCCACGCGCTGCTGCTGCCCGCCCGAGAGCTGGCCCGGATAGTGGCCGGCGCGCTCGGCCAGGCCGACGCGGCGCAGCAGCTCCTGCGCCTGCGCACGCGCCTCGGCCCTGGGGACCCCACGCGTGTGGATCGGGCCGAACATCACGTTCTCCAGCGCCGTCAGCTGCGGAAACAGGTTGAACTGCTGGAACACCATGCCGGCCTCGCGCCGCAGCTCGCGGATCTCGGCCCGCTTGCCGCGCACGCTCAGGCCGTTGACGATGATGTCGCCGGCCTGGATGTGCTCCAGCACGTTGATGCAGCGAAGCAGGGTGGACTTGCCCGATCCCGAGGGCCCGACCACGACCACCACCTCGCCCGTCTCGACCGTGAGGTCGATGCCATCGAGCACCACGTTGTCGCCGAAGCGCTTGGTGACGCCCCGGAACTCGACCATGCTCATGCCAGACGCGTCCTGGTTTCGATGAACTTCAGCACCAGCGCGATGCAGCCCGTCATGGCCATGTAGATCACCGCCACCGTGCCCCAGATCTCGACCGCGCGGAAGTTGGCGGCAATGATCTCCTGCCCCTGGCGCGTCAGTTCGGCCACGCCGATCACGATGAACAGCGAGGAGTCCTTCAGGCTGATGATGCACTGGTTGCCCATGGTCGGGATCATGCGGCGCAGCGCCACCGGCCCGATGATGAACGCCAGGATCTTCCAGAACGGCAGCCCCATCGCCAGGCCGGCCTCGTGCAGGCCCTTGGGCACGGACTGCAGGCCGGCGCGCACGATCTCGGCGATGTAGGCGCCGGAATTGATCATCAGCGTGATCACCGCCGCGCTGAAGCCGTCGATGCGCGCGTCGATCAGCAGCGGCAACGCGAAGTAGATGAACATCACCTGCACCACGATCGGCGTGCCGCGGATCACCAGGATGAAGACCTGCGACAGCACCGACAGCGCGCGCGGCAGCCAGGCCGTGTAGCGCCACAGCAGCAACCCCAGCAGCACCAGCCAGAACACCCACCAGGCCGCCGCCGGCAACCCCGCGAGCGGTCCGTCGGCAAGCCAGGACACGCCGCGCAGCAGCAGCACCAGCGCCACCAGCACGCCAGCGCTCGTCGCCACGCCCCGCCGCCCGACGCCGACCGGCACGTAGGTGGTGACGACCCCCGTGAGCGCCCCGATCAGGGTGCCGCCCAGCAGGCCCAGCGCGGTGATCTTGAGGGTCATCCAGGCGCCGGCCATGAGGTCCGGCCACGCGGCCCAGATGGCCGACCAGTCGAAGGTCATGACGCCTCCCGTGCCAGGAATCGGCTGCCACAGGCCCGCCACGCCGCCCCGGCCAGCGCCGCTCGCCGGCCCGCGGCCACGGCGGGCACCGGCATCTGTCGGCCGCCCGCCCTCACTGGGGCTTCTGGCCGAACCAGTGCTCGTACAGCTTGTCGTAGGTGCCGTTGGCCTTGAGCGCCGCCAGCGCCTCGTTCACCGTGGCACGCAGCGCGCTGCCCTTGGGAAAGGCGATGCCGTAGAAGTCACCGCTCTTGAGCGAACCGACCACCTTGACCTTGCCGTTGCCGGCCGTCTTCGCGTAGTACTGCACGTTGGGCGTGTCGTGCACCACGGCGTCGACGCGCTTGGTCGCCAGTTCGAGGAAGGCGTTGTCGATGTTCGGGAACAGCTTGAGCTTGGCGGCGGGCACGTTGGCCTTCATGTAGTCCACGGTCGCCGTGCCGGTCTTGACGGCCACTTCCTTGCCCGCCAGGTCGGCGGCGGTCTTGATCGTGCTGCTCACGGGCACCAGGATCGCCAGGCCCGACTCGTAGTAGGGATCGGAGAAGTCGATCACCTCGGCACGCTTGTCGGTGATCGTGATGCCGGCCAGCGCGGCGTCGATGCTCTTGGTCTGCAGGCCCGGGATGATGCCGTTGAAGTCCATCGGCTGCCACTCGAACTTCAGGTTCGCCTGCTTGGCGATGGCCTCCCAGAGCTGGATGTCGAAGCCGGTGTACTTGCCGTCCTGCTTGAACTCGAAGGGCACGAACGCGGTGTCGGTGGCGACCACCAGCGTCTTGTCCTGCGCCTGGGCCAGCGGCATGGCGAACGAGACGGCGAGGCCCACAACGCCCGCCGTCAGCCATTTGCGAAAAGTCATGACCTGTCTCCTTTTTCTCCAGCAATCCAGGCTTTTACCCGCGAACGCTGGGCAGGTCAATCGCCGGTCGGGTCCGGCGCGACAGGCACCGGACCCGCCGTGCGCCGCGCCGCCGCCATCACGGGGGCTCGCGCCACGCGTGCCACCCCGCGCGGTCCGTGGGCAACGCGGCCCGACTCGCCGGCGCGCCGGGCTTTGCAGGCAGAATCAACGATTCTTGATTCCGATGGCGCGAGGCCCCACCCCAGGCGATGTCATTCACCATCACCGTCGAACCCAGCGGCCGCTCGTTCGAGACCGAACCGGGTGAACGCATCCTCCAGGCCGGCATCCGCCAGGGCATCGGCCTGCCCTACAGCTGCCAGGATGGCACCTGCGGCTCGTGCAAGGTGAGGAAGCTCTCCGGCACCGTGGTGCACGGACCGCACCAGCAGAAGGCGCTGTCGGATGCCGAGGAGGCGGAGGGCTACATCCTGACCTGCTGCGGCGTGGCCCAGAGCGACGTCGTGATCGAGTCGCGCCAGGTGACGCACGCCGGCGCCTTTCCGGTGCGCAAGATGCCGGCGCGCGTGGCGCTGCTGGAGCCGCTGGCGGCCGACGTGATGCGCCTGCAGTTGCAACTGCCGGCCAACAACGACCTGCAGTACCACGCCGGGCAATACCTCGAGTTCGTCCTGCGCGACGGCAGCCGGCGCAGCTACAGCATGGCCAGCGCGCCGCACCGGCTGATGGAGAGCGGCGCGCCGATGCTGGACCTGCACCTGCGCCACATGCCGGGCGGCAAGTTCACCGACCACGTGTTCGGCGCCATGAAGGAAAAGGAGATCCTGCGCATCGAGGGGCCCTACGGCAGCTTCTACCTGCAGGCCGAAGCGCCCAACCCCATCATCCTGCTCGCCTCCGGCACCGGGTTCGCGCCGATCAAGGCGATGCTCGAGCACATGCAGTTCATGGGCATCACGCGCGAGACGGTGTTCTACTGGGGCGCGCGCCGCCCGCACGACCTCTACATGGACGCCTGGGTGCGCGGCAAGCTGGCGCAGATGCCGCACCTGAGCTACGTGCCCGTGATCTCCGACGCACTGCCGGAGGACCAGTGGCAGGGTCGCAGCGGCCTGGTGCACCGCGCGGTGCTGCAGGATTTCCCCGACCTGTCGGCGCATCAGGTCTACGCCTGTGGCACTCCGGCCATGGTCGACGCGGCGCGACGCGACTTCGTGCAGCAAGCCGGACTGCCGGACTACGAATTCTTCGCCGACGCCTTCACCAGCGAGGCCGACAAGGTCGCCGGCTGATGTGAAACACCCCGGCGCCTCCACGCGCTGCGCGATGTTGCAGCTCCCCCATGGGCACCGCTCGGCCGCCCGAAGGCGCGAAGGCCCCCTGTGAGGGCAGCGCAGCGTGGGGACCTTGTCCTGGGGGCGCGGGCCCCGGCTGCCACTGGCATGGCCTGCTCCGCGACTGCTGGGACAACCGATGCCGGTTTCCGGTCCAATGACAAACAGTGCCGAATGGCGCCGACCCGGTTGACGACGCTGCTGTCATTCGGAGCGCGAGCACGCATCGCACTCGCGCTCAGTTGCGCCTGAACCCGCCTGCGCAGCGGAGGGTTACTCGCCGAGGTAGGCCGCGCGCACCTTGGGGTCGGCCAGCAGTTCCTTGCCGCTGCCGGTCATGCTGATCAGGCCCGACTCCATCACGTAGCCGCGATTGGCCAGCGCCAGCGCCCGGCTGGCGTTCTGCTCGACCAGCAGCACCGTCACGCCCTGGGCGTAGACGTCGCGCACCACCTCGAACACGGTGTCGACCAGGATCGGCGACAGGCCCATGGAGGGCTCGTCCAGCAGCAGCAGCTTGGGCCGGCTCATCAGCGCGCGGCCCATGGCCAGCATCTGCTGCTCGCCGCCCGACATGGTTCCGGCCAGCTGGCTGCGCCGCTCGCGCAGGCGCGGGAAGATGGTGAACACCTTCTCGATGTCCTCGGCGATGCCGGCCTTGTCGCTGCGCGTGTGCGCGCCCATCAGCAGGTTCTCGGTGATGGACATGCGGGTGAAGGTGCCGCGCCCCTCCGGCACCATGGCCAGGCCCTGCTTGACCAGGTCCCACGGCCCCTGGCCCTTGATCGACTTGCCCAGGTACTCGATGTCGCCGCCGGCCAGCGGCAGCATGCCGGTGATGGCCTTCATGGTGGTCGTCTTGCCGGCGCCGTTGGAGCCGATCAGCGACACCAGCTCGCCCTCGTGCACCTCGAAATCGACGCCCTTGACGGCCTGGATGCCGCCATAGGCCACCTTCAGGCCAGTGACTTTCAGCAGGGTCTGCGCCATCTCAGTGACCTCCCCCGGTGCCGAGGTAGGCCTCGATCACCTTCTGGTTCTTCTGCACCTCGGCCGGCGTGCCCTCGGCAATCTGGCGCCCGTAGTCCAGCACCGTCACGCGGTCGCACAGGCCCATCACCAGCTTCACGTCGTGCTCGATCAGCAGGATGGTGCGGTTGTCGTTGCGGATGCGGTCGATCAGCTCGCGCAGTTGCACTTTCTCGGTCGCGTTCATGCCGGCGGCGGGTTCGTCCAGCGCGATGAGCTGCGGGTCGGTCGCCAGCGCACGCGCGATCTCCAGGCGCCGCTGGTCGCCGTAGGACAGCGTGCGTGCCTTGAACGGCGCGTACTGGCCGATGCCCACGTAGTCGAGCAGCTCCTGCGCACGCGCGCGAATGGTCGCCTCCTCGGCCTTGAAGCCGCTGGTGCGGAACACCGCGCCAAACAGCCCCGAGTGCGTGCGCACGTGGCGCCCGACCATCACGTTCTCGATCGCCGTCATCTCGGCAAACAGGCGGATGTTCTGGAACGTGCGCGCGATGCCCGACTTGGCCACCTCGTGCACCGCGCTCGGCTTGTACGGCATGCCGGCCAGTTCGAAGCTGCCGCCGTCGGGCTTGTACAGCCCGGTGATGACGTTGAAGAAGGTGGTCTTGCCGGCGCCGTTGGGACCGATCAGGCCGTACACCTGCCCCCGGCGGATCGTCAGGCCCACGTCCGACAGCGCCTGCAGGCCGCCAAAGCGCTTGGTGATGCCCTGAACGTTCAGGACGATGTCGCTCTCGCTCATGTCGTGCGTCCTTTCGTGCTCAGGGGTTGATCGCGTCCTGCCGCAGCTCGGTGTTGCCCGGCTCGGCGTCGGCCGGGAAGTCGATGCCCGGAGGGTTCTGCTGCGCCGACAGCGGCGTGATGCGGTCGGCCGGATCGGGCT
This sequence comes from Ottowia sp., assembly GCF_035325765.1. Taxonomy (GTDB): domain Bacteria; phylum Pseudomonadota; class Gammaproteobacteria; order Burkholderiales; family Burkholderiaceae_C; genus Ottowia. Next base: position 26,914 of record NZ_DAOKZG010000040.1, read on the forward strand.
TGACCTTGCCATGCTCGGGCGCCGGCCACAGGCCGCGCGGGCGCAGCAGCATGATCACGATCATCGCCAGCGCGATGAACAACTGGCGCAGGATGGCCGCGTCCAGCCGCCCGTCGGTCATGGTCTGCAGCGGGCCAGCGATGTAGCGCAGCACCTCGGGCAGCGCCGCCAACAAAAGGGCACCCAGGATGACGCCCGGCAGGTAGCCAATGCCGCCCAGCACCACCATGGCGACGATCATCACCGACTCCATCAGGCCGAACGACTCGGGCGAGACGAAGCCTTGGAAGGCCGCGAACATGGCGCCCGAGACGCCGCCGAACGAGGCCCCCATGCCGAACGCCAGCAGCTTCAGGTTGCGCACGTTCAGTCCCATGGCCTGCGCCGCTATCTGATCCTCGCGAATCGCCATCCAGGCGCGGCCGATACGCGAATCCTCCAGCCGGTGGCAGATGATGTAGGTGAAGATGACCAGCACCAGGAACAGGTAGAAGTACATCGACACCGGCGCCACCTCGAAGCCGAAGAAGGTGTGCGGCTTGCCCAGGTTGAAGCCGAAGATCGTCACCGGGTCGATGCCATTGATGCCCTTGGGCCCGTTGGTCAGGTTGATCGGGTAGTCCAGGTTGTTCATGAAGATGCGGATGATCTCGCCGAACCCCAGTGTCACGATCGCCAGGTAGTCGCCGCGCAGCTTCAGCACTGGGATGCCCAGCAGCACGCCGGCAATGGCCGCCAGCCCCAGGCCCAGCGGAATCACCGCCCACACCGACAGGTGCAACCCGCCCGGAAACATGGCGGCTACGGCCGGGAAGTTGTCGGTCAGGTGCGGCGACGCCAGCAGCGCGAACATGTAGGCGCCGACCGCAAAGAAGGCGACATAGCCCAGGTCCAGCAGTCCGGCGTAGCCGACCACGATGTTCAGCCCCAGCGCCAGCATGGTGTAAAGCAGCGCGATGTCGATGATGCGCACCCAGGCGTTGCCGAACTGCTGCACGATCAGCGGCAGCACCAGCAGCCCGATGCCACACAGCACGAAGGTGACGAGCTTGTTGCGCTGGGTGGTGTCTTGTGTCGTCGTCATGACTCGATCCCCCCAGGCTCAGGCGCGATCGGCGACGCGCTCGCCCAGCAGCCCCGAGGGCCGCAATGTCAGCACCACGATCAGCACGATGAAGGCGAAGATGTCGACGTAGTGGCTGCCCAGGAACCCGCCCGTCAGCGCCCCAAGGTAGCCCGAGCCGATGGCCTCGATCAACCCGAGCAGGATGCCGCCGATCATCGCCCCCGCCAGGTTGCCGATGCCGCCGAACACCGCCGCCGTGAAGGCCTTCAGCCCCGGCAGGAAGCCCATGAAGTGCTGCGCAGTGCCGTAGTTGGAGGCGTACATCACGCCCGCGATGGCCGCCAGCACCGCGCCCAGCGCGAAGGTCGCCGAGATCACCAGGTCGGGCTTGACGCCCATCAGGCCCGCCACGGCCGGGTTCTCGGCGGTGGCGCGCATGGCGCGGCCGATGCGCGTGTAGTGCACGATGTACATCAGCACCGCCAGCGTGATCACCGTGACCACCAGGATCATCACCTGCGTGGGCGTGATCACGGCCTCGCCAATCAGGAACGGATCGGTCGGCAGCAGCGTCGGGAACGACTTGACGTTGGGCTTCCAGATCATCATCGCCAGCGCCTGCAGCAGGATCGACATGCCCAGCGCCGTGATCAGCGGCGCCAGCTTGGGCGCGTTGCGCAGCGGCCGGTAGGCCACCTTCTCGATCAGCACGTTCAGCACTGTGGCGGCCACGCAGGCCACCAGCGTCGCCACAAGCAGCAGCAGCCAGCCAGGCATGGTGCCCTGCAGCGCGCCAATGACGCTCCACGCCGTCAGCGCCCCCACCATCAGCACTTCGCCATGGGCAAAATTGATGAGCTGGATAATGCCGTACACCATCGTGTAGCCCAGCGCGATCAGGGCGTACATGCTGCCCAGCACCAGGCCGTTGATGATCTGCTGAAGCAGGATATCCATGTGCTGTATTCCTTCGCGGTGCCGCGCCCGGAGGTGCCGGACGGGTTGGTTCAAGCAGCCGTCGCGGGTCGCCTCTTGAGCTTTGGGCGCCGGCCAAAAAAAACCCGCCAAGAGTCCGGTGCGGGTTTCAAGGGGTGCGATTTTATCGGTCTGAAGCGCCGTCAACGGCATGGCTTGACCGGGGTTTTCCCTTGAATGCAGGCGGTCCCACCGCCCCTTGCCGCCCCGCCGCCGCCGCCCGGGCAGCGGGGTGGCGCACCCCGTCAGTCGCCCTGCGCTGCGCGGTTGCGCCGGCGCAGTTCGGCCAGCTTCTCGCCGATCTTGATTTCCACCCCGCGCGGCACCGGCTCGTAGAAGCGCTGCTCGGGCATGCCCTCGGGCAGGTAGCGCTCGCCGGCGGCAAAGGCACCCTCCTCGTCGTGCGCGTAGCGGTAGCCCTTGCCGTAGTCCAGCTCCTTCATCAGCTTGGTCGGGGCGTTGCGCAGGTGCAGCGGCACCGGGCGCGTCACGTCATGGCGCACCCAGGCACGCGCCGCGTTGTAGGCCTTGTAGACGGCGTTGCTCTTCGGCGCGACGGCGAGATACACCACGCACTCGGCCAGCGCCAGCTCGCCCTCCGGGCTGCCCAGGCGCTCGTAGACCTCGGCCGCGTCCAGCGCCAGCCGCAGCGCGCGCGGGTCCGCCAGGCCGATGTCCTCGCTCGCCATGCGCACCATGCGCCGCGCGATGTAGCGCGGGTCGGCGCCGCCGTCGAGCATGCGCACCAGCCAGTACAGCGCGGCGTCGGGGTCGCTGCCGCGCACCGACTTGTGCAGCGCGCTGATGGTGTCGTAGAACTG
>NZ_DAOKZG010000041.1:0-29332 GCF_035325765.1 Ottowia sp.
ACCGACATCGAGGGCCTGGTGTACGAAGGCCGGACCGCGCTGATGGACGAGTACAAGGCCATCTACGCGCAGAAGACCGACAAGCGCACGCTGGCTGAGGTGATCGACGGCGCCGACGTGTTCCTCGGCCTGTCGGCGGGCGGCGTGCTCAAGCCCGAGATGGTGGCGCGCATGGCCGCCAGGCCGCTGATCCTGGCGCTGGCCAACCCGAACCCGGAGATCCTGCCCGAGGACGCCAAGGCGGTGCGCCCGGACGCGGTGCTGGCCACGGGCCGCACCGACTACCCGAACCAGGTCAACAACGTCCTTTGCTTCCCCTACATCTTCCGCGGCGCGCTGGACGCCGGCGCCACGACGATCACGCGGGAGATGGAAATCGCCACCGTGCGCGCCATCGCCGAGCTGGCCCAGGCCGAGCAGAGCGAGGTGGTGGCGCGCGCCTACGTCGGCGAGCAGCTCGCCTTCGGACCGGAATACCTGATCCCCAAGCCGTTCGACCCGCGCCTGATGATGAAGGTGGCGCCGGCGGTTGCCGAGGCCGCCGCCGCCAGCGGCGTGGCGACGCGGCCGATCACCGACATGGCCGCCTATCGGGCGCGCCTGCAGTCCTTCGTGTATGCCTCGGGCGCGACCATGAAGCCGATCTTCGACCTCGCGCGCGGTGCCAGCCGCAAGCGCGTGGCCTACGCCGAGGGCGAGGAGGAGCGCGTGCTGCGCGCGGCGCAGATCGTGGTGGACGAGGCGATCGCGCGGCCGACCCTGATCGGGCGACCCGCCATCATCGCCCAGCGCATCGAGCAATTCGGCCTGCGCCTCAAGGAAGGGGTGGACTACGACGTCGTCAACACCGACCACGACGAGCGCTACCGGGGCTTCTGGCAGACCTACCACGCGATGACCGAGCGCAAGGGCATCACGGTGCAGGTGGCCAAGATCGAGATGCGCCGGCGCCTGACCCTGATCGGCTCGATGCTGCTGCACGCCGGCGAGGTGGACGGCCTGATCTGCGGCACCTGGGGCACCACGGCCAACCACCTGCACTACATCGACCAGGTGATCGGACGGCGCGAGGGCGCCCCGGTGTACGCCTGCATGAACGGCCTGCTGCTGCCCGACCGCCAGGTGTTCCTGGTCGACACCCACGTCAACTACGACCCGAGCCCCGAGGCGCTGGCCGAGATCACCGTGATGGCGGCGCGCGAGGTGCAGCGCTTCGGCATCGAGCCCAAGGTGGCCCTGCTGTCGCACTCCAACTTCGGCACCAGCGAGCAGCCCAGCGCGCTGAAGATGCGGCGCACCCTGCAACTGCTGCACGAGCAGGCGCCCTGGCTGGAGGTGGATGGCGAGATGCACGGCGACGTGGCGCTGGACGGCCATGCGCGCCGCGCCCTGATGCCCCGCACGGCGCTGGCGGGCGACGCCAACCTGCTGGTGTTCCCGGGCATCGATGCCGCCAACATCGCCTACAACCTGCTGAAAACCGCCGCCGGCGGCAACATCGCGATCGGCCCGGTGTTGCTCGGAGCCGCCAAGCCTGTGCACATTCTCACGGCCAGCGCCACCGTGCGCCGCATCGTCAACATGACGGCGATCACGGTGGCCGACGCGAACGGCTGACGGGCGCGCGGCAAGGCGCTCCGCGCGAAGCCGCGCAGCGGCGCCCCAGGGCGTGCACCCGGCTCGCGCCGCAGCACGCGAAACGGGATGGGTAAGCACCCACCAGGCCGTTGAACCTGAAAATGGCAGCGGGATGCGCCCGTCCGTGCCGTCCGCGCCGTGCCAAGCGAGGATGAGCGCTGCGGCTGCGCAGGCGCCTGCACGCCTTGGCACAGCGCGAACGGGCGAGGAGGCCGCGTGCACCGGCATGCCGCGCGCGACGCGCAACGCCGCATGGCGTTGCGGGGGCAGCGGGGACGGGTGCATGGCGCCCTCGCCCGACCGGTGAGCACGATCGAAGCGGCCAGGCGCAATGGCCATGCGGCATTCGAAAAGTGCACGAGCGGTCACCGGCCGGATTCAGGCCGAAGAACCAGGCGCCGACCCGGCGCTCGGAGTCAGTGGGCGCTTGCATTTTTGGCCCGTTTGCGTCACACTTCATTTTTGAGATTTTCGGGTAAACCCGGAGGTTTCCGAACGGTGTTTTTCAGGTTGCGAACTGCAACATCGCCTGCTGCGTCAGCGCTTTCGGCCTTGTTGCTGTGCGCGGGACTGGCTGTCGGTGCAAGCGTTGCCCAGGCACGCGGCCCCGCGACCGGGACCGACGCCACCATCACGGTGGCGCAACTGCCACGCCAGGGCCAGCAGACCTATCGCCTGATTCGCCAGGGCGGGCCATTTCCCTATGACAAGGATGGCATGGTGTTTGGCAATCGCGAGCGGCAGTTGCCCATCATGCGGCGTGGCTACTACCGCGAATACACCGTGAAGACCTCGGGGCTGCGCCATCGCGGTGCGCGCCGCATCGTCTGCGGAGGCGAGGTGCGTACCGAACCCGATGCGTGTTACTACACGAGCGACCATTATTCGAGCTTCAAGAGGATCGTCGAGCAGTGAAAGCCCATGAGCAATTCCAACCGGTGCAACTGAGCGTGCCGGATCAACCTTTGATTTCAGGAAGAACCGCGGAGATGGACCAGCCACTTCGTCACGCCTCCGAGGCGCCCCAGGAGGTGCCGCTGAAGAGCGTGCGCGCCAACATCGTGCAGTCGATCCGCGCCTTCCACGCGCACGACCTGCTGGAGGCGGCGCAGCAGCTCGGCCAGCACTTCCTTTACGTCGACCTGGCGCTGGCGCAGACCAAGCAGGACGTGCTCGAGACGATCGCGGCGCAGTTCGGCTTTCCGGCGCACTTCGGCAAGAACTTCGATGCCCTGTACGACTGCATGACCGACCCGCTGCACAAGAGCGGGCCGCAGCCCGGCTTCGTGGTGGTGCTCGAGCACATTCCGGCAACCGGCAAGTTCGACAAGGAAGCGCGCGAGCAATTGCTCGACATCTTCCGCGACGCCGCCGACTACTGGAGCGACCGCAAGGTGCCATTCCGGTGTTTCTATTCTTTTCTGTAGCCCGTTCCGCATCGATTGGCCAAGCGGAACGGGCGAACGAGGCCCAGGGCGACGGCGCGCAAGCGGGCGCCGACGCCGGCGAGAAAATGCCGACCGACAAGCTGGTCGACATCTCGCCACTGGCGCTGCGCATGAGCAGCCCCTTCAATGCCGGCTACTGGCTCAGCGCCGCCTGACGCCGCCCGATTTGATTTCTGCTGTCACACGCCAAGCCCGCCTCGTGCGGGCTTTTTGCTGGATGCTGCGCGCCGATTGCCCTGCGACCGGTCGTGAATGCCGCGAGGCAACCCCGGACAAGCCCGTCGCGCGGCCCACTGGCGCGCGGCCCAGCCACAGGGCGCACCCGTTCGCGCGGTCCCGAGCCGCACTCGCGGGTGCATCCCGCGGCCGGATTGGGGTCGAACCACAGGCAGGTCGCCCGCATGGGTGCTTCGAGCGCCGCTGCACGGCGGCCGGAGACACTACACTGGTGCGATGTGCGGCGCTGATGGATGCTCCTGGCGAGTCCCCCGGGGTGAGGCGCGAGGCGCATGGACGCCGGAACGGTGGGCCATGCCAGGCCGCGGGGGGCCCTGGATGGATCGCGCGGCAGGCACCTGCGCTGCGGCGTGGCAGTGCTCGCCCGGGGCGCGTCCCTGCGGGCGAGCGGTGCCTTGCCGCGACGGCCCTGTCACCCGTTCATGGAGCATCACCAGAAATGCACACGATACCCGCCTGAACCGAGCCCACCGCCCATGAGCACAGACCTCCCGAGCCCAGACTCCTCGCACGCTGGCGCCGTGCAATCGCTGTCCGAAGCCGAGCTGCGCGCGCGCGTGGTGTCAGCGCTGCGCGAGGTGCTGCCGGCGGACAGCGTGCTGTCGGCGCGCGAACAGATCGTGCCCTACGAATGCGATGGCCTCACGGCCTACCGCCAGCGGCCGCTGGCGGTGGCGATTCCCGACACCGAGGCGCAGGTGCAGGCGGTGCTGCAGACCTGCCATCGCCTGGGCGTGCCGGTGGTGGCGCGCGGCGCCGGCACCGGCCTGTCGGGCGGGGCGCTGCCGCTGGCGCGCGGCGTCACGCTGTCGCTGGCGCGTTTCAACCGCATCGTCGAGATCGACCCGCTGGCGCGCACCGCGGTGGTGCAATGCGGCGTGCGCAACCTGGCGATCAGCGAGGCGGCGGCCGGGCACGGCCTGTACTATGCACCCGATCCGTCCAGCCAGATCGCCTGCACCATCGGCGGCAACGTGGCCGAGAACTCGGGTGGCGTGCACTGCCTGAAGTACGGCCTGACGGTGCACAACGTGCTGAAGGTGCGCGGCTTCACGGTCGAGGGCGAGCCGATCGAGTTCGGCGGCGAGGCGCTGGACGCGCCCGGCTACGACCTGCTGGCGCTGGTGCATGGCAGCGAGGGCATGCTGGCGGTGACCACCGAGGTCACGGTGCGCCTGCTACCGCGGCCGCAGCTGGCGCGCTGCATCATGGCCAGCTTCGGCGACGTGCGCAGCGCCGGCGACGCGGTGGCGGCGGTGATCGGCGCCGGCATGATCCCGGCCGGCCTGGAGATGATGGACAAGCCGATGGTGGCCGCGGCCGAGGACTTCGTGCGCGCCGGCTATGACCTTGACGCTGCCGCGATCCTGCTGTGCGAGAGCGACGGCACGCCCGAGGAGGTGGAGGAAGAGATCGGCCGCATGAGCCAGGTGCTGACGGCCGCGGGCGCCACGCGCATCGCCGTCAGCGAGTCGGAGCAGGAGCGCCTCACGTTCTGGAGCGGCCGCAAGAACGCCTTTCCGGCCAGCGGCCGCATCAGTCCCGACTACATGTGCATGGACTCGACCATCCCGCGCAAGCGCCTGGCGGACATCCTGCTGGCCATCGCCGAAATGGAGCGCAAGTACCAGTTGCGCTGCGTCAACGTGTTTCACGCGGGCGACGGCAACCTGCACCCGCTGATCCTGTTCGACGCCAATGACGCGCAGCAGCTCGAGCGCGCCGAGGCCTTCGGGGCCGACATCCTGGAAACCAGCGTGGCCATGGGCGGCACCATCACCGGCGAGCACGGCGTCGGCGTGGAGAAGCTCAGTTCGATGTGCGTGCAGTTCACCCCGGCCGAGCGGGAACAGATGCTGGCGATCAAGCGCGCCTTCGATCCGGACGGCCTGCTCAACCCCGGCAAACTGATTCCGACGCTGGCGCGCTGCGCCGAGTACAACAAGATGATCGTGCGCGGCGGCCGGCTGCCGTTCCCCGAGCTGGAGCGCTTCTGAAGCGTCCGGCCCTCCCGCCATGAGGCCGCTGCAGGGCTTTGCCTGGCTGCTGGTGCTGCAGCTGTTGGGCGAGGTGCTGGAGCGCGGCCTGGGCCTGCCGTTCCCCGGTCCGGTGATCGGCATGGCACTGCTGATTCCGGCGCTGCGCTGGCCGGCGGTGCGCGAGTCGGTGGCCGACGTGGCGCGCTTCCTGCTGGGCCACCTGTCGCTGCTGTTCGTGCCGGTCGGCGTGGGCGTGATCACCCACCTCGAGGTGCTGCGCGAGCACGGCCTGCGCCTGGCCCTGGTGATCGTGCTGTCGACCTGGATCGGCCTGGCGGTGACGGCGCTGGTGCTGCGCGCGCTGCTGCGCCGCGCGCCCGCGGCAGGAGACGCGGATGCCTGACTTCGTGCAGCTCTGGGTCTATCTGTCGTCGGCGCCGCTGTTCGGGCTGACCGCGACCCTGGTGGTCTACCTGCTGGCGATGGCACTCTATGAGCGCCTCGGCCAGGCCCCGCTGGCGAATCCCGTGCTGTGGTCGATCGTCGTGCTGGGCACGGGGCTGGTGGTCGCGGGCGTGCCCTACGAGAACTATTTCGCCGGCGCCCAGTTCATCCACTTCCTGCTCGGGCCGGCCGTAGTGGCGCTCGGCGTCCCGCTGTGGGAGCGGCGCGCGGTGCTGCAGCGCTCCTGGGTGCGCTTCCTGCTGGCGGCGCTGGCCGGCGGCGCGGCGGCCGCGGCCTCGGCGGTGCTGATCGGCTGGGCCTTCGGCTTGCCGGGCGAGGTGCTGCGCTCGCTGGCGCCCAAGTCGGTGACGGCGCCGGTGGCCATGGGCGTGGCGCAGAACATCGGCGGCGTGCCGGCGCTGGCGGCGGTGTTTGCCGTGCTGACGGGACTGATCGGCGCGCTCTCCGGGCGCACCCTGTTTCGGCTGCTGGGCGTGGGCGAGCAGCCCACCGAATGGATCGCGCGCGGCTTCGCCATGGGCACGGCCGCGCACGGGCTGGGCGCGGCGCGCTCGCTGCAGGTGCACGCCGAGGCCGGCGCCTATGCCGGGCTCGCACTCGGGCTGCAGGTGCTGCTGGCCTCGATCCTGATCCCGCTGCTGGCCCGCTGGCTTTGAAAGTGATCCGCCAGCAGCGGAAGGCAGTGGCGTTCAGCGACGGTTCAGCGTGGAGTCGCAGACTCGCCGCGATTGCCATGCACCCAAGACACTTTCGATGGCTGCCATGGCTGAACCAACCACCGCGGGACTGGCCAAGGTACCCGAGGTCACGCTCGGGTTCTGGCTGATCAAGATCCTGGCAACGACGCTGGGCGAAACCGGGGGCGACGCGGCGTCGATGTCGATGCGCCTGGGCTACCTGGCGGCCAGCGCCATCTTCGTCGCCGCGTTCCTGGCCGTGGTGGCGACGCAGATCCGTGCGCCGCGCTTTCGCCCCGCGCTGTACCGGGCCACCATCATCGCCACGACCACCCTCGGCACCACGCTGGCCGATCTTGCCGACCGCTCCGCTGGGCATCGGCTACGCGGGCGGCTCCAGCCTGCTGCTGGCCACGCTGCTGGCGTGGCGGCTGGTGCTCGGCACCGTGGCAGTGCACAGCGTGCGCACGCCGCAGGCGGAGGGCTTCTACTGGCTGACGATCCTGCGCTCGCAAACCCTGGGCACGGCGCTGGGTGACTGGACGGCCGACGCGCTGGGCCTGGGCTATCTGGGCGCGGCGCTGGTGTTCGTCGGCGTGCTGCTGGCGCGCGAGCGTCCGGCCGCGGCGCCGCATTGACCGGCGCGCCGGATTCGGCGTCAGGGCAAGGCATCTAACGCTGCGGATCGGCCGGCGCGCGCTCGCCCGGGCCGCCGGAATTCTCGGCCACCCAGGCTGCATACACCGGGTCCGCCGCCACCGTCTCGATGGCGTGGATGGCGGGCAGATCGTAGGGGTGGCGCGCGCGGATCGCCGCCTCGACCTGCGGGTACAGGCCGGCCAGGGTCTTGCAGAGCAGGCGGAACTCGTCGTCTTCGTAGATCTCGCCGCGCCAGCGGTAAATGCTCTGGATCGGCTCGATCTGCACGCAGGCGGCGAGTTGCAGCTCGACCAGGGCCTGCGCCAGCTCCTGCGCCTCCTCGCGCGAGCCGACGGTGGTGACCACCAGCCAGGGCAGCGGCGCGGGCATGGCGCGCGCCCCTCAGGCGGCGGTGGGCTGGGGCGCCGGGTAGCCCATGCGATCCAGCGCGGCGGCGAGCTGGCCGACGCTGCGGTCGACGTCGGCCCACTTGTCGAGCCCGAACAGGCCGAGACGGAAGGTGCTGAAGTCCTTGGGTTCGTCGCACATCAGGGGCACGCCCGCGGCGCTCTGCAGGCCCTGCTCGATGAACTTCCTGCCGTTCTGGATGCCCGGGTCGGTGGTGTAGCTGACCACCACGCCGGGCGCCGCGAAGCCCGGGGCCGCCACGCTCGGGAAGCCGCGCGCGGCGAGCAGCGCGCGCACCTTGCGCCCAAGGTCGAACTGCTGCTCGCGCACCACGGCGAAGCCGCGCGCGCGTGTCTCCTGCATGGTGTCGCGCAGATCGACCAGGGCCATGGTCGGCATGGTGGCATGGTAGGCGTGGCTGCCGGTCTCGTAGGAGTGCATGATCTGCTGCCACTTCTTGAGGTCCATCGAGAAGCTGCTGCTGGTCGTGCCTTCCAGCACCTGGAGCGCGCGTGTCGACAGCCCGATCATGGCGCAGGCGGGCGAGCTGCTCCAGCCCTTCTGCGGCGCGCTGATCAGCGCATCGACGCCAAGCGCCCGCATGTCGACCCAGACCGCGCCCGAAGCCACGCAGTCGAGCACGAACAGGCCGCCCACGGCGTGCACGGCGTCGCCGATCTGCTTCAGGTAGTCGTCCGGCAGCAGGATGCCGCTGGCGGTCTCGACGTGCGGCACGAACACCACGCCCGGCCGCTCGCGCGCGACCTGCGCCACCACCTCCTCGATCGGGGCGGGAATCCAGGGCGCCTGGCTGCCGCCGTCGAGCTGGCGCGCCTTGAGCACCGTGATCTGGTCGCCGCGGGTGATGCCGCCGGCCTCGAGGATCTGGCTCCACCGGTAGCTGAAATAGCCATTGCGCACGATCAGCACGCGCTGGCCGCCAGCGAACTGGCGCGCCACCGCCTCCATGCCGAAGGTGCCGCTGCCGGGGATGAGCGCGGTGGCGTCGGCGCCGTAGACTTCCTTGAGCAGGGCGCTGATGTCCTTCATCACGCCCTGGAAGCGCCGCGACATGTGGTTGAGCGCGCGGTCGGTGTAGACCACCGAGAATTCGAGCAGGCCGTCGGGGTCGATGTGGGGCAAGAGTCCGGGCATGGGCATCTCCAGGAAAGGCGTGGGCGTTCGATTGACCGTACTTGTTCGGCCGAAGGCCGATCAGCTTATCACGCACGTCCCGCTACATTAGTGGTCATGGAGATCCCCACGCTCACCCTGGCGTTCGGCAAGAGCCTGTTGTTCACGCTGGCCGCGGTGCTGCCGATCATCAATCCACTGGCCTCGGCGCCGGTGTTCATCCAGCTCACGGAGCACGTCGACCAGCCCACGCGCGTGCTGCTGGCGCGGCGCATCGGCCAGCACGTGATCGAGCTGCTGGTGGGCGCCATGCTGGTGGGCTCCTACGTGCTGCATTTCTTCGGCATCTCGCTACCGATCGTGCGCGTGGCCGGTGGCCTGGTGGTGGCATCGATCGCCTGGAACATGCTGGGCGCGCAGCAGGTCACGGGCGACGACCAGGCGCAGATGGCGCAGTCGGTGAGCGACAGCAACATCCGCATCCGTGCCTTCTACCCGCTCACCTTCCCGCTCACCTGCGGCCCCGGTTCGATCGCGGTGGCGATCACGGTGGGCGCCAGCCTGCACAGCAGCCGGGTGTCGGAGTCCCTGGCCAACTTCAGTGGCGGGCTGGTGGCGATGTTGCTGGTGGGCGCGCTGGTCGCCATCACCTTCCGCTACGCCGCGCGCCTGTTGCGCCCGCTGGGAGCAGTGGGCCAGATCGTGTTCCTGCGCATGATGGCCTTCCTGCTGCTGTGCGTCGGCGTGCAGATCGTGTGGGACGGTGCCAGCGCGCTGCTGCAGGGCCTGTCCGCAGGGTGAGGCCGGCGGGTCGGCGCCGGCGATCGGCCGGGCAGCGCCGCGAACCGACGCGCACCGGACTGCCGCGGCCGTGCGCGCTGCAGCCGCCCCACGCACGCGATCCGCTCACGATGCATCGGGCACCACCCCGCCAGCGCGCAGGTCACGCACCAGGGCCTGGCTCAGGTAATGCGGGCCGTCGAAGGCCAGGATCGGCCAGTCCTGGTAGGCGTCGAGCTGGGGCAGGAACTCCTCCGCCGTGGCGCTGCGGAAACCGCCCTCGAGGGCCGGGCGAAACGCCTCGGCAATGACTTCGACGCGCGCCGCGCCAAGGCGCCGGGTCAGCACCTGCAGGTACTGGCGCGCGACAGCCGCGGTGCGCGCGTGGACGCCCACGCCGTCCTGGAAGAAGACGCCCACGCCCGGAGGAACCCAGCGCTCGATCCAGCGGGCGACCGCATCCGCCCCGAGATTGGCACTGTCGTACACGCTCAGCCACAAAGGCCGAGGCAAGACCGCCAACAGCTCGAACCAGTCGGTCGGCGGGGTCCAGCCCGGGTCGGCCTCGACCGGGAAGTACCAACCGCGCACCCGCAGCGGCCAGACATCGGCAGCAAAGCGCAGGGCGCGGGACTGCACGACCAGCTGGGCCAGGGCGCCGCGCGCGCTGCGCTCGTCGTGCAGGCCGGCAAGTCCGAGAATGACCTCGCCGGCCCAGGGTTCCGCCGCGATGCGCGACCAGTCCGGCAGTTCGGGCTGGAGCGCGAGTCCGACGCCGGGCAGGAAACTGCGGTTGTCGACCGCCGTCCATTGCACCAGCAGGCGCTGGATGCCGAGTGTCGCCCAGTCGCCACGCGGCCGAACCGTGCGTGCGCTGGGTTGCCAGACCATGCCGGTCAGGCGCCGTGTCGGCCGGCTGGACGCGGCTGCGGCCAGCGACCACGGCAGGGTCGCGCTGGCCAGCAGCTGGCGCCGCGTCAGCACCCGGGACGCCGGCCGTCGAAGCAGATCGCCCCGGCCAGGGCCGGGGCGTGCAGGGTCGGCTGTCACCCGATGCGCGTCAGTTGCTCTGGCTGGGGACGGTCCAGGTGAAGCCGAGGTTGTTGATGCCGTCGATGGTCTTCTTGAAGTCGGCGAACCCGGGCGTCCCCAGATCGGGCTCGAGCCAGAATGGATGGAAGAAGAACGAGGCGTAGCCGTCGCGCACCGTCTTGACGTACTGCGCATTGGTGACGATGTCCTGCCACGTGTAGTTGTAGTTGGACGTCGGATCGATCGCGCTGATGTCGTACTCGATGTTGCCCAGGCTCTCGGGCAGCACGCGCTGGCCGTAGTAGTCGGTCTTGATCGGGTAGGGATACATCTGGCCGACCCAGAAGTCCTTGTTCACCGAGGCATTGAAGTCGGGGTTGTCGGCGGTGAAGTAGACCACGCGCTGATAGGTCTTGGCGAAGGTCTGGGCAGCCGCCTTCGAGGCCAGGGCCGAGCCATGGTAGTGCGGCGTCTCCCACGCGGTGGGCGCGTAGCCACCGCTGGCCAGTTCCTGCAGTCCGGCGGCATAGCGATTCTGTGCCCAGGCCAGCGAATCCTCGGCCACCGGCTTGTTGTCGACGATGTTCCAGAATTCGTAGTCGTCGCCGCTCACGCCGGTGTAGAGGTTGCGCATGTTGCTGTACTGATGGGTGTAGCCGTGCATCACGATCTCGCCGCCACGCGCCAGGGCATAGTTGAGCGAGGTCTTGAGGTCACCGGCCTGCGACATCGGCACGAACATCGGCACGTCGCCGTTGTAGGTGCCAAGCGGATCGGCGTAGTACGGGATGGTGGCGACGGAGAACGGGATCTGCTTCTGGTGCAGGTAGTCCGTCAGCGTCTGCATGGCCGAGACGCTGACCAGGGCCCCGACATCCTCCAGGCGCACCATGGCCTTGTGGTCCTCGGCATGCTCGATGCCCAGCATGTCGTGCAGCACGTCGGCCAGCACCAGGTAGCGGTCGCGTGGCCCGATGTAGCTGAGCGGCAGGTCGGCCACGTACCAGAAATTGCCCGAGCGCACGATGTAGGGCGCGCTCTCGCCGGTCTTCGGATTCGACATCGGCACCAGGCTGGCGGCCTTGGCCGGATCGGTGATGCCGACGACGCCGACATCGGGGTCGGCCGCCACGGCACCGTTGTCGTATGCGTAGTACTTGACGAACGGCAGCGACTTGTAGGTGATGGTGTCAAAGAAGCCGGGCGCCGGATCGGCGGCCGTGGGCAGGGCGTTCAGGCCGCGCAGACCGTTGAAGCCGAAGCCGAAGCGGTTCTGGAAGTCGTAGTTGGCGTCCCAGGCCATCTGCCACAGGTTGTACTTGAACCAGACCACGGTCTTGTCGGTGGTCGTGACGTCGGCCATGAAACTGGCGGGAACCGGGTTGTCGTAGTAAGAGCCGAGATAGAACGTGGCGTCGTAGTTGTTGACCTGGCCGGCCACGTAGTCCTGCACGGGAACCATGTCGACGCTGCTGTCGAAATGTCCGAGCAGGTTGCGCAGCATGATGGCGTAGGCCATGCCGAGCTTGCTGAACGTCTGGCCCTGCGGCGCATCGTAGAGGACGAGGGTGCGCGGCGCGGCCTGCACGCTGGCCGGGTTGGCCGCGGCAGGCTGGGCACGGACCACGGTTTGCGCCGGCTGCGCGCGGGTCAGGCGCTGCAGCGATGACAGGGAGTTGGTGCGCTTGCCGACCTGGGCCGATGCCGGCAGGGTCAGGCACAGGGCCGACAGGGCGGCGACGAGGCAGGTTGTGGTTTTCATGATGTGGATCCTCCAGGCGTGCAATGGGTATTTACTTGAGATGGCGCTTCGGTGGCGCGCCGGCATCCGCCTTGCCTGCGCCGTCGGCATGAGCGTGGCTGGACTCGCCGGCGTTGCCGCGCAACTGGCCATGCTTGTGCGCCCGCTCGGCCCGCTGCTTTTCCACTGGCGACTCGCCCAGCTGGACCTTGATCAGGTGCGAGCCAGGCGGTAGGGGCGGAGGCACCACGCGCCCGGCGCTGGCGGCAACGCTGAACAACAGCATCACGGCGGCCAGGCCGGCGCGAAGCCCATGGCGTGCATCGATTCTCATGATCCTTCTCCTTTCAATCTTGAAACCCGTTCCGGACATGGGGGTGTCGGCCAGCGCTTCGGTCAGTAGTTCAGGGTGAGGCGCAGGAACACGCCCTTGCCACGGGCGTCGCCACCCAGGCGCGCCCGGTACTGCAGCGACACGTCGAGATAGGACTGCGGCGCGCGGTAGCGGTCTTCGCGGAACCAGTAGCGCATCGCCATGCCGACGCCGGCGCCGCGCGCGGTCTTGTGCCCATGCGCCAGGCTGGAGTCATGGTCTGCAGCCAGCACCACGTGCGGGAACAGCACCAGCCGCGAATCCGCGGCGCCGGCCTTGATGCTGCGCCCCAGGTTGGCCTCCACGGTCGCATAGGTGCGATGGCTGTCCAGGAAGCGCCCGGCCTCGGCGTAGACCTGCGCCGTGAGCCAGGACGGGCGATCCAGGCGCAGGTCGGTGCCGTGGGTGTAGGAATAGCCGGCGCGCAGCAACCAGTCATTGATCGACTGGCTGCCGATCTTGACGCGACGCTCGGCGGCCAGCACCAGGTTGGCCTGGGCAAAGGGCTTGACGCGCAAGCCCAGCATTGCCTGCGTGGTCTTGTGCCCCGAGAGCGCATCGCCCTCGGCCCAGGGCGTGTGGAAGCCTCCGCCGTAAAGCTCGTAGAAACTGCCGTCCCGATAGCCGGCCGGGCGCCAGGACAGCTCGAGGCCCGCCTGCAGGGTGTCGTCGGTGGTGCTGGAAGGCACGCCTCCCAGTGGACTGCCGGGCGACAACCCGCGAAAGCCGAGCGAGGCCACCAGGCCCCAGGTGCGCGAGCGGTCGGCGATCTCGCGCCGTGTCTCGAACAGGCGCTGCGGCGACAGCGCCAGGCGCCCCTCCTCGGCCGCATCGACTGCGCGCTTGAAATAGTCGACGGCCTCGTCCGTGCGTCCCAGGCGCGCCGAGGCATAGCCGGCATCAAGCACAGCGTGCTCCGGCAACTCGCCCTGCTGCGCTGCGCGCGCGAAGGCCTGGGCTGCAGCGGCATCGTCGCCGACGCGCACCGCCAGGTAGCCCGCGTCGGTGTCGCGCAACTCATGCATCAGCGGTGAGTTGCGCGCGGCGTCGAAAACCGCGCGCGCGCGCTGCGGATCGCGCGGCAGCAGCAGGTCGATCTCGCTGGCGACCGAGAGCCGCGGATCGGCGAGCGCGGCATCGGCATCGGCCTGGGCGCGCTGCGGTTGCCGCAACCGGTGATGCAAGGTGCTGCGCAGCGCCAGCAATTCAGGCTGCGGGTCGGGCGGCGCGAGAAAGTCGTTGGCCGCGTCGAGGGCGCGCTGCGTCTGGCCGCTGGCCATGAGGCTGCGCACGTACAGCAGCCGGTAGCGTGCGTTGCCGGGCGCACGCTCGACCGCCTGGCCTGCCTGGGCCACGGCTTCGCCATAGGACTGGGCACCATAGGCACGCACGGCGGCGTCGGCAAACGCCGCGCCCGGGTCTTCGGGCGCCTCGCCGGGCCACAGCTCGCAGTAGGGCGCGTGGTCCGAACCGACGCACACCACCTTGGGTGCGATCAGCGGCGGCGCCACCACGGGATTGGGCAGCATGCTGCGCTGCGCGGCCGCCCGCGCCTCGCGCAGTCGGCCCTGGACTGCGGCGTCGCTGACGGCGGGCAACGCGGCCAGCAGTTGCTCGGCGCGCTCAGGCTGGCCCGCCGCCAGCGCGGCGTCGGCCGCGATGAGCCGTGCATTGCGCGCCAGCGCCGGGTGGTTCGGTGGATGCGCGAGCGCGCGGTCGTAGTCGCTCGCCGCGTCGGCGTTGCGCCCCAGGCGCTGGCGCGCGTGCGCTCGCAGCAGGCGGATGTCGGCCTGATCCATGGCGGGCCGATCCAGCAGCGCGTCAGCCGCGCTCTCGAGTTCGGTCCAACGCGCCGTGGCCGCCAGTGCGCCGAGCCACTGCACTTGCTGCGCCACGTTGGACGGGGCGAGCTCGGCACCCTGGCGTGCCCGTTCGAGGGCGGCAGCCAGGTCACCGTCGGCGCGGGCCCGATTGGCGGCCTCGAAGCGTGCGTAGGCGTCGCGCTGGCGCGCCTGCTGCGCGAAACCCGCCAGCGTGGTGTCGGTCGGATCGCCCGCACGCACCACGGCCTCGGTCTCGTCCCAGGCGCCGGTTTCAAGCAGCGCGTAGGCGAGCAGACGCCGATAGTCACCGTTGTCGGGCGCCAGGCGCACAGCCTCGCGTGCCGTACGGGCAGCCGCCTCGAAGTCGCCTCGGGCACTGGCCTTGTAGCCCGCGTCGGCCAATTCATACGCTGATGCGGATCCGGGCCTGGGTCCGGTGGAGCGGATCGGGCCCGGCCTGGCGGTGGACGCGCGCCTGCCGCGGGCCACACGCGTTGCGCCACGGCCGCGGCTGCGTGCATGCGCGACCTCCGGGGCGCTGGCGACAACCGCGGGCGCCGCCACCGGCGTCGCGTCGTTCGACGTCGGCTCCGATGCGTCAGGCTGCGAACGGGTGGCGGCATGCTCGACCGCGGCGGGCGCGAACGGGCTGGTCGCCAGGGGCGGTGCCGCATCAGACGATTCGGATGCGACCGGGGCCGCTCGGGGGGACGAGGTCAGCTCGGCAGTCGCAGCGACCGATTCCGCCGGCGCGACCGATTCCGCCGACGCGACCGGTTCCGCGGGCGTGGGCGCCAGCGCGGCCAGACTGGCGCGCAGCCCGGCGTCGTCGGGCCGCCTGGCGAGCTGTGCCTCAAGCAGGCGACGCGCCTTGTCGAGATCGCCAAAGCGCCGGTAGGCATCGGCCAGATAGCCTGCGATCACCGTGCTGTCGGGCGCCAGCCGCAAGGCCTGCTCGAACTCCTGGTAGGCACGTGTCCGGTTCTCGGCGCGGATCGCCTCGAAACCCTTCTGCAGATGCGGATAGACCAGAAAGCGGGTGTAGCCGGAAATGCCCGGGCCGAGGTCCAGGGGCTGCGTCCAGGCAGGAGCAGCCGCCAGCAGCAACACCAGCGCAAGGGCGGCGGGGGTCAGCGGTTTCATGGGAGTTCAGTGGCCAACCGCCCACTGCCAATTCGATGCGCGCGCGTGGCCGGCGAACAACTCACGCACCGGCGGCTGCAGCCTCTGCTGCAGAGCCAGCGCCTCATCAAGCACTGGCTGCGCCAACAGGCCGCGCTCCACCATGAACTCTCCGAGGCGGGCGCGCGTCTTGGCGTGCTGGATGAGCACCGACTTGAGGGCCGCAGGCTCGATGTGACCGAGCGCGCACAGAATGTCGCCGAGCAGGAGTTGGCCACCGGCGTAGACGCGCCACACCAGGTCGCTGGTCTGCGGCGTGGCGCTGGGGGGCGCGAGCGGGGCGACGACGCCGGCGCGCAGGGCTTCGGCATCGCTGTCGGCGGCGTACCAGCGGCGCAGTCCGACGGTGACCTCGCCCTTGGGCACGATCACATAGCTGACCGCGCGGCCCAGCTTGCGCCCGATCGCCGCCAGCGCCACCGGGTCGAGATAGGATTCGCAGGCCAGCACCAGGGTGTCGTCTTCGACGCGAATTGGCAACACGGCATATTGCAGCGCCACCGCCGCTGGAACGGCAGCCACCAGGTCCGGGTTGGCGCCGCGACTGTCGAAACGCTCCCAGGCCACATGGAACTGCTCGGCCACGGCGGCCGCCAGTTGCTCGGGCGTGATCAGGCCACGGTGCACCAGCAGGGCGCCCAGTCGCAGGCCGGGCTCGGGCTGGGCGAGCGCCTCGTGCAGCTGCTCCTGGGTCAGGGCCGACTGGGCCACCAGGATCTGCCCCAGCGGCTCGTGCATGCCCCGCTCCTCGCCCAGGGTCGGGAAGTCGTGCTCGGTCTTGGCCCAGGCGATGCCACGCACGTCCTGGGCCTGCAGGGTCTGCTTGAGCGCGCGCCAGTTGGCGAAGAAATTGATCACGTTGCCCCACGCCAGGCGCGGCACCGAGAGCAGGCCCTGCGCCAGGCCGTAGTAGGACGTGACGAAATAGACGCGCTGCAGGGCACGGTTGCACAGCAGGGCCAGGTTGGCCACCAGCAGCAGGGCCAGCCAGGCGCTGTCCTCGAAGATCGAGAGGAAACGATAGCTGTCCGGCACCAGCCGCTGATAGAGCCACAGGCCCACCAGTTGCAGCAGCACCAGGGTTGCCAGCAGGCCGGCGAAGTTGGTGATGACGCCCTTGCGATCGCGCCACAGGAAGTAGTTGAGCCCCCAGTTGCGCGACCAGCCCATGGTCTTCGTGCCCTGGTAGATGATGCCGATGATCCAGCGCGACTTCTGGCGGATCGCGGCGCGCGCGACCGAGGGAAAGTACTCACGCACGCAGACCGTGCTGAGTTCGCGCGCGCTCTGGCCGAGGCGTCGATCCGCGGGCGCACGCTGGCTGCCGGTGCTGCGCGGATCGGTCGGAAAGCGCACGAACACCTCCTCCATGCCCATGCCCTTCAGGCGCAGGCCGATGTCGTAGTCCTCGGTCAGGCTGCGGATGTCAAAGGCCGTGCCCTTGCCGTGGGTCAGCAGCGCCATCACCGCCTTGCGACTGAAGCAGGTACCCACGCCGGCGCTGGGCACCTGGCCGACCAGGGCCTCGCGCACCAGCAGGTCCTTGCCATGCGTCTCGGCGAATTCGTCGAGGTAATGGCAGCTGGTGAAGTCGGTCCAGGGCCGCGGCAACGGATAGACCGGCAGCTGGATCAGGTCCTTGCGTCCGACCAGATGGTTGAAGACGCGCAGCTCCATCGGGGAGAGCACGTCCTCGGAGTCGTGCAGGATGAAGCCGGCGAACTCGATGCCGGCGCGCTCCTCGAACTGGAAGATGGCGTCCAGCACATTGTTGAGGCAATCGGCCTTGCTGGTGGGGCCGTCGCGCGCCCCGACCACCTTGTGCACGTTGGGGAAGCGCGCACACACCTTCTCGACGTCCGACTGGGTCTGGGGATCGTTCGGATAGGTGCCGACGAAGATGTGGTAGTTCTCGTAGTCGAGCGTGGTTGCCGCCAGTTCGGCCATGCGGTCGATCACGCCATGTTCCTGCCAGGCCGGCACCATGATGGCCAGCGGCTTCTCGTCCTGCGCCTCGAGCTCGGAGGGTGCCATGCGCGCGTGGCGCCGATACACCGTCAACCGACGCCAGAGACGCCGGCTCCAGTAGACCAGGTCGATGAACAAGTCATCGAGGCTGCTGATCAGGATGATCACCGCCAGGACCAGAGCCACGGCCTTGAGGCCGTAGAGGTAGGCGGAGACGTAGTCAACCCACCACATCCGCGCGCTCCCTGGAGTCGGGCATGGTGGCGGCGCGCAGGCCCAGCTCGGCGGCAAGATGGCCAGCGATCTGCTGCGCCGCCGTGCCGTCGCCGAACGGGTTGCCGGCGCGCTGCATGCGCTCGAATTCCGACGGGTCACGCCAGAGCCGGCGCACGTGCTCCAGAATGGCTTGCGCCGAGGTGCCGACGATGGCGGCGCAACCGGCCTCCAGCGCTTCGGGCCGCTCGGTCTCCTCGCGCAGCACCAGCAGGGGCACTCCGAAGGTGGGCGCCTCTTCCTGCAGGCCACCGGAATCGGTGAGCACGATCCAGGCGTCGCGCAGCGCCTGCTGCATGTCCAGGTAGTCCAGCGGCGCGGTGAGCGTGACGTTGGGCAGGCCGGCCAGCAAGTCGTGCACCGGCCCGCGCACGACCGGATTGAGGTGGACCGGGAACAGGATCGGGAGCTGTGGCAGTTCGCGCGCGATGGTGGCGATGGCGCCGCAGACGCGCTCGATGTCCGCACCCCAGTTTTCACGACGGTGCATGGTCACCAGCAGGTGGCCGCGGCCGCTGGCGCGGCGCTCGACGCCGCGATTGGCGCAGACCCATTGCTGGGCGTCGACCACGGTGTTGCCGGTCACCCAGACACGCTCGTCCGGCACGCCCTCGGACAGCAGGGCCTGACGCGCACGTTCGGTCGGTGCGAAATGAAAGCGGGCGATGCGCCCGACCATCTGGCGCAGGCCCTCTTCCGGGAACGGGCGTCGCAGGTTGTAGGTGCGCAGGCCGGCCTCGACATGGGCCACGGGCACGCCGTTGTAGAACCCGGTGAGGGCGCCCAGGAAGGCACTCTCGGTGTCGCCCTGCACCACCACCGTGGCCCACTGCTCGCGCGCCAGTACGGCGTCCAGCTGGCGGCGGCAGCCGAGGCTGAAGTCCAGCAGCGATGCACCTTCGCGGGTCAGGGTGATGTCCGGATGGATGCCGAAGTTGTGCAGGATCTGGTCCGCCATCTGCGCGTGCTGGCCAGTGTGCAACCATGCCACGCGCGCCCACGGCTGGCGCTTGAGCTCGTGATAGAGGGGGGCGAGCTTGATCACCTCGGGGCGCGTGCCGCAGACGATCAGGATCGGTGCTGGCGCGCCGATCGCTGCGGGAAGCATCAAGGTCCGCGCGTCCATCACAGCAGCTCCGAGTCGGCCCAGACCGACGACGGGCCACCGTCATCGAAGGCCGGCGGCATTTGCAGGTCGACCGTGAACACGATCTCGCCGTCGAAGCGGCCAACGCCGAGAGACCGCATCAGGGCCTCTTCCTGTTCGGGCGTTTGCAGGCGCATGAAGCAGATCGCCTGCCGGCGGCCTTCGTGCACCGCGGTCAGGATGTCCAGACGCTTGAGTGCCCCATACCCGGCGCTCACGTCCGCGACCCTGGACTTGAGCATGGCCACGTCGCTGCACGGGCCCAGTTGCGCAGATACCCCCATGGAAATTCCTCCTCCCTGCCGACCCGCATGCGTTGCGGGTGTCCTGATGTGTCAGAGTATTTCCGGACCGAGTCGGCTTGCCAATTCATCGGGCTGGGGATGAATGGGTACCCAGGCAGCGGTCAAGAATCCACCGGTCCCCACGGCAATCGATAATTTCTGGCTATTTGTAAATATTTGCGACATATGTCGCCATTGGCAAGAGGTGGCTCTCGCGTGCGGATGACCGGGATCGCGCGTGCCCGATGGAGCCGGATCGCGTGAAGCTCGGCATGCCGTGGACTGCGCGCCATCCGCTGCGCGATGTTGCACCTTCCCGTCAGAGGGGGCGCCACCACCGGCCGGAGAGAGTCCGGCCGCGGCCGCCGCTGGCATGGCCGGCTGCGCGGCCATCCCAACAGAACCGTTTCATGCGCTGCGGGTAGCGCAGCTTCAGGGCGCCAGCAGTTCCAGGCGCAGGCTCAGCGCACGGGCGCCAGGATTGGCCTTCACGATCCAGTGCGACCCATCGTTCGACAGCGTCGCGCCGGCCAGCTCGACGGGCTCGGCGTAACGGTCCCTGGGCAGCAGCCAGACCATGCCATCCAGGCGGTCCGGGTGGGTCGCCGTCAGGCGCTGCGTGCCGTCGACCAGCAGCGTCTCGGACCATTCGACGTCGCTGCGTGCCGTCATGAAGTCGGCCAGCCGCTCCATGGTGTACCAGCGCAGGTGCCGCGTGCCCTGGTCGTGAACGTAGGCCAGCAGGTCTTCAAGGACGTCCACCCATTCGAGCGCACCGGGCGGGTGCGCGTAGACCATGCGCACGGTGTTCTGCGCGACGGAAAAGTCGGCCAGGGCACGGTACCAGTCGGTGACCTCCTGCGCTGGCAGATTGAACTCGGAGAACTCCTCGAAGGTGGCGTAGTTGCCGAACGGCGTCACCGGCACCACCCACAGGCTGGGCGTCAGGAGCTGGTTGTCGCGGTAGTGGCGGGTCACGCCCAGGCCAGTGTGGCCGGCGAAGTAGGCGGCCACCACGCCCTGCTGCTCGAGCCACTGCATGGCCCAGACCGGGTTGTTGCCCTGGGGCGCGGAGTAGTCGCGGCTCGGGCGGCCAATGGCGGCATCCACAGCCTCGCGATTCCATTCCAGATATTGCAGGAAGTCGGCCTCGTTTTCCTCGTTGGCCCGAAGTCCATAGTAGTCGTGGATCCAGCCACCGTGCGATCCGACGGCGTGACCCTTCGCCACCATGCGCTGCAGGAACTGCTGCGCCACCGGATTGGCGCGCAGGTCGAAGCCCAGGCCGTCGCCCGGCTCGATGGCATCGGGTCCGGCCGTCATGTGGATCGAGAACGGGCCGTGGTCATACACGCCGCGCCTCTCGAGCGCCAGCATCGGCTCCTGCGCATCCATCGAGTCATGGTGCCAGTTGAACACCAGGCCGGCAACGCCGTCGGGCATGCTCGACAGGCGCGATGCCTTGAGCACATGGCGCACGAAGTAGTTCAGGTAGCCGTGCATGGGCAGCGCGTCGGTCCGACCCTTCAGGTAGGTCAGCGGAGTGTTGACGAACAGCACCTTGCCGGCGCCGAAGGCATGCACGCCGGCGACCAGGCCGAACTGCGGCGAGCGGGTGAGCACCGTGCCGCTGTAGTCGCCCTCTGTGACGTAGCTGTGGTAGGCCAGCGGGCCCCGCAGGTAACCACTGTAGGCATGCTCGGCGCTCGCATCGGCCGCGTCGACGCCCGCCTTGAGGACAATCGGCCGGGCGCTGGGCGCTGCCTGCGGCGCCAGGCGGCTGGCAGCCGCGGGCGCTGGGGCCCGGATCGTGCGCCCGAGGTCGATCCGGGGCCCCGGCTGCCGGAACGCAAGCGCCGCGGACCGGGCCTTCGGCAGCGAACGCGACGGCTGCGAGGGCTCGGAATACTGCTGGGGATCGAACGCCCGCACGCCGCCGGGGTCGTCCGTGCTCACAGGGACATAGAGGGCTTCGCCCGGGGCCAGCCCCAGGGCATCGAGCAGGGGCGCCGCGTCGTCGTCCGACGGCGGATAGGGCACCGACTTGCCGGGTGGCACCAGCAGCTCGCGCAGGGTGCCCACCGGGCCCACCACTGGGCCGAGGCCGGCGACCTGGTCCAGGTACTTGTCATAGAGGATGTAGTCGACACCGGCCAGGTCGCTCAGGCGCGAGGCGGGGATCGGGTAGGTTGGCTCGCCCGCGGCGCTCTCGACCAGGGCCGCGAAGTCATAGACCAGCATGGTGCGGCCACCGGCCTGGGTGTAGCCACGGATGGCCTCCACCAGCGCATCTCCAGCCAGGTTATGGATGGTGTCGGGCAGCACCAGGCCGCCGTAGCGCAGCGCGTCCTCGGTGCCGAGAGCCAGGAATTCGGTTGCCGTGACCGGGCGCATGCGGGCGCCGACCTCGGACGCGGCATCGAGCCAGGCGCCGACGCGCGCGTCGCCGAGCGCCAGGGTGTCGGGGACCAGCAGCAGCAGCAGGTCCGGATCGACCGGACCCAGCGCCGTCGGCGGCACGGGTTCGGGCTGGTCATTGCCTGGGCCGCCATTTTCCGGCGGCAGCGGCGGCTCCTGGCCACCCCCACCACAGGCCGCCAGCATGGCGGCCAGCAGGATCGCCAGAAGTGCCAAGCCGATCCGGCGCCAGCTGGCGCCCTGGGTGCAAATCAACATCCGCAATGTCCTCGTGTACCAGCCTGGCACTGCGTGGGCGGTGCCATTCGACCGGCTTCTTGTCACGCGCGGATGACTCAGCACCCGCCTCCCTTGAAACGGACCCGGGCGAAGCACCCCGAGCCCATCAAACAAAACGGTCCCCCGATAGGGACGCGGTTGGGCGTTCGCTACGACTCCGCGCTTCTCACCACGGCCTGCAACTGCCCACGCCGACGCGCCGGCCCGCGCCGCTCGGCCACGCGCACCCGGCTCACGAAGTAGCCGTAAATGCCGAGCTGGGCAATCAGCGGTGGCAGGAAGGTGCCCAGCAGGTACAGCGGCAGCACCATCAGGCTGTTGGTGTGCACCAGGATCCAGGCCATGGCACCGACCTGCAGCGGCACGCTCGCCACCACGAACAGGACGGCGAGCGCGGTGGCCAGCGCCTTTTCCAGCAAATGGAGCGGGAAGATGTAAAGCAGGGCCGCGTGCATCAGCGGCACCAGCCAGACCAGGATGGCGCCGATCTTCATCAGGTCGCTGAAATAGCCGGCCACGTTGACCTGGGGCAGCCAGGGCAGGAAAACATAGGCGGCCAGGCTCAGGGCGGCCAGGAAGGCGAGCACGCGCAGCCCGTAGATCCAGGGCAGCCGCTGGCGCGGCAACAGCAGGGAAAGCACGCACAGGACGATCACCGCCAGCAGGGCCGTCCAGAGCGCGGCGCGGCCCGGCTGCGGCGCGCTGATGTCCAGCGCCACCACGCTCCAGCTCTGCCCCAGCAGGCTGACGCTGCTCAAGCCGACGCCGCTCGCGGGCCCGACGCCCAGGCGCGGCCAGCCCCAGGCCAGGATCGATTGCCAGACCTCTTGCACCGCATCATGGCTGGCCCAGATGGCGGCCCAGCCGACCAGCAGCAGCAACGCCGAGCCGATGGTGTCGCCCCAGGTCCAGGTGTAGGAGCGCAGTCCGCGGTGCTGGCGCGTGGTGCCCGCCGTATTCTTCAACCAGCTCATGTCAGTGATCCACGGCGCCGTGCGCCATCCGCAACGCATGGAACGACGTGGCTCCAGTGGCCACGGAGCAGGCCAGTCGAGGACGCCCTGAGCGGGAGTCTCCCTGGACACAGGGTGCGTCCCCCACCGGGGCAAGGAGCGAAGTGACGCGAGGAGCGTGTTTCATGTCAGAAGTCCATGAAGAGGCCGGCAGAAATCCCGAACCGGCGGTAATAGGGGTTGCGATAGCCCTGCAGGCCGACCACGTAGCCCCAGCTGGGATGGAGCCACTGGCGCCACTGCAGCGTCAGCTCGGTCGAGCGGAACGAGACGTTGCCGGGATAGGCCGGCACCAGGCCGACCGGCAGGTAGGCTTCCCGCCCGTGCTCGAGTCGCACCGACAGGTAGTGCTGCTTGGGCGCACCCCAGGTCATCGCGCCATAGCCACGCGTGGCCCAGACCGAGCCGGGGCTGGAGCGATTGAACAGCAGCCCGCCCTCGCCCACCCAGCCCTGCTCGGCGTAGTGGATCACCGAGGCGCGCAGGCCGAAGTCGCGATGCACGCCGTCGCCGCTGGCGGCGCTCATCAGGCCGACGCCGGTGACCCAGCGGCGCGACTGCGGCCACTTGTGGTACAGCCCCAGGTCGAACCGTCGCTTGTTCTGGAAGATGGCGGAGCCGCCTGAGACGCCCGCCAGCCCGTACCAGGCCGGGGAGAAGTCATGCACCAGGGTCAGGCCGCCGGTCACGCCCGAAGCGCCGAAGTGGCGCTCGTTGGCGGCGCTCCAGTACAGCATGGTGGGGTCGCCGAGGCGGTAGTGACCGCGTGCGTAGACGTCGGTCCAGTTGCGGTTGCCGCCACTCAGGTCGGCGCCGGCCAGACCGACTTCGACCTGTCCGCGCGTGAACGCATGCGGCGCTGCGGGCGCGGCCTGGGCCTCGGCGCGCGGCGGATCCGCGACCGGAACCTGTGCAGCGGCACCGATCGGCAGGCACAGCGCCGCCAGCAGCACGGCGGCACGGATGCGCGGGCACGCCTTGATCTCGGGGGTTCGGGTGGGCAAGGTCATGGGTTTCCTATCCAGGCGCGGGCACCTGGCCCTGCAGATTCAGGCGGGGACAGGCGGCAGGGATGCCGCGCTGCCGCAGCGCGGCGTCGACCTGGGCGTCGAGCACGGTCCAGCCGACGGCCGCCGGATCGATGCGCACCGAGGCGCGCCAGCAGGCGGCCTCGAGCGGCGCGAGTTCGTGGATGTCCCACGCCACCAGGCCCCAGGCATAGCGGTCGCTGTCGCGACCGAGCCAGGTGCGACTGTACTGGGCCAGCCAGGCGGCTTCGTCCGCCGCCGCTTCGGCCGGGCCCATGATGCCGCTGCGCCAGAGGAAGGTGCGCGCCAGCGCGTGCGGGTAGAAGGCCTCGGTGGGCAGGTCGGGACGCGAGGGGCGCCAGCCGGCGGCCGTGTGAAAGTGCCTGCGGATGGCCTGCAGCAGCGCGTCGGCCGCGGCGCGCTGGCCGGAGATGCGCAACGCCGCATGGACCTCGAGGTTGTCCATCAGGTATTGGGCCGGCGCGTGCGCGAAAGCATGGTACAGGCCGTCGCCGGGATCGCGCAGCGTGCGCAACAGGGCGGCCGCGCGCCGCCCGGCCCGGCGCGCCCGGGCATCCTGCGCAGGATCGAGCCAGCCCTTGCGGCGCACCAGTTCGATCAGGTGGATCGTGGTCGCCGCCATGGAATCGTCGGCATCGGCCTCCAGACACGCCACCCAATGGCCGCTGCGCGCGCCGCAGAAACGGTCGAAGCCGCCATCGCGACGCTGCCGCGGCAGCAGCCAGGCCAGCCAGCCCACGACCTCTTCGCGCAGCGCCGCATCAGCCTCCAGGGCAATGATGAAGGCCTTGTTGACGAAGTAGGGGTCGGTGAGGTCGCCTCCGACCTCGGTCACGTAGGCGCCATCGACCGTGCGGAAGGCTTGCGGCGGTGCAAGCGCGGCTACGGCCGACGCAACACCCGCCAGCAGCCCGGTCAGCAGGACCTTGGCCAAGCGCCAGACCTTCATGCCGCAGCCACGTCGCAGCCGCGCACCGAGGTGATGGTGCCGAACACCGCCACGTCCGGGCCGAGGTGGACGTCCCAGCCCGAAACGCTGCACGGGATGGCCGGACTGCCGGCACGGCAGCCCGCGCCCAGCGTGACCCGCCGCACCGCCGAGATCGGCCCCTGCAGGCGATTGTCGCCCTGGCAGCGGATGCTGCCGGTGGCGAACAGCGCGCCTTCGATGCAGGCCCCCCGCGCCAGTTCGGCGTCGCCATGCACCTTGACGTGGCCTGCCAGGGTGGCGCCCGCCTTCAGGTGCAGCCTGCCGGTGACCACGACAGGACCTTCCAGCCGCTCACCGGGCTCCAGCACCAGGCCATCCGGGCGACGCTGCGGCATCCCGGGCAGCGGCGTGTCCTGGGCAGCGGGCAGGTCGGTCGGCGGTGCCGCCAGCGGCGCGGTGACCAGACACGGCGCCGCCAGGCGAAACCCGCGCGAACCGGATGCCAGCACGATCAGGCGCTCGGCGCTGGCGCGGCCGGTGAGGCGCGCCGGGCCCTCGCACACGATGGTGTCGGCGTGTGCCAAGTGCACCACCTGGCTGTCGGCGGCCAGCACCAGCCGGCCGTCGGAGATCAGGATCTCGGCGCGCGCACCGCGCCCGAGGCGCAGTGGTTCGTGCACGCGCACGGCGTCGAGCTGCGTGCCCTCGGGAACCTCGTAGCGGCCGCCCTGCAGCCAGCCGGCCGCCTGCGGCAGGCTGGCCAGCGCGGGCAGGCGCGGCGCCAGCACCTTGACGCGGTAGTCGGTCTCGCCGTCGTCGTCGCCGTCGATGGCCAGCGGCCGGGCGTCGCGGCGCTGCTTCAGTTCGAGCCACCCGGGCAGCAGGGGCAGGCCGAACACCAGGGCCGTGGCTAGTAGCCAGAGCAGGCCCCAGCTCCATTCATTCAATGCCATCATGATGCGCGCTCCTGTTCCGGGGCCGGGGATGCCAAGGCGGGCTTGCGATAGCGCGCCGTCTTGTCCCACTTGAGGCGGCGGCGGAACAGCCGGTCGAACAGCATGCCGTCCAGCGTCGCCTTGGTGCAGGCCAGCAGGCTGACCAGGAAGCCGACGAACATGAAGGGCAGCAGGCGCAGACGGCCGCGGCGCCCGTCCAGGTGCACGGCCGCGGCGATCTGCACGAAGGCGGCGAAGTTGCCGACCGCGGTGACCGTGGTCATGAGCAGCAGCACCCAGAATTCCCAGGACATGGCGCCGGCGAAATTGCCACCGGCCAGCACCAGGATCGCCGACAGCAGCCAGCCCAGCAGCAGGATCGGTGACATCATGAACACGCCGAGCAGCGCCAGGCCGTCGATGCGCTGGCGCCAGGTGAGGCGCCGGCCGGCCAGCACCTCGCCCAGGTAGGACACCATGACCTGGT
This sequence comes from Ottowia sp., assembly GCF_035325765.1. Classification (GTDB taxonomy): domain Bacteria; phylum Pseudomonadota; class Gammaproteobacteria; order Burkholderiales; family Burkholderiaceae_C; genus Ottowia. Next base: position 26,341 of record NZ_DAOKZG010000041.1, read on the forward strand.
TGTGCCCCTTGGCCCAGCGCCCGATCTGGCGAAAGCGCACCGGCCAGGACTGCGGCACCTCCTCGTAGCATTCCGCCTGGTTCAGGTAGGCGGTGTGCCAGCCCTTGAGCAGCAGGCGGATGGTCAGGTCGGTGTCCTCGGTCAGCATGTGGGTGCGCCAGCCGCCGGCATCCAGCAGCGCCTGCAGGCGCACGCCACCCACCGTGCCGCCGTACTGCGGCACGCCGCCCATGCGGTAGCGCGCCTGCTGGTCGACCTGGTAGCCGGCGGCCCGCTCAAGTTCCAGGATGCGCGTGAGGAAGTTGTGACCCGCGTTCTGCGGCACCACGCGGCCCATGGTGGCACCGACCTCTGGGTCGAAGAACGGTGCCACCAGCTGCTTGATGAGCTGGCGACTGGGCAGGTAGTCGGCGTCGAAGATCACCACCACCTCGGCCAGCTGCTCGGCGGCCACGATCTCGGTGGCGGCATGCAGCGCCGCCGTCTTCGAATCCTCGGGGTCGACACCGTTGCCGTTGCCAGACTCCTGCAAGGCCGTGAACTCCTGCCCAGCCACGAGCACGGTCGCGTCCCGGAGCGCCGCCGCCTTGCCGGGTTGTCCCCCTTCGCGGTGGAACGGCCGGATGCGGTCCGGATGCTCAGCGACGTAGCGGTCGATGATCTCGCGCGTGCGGTCCGACGAGCGATCGTTGATCGGCATCAGCAGGATGCGGTCCTGCGGATAGTCGCAGCGCAGAAGCGCCTCGATGCAGTCGCCGATCACGGCCTCCTCGTTGTGCGCGGCGATGAAGACCACCACGCGCGGCCAGGCCGCGGTCTCGATGGCGGCGTGCAGTGGGGACTGGCGACGGAACAGCCGCGTCAGGGTGAACGCGTAGTGCCGGATCGAATACAGCATCAGCAAGGCGACGATCACCAGCAGCGCGATGCGACAGACCAGCAGGAAGGTCGCCATGCCGGCGCCCAGTGGCGCCGCGGCGGCCCAGCTCGAAGCCGGCCACCCGGCCAGCAGGCCGATGCCCCCGGTGAAATGCAAAAGACGTGATCGCACGCGGCTCCCCGATTCAAGGTTCATGGTTAATTCAATGCGTGGCAGCGGCTTCGGCGCGCCGCCGATCCGGTTGGCCGGCGTGCGCGTGCCCACCGGCGCTCATGCCACTCCGTCGGCCACCAGCGCCGGCTCGGCGCTTCGCGCTGGCACGGCACCCAGTGCGCGCTCCAGGATGTGCACGATCTGCTGCGCCGCCTGGCCATCACCGAAGGGATTGCCCGCCACCTGCATGCGGCGGTAGGCGCTGGCGTCGGCCAGCAGCCGCTCCACGGCCGCAACGACGTCGGCACGCGCTGTGCCCACCAGCGCGCCGCCGCCGCACTCGATCAGCTCCGGTCGCTCGGTTTCCCGGCGCAGCACCAGCACCGGCACCTGGTAGGTCGGCGCTTCCTCCTGGATGCCGCCCGAATCGGTCAGGACCAGCCAGGCATCGGCCAGCGCCTGCTGCATCGCCAGGTAGTCCAGCGGGGCCGTCAGCCGCACGTTGGGCAAGGCCCCCAGGCGCTGGCGCACCGGAACCTGCACGGTCGGATTCAGGTGCACCGGAAACAGGATCGGCAACTGCGGGTGGCGCTGCGCCAGCTCGGCCAGGGCCGCGCACACGTCTTCGATTTCGGCGCCCCAGTTCTCGCGCCGATGCATGGTCACCAGCAGATGGCCGCGATCGCGCCGCTGGCGCTTGATGCCGTGGTTGGCGCGCGCCCAGAGCTGGGCGTCCACCACCGTGTTGCCGGTATGAAAGACTTGCGACGCCGCCAGCCCCTCGCCGGCCAGCGCCTCGGCGGCGCGGTGCGTGGGCGCGAAATGGAAGCGCGCGATGCGCGTGATCATCTGGCGGATACCCTCTTCCGGAAACGGCCGCGCCAGATCGTGCGTGCGCAGGCCGGCCTCGACGTGGCCCACCGGCACCTGCGCATGAAAGCCCGCCAGCGCGCCCAGGAAGGTACTCTCGGTGTCGCCCTGCACCAGCACGCAAGACCAGTCGCGGCTGCGCATCACGTCGTCGAACCGCAGGCGGCAGCCAGCGCTGAACTGGGCCAGGGTGTCGCCCTCGCGCGCAAAGCGGAACTGCGGCGCAATGCGAAAGCACTCGAGCATCTGCTCGGCCATGGCGTCGTGCTGGCCGGTGTGCAGCCATGCAACATCCGCCCACGGGCAGTCCTGCAGGACATGGTAGAGCGGCGCCAGCTTGATCACCTCCGGCCTTGTGCCGGACACGATGAGCACGGATCGGGCAGCCGACCCACTCACAATGCACCCCAGTCGGTCCATTGGGACGAAGGCCCCTGGGATTCCGGGTGCGGTCCATCGTTCAGGTTCACGACGAACACGATCTCGCCGCCGAACCGACCCACGCCGAGGGCCTGCATCAGGGCCGCCTCCTGCTCGGAAGTCTCCATGCGGAGAAAGCAGATCGCCTGGCGCATCCCCTCGTGGCTCGACTGGAGGATGTCCAGCCGTCGGATGCGTCCCTGGACCTCGCAGACTTGCTGCAGCCGCGTGCGCAAGGTCACCACGTCGGCGCAGCCGTTCAACTCACTCAAGCTGTTCATTCCCGCCACTCCCCATGCAGTGCATGCAAACGGGTCAAATTTGTAGACATTTACACTCAATTGTTTTTATATGCCGTCAAGCGGTTTCTACTTGTATTATGCCCACAGTGATTAGGGTTAACCCGATGTTGGCCCGCAAAGCCGACCCGCAAGGGCAGTTTTTCACAAAATGCGACTCTGCCGTGCCGCGGAGCCGGCCCGCCCGGCACCACCGCCGGAATGCCTGTCCGGATGGGCGGGCGAATGACTTGAAGTCGCGGGGCCCCGGACTCCCCGGTGCCACGCGAGGATCCGGCCCTGCCACAGCGAGTGCCAGACCGACCCCCCGGAATCCGGATCGTGTCCCATCGCGTGGTGTAAGTCCCCAGCCCGGAGAGGCTTGAGACAC
>NZ_DAOKZG010000042.1:0-29325 GCF_035325765.1 Ottowia sp.
TCCTTCCCCGGAATCGCGCGAGGGTCTCAAGGCTTCCGACCGGGGCTGAGAGACTTCTGATATGTGGGTTTGGTTTTCTGTTACACTCCACCACCACCATTCAACGCCCAACCGTTCTCGGTTGGGCGTTTTCGTTGCGTCCCGCCGGATGCAGCAGGGCGACCAGGCGGTCCAGTGCGTGGGTGTGGTGCTTGTGCCGGTGCAGCACGAAATAGCACTGGCGCGGCATCTTCGGCAGCGTGGTCGCGACGCGCTGCAGGCGCCGTGCGGCGAGCAGGTCGGCCACCACCCACTCGGACAGGCAGGCCAGGCCCAGGCCCTCGGCGGCGGCGTGCTTGATGGCTTCGGAGTTGCCCAGTTCGATGCTGCGGCGCCAGGCGTGGAGCTGGGGCAGCAGCGCCAGATCGGTCGCGGCGCGCGTGCCGGAGCCTGCTTCGCGCAGCAGCCAGACCTGCTCGCGCAGCACCTGCAGCGGCACCGCTGCACCGGCCGGCCGATGGGCCGTCAGGCGTCGGTGCAGGCGCGGCGCCGCCACCACCAGCAGCTCGTCGCGCAGCCAGGGCCGGGTCTCGAGCCTGGGGTCGTCGCAAGGCCCCTCGATCAGGCCGATGTCCAGGCTGAAGTCGGCCACCGCGGCGGCGATCTCGGCGGTGTTGCCAATGCGGACCTGGGCGTGCCACGGGCCCGCATCGCCCGGCGGGCGATCGCTCCACAGACGGCGCAGCAGGCGCGGCAGCAGGTAGTTGCCGATGGTGGTGCTGGCGCCCACGCGCAGCGCGGCGAGCGCGGCGCCGACGCCGCGCGCCTGGCGCTCGATCTCGGCCGCACCGTCGAGCAGCGCCTGCGCGCGCGGCAGCAGGGCGCGTCCGTCGGCGTTCAGCAGCAGTCGCTTGCCCGTGCGGTCGAACAGGGGGATGCCCAGCATGCGCTCGAGTTCCTTCAGCGCCGCGCTGGTGGCCGACTGCGACAGCCCGATCGCGGCGCCAGCAGCGCTGGTGCTGCCGCCGCGAGCCACCGCCGCGAACACCTGGAGCTGGCGCAGCGTCAAGCGGAGGGGACTTGCCACAATCTGGAAATGAATCGATTGAATAGGTTGATTATAGAAAAATAACTTGTTTTACAGATCGATATAGGGGTCCTAGATTCGGTGTCGCGCCGTGTGGCGCGATTTCAGGAATGAACGGCGCGATGACGGCACTGACAAGACGGGGGCGGGGCGAGGGTCTGGATGGGGCGGCGCGCCTGCTGCCGGGCCTGGCCCTCAGCGCGGCGCTCGCCGGTCTTGCCCTGCAGCTGGGCGACCACTCCTGGGTGCGGGCGCTGGGCCTGAGCGGCCTGAGCCTGGCGATCGTGCTGGGCATGGCGCTGGGCCACGCCTGGCCGCGCGCCGTGGCCGATCGTGCCGGCGCGGGCGTCGCCTTCTCGCGGCAGCACCTGCTGCGCCTGGGCATCGTGCTCTACGGGCTGCGCCTGAGTCTGCAGGACGTGGCGCAGGTGGGCCTGGCGGGCGTGCTGGTCGATGTCGTGGTGGTGGCCGCCACCTTCGCGCTTGCGCTCGCGCTGGGCGTGCGCTGGCTGAAGCTGGATCGCAAGGCGGTCATGCTGATCGGGGTCGGAAGCTCGATCTGCGGCGCCGCCGCGGTGCTGGCGACCGAGCCGGTGGTGCGAGGGCGGCCGCAGCAGGTCTCGGTGGCCGTGGCGACGGTGGTGGTGTTCGGCACGCTTGCCACCTTCCTCTACCCGCTGCTGCACGGCCTCAACGCAGCCTGGGGCGTCATTCCGGGTGGCGCCGAGCAGTTCGGCATCTACATCGGCTCGACCGTGCACGAGGTGGCGCAGGTGGTGGCTGCCGGCAATGCCGTGGGCCCGCAGGCGGCGGACGCGGCGGTGATCACCAAGATGGTGCGCGTGATGCTGCTGGCGCCTTTCCTGCTGGCGTTGTCGGCCTGGCTGGCACGCCACCCGGACCCGGCCGAGCGGCACGCGGGCGAACGGGCGCGCATCGGCGTGCCCGGATTCGTGCTTGGTTTCGTTGCCGTGGTGCTGTTCAACTCCCTGCAGTGGCTGCCGCCCGCTGCCGTGACGGCACTGACGGCGCTGGACAACCTGCTGCTGGCGATGGCGATGGCCGCGCTCGGGCTGACCACGCACGCGCGCGCCATCCGCCAGGCGGGGCTGCGGCCCCTGCTGCTGGCATTGCTGCTGTTTGCCTGGCTGATGGCGGGCGGCGCCTTGCTCAACCGCGCGGTGCTCGGCTGATCGTGCACGCCTCGCGGTCAGGCGCACGCCGGTGCCGGGGGGCCGTTCGACGCGACTCGCGATGAGTCATGCCGGCGCCCCGCGCTGGCGCCAGGCTTGCGGTGTGTGCCCGGTCCACTGTCGGAACGCGCGCGCGAAGGTCTTGTCGCTGGCAAAGCCGGTGGCCCGCGCGACGCGCGCGATCGGCAGCCGGGTGCGCAGCAGCAGCTCGCTGGCCTGCGCGCAGCGCACCTCGTCCTTGAGCCGCTGCACGCTGGTACCCTCGCTGCGCAGCTGCCGGTGCAGGCTGCGGACCGACAGGTCGAGCCCGTGGGCCAGCGTTTCGGCCGTCTGGACCGCGCGCGCCTGCTGCAACTGCTGGCGCACGCGGTGCGACAGCAGGCGATCGCGCCGGTACGGCCACACCAGGATGGGGAGCGCACGCCGCAGCATCTGGTCGAGCGCGGCGCCATCGCGGCGCACCGGCAGTTCGAGGTAGTGGGCGTCGAAGCGCAGCCCGGCCTGGGCAGCGCCGAACCGCACCGGCCCCGGAAACAGCCGCCGGTAGAGCGCCGCATGCGCCGGCGCGGGAAACGGAAACTGCGCATCCACCAGCGTGATGCGCGAATCCGCCAGCCAACAGGCCAGCCCGTGCAGGTTGCGCAGCAGGGAGAGCAGGGCGAATTCGCGCAGCGCGCCAAGATCATGCCGTTCCCGGATGGCCACGCCCGCCAGCGGACCGTGCGGCTCGAGCGCCAGCACGACGTCATCGGTCAGCAGGCCGTGGTGGCGGCACCAGCGCGCCAGCGCCAGCCCCAGCGTGGGCGCGCTGATGCTGGCGCGTGCCAGCATGCCGTAGCTGCCCCAGGGCAGGCGGCGGCGAAACCAGCCGGGCGCCTCGTCATCGAGTTCGCGCATCGCCGCCAGGCACAGGCGCTCGAACTGCAGGGGGCTGACGCAGCCATCGATGTCGGAGATTTCATCTGGCGTGATTTGCGCCTGGCGCAAGGCTTCGGCCGGGTCCAACCCGCGACGCGCGTAGGCCAGCAGGACAGCGCGCACGAAAGCCACCGGCGTCTGCGCTCCAGCACGCGCGCCGGGGGGTCGGGTGGGGATGTCGGCCACGCTGGCAGTGTCGTATCTCGTGGCAGTTTTTGCAACCAATCTGGCAACCCCGGCGCGACGTGTCGGGCTATGCTGCCATTTGTACGCACGAGCCCGCAACACTACACTCGGATGGCACGAGAGCACGGTCCGAGTTTCAGGAGACAGCCGATGAGTGAGACACTGGCTGAAAGTTACGCGCGCGGCGCGCAGACGCTGCCGCTGATCGAGCAGACCATTGGTGCCTTCTTCGACGCCATGGTCGAGCGTTTCCCGCAGCGCGAGGCGCTGGTGGTGGCGCACCAGCAGCGGCGCTACACCTACCGCGAGCTGCAGGCGGAGGCCAATCGCCTGGCCAGCGCGCTGTTGCGCCTGGGGCTGAAGCCGGGCGAGCGCATCGGCATCTGGTCGCACAACAACACCGAGTGGGTGCTGATGCAACTGGCCACGGCCAAGGCGGGGCTGATCCTGGTCAACATCAACCCGGCCTATCGCACGGCCGAGGTCGAATACGCGTTGAACAAGGTCGAATGCCAGGCGCTGGTGACCATGGCGCGCTTCAAGACCAGCGATTACCTGGCGATGCTGCGCGAGCTGGCGCCCGAGTGGGCGCATGCCCGGCCCGGCGAGGCGCTGCAGTCGGTGGCGCTGCCGCATCTCAAGCACGCGATCTGGATCGACGTGGCAGGCGAGGGCGGCGAGGAGCCGGGCTTCATGCGCTTCTCGGATCTCATGAAGACCGGCGACCCGCAGGATGCGCGCCTGGCGCAGGTCGCATTGCTGCTGCACCCCGAGGATGCCATCAACATCCAGTTCACCAGCGGCACCACGGGCTTCCCGAAGGGCGCGACGCTGACGCACCGCAACATCCTGAACAACGGTTTCTTCATCGGCGAGGCGATGAGGCTGACCGAGCACGACCGCCTGTGCATTCCCGTGCCGCTGTATCACTGCTTCGGCATGGTGCTGGGCAACCTGGCGGTGCTGACGCATGGCGGCTGCATCGTCTACCCGAACGATGCCTTCGACCCGCTCACCGTGCTGCAGACGGTGCAGGCTGAAAAATGCACCGGCCTGCACGGCGTGCCGACCATGTTCATTGCCGAGCTGGACCACCCGCGCTTCAGGGAGTTCGACCTGTCCACCCTGCGCACCGGCATCATGGCCGGCAGCCCCTGCCCGATCGAGGTCATGAAGCGGGTGCAGAGCGAGATGAACATGGGCGAAGTGACGATCGCCTACGGCATGACCGAGACCTCGCCGGTGAGCTGCCAGAGCAGCACCGACACGCCGCTGGACAAGCGCGTCTCCACCGTCGGCCTGGTGCAGCCTCACCTGGAGATCAAGATCATCGACCCCGAGAGCGGCCGCACCGTGCCGATCGGCGAGCGCGGCGAGTTCTGCACGCGCGGGTATTCGGTGATGCAGGGCTACTGGGAAGACCCGCAGCGCACCGCCGAGGCGATCGATGCCGAGGGCTGGATGCATACCGGCGATCTGGCCGTGATGGACGACGCCGGCTACGTCAACATCGTCGGGCGCATCAAGGACATGGTGATCCGCGGCGGCGAGAACGTCTACCCGCGCGAGATCGAGGAATTCCTGTACCGCCACCCCAAGGTGCAGGACGTGCAGGTGGTCGGCGTGCCCGACCAGCGCTTCGGCGAGGAGCTGTGCGCGTGGATCATCGTCAAGCCCGGGCAGCAGCTGACCGAGGACGAGGTGCGCGAGTTCTGCAAGGGCAGGATCGCGCACTACAAGGTGCCGCGCTACATGCGCTTCGTCGCCGAGTTTCCGATGACCGTGACCGGCAAGATCCAGAAGTTCAGGATTCGCGAGGCCATGGTGGCCGAGCTGGGCCTGGCGCAGGACAAGACTGCCTGAAATCCGGAACCTGACCGGACACAGGGGACGCAGAGTTCACGCCGAGGACGCAAGCGAACATCCAATCTGATACAGGATATTTTCCGCGTCCTCCGTGTACGGCAGTTCAATTTTCGAGACCAAACCCATGCCCGCCATCACCACCAAGCTCAATCCCCGCTCGGCCGAGTTCCAGGCCAATGCCGCCGCCATGCGCGCGCTGGTCGACGACCTGAGCGCGCAGGTCGCCAGGGTCGGCCAGGGCGGCGGCGAGGCGGCGCGCAAGAAACACACCGACCGCGGCAAGCTGCTGCCGCGCGTGCGCGTGCAGATGCTGCTGGATCCCGGCACGCCCTTTCTCGAGATCGCCCCGCTGGCGGCGCTGCACATGTACCCGGACCGCGACGGCAGCGATTCGGCGCCGGCAGCCGGGCTGATCGCCGGCATCGGCCGCGTCTCGGGCGTCGACTGCATGATCGTCTGCAACGACGCCACGGTGAAGGGCGGCACCTACTATCCGATGACCGTCAAGAAGCACCTGCGCGCGCAGGAGATCGCCGAGCAGAACCGCCTGCCGTGCATCTACCTGGTCGATTCGGGCGGCGCCAACCTGCCGAACCAGGACGAGGTGTTCCCCGATCGCGACCACTTCGGCCGCATCTTCTACAACCAGGCCAACCTGAGCGCGCAGGGCATCGCGCAGATCGCCGTCGTGATGGGCAGCTGCACCGCCGGCGGCGCCTACGTGCCGGCGATGAGCGACGAGTCCATCATCGTCAAGAACCAGGGCACCATCTTCCTCGGCGGCCCGCCGCTGGTGAAGGCCGCCACCGGCGAGGAGGTGAGCGCCGAGGACCTGGGCGGCGGCGACGTGCATACGCGCCTGTCGGGCGTGGCGGACCACCTGGCGCAGAACGACATGCATGCGCTGGCGCTGGCGCGCGAGGTGGTGGCGCAGCTCAATCACACCAAGACGCGCGCCGGAGCGCTGCGCACCCCAGTGGCGCCGAAATTCCCGGCCGAGGAGCTGTACGGCGTGATTCCGACCGACACGCGCAAGCCCTTCGACGTGCGCGAGATCATCGCGCGCATCGTCGACGGCAGCGCCCTGCAGGAATTCAAGGCGCGCTTCGGCACCACCCTGGTGTGCGGCTTCGCCCACATCGAGGGCATGCCGGTGGGCATCGTCGCCAACAACGGCATCCTGTTTTCGGAGAGCGCGCAAAAGGGCGCGCACTTCATCGAGCTGTGCTGCCAGCGCAAGATCCCGCTGGTGTTCCTGCAGAACATCACCGGCTTCATGGTCGGGCGCAAGTACGAGAACGAGGGCATCGCGCGTCACGGCGCCAAGCTGGTCACCGCCGTGGCCACCGCCAACGTGCCCAAGTTCACCGTCATCATCGGCGGCAGCTTCGGCGCCGGCAACTACGGCATGTGCGGTCGCGCCTACAGCCCCCGCTTCCTCTGGATGTGGCCGAACGCGCGCATCAGCGTGATGGGCGGCGAGCAGGCGGCCAACGTGCTGGCCACGGTGCGGCGCGACGGCATCGAGCGCAAGGGCGGCACCTGGAGCGCGCAGGAGGAGGAAGCCTTCAAGGCGCCCATCCGCCAGCAATACGAGGAGCAGGGGCATCCCTACTACGCCACCGCGCGGCTCTGGGACGACGGCGTGATCGATCCGGCCGACACGCGGCGCATGCTGGCGCTGGGGCTGTCGGCAGCGCAGAACGCGCCGATCCCGGACGTGAAGTTCGGCGTGTTCCGGATGTAGGACGTGGACGCAGGCACGCATTTCGCCACGCTCGCCCGCTACAACGCCTGGGCGACCGGGCGCCTGCTGGCGGCGGTGGCGGTGCTGCCGGACGTCGACTACCGGCGCGACGTCGGCCTGTTCTTCAGGAGCATCCACGGCACGCTGGGTCACCTGCTGGTGGCAGAACACATGCTGTGGTTCCAGCGCTTTGCCGAAGGCGTGTCGCCGCAGGTCGTGCTCGATGCCGAGGCCGAGCCGGATCGGGCGCGCCTGGCCGAACGCCTCGTGCAGGGCGCCGCGCGCTGGCTGCCGTTGATCGAAGGCTGGTCCGCCGACCGCTTCGCCGGCGAACTGCGCTACACCACGATGCGCGGCCGCGCCGTCGCACTGCCGTTCGCCGCCGCGCTGGCGCACGTGTTCAACCACGGCACGCACCACCGCGGGCAGATCACGGCGGCGCTCACCGCACTCGGCCAGCCGTGTCCGGAACTCGATCTGGTTTACCTGCTGCAGGAGCAAGCCAAGCCATGAGCACTGCCATCCGCCTCGACATGCAGGGGGGCGTCGCCACCGTCACGCTGAATCGCCCCGAGGTCCGCAACGCCTTCAACGACGCGGTGATCGCCGAGCTGTCCGAAGTGTTCACGCGGCTGGGCGAGGACGATGTCGTGCGCGCCATCGTGCTGGCGGCCGAGGGTCCGTCCTTCTGCGCCGGCGCCGACCTGAACTGGATGCGGCGCATGGCGGACTACACGCGCGAGGAGAACCTGGCCGACGCCGAGCAACTGGCCTTCATGCTGCGCGCCCTGTACGAGTGCCCCAAGCCGACCCTCGCGCGCGTGCAGGGTGACGTTTATGCCGGTGGCATGGGCCTGGTCGCGGCCTGCGACATCGCGGTCAGCGTGGACACGGCGCACTACTGCCTGAGCGAGGTCAGGCTCGGCCTGATTCCCGCCACCATCAGCCCCTACGTCATTCGCGCCATGGGAGCGCGCGCCGCGCACCGCTGGTTCCTGACGGCCGAGCGCTTCAGCGCCGCCGAGGCGCACCGCATCGGCTTCGTGCACGAGGTGGTGGCGGCCGATGCGCTGGACGCCAAAGTGGCCGAGCTGCTCAAGGCACTGACCGGCGCCAGCCCGAATGCCGTGCGCGAGTGCAAGAAGCTGGTGCAGGACGTGGCCGGGCGCGACATCACGCGCCTCTTGATCGAGCGCACGGTGGAAGGCATTGCCGACATCCGGGCCAGCGACGAGGGCAAGGAGGGCGTGCAGAGCTTCCTGCAGAAGCGCAAGCCGTCCTGGCTGAAATGAGCCACCCCCTATGTCGCTGCGCTCCATCCCCCTTGAAGTGGGACGCACCCAGTGGCCAGGGAGACCCCGACCACGGGTGCCCCCGCATGGCCTGCTCCGCGGCCTTTGGAGCGGTGGCGTTTCATGCGTCGCGGAATGGTGCGATGCGCCATGAGAGACTGACATGACATCCCTCTTCGAGTCGCAGACGTGTCGTCACCCCGCAAGGGAGACAACGCCGGCGCCCGGTACACGCCCGGGCATGTCGTCCGCAGGGATGGTCTGCTCCGCAGCCCAACGACTGGCTTCGCTGACTGCCCTGCGCCTGGGGACGGATGATCCCTGCTGCCGGAGGGGCTCGGATGCCTGAATGGCTCGCCCAACTGATCCAGTGGCTGCACGGCATGGGCCTGCACGTCGGGCCGGACACGGCTTCGGCAGTGGGCCAGGCGGCCGGCCATGTGGGCGAGGCCGTGACCAGCGTGACCGCGCACATGGACATGCCGCAGCTGCTGGCGCTGGCGGCTGCGCTGGGCTGGGCCAGCGGCTTTCGGCTGTACGCCGTGGTGTTCCTGACCGGCGCCATGGGCGCGGCCGGCTGGATCGTGCTGCCACCCGGCCTGCGGCTGCTGCAGCACCCGGCGGTGCTGGCGGCCAGCGGCTTCATGATGGGGGTCGAGTTCTTCACCGACAAGATTCCCTGGTTCGACAGTGCCTGGGACGGCGTGCATGCCCTGATCCGCATCCCGGCCGGCGCGCTGCTGGCGGCCGGCGTGTTCGGTGCCGATTCGGCCACCCTGGGGCTGGTGGCCGGGCTGCTGGGCGGCTCGCTGGCGGCGACCTCGTTCGCCACCAAGGCCACCGCGCGCGCGGCGCTCAACACTTCACCGGAGCCCTTCTCCAATGGCGCCGTTTCGCTGTTCGAGGACGGACTGGTGGTGGCCGTGGTCTGGCTGGCGACCGCGCACCCGATCTGGTTCGGCGTGCTGCTGGTCGTGATGCTGGTGCTGTCGGCCCTGTTGCTGGTCCTGTTGTTCCGCTTCCTGAAGCTGGTGCTGCGCAAGCTCCGAGGTGCACCTGGCGCGGCCCCGGCGGCGCTGGGAGGCGCGCCCGGTTCGACGAATTCCTGAGGAGATTTCCATGTTCGAGGTGACCCTGATAGCCAACCGCGGCGTTCGCGCGCAGCGCGGTCGTGACACAAACTGCATGGCGCGCGCAGCGTGCGCAGGCCATTGAGCCGCGGAGGACGACATGTTTGAAAAGATCCTGATTGCCAACCGCGGCGCTCGCGCGCAGCGCGGTCGTCAGACAAATTGCCTGGCACGCGCAGCGTGCGTAGGCGATTGAGCCACGGAGGGCACCATGTTCGAAAAAATCCTGATCGCAAACCGCGGCGAGATCGCCTGCCGCGTGGCCGCCACGGCTCGCCGCATGGGCGTGCGCACCGTGGCCGTGTATTCCGACGCCGACGCGCACGCCAAGCACGTGCTGGCCTGCGACGAGGCGGTGCACATCGGCGGCAGCGCGCCCGGCGAGAGCTACCTGCAGTGGCAGCGCATCATCGATGCGGCCAAGGCCAGTGGCGCGCAGGCGATCCACCCGGGCTACGGCTTCCTGAGCGAAAACGCCGCGTTCGCCCGCGCCTGCACCGATGTGGGCCTGGTGTTCATCGGCCCGCCCGCCAGCGCGATCGAGGCGATGGGGCTGAAGGCCGAGTCCAAGCGGCTGATGGCCACCGCTGGCGTGCCGCTGGTGCCCGGCTACCAGGGCGAGGACCAGGATCCGGCGCTGCTGCGGCGCGAGGCCGACCGCATCGGCTACCCGGTGCTGATCAAGGCCAGCGCCGGCGGTGGCGGCAAGGGCATGCGGGAAGTCTGGCAGGGCGAGGACTTCGCGGCGGCGCTCGAGTCCTGCCAGCGCGAGGCCAGGAACAGCTTCGGCAACGACGCCATGCTGGTCGAGAAGTTCGTGCAGCAGCCGCGCCACATCGAGATCCAGATCTTCGGCGACACGCAGGGCAACTGCGTCTACCTGTTCGAGCGCGACTGCTCGACGCAGCGGCGCCACCAGAAGGTGCTGGAGGAGGCGCCGGCGCCCGGCATGACGCCCGAGCTGCGAAGGCGGATGGGCGAGGCCGCGGTGGCGGCCGCGCGCGCCGTCGGCTACGTTGGCGCCGGCACGGTCGAGTTCATCGCCGAGCAGCCCGGCGGCTATGCGCACCCCGAGCAGATCCGCTTCTACTTCATGGAAATGAACACGCGCCTGCAGGTCGAGCACCCGGTCACCGAGGCCATCAGCGGCCAGGACCTGGTCGAATGGCAGCTGCGCGTGGCGGCCGGCGAGCCCCTGCCGCTGGCGCAGGAGGATCTGGTGATCGACGGCCACGCGATCGAGGCGCGCATCTGCGCCGAGAACCCGGACCGCGACTTCCTGCCCGCCACCGGCACCCTGCACGTCTATCGCAAGCCGCCGCACGCGGCCTTCGAGTTCGGGCCGGTGCGCATCGACGACGGCGTGCGCGAGGGAGACGCCATCAGCCCCTTCTATGACAGCATGATCGCCAAGCTCATCGTCTGGGGCGAGACGCGCGAGGAGGCGCTGGCGCGGCTCGATGCGGCCCTGGCGGCGACGCAGATCGCCGGGCTGCAGACCAACGTGCAGTTCCTGCGCCACGTGCTGGCGACGGATTCGTTCCGCCAGGCGCACCTGGACACGGCACTGATCACCCGTGAGCGGGAACGCCTGTTCGACCAGGACCCGCTCGGGCGCGACCTGGTGGTGGCTGCGGCCGTGGCGCAGACCGTGCTGGCCGAGCGTGCCGCCGAGACCGACGATCCGTTCAGCCGCAGCGACGGCTTTCGGTCGCACGGCGTGGCTTCGCGCCGCGTCGACCTGGAATACCGCGGCGAACCGGTGGTGGCCAAGCTGCGCTACCTCGACGACGGCCTGGTGCTCCAGGTGGGTGACGCCGAGCCGCAGCCACTCTCGCTGACCGCGCTGCCCGACGGCCGCATCGACCTGCGCTACGGCAGCCAGCGCGAGCTGGTGCAGGTGCACGCGCTGGGCGAGGAGGAATACGTGTTCGGCACGCGCGGCGCTGCGCGCATCACCGAGCTCGACATGCTGGCGCGTGCCGACGAGGGCGCCGGCGAGGGCGGGCGCCTGACCGCGCCGATGCCGGGCAAGGTGGTGTCGATTGCGGTCAAGACCGGTGACCAGGTCAGCAAGGGTCAGCCGCTGGCGGTGATGGAGGCGATGAAGATGGAGCACACCATCGCTGCGCCGCAGGACGGCGTGGTGGGCGAGGTGCTCTACGCGCCGGGCGACCAGGTGCCCGAGGGCGCCGAACTGCTGCGGCTGGATGCAGGCACGGCTGCATGAAGATCCTGCTGTGCCAGGACGACGTGCGCGACGCGACCGCCTGGCTGGCCGAGCTGCGTGCCGCCTTGCCGAGGGCCCAGGTGGACCTGTGGCGTCCCGGCCTGCCCGCCGTCTACGAGCTGGCGCTGGTCTGGCGTCCGCCGCAGCAGCTGCTGGACGAGCAGACGCGACTGCGTGCCGTGCTGAACCTCGGCGCCGGCGTCGATGCGCTGCTGGCGCTGCGCCTGGCGCCCGGCTTGCAGGTGCTGCGGCTGGAGGACGCCGGCATGGGGGTGCAGATGGCCGAGTACGTCTGCCACGCGCTGATCCGCTTCTTCCGCGAATTCGACGTCTACGCCGCGCAGCAGCAGCGCGGCCTGTGGCAGCCGCGTGCGTTGCGCGCGCGGGGCGATTTCCCGGTCGGCATCATGGGCCTGGGCGTGCTGGGCGCGCAGGTGGCGCGCGCGGTGCGGGCCTTCGATTTTCCTGTCCTCGGCTGGAGCCGCACGCCGCGCGCGCTGGACGGCGTGCGCTGCCTTGCCGGTGCTGGCGAACTGCCCGAGTTCCTGGCCGCCACGCGCGTGCTGGTGACCCTGCTGCCGCTCACGCCCCACACGCGCGGCATCCTGGATCGCTCGCGCCTGACGCAGCTGCCGCGCGGCAGCTACCTGATCAACCTGGCGCGCGGCGCGCTGGTGGTCGAGGACGACCTGCGCGCGCTGCTTGACGATGGCCAACTGGCCGGCGCCACGCTCGACGTGATGTGCGAGGAGCCGCTGCCGCCAGACCACTGGATGTGGTCGCATCCCGCCGTGCAGCTGACACCGCACATTTCCGGCATGACGCTGCGCGGCGACACCATCGTGCAGGTGGCGCGGGCGGTGGAGGCGCTGCAGGGCGGCGGCCCGCTGCCGGGCCTGGTCGATCGCGCGCGCGGGTACTGAACCCAAATCCCGCGGTTGAGTGCTCGTGAACGTGTGGAAACCCGGATGAACGTTGACGGTACCCACGTCGATTGCGCTCACCGATTGGGTGAGAGTGCCGTGCGCCCGCCAGCGCCACCCTTGCCGCGCGACGCGGCGTGGCGCGTCGCGCGGCACGCCCGTGCGCGGCCTCCTCGTCCTTGCAGGGCGCGGCCCGGCCAGAGGCCGAGCCCGTTCGCGCTGTCGAAAGGCGCGCAGGCGCCTTTGGAGCCGCAGCACTCACCCCTGCCTGGCACGCCGAGGGCATCACTGGCAGGCGCATCCGACTGCCGGATCCGGGCTGCATGAAGTCGTGTGGCGCGCCGCCGCGGGCTTGTCGATGCACGGGCCGCCAGAAGGGGCACGCGCACTGATTACACTGAGCCTGAATCCGGCAGTTGACCGCTGATCATCGTCTTCAAACCCGCATGAATATTGGCCTCGACTGCCCTGATGACGTTCACCTCTTGGGTGAGGGCGCCATGTGCCCGCCAGCACCGCCCTCGGCGCACCATGCGGTGTTGCTCGTCGTGGCGCACACTGGTGCGCGGCCTCCTCGCGCCTTGCCTGGCACGCCGAGGGCGGCACTGGCGGACGCATCCAACCGCCGGATTTAGGCTGATTCACTCCTGTGCGAGGTTCCTGTCATGTCCCTGCCCACCCAAGTCCGCATCATCGATGTCGGCCCGCGCGACGGGCTGCAGAACGAGAAGCAGCCGGTCCCGGCCGCCGCCAAGATCGAGCTGATCGAGCGCCTGCAGGCCGCCGGCCTGACGGAGATCGAGGCCACCAGCTACGTCAGCCCGAAATGGGTGCCGCAGATGGCCGACAACCATGAGGTGATGAGCGGCATTACGCGCCGCAGCGGCGTGCGCTTCTCGGTGTTGACGCCCAACATGAAGGGCTTCGAGGCGGCGCTGCAGGACCGGCCTCATGAGATCGTGGTGTTCGGCGCCGCCAGCGAGGCCTTCAGCCAGAAGAACATCAACTGCTCGATCGCCGAGAGCATCGAGCGCTTCGCGCCGGTGGTGGCGGCGGCGCGCGCCGCCGGCATCGCCACGCGCGGCGCCATGAGCTGTACCGTGGGCTGCCCCTACGAGGGCGATGTGGCGCCGGAAAAGGTCGGCTACCTCGCGGGGCTGATGAAGGCCATCGGCGTCGAGCGCGTGGATGTCGCGGATACCATCGGTGTCGGCACGCCGCGGCGCGTGCAGCAGGCGATCGAGGCGACGCTGGCCCATTACGACATCGATCATGTGAGCGGTCACTTCCACGATACCTACGGCCAGGCGCTGGCCAACACGCTGGCGGCGCTGGAAATCGGGGTGTGGAACTTCCAGTCCTCGGTGGCCGGCCTGGGCGGCTGCCCCTACGCCAAGGGCGCGACCGGTAACGTGGCGACCGAGGACGTGGTATTCATGCTCAACGGCCTTGGCATCGAGACCGGGATCGACCTCGACCGGCTCGTCGACGCCGGCGCCTTCATCAGCGGCGAGCTCGGGCGCAAGCCGAATTCGCGCACGGCGGTCGCCATCCTGAACAAGCGCGCGGGTTGAGCGCGTGACGCGACGGGGTCGGCGCCCCGCGCTGCGCGGGGCGCTTGGGCTGGTGCTGGCGGCGGGCATGGCGAACCTCGAGGCACGGGACGGCACGCCCCTGCACGCGGCGGCGGCGCAGGGCGACGTGGCGGCGCTGCGGCGCCTGCTGGCTGCCGGCGCGGCTGTCGACGCGCGCGACGCGCAGGGCCGCACGGCGCTGCTGGTGGCGACGCACGCCAACCAGGTGGCGGCCGCGCGCGTGCTGATCGAGGCCGGCGCCGACGTCAATGCGCAGGACGCAATCCAGGACAGTCCCTATCTCTACGCTGGCGCGCGCGGTCATCTGGAGATCCTCAGGCTCACGCTGGCGCACGGCGCCGACCTGCGCAGTACCAATCGCTACGGCGGCACGGCGCTGATCCCGGCCTGCGAGCGCGGCCACGTCGAGACCGTGCGCACCCTGATCGAGGCCGGCGTGGACGTGGACCACGTGAACCGCCTGGGCTGGACCGGCCTGCTGGAGGCGATCATCCTGGGCGATGGCGGGCCGCGCCACCAGCAGGTGGTGCGACTGCTGATCGACGGTGGCGCCGACGTCAATCTGGCCGATGCGCAGGGCGTGACGCCGCTGGCGCACGCGCGCCAGCGCGGGCAGGCGGCGCTCGTGCGCCTGCTGGAAGCGGCGGGTGCGCAGCGTTGACGCGATTCCGCGTTCGAAGCACGATGACCTTGCCGCGCGACGACGGCGGGACCGTGATGCATCGTGCTGGTGCGGGCAGGCGCCGCGGCCCGTGCTTGTGGTCGCGCAGCGGCGGCCAGTGGCGCGCGGCACAATCGGCGCATGGCTGACCTGACCGATCCCCAACCCAGAACCCTGCCGGAAGGCACGCGGCGCGTCGCCGCGGTCCTGGCTGCCGCCGGCCATCCGCATGCCCCGCAACTGCTGGACGACGCCGCGCGCACGGCGCAGCAGGCCGCCGACGCCCTGGGCGTGCAGGTGGGCCAGATCGCCAAGAGCATCATCTTCCGGCGCGTGGATGACGATGCCGCGGTGCTGGTCATCACCTCGGGCGACCGGCGCGTGGACGAGAAGAAGGTGGCAGCCCTGGTGGGCAAATTGGGTCGCGCCGATGCCGACTTCGTCAAGGCGCGCACCGGCTTTTCCATCGGCGGCGTGCCGCCGGTTGCCCACGCCACTGCGCCCGTGGTGCTGATCGACCGCGAGCTGCTGCGCTTCGACGAGATCTGGGCCGCCGCGGGCCATCCGCACGCGGTGTTTCGCCTGCGCCCGCAGGACCTGCAGCTCCTGGTCCTGCAGGCGCCGGTAGCGGACGTGACGCGCGCGCCGGCGTGAACGAAGATCGGCCCATGCCGCTGGGGACCGGGGCCGCCGATGCACGCTTCGATCCGGAGCGCGACGATGGGCCCGTGCCTTCGCCCTGCCTGGGCGTGTGCGCGCTCGATGCGCAGCGCCAGTACTGCGTCGGCTGTGAGCGCACCCTGTCCGAGATCGCGGCATGGCGCGGGCTGGACGAGGCCGGGCGACGCGCCGTCTGGCGTCGCCTGCGAGCCAAAATGGCGGCGGAGGCGCCACCCGGGCCATGAAGCGCATCGACTGCTACCTCGACTTCATCTCGCCCTACGCCTACCTGGCGTTCGAGCAACTGCCGCAGGCGCTGCTGGGCCTGAGCTACGAGCTGCGCTACCAGCCGATCCTGTTCGCCGGCCTGCTGCGGCACCACGGCCAGCTGGGTCCGGCCGAGATCGCGTCCAAGCGCGACTGGACCTATCGGCAGGTGCTGTGGCTGGCGCGTCAGCAGGGAATCGAGATGCGCCTGCCCGCCGCGCATCCCTTCAACCCGCTGCCGCTGCTGCGCCTGGCCTGGGCCTGCGCCAGGCAGGGTGCGCCCAACCGCTACGCGGTCGAGACGATCTTTCATCACGTCTGGCGCTCGGGCGCGGCGGCGGACGACCCGGCCCGGCTGGCGCAGCTCGAGCAGGCGCTGGCGCCCGCGCTCGACCCGCGGGGCGAGGTGGCCCGGCAGGCGCTGCGCGACGCCACCGATGCGGCCCTGGCGGCGGGCGTATTCGGCGTGCCCAGTTTCGTCGTCGAAGGGCGCCTGTTCTGGGGCCTGGATGCGCTGCCGATGTTGCGCGCGCAACTGGCGGGGGGCGAGGACGGCGCCGCGCTGGACGCCCTCTGGCCGCAGGCACTGGACGTCGGTGCCGGCGTGGCCCGCGCGCGGCCCGGAAATCAAGCCTGACCGCGGGCCACGCAGCGGCGCGACGCGGTTGCCGTGCGCGAGATCGCGCCGGTGGGCATTGTCTCGTGCGGGACCCCGGATCGGGAAACCCCCGGTTGAATCCCCGGCGCCTGTTGCGAGAATGAACGGGGTCAGGGCGCGCGTGCAGGGTCATGGAACATCGGGTCTTCGGTTCGGTTGAGGTCCATCTGGGTGAAAAATCCGGCAAGTACCCCGATGGCAACCAGGTCATCGTGCAGGGCGCCGACCTGCGCGTGGCTTTCGACACGCCCCAGGTGGCGCGCCACCTGGGGGCCGCGCTGGAGCGCGTCGAGCTGATCATCCTCGGCCACGTGCACGAGGACCACATGGTGGCGCTCGGGCGGCTCGCGCGGGCGCGCGTGCAGGTGCACGAGGCCGACCTGGCCGCAGCGCAGTCCTGGTCCGGCCTGGCGCGCCACTACGGCTATCCCGAGGCGGTGCTGGCGCAGTTGCGGCCGATGATCGAGCGCGAGTTCGACTACCAGCCGCGCCCCGACGCCACGGCCTATGTCGATGGCAGCGTGTGGGAGCTGGGCGGCGGCGTGCGCATCCGGGCGCACCACCTGCCGGGCCACACCGCGGGCCATTGCGCGCTGGTGGTGGAAAACGAGGGGCTGGCCTTCATCGGCGACATCGACCTGACCGGCTTCGGTCCCTACTACGGCGACGCCAGTTCCGACCTCGGGCAGTTCCGGCGCAGCCTGGCGCGCATCAAGGCGCTGGACGCCCGCATCTGGGTCACCTCGCACCACCGCGGCGTGCTGACGGACCGCAGCGAGTTCCTGCAGGCGCTCGAGCGCTTTCGCGCCAAGCTCGATGAGCGCAGCGAGCGCCTGCTGGGCTATCTGCGAGAGCGCCCCCAGACGCTGGACGAGCTGGTCGAGCGGCGCCTGCTGTATCCGCCCGGGTTCGAGCTGCCCTACGTCCCGAGCGCCGAGCGCCGCAGCATCGCCCTGCACCTGGCCGAATTGCAGGCCGATGGCGCGGTGCGATGCGAAGCCGACGGCCGCTACTGCCTGGCGCACTGATGGGTGTCGAGCCAGCGCCAGCCGCCATGCCCAACGCCTTCAATTTCTCGGCTTCGCCATTCGACTGCCTGACGCAGGAGCAGCAGCGGCTGGTGCGCGACCACGTCGACCTGGTGTATTTCCAGGCCGGCGAGACGGTGCTCGAGCTGGGTGCCGCGCCGGATCACCTGTACGTCGTGATCCAGGGTCGTGTCACGCAGCTCGACGGCGACGAGGTGGTCGCCAGTTTCGGCCCCGATGACAGCTTCGATGGCCGCGCCCTGGTGGCCGGCAAGTCGAGCAGCCGTTTCCTCGCCGAGGAGGAGGTCGTGGCCTACGCGCTGGCGCGCCAGACCGTCAAGGACCTGATCGCCGCCAACGCGACCTTCGGTGCGCTGCTGTTTTCCGACCTCGGCGCCAAGCTGGCCGCGGCGAGCCAGCGCGAGAGCGGCAGCGAGCTGCAGTCGCTCAGCCTGTCGCGCGTGGACGAGGCCTTCGTGCGGCCGGCGCACATCGTCGACGCGAGCACCGACGTGGTCTCGGTGGTGCGGCTGTTCCAGCAGGAGCGCACCACCAACGTGCTGGTACGGGACAGCGCCGGCGAACCGGGGCGCCTGGGCATGTTCACCACCAACGCGCTGCAGCGCGCCATCCTGCTGGGCCGGCCGCTGGAGCAGGTGCAGGTGGGCGAGCTGGCCAACTGGTCGCTGGTGCGCGTGCGACCCTCGGACCAGGTCGGCGACGCGCTGGCCACCATGCTGCGCCACCACATCCACCGGGTCGTGGTGCAGGAGGGCGAGCAGGTACTGGGGGTGCTCGAGGCGCTGGACGTGTTCAGCTTCCTGTCGAATCACTCGATGTTGATCGGGCTGCGCATCGACGCCGCCACCGACATCGACGAGCTGGCCGAGGCGGCGCACCAGATCACCGAAATGATCGGCCGCCAATACCGCAGCGGCACGCGCGTGATGCTGATCGCGCGCCTGGTGCAGGACCTGAACGCGCGCCTGTTCGAGCGCGCCTGGCGCTTCATCGCGCCGGCCGAGCTCGTGGCCAATTCCTGCCTGATCGTCATGGGCAGCGAGGGCCGCGGCGAACAGCTGCTCAAGACCGACCAGGACAACGCGCTGATCCTGCGGGGCGGCTACCAGCCGCCCGCGAACCTGGCCGAGATCTGCGAGCGCTTCTCCGAGGCGCTGGCGCGCTTCGGCTATCCGCCCTGTCCGGGCAAGGTGATGCTGAACAACCCGGCCTGGCGCGCCAGCACGGGCGACTGGGCGCGCACGGTGCGCCAGTGGCTGCTGATGCCCGACGCCGCCAGCCTGATGAACCTGGCGATCTTCCTGGACGCGCACGCGGTGGCGGGCGACGCCGCCCTGCTGGACGAAGTGCGCGATGCCCTGTGGACGCTGACCACCGACAACGATGCCATGCTGGCGCGCTTTGCCGCTGCGATCGACGCCTTCGGCGGCGCTGGCGGCTGGTGGAACCGCCTGCTCGGTGACGGCGCGGCGCGCATCAACCTCAAGAAGGAGGGCATCTTCGCCCTCGTGCACGGCGTGCGCAGCCTGGCGCTGGCGCACCGCCTGCGCGAGACCGCGACCACGGCGCGCGTCGATGCCCTGGTCGCCGCCGGCGCCCTGAGCGCGACCATGGGCAGCGACCTGCGCGACGCGCTGCAGTGGCTGCTGTCGATCCGCCTGAAGGCGGGCCTGGCGGAACTGGAGCGCGGCGAGACGGTGTCGGGCGAGGTCGATCCGGCGGCGCTCTCGACGCTGGAGCGCGATCTGCTGAAGGACGCGCTGGACGTGGTCAAGCGCTTCAAGGTGCTGCTGCGCCAGCGCTTCCGGCTCAACTCGATCTAGGCGACGGTTCATGGACCCGATCGGCCTGGTGAAGCGCGGCTGGCAGCAGCGCCAGCTGAAGGACCCGGCCTGGCAGTTCCTGTTCGACGCGCCGCCGGCCGACCAGTGGGTGGCGCTGGCCTGCACCTGCACCGGGCACGACGTGCAGCGCGACGACATCGTCGCGATTGCCGCGGTGCCGATCCACGGCGCGCGCGTCCTGGCCAGCGCACGGCTGGAACTGGTGGTGCAGCCCGGCCACGAATTGCCGGCCGAGACGCTGCGTGCGCTCGGCCTGCGCCAGCAGGACCTGGCCGCCGGCACGCCGCCGAAAGAGGCGGTGCAGCGCCTGCTGCGGTTCGTCGGCGCGCGGCCACTGGTGGGCTACTACCTCGAGTTCGCCGTCGCCATGCTCGATCGCATCGCGCGGCCGTTGCTCGGCATCGGCCTGCCGCAGCCGAAGATCGACGTCTCGGCGCTCTATTACGAGCATCGGTTTCGCCAGCTGCCGCTGCACCAGCAGACCGACCAGGCCGCGATCGACCTGCGCTTTGCCAGCATGATGGAGCAGCTCCGGCTGCCCACTCGCGCGCCGCCCGACGCCCTGAACCAGGCGGTGATGGCCGCGCTCGCCTTCGTCAAGCTGCAGGCGCTGCACGCCGGCGGCTAGTCTGCGAGCTGGCCTGCAAAAGAAAAGGGGCCCGAAGGCCCCTTTCCCTGTCGGCAGGGACGGTCAGTGTGCCGATGCCTTGGACGCACCCAGGCCGGTCTCCGAGCGCACCTGTTGCGCCGGGAAGGCGGCGCGCTCGCTGGCGGCGCGCGGGCTGCGGTCGAGCACCGAGAACAGCCAGACCCCGACGAAGCCGATGGTCATCGAGAACAGCGCCGGCGAGGTGTAGGGGAACCAGGCGCTGCCCGCGGGGTTGCCCAGGGTGGCTTCCCAGACCGAGGGCGAGACGATGGTGAGCAGCACCGAGGAGATCAGGCCGAGCCAGCCGCCGATGATGGCGCCGCGCGTGGTGCAGTCCTTCCACAGCACCGACAGCATCAGCGGCGGCAGGTTGGCCGAGGCCGCCACGGCAAACGCCAGCGACACCATGAAGGCGATGTTCTGCTTCTCGAACGCGATGCCCAGCAGCACCGCGATCACGCCCAGGGTGACGGTGGTGATGCGCGAGACGCGCAGCTCGGAGGCGGTGTCGGCCTGGCCCTTCTTGATCACCGTCGAATACAGGTCGTGCGAGACGGCCGAGGCGCCCGACAGCGTCAGGCCCGCGACCACCGCCAGGATGGTGGCGAACGCCACGGCCGAGATGAAGCCGTAGAACACGTTGCCGCCCACCTGCTTGGCCACCAGCACGGCCGCCATGTTGGCGGTGCCGGCGCCGCCCTTGATCACGCCCTTGACGGTGTCGGACAGCTCGGGGTCGGACAGCACCATGGTGATGGCGCCGAAGCCGATGATGAAGATGATGATGTAGAAGTAGCCGATCCAGGTCGCGGCCCAGGCCACGCTCTTGCGCGCTTCGCGCGCGTTGGGCACGGTGAAGAAGCGCATCAGCACGTGCGGCAGGCCGAGCGTGCCGAACATCAGCGCCATGCCGAAGGAGATGGCCGAGACCGGATCCTTGATGAAGCCGCCCGGGCCCATGATGGCCAGGCCCTTCTGTGCCGCTTCGGCCGGGCTGGCGCCGCTGCTCTCGGCGATCTGGGTCTTGATGCGCACGCCGTCGGCGAACAGCGCTTCCGGGCTGAAGCCGTACTTGAGCATCACCATGAAGCCCATGAAGGTCACGCCGCCCAGCAGCAGCACGGCCTTGATGATCTGCACCCAGGTGGTTGCCGTCATGCCCCCGAACACCACGTAGACCATCATCAGGATGCCGACCAGCACCACCGCAATCCAGTACTCCAGGCCGAACAGCAGCTTGATGAGCTGGCCGGCGCCGACCATCTGCGCGATCAGGTAGAAGGCCACCACCACCAGCGTGCCGCTGGCGGCAAAGGCGCGAAACGGCGTCTGCGCGAAGCGGTAGCCGGCGACGTCGGCAAAGGTGAAGCGCCCGAGGTTGCGCAGGCGTTCGGCCAGCAGGAAGGTCAGGATGGGCCAGCCGACCAGGAAGCCGATCGAGTAGATCAGGCCGTCGTAGCCGGTCGACATGACGGCCGCCGAGATGCCGAGGAAGGAGGCCGCGGACATGTAGTCCCCGGCGATCGCCAGCCCGTTCTGGAAGCCCGTGATGCCGCCGCCGGCGGTGTAGAAGTCGGCCGCCGACTTGGTGCGACCGGCCGCCCACTTGGTGATCCAGAGGGTGGCGGCGACGAAGGCCACGAACAGGGCGATCGCGGTCCAGTTGGTGGCCTGCTTGGCGGTTTCACCGACGTCGCCGGCGGCCAGGGCCGCGCCACTCGCGGCGAGCAGGGTTGCGGCGGCGATCAGGCGGGGGGTGCGCGCGCTCATTTCGTCGCTTCCTCGAGGATTTCGCGCGTCACGGCGTCGAACTCGTTGTTCGCGCGGCGCACGTAGTAGACGACGATGGCGACGGTGAAGACGATCACGCCCATGCCGATCGGGATGCCCAGGGTGGTCACGCCGCTGCCGGTCGGGCGCGCCAGGAACTCCTTGTCGAAAGCGATCAGCCCGATGTAGCCGTAATAGACGATCCACATCAGCACCGCCAGGGTCCAGCCCAGCTTGTTGCGGCGCGACTTGAGTGATTGGTATTTGGGGTTGCGCTGGATCTTCTCGACGATGGGATCGGCCATGCGGGCCTCCTTCGGATGATGGGCGTTCATGGATTCTGCCTGAGAAACGTGAGAAATTTGGTTTTTCAGATCAATTCTCAGGGTTGTCGATGTCGACGAGACGGGCTTGTGGCGCAGCGTTGACGGCCGTTTGCGCGGACGCGCCGCCGGTTTCCGGTGTGGCCTGCGGGGTCGCTTAAGATGGCTGCGCGCCCTGCACGGTGGGCGCCTGTCGCAACGACCGCTGGGAGACGGGCCGCATGTTCAGGCAACTCGACGTCGACCGACTGCTGGGCCTGTTCGTGCTCGGCTGGCTGGTGTTCGGCTTCCCGCTGATGGGCCTGTGGGACCGGCCGGCGGCGTCCGGGGGGCTGCCCCTGCTGCCACTGGCGCTGTTCGGCCTGTGGGCGCTGCTGATCGCGGCGCTGGCCTGGTTGCTCGAGCGCTCGCCGGCATCCGAGCGCGACGCGCCGGGTGCGGATGGGCGCTGAACGGCGCGGAGCCTGCCCATGCTGAACGCCAGCCTGGTCCTGGGCGCTTCGGTCTGCTACCTGCTGCTGCTCTACGCGATTGCCTGGCTGGGCGACCGCCAGGCGGCGCGCGGGCGTTCGCTGATCGCCAACCCCTGGGTCTACGCGCTGTCGATCTCGGTCTACTGCACGGCCTGGACCTACTTCGGCAGCGTCGGGCGCGCGTCCACCGGCGGCATCTGGTTCCTGCCGATCTACCTGGGGCCGACGCTGGCCATGGTGCTGGGCTGGCTGGTGCTGCGCAAGATGGTGCGCATCGCCAAGGTCAACCGCATCACCTCGATCGCCGACTTCATCGCCAGCCGCTACGGCAAGAGCCGCCTGCTGTCCGGCCTGGTGACGCTGATGGCGGTGGTCGGCATCGTGCCCTACATCGCGCTGCAGCTGAAAGCCGTGGCCGGCGGTTACGCCCTGCTGCTCGGCGGCGACGCGGCCGGCGCCGGCACGCCGCTGGCCTGGCTCGGCGACGGCACCTTCTACGTGACCCTGCTGCTGGCGGGCTTTGCCATGATGTTCGGCGCGCGCCACCTGGACCCGATGGAGCGCCACGAGGGCATGGTGGCGGCGATTGCCTTCGAGTCGCTGGTGAAGCTGCTGGCCTTCCTGGCCGTCGGCATCTTCGTCACCTGGGGCCTGTTTGACGGGTTTGCGGACATCACGGCGCGCGCCCAGGCACGGCCCGAGCTGGCCGCGCTGCTGACGCTGGAGCAGGGCGCGCCGTTCGACTGGCCGCAGTGGTTCGCCACCACCCTGCTGGCCATGCTGGCGTTGCTGATGCTGCCGCGCCAGTTCCAGGTCATGGTGGTGGAGAACGTGCGCGAGTCGCACCTGCGCCGCGCCGCCTGGGTGTTTCCGCTCTACCTGCTGCTGATCAACCTGTTCGTGTTGCCGATCGCGCTGGGCGGCCTGCTGTATTTCGAGGGCCGGGCGATCGACGCCGAAAACCTCGTGCTGTCGCTGCCGCTGGCCACCGGGCACGGCGCCCTGGCGCTGCTGGTGTTCATCGGCGGCCTGTCGGCGGCCACCGGCATGGTGATCGTCGAGACCATTGCCTGCTCGGTGATGGTGAGCAACGAACTGGTCATGCCGCTGCTGCTGCGCACGCGCGCCTGGCGCGGCGGCGGGGGCGGCGACGCGGCGCGCGTGCTGCTGAACATCCGCCGTGCCGTGATCCTGGGCATGCTGCTGCTGGGCTACGCCTATTTCCAGCTGGCCGGCAGCGGCTACGCCCTCGTCAGCATCGGCCTGATCAGCTTCGCCGCGGTGGCGCAATTCGCCCCGGCGGCGCTGGGCGGCATGTACTGGCGCGGCGCCACGCGCCTGGGCGCGCTGTGGGGCCTGCTGGGCGGGTTCGCGCTCTGGGCCTACACGCTGATGCTGCCGGCCTTCGCCAAGTCGGGCTGGCTCGATGCCGGCTTCGTCACGCATGGGCCCTGGGACATCGCGCTGCTGCGCCCCGAGCAACTGCTGGGCCTGCAGGGGCTGGACCCGCTCACGCACGCGCTATTCTGGAGCCTGCTGGCCAATCTGGGCCTGTATGTCGGCCTGTCGCTGTGGCGCCCGCCCTCGGCCGCCGAGACCAGCCAGGCGCAGCAGTTCGTCGGCGTCTACCAGCAGGCGCCGGTGTTCTGGCGCGGCCGCGCGCGGCTGGTCGACCTGCGCGGCTTGTGCGAGCGCTTCCTCGGCAGCGAACGCACCGCGGCGCTGCTGGCCGACTATGCGCAGCACGCTGGCGCCGCCGGCGCGGACGCGATCGAGGCGGATGCGCATTTCGTGCACTTCATCGAGACCCAGCTCGCCGGCGTGGTGGGCAGCGCCTCGGCGCGCGCCCTGGTGGCCTCGGTGGCCGAGGAGGACGTGCTGACGCCGGATGACGTCCTGCGCATGCTGGAGGAGGCCTCGCAGCTGCGCGCCTACTCGCGCGAGCTGGAGGACAAGCAACGCTCGCTGGAGGAGGCGACGGCCCAGTTGCGCGAGGCCAACGAGCAGCTTCAGGGGCTGGACCGGCTGAAGGACGACTTCATGTCCTCGGTGACGCACGAGCTGCGCACGCCACTCACCTCGATCCGCGCGCTGTCCGAGCTGATCCTCGACGCGGATGACATGGAACCGGAGCAGCAGCGCCGCTTCGTCGCCATCATCGCCGAGGAGAGCGAGCGCCTGTCGCGCCTGGTGAACCAGGTGCTGGACCTGGCGAAGATCGAGTCCGGCGGCATCGAATGGGATGACGGCGAAGTCGACCTGCGAGCCGTGGTGGACAGCGCCCTGGCCGCCACCGCCGAGCTGTTTCGCGAGGCCGGCTGTGCGGTGCACGCGCAGTTGCCCGAGCGGGTGCGGCCGCTCCATGCCGACGGCGATCGCCTCAAGCAGGTGGTGCTCAACCTGCTGTCGAACGCCGCCAAGTTCGTGCCGCGCCCGGGCGGGCAGGTGGCGGTGGCGCTGGCCGAGGATGCGGCGGGACTCACGGTCACGGTGCGTGACAACGGCCCGGGCATCGCGCCGGCCGACCAGCCGCACGTGTTCGAGAAGTTCCGGCAGGTGGGCGACACGCGCAAGCACACCCAGGGCACTGGCCTGGGCTTGCCCATCAGCCGCGAGATCGTGGAACATTACGGGGGGCGCATCTGGGTCGAGTCGACGCCGGGTGCCGGTGCCTGCTTCGGTTTTCACCTGCCCTGGCAGGCGGCCGCGGCGCTGCCGCCCGAGGAGACGCAAGCATGAGCAAGACGGTGCTGATCGCCGACGACGAACCGAACATCGTCATTTCGCTGGAGTACCTGCTGCAGCGGGAGGGCTACCGGGTGCTGGTGGCACGCGATGGCGACGAGGCGCTGCGCACGATTGCCGAGCAACACCCCGACCTGGTGTTGCTGGACGCGATGATGCCGGGCAGGAGCGGCTTCGAGGTCTGCCAGGCGGTGCGCGAGGACGCGGCGCTGCAGGACACGCGCATCCTGATGCTGACCGCCAAGGGTCGCGCCACCGACGTCGCCAAGGGCATGGCGCTGGGTGCCGATGGCTACATGACCAAGCCGTTTTCCACGCGCGAACTGGCGGCGCGCGTGGCCGAGTTGCTGGGCCAGCCATGAACCTCCCGTGGCGCGCCGTGGGGCCCTACCTGGGCGCGGCGCTGCTGGCCGCGGGCTGGCTGCTGGCGGTGCTGGCGCTGGTCTGGCTGGCGCTGGAGGAGCCGGCGCGTGCCGGCTTTGCCGCGGCGCTGCTCGCCGGCCTGCCCATGCTGGTGCTCGGCTGGCTCGTCGGCGCGCTGCTGCTGGCGCTGGCCTGGCGGCGCTGGGTGGGCGCACCCGCACAGGCGCTGGCGCGCCTCGCCGAGCAGGTGCGCGTGCGTGCCAGCGCCGCCGACGCGCCGGCGCTGCAGGCCCCGGACGCCGGCCTGCAGCCGCTGGCCGCGGGCGTGCAGGCCCTGGTCACGCAGCGGGACGAACTGCGCGCGTCGATGAGCGCGCAGGTGGCCCAGGCCAGCGCGCGCGTGCAGCAGGAGAAGGACCGGCTTGCGGCCCTGGTGTCGGAGCTGCACCAGAGCGTCGTCGTGTGCAATCTGGACGGGCGCGTGCTGCTCTATAACCAGCAGGCACGCCAGCAGTTCCAGGCACCGCAGGCAGGCACCGCGGCGGGCGCGGGGGCCGGCCTGCTCGGCATCGGGCGCTCGATCCATGGCCTCATCGAGCGCGCCCAGGTCGAGCACGCGCTGGATGGCATGCGCCGGCGCCTGGCGCGCGGCATCGCGAATCCGGCCGTGCAGTTCGTCGCGCGCAGTGGCGATGGCCAGCTGCTGCGCGTGCAGGTCGCGCCGGTGCTGGCCGGCGCGGCCGAGGAGGGCGGGGTGGGCGGCGCGCGCGAGATCAGTGGCTTCGTCCTGCTGCTGGACGACGTCACGCGCAGCTTCGCCGAGGAAACCGCACGCGACCGCGTGCTGCACGAGCTGACCGAAGGCAGCCGCGCCAGCCTGGCCAACATCCGCGCGGCGGTCGAGATGCTGGGCTTCGACGACGTCGAGCCGGCCATGCGCGAGCGCTTTCTCGCCGTGGTGCGCGAGGAAACCACGACCATGGCCACGCGCATCGACGCGCTGGCCAGTCGCGCCGCCGACGAGGTCGAGACGCGCTGGCCGCTGCAGGACATGCCGGGCAGCGACTTCGTCGCGGTGGCGGCGCAGCAGATCCAGGCGCGCACGGGCTGTCCGGTGACGAGCGAGTCCGTGACCGCCGGCCTGTGGCTGCGCATCGACAGCTATTCGCTGCTGCAGGCCCTGGCCTACCTCGCGCACCGGCTGGTGGACGAGTTCGGCGTGCGCGCGCTGCAGCTGCGGCTGGAGCCGGCGGCCGGCGCGCGCGTGCACCTGGACCTGGCCTGGACGGGCCACGCCATGAGCACCGAGACCGTGATGAGCTGGGAGCTCGACCCGATGCAGGCCGGCGGCGACAGCACCTCGCTCACGGTGCGCGACGTGGTGACGCGCCACGACGGCGAGATGTGGTTCGAGCGCGAGCGTCGCCAGCACCTGGCGTTCTTCCGCTTCCTGCTGCCGCAGGGCGGCGCGCACGAGGCGGCTGCCGACACTGCCGGCGCCGACCGCGACAGCCGGCCCGAATACTACGATTTCGACCTGTTCCAGCGCGAGCCTGACAGCGCCCTGGACGAGCGCCCGCTGGCCGGCCTGCGCTACACCGTGTTCGACACCGAGACCACCGGGCTCGACCCGGCCGGCGGCGACCGCATCATCCAGTTCGGCGCGGTGCGCATCGTCAACGGCCGGGTGCTGGCGCACGAAACCTTCAACCAGCTGGTCGATCCCGGTCGCGACATCCCCGAGGCCGGCAGCGCCATCCACGGCATCACGCCCGCCATGGTGGCGGGCCAGCCGCGCATCGAGGCCGTGCTGCCGCGCTTCCACGCCTTTGCCGAAGACTCGGTGCTGGTCGGCCACAACGCGGCCTTCGACCTGCGCTTCCTGCAACTGCTGGAAGCCGGCACCGGCGTGGTGTTTCGCCAGCCCGTGCTCGACACCCTGCTGCTCTCGGCCGTGGTGCACCCCAACCAGGGCTCGCACCGGCTCGAGGAAATCGCCGCGCGCCTGGGCGTCGCGGTGCAGGGCCGGCACACCGCGCTGGGCGACGCCCTGGTCACGGCCGAAGTCTGGCTGCGCCTGATCCCGCTGCTCGAAGCGCAGGGCATCCACACCCTGCGCCAGGCGCGCGAGGCGGCGCAGCAGACCTTTTACGCGCGCTTGAAGTATTGATCCCCCCTATGGCGCTGCGCGCCTTCCCCCCAGGGGGACGCATCCTGTGCCCAGGGAGACCCTGGTCACGGATGCCTGGAATGGCCTGCTCCGCGGCCCTTTGGGTGGCCTGCTTCGCGGCCGTTGTTACGCTTTCGATGCGCTGGATCAGGACGTTTCGCGTGGCCTGGCGCTGTATCGGTTGACCCTGGCGCTGCGCGCCGCCATCAACCCGCGCAACGGCGCTGCTCCGATGGCCGCGGAGCAGGCCATGCGCGAGCACCCGTGGTCGGGGTCCCCCTGACCATAGGGTGTGTCCCCCTTTCAGGGGGAAGGAGCGCAGCGACACAGGGGGTGTTCAGACGGTGTCGTAATCCACCGGCGTGCAGTAGCGCGGGTCCTGGTGCCAGGCCCAGTAGGTGTCGATGAGCTGCTGCGTCACCCGGCCGATGCGCCCGTCGCCCACCGGCTGGCCGTCCACGCGCGTGATCGGCAGCACGCCGCCGGCCGAGGTGGAAAGGAAGACCTCGCGCGCGGCGCGCAACTCGGTGGCGGGCAGGGGCCGCGTTTCCACCGCCATGCCGAGCTGCGCCGCGATCTCGATCACGGTGCGGCGCGTCACCCCTTCCAGCACGCCGCTGGCCGGCGTGACGATGGTGCCCGTGGCGTTGACGCAGAACACGTTGAAGCCCGGCCCCTCGACCACGTTGCCGGTGCCGTCGCCCAGCGCCACCGTGTCGTAGCCTGCGTCCAGCGCCTCCAGCAGGCCCTGCGTCAGGTCAGCCCAGTGGTAGTTCTTGGCGCGCGCGTCCACGCTGGCCGAGGGGATGCGCGGCACGCCGCTCAGGTGCAGGTGCAGCCCGCGTGCACGCTGTTCCTCGTTCGCGATCCAGACGTAGGGCACGGCAAAGGCGTGGAACTGGTTCACCGCCTGGCGCGGGTCGCGCGAGCCCCAGGGCGGCTGCCCGCGCGTGACGATCATCTCCACGTAGGCGCGCCGCAGCCCCGACAACCGCACGCACTCGGCCAGGACCTGCGCGATGCGCGCGTCATCAATCCCCGGGTCGAGCCGGAAGCGCCGGCAGCTCGCCGCAAAGCGCTCCAGGTGCGCGTCGAGGCGGAAGAAGGCGCCGTCCCACACGGTGACGACGTCATAGGCCGCGTCCGAGCGCAGGAAGCCCCAGTCGGTGATCGGGATGGAGGCTCCGTCGATGGGCACGAAGCGGCCGCGGGTGTAGGCGGCGCCGTGGGAGAAGTCGGGGAGCGGAGTAGAAGTGGTCATGGGAGGGGATCATCGCTGCCATCTTGCGTGTGAGCAAGGCGCCTGTGCCCGGAGTGCGTGCTCTCGGGCTCAAGCTGAGCGCGCCTTGTGATCGGTCGTCAAGTGCCGAAGGCGTTCCTCGTCTTGGAATCTGAGCGGCCGGCAGATCCACGAAAAGGCCTTTGCCCCCGCTGCCTCTTCGTCCTGTCGGTGTTGTCTGTCGTGAAAAATGATGAATTATTGGGCCTAAGGAGTCGGCCCTGCAAAATTCACGCCACCACCCAATTCGAGCGATCCACCCCGGCCT
>NZ_DAOKZG010000043.1:0-28680 GCF_035325765.1 Ottowia sp.
CGATCACGCCCAGGTTGGTCTCGAAGCCGTCCATCTCGACCAGCATCTGGTTCAGGGTCTGCTCGCGCTCGTCATTGCCGCCGCCGAGGCCGGCGCCGCGCTGGCGACCGACGGCGTCGATCTCGTCGATGAAGATGATGCAGGGGGCGTTCTTCTTGGCATTCTCGAACATGTCGCGCACGCGCGCGGCACCGACGCCAACGAACATCTCGACGAAGTCGGAGCCGGAGATGCTGAAGAACGGCACCTTGGCCTCGCCCGCGATCGACTTCGCCAGCAGCGTCTTGCCGGTGCCGGGTGGCCCGACCAGCAGCAGGCCGCGCGGAATGCGCCCACCGAGCTTCTGGAACTTCTGCGGGTCCTTCAGGAAGTCGACCACTTCCTTCACCTCTTCCTTGGCCTCGTCGCAGCCGGCGACGTCGGCAAAGGTGATGGTGTTGTTGTTCTCGTCGAGCATGCGCGCCTTGCTCTTGCCGAAGCTGAAGGCGCCGCCCTTGCCGCCGCCCTGCATCTGGCGCATGAAGTAGATCCAGACGCCGATCAGCAGCAGCATGGGACCCCAGCTCACCAGCAGGGTCATCAGCAGCGAGCCTTCCTCACGCGGCTTGACGTCGAACTTGACGTTGTGGTTGATCAGGTCGCCCACCAGCCCGCGGTCCAGGTAGGTGGCCTGGGTGCGCACGCGCCGATCGTCGTTCATCACCGCGATGATGTCGGTGCCCCCTGGCCCCTCCTGGATGGTCGCGCTCTTGACACGGTTGTTGCGCACGTCTTCCAGGAAGTCGGAGTACGCCACATGGCTGGCATTCACCATGCGCCCGGTGTCGAACTGCTTGAACACCGTGAACAGCACCATGGCGATCACCATCCATACGGCGACCTTGGAAAACCATTGATTCTTCAAGACCTTGCGCTCCAGTCAGTAAGTGGCCCAGACACGACCATAGATACGGGGCATTTTAGGCGTTTCAAGGCTCGAGCCGCCCCTCGGGCAACGGCAGCCCCTTGATTTGCGGCGCTATTCACGCTCGCGGGGACACCAAACAGAAGCCGTCTTGATGCACGTCAATCAAAACCGGTCGCCCGCCAAGTTCGTCTCATGGTTCCTTGAGGGTGCGCCCCACGAGAAAAGTTTCCGCCGACCGGGCGCGCGACGCGGCCGGCTTGATCGCCTTGACGCTGCGGAACTGATCCTTGAACTGCTTCACCAGCTGGCTGTAGCCGCTGCCGTGAAACAGCTTGACCACCAGGGCTCCATCCGGCTTCAGGTGCCAGCGCGCGAATTCCAGCGCCAGCTCGACCAGGTGGCTGATGCGCGCCGCATCGCTCGATTCGATGCCCGACAGATTGGGGGCCATGTCGGAGACCACAAGATCCACCGCCCGGCCCTGCAGCAGCTCGCCCAGGCGCGCCAGCACCGCCTCCTCCCGAAAGTCGCCCTGCACGAAGTGCACGCCCTCGATCGGCTCCATGGGCAGCAGGTCGAGCGCCAGGATCATGCCGTCCAGCGCGCCGACAGCGGCGCCCTGTGGCGCCAGGCGTCGGCGCAGGTACTGGCTCCAGGCCCCCGGGCTGCTGCCCAGGTCGACCACCACCTGGCCCGGGCGCACCAGGCCCAGCGCCTGGTCGATCTCCTGGAGCTTGTAGGCGGCGCGCGAACGATAGCCATCCTTCTGCGCCTGTCGCACGTAGGGATCGTTGACGTGGTCGGACAACCACGCCTTGTTCACCTTGCGGCTCTTGCTCCTGACCTTCATGGGAACGGGATAATACGGGCATGCCGCAAATCCAGCTCACGCCGGCCGAACGCAAGGCCCACCGCAGCGAGGCGCACCACCTCGATCCCGTCGTCATGATCGGCGGCGACGGCTTGACCGCGACCGTTGTGCGCGAGGCCGATGCGGCCCTGAACGCGCACGGCCTGATCAAGATCCGGGTGCATGGCGACGATCGCGACGCGCGCGAGGCGATGTTCCAGCAACTGGCCGACACGCTGGGCGCGGCACCCATCCAGCACATCGGCAAGTTGCTGGTGCTGTGGCGGCCGAAGCCGCCGAAGGCGCGCGCCGAGGACGCCGACCGGCGCCCCGGCCCCCGGGACGTCAAGGTGCTGAAATACAGCAAGCGTGGCGGTCAGCGCCCCGAGGTGCGCGTGGTCCACGTGCTGGGCAACCAGCGCCTGACGCCGGGCGGGAAGGTGAAGAAGGCACAGCCCAGGCAGAAGTCGGTCAAGCGGTCGCGCCCCGATTGACGCGGATGCGCCTCGATGCAGCCCCACTCCGGCAACTGACCGCTTGCGAACGTCCTGGAAGCCGCATGCCCATTGACATTGATCTTTTCGGTCGCGCCCACCTGCGGGGTGAGCGCGCGATACCCCCGTCAGCGGCACCCCAGCCGCGCCATGCGGTGTTGCTCGTCGCGCAACCCATCCGTGCGCTGCCTCGGGGCGTCTGGCTTGGCACGCCAATGGCGTCACTGACGGACGCACCCAGCCGTCGGATCTAGGTCGAGGAGCAGCCTGCGCATGTCAGACCACGGCCAGCGCCACATTCTCTGCATGAAGTGGGGCACCAAGTACGGCCCCGAATACGTCAACCGGCTCTACACGATGGTGCGCCGTCACCTGGGCGGCGACTTTCGCTTCGTGTGCCTGACCGACGACGCCCACGGCGTGCGGCCGGAGGTGCAGTGCCTGCCGATCCCGCCGCTCAACCTGCAGCTCAAGCCCGGCCAGCGCGATGGCGCCTGGAAGAAGCTCACCACCTTCGAGGCCGACCTGCACGGCCTCACCGGCACCGCCCTGTTCCTGGACCTGGACGTCGTGATCGTCGGCAGCCTGGACGACTTCTTCACGCAGCCCGGCGAGTTCCTGATCATCCACGACTACCCGCGCTTCTGGCGCTTTGGCCAGCGCATCATCGGCAACTCCTCCGTTTACCGCTTCGAACTCGGCGCGCACGCCGATGTGCTGGCGCATTTCCGCGCCCACATGGACGAGGTGCAGAAGAACCACCGCAACGAGCAGCACTTCCTCTCGCATTTCCTGCACCGCCAGGGCAAGCTGGCCTACTGGCCGGACGGCTGGTGCCCGAGCTTCAAGTACCAGTGCATCCCGGCCTGGCCGACCAACTACTGGCGCGCGCCCTTCGTGCCCGAGGGCGCGCGCATCGTGATCTTCCACGGCGAAGTGAACCCGCACGACGCGCTGGCGGGGCGGCGCAACAAGCGCCTGCACTACATCCGCCCGACCCCCTGGGTGGCGCAGGCCTGGCAGGAATAGGCCAACTTCGGCGCGCGCCACGGATATCCCCAACCAGCCCGGGCCGCACGAGCAGGTGCGTCAGGACGAGGAAGGCGGCAGACCTGAAGATGGGCCTCGCGGCACCGCGAGGCATGACGGATTCGGGCCGCTTCGTCGCGCCGGCGCCAACCGGCGTCATTCACCCCCAGGGCGACGCTGAACAAGCCCCCATGATGTGGCACGCCCTGTCTTGGAGTCGGACGCAAGACGCAAAGCGCAGGAACAGCCGCCGCTATTGGGAGCATTTGCAACGCCGCAGGATGCGTCGCGCGCGCAGGGCTTGGCCAGCGTTGCCCTGGATCCGGCAGCTGGGCGCGCCCCTCAGCCTAAAAACGGCAGTTGGACGCGCTCGCCAGCACCGCAATCGGCGTGCCAGGCAAGGCGCAAGGACGCGGCAGGCTCGTGCCTGCAAGGACGGGCAACGCCGCATGGCGCGGTCGCGGCGGCGCTGGCGGGCACATGGCGCCTCCACCCAACAAGTGCGCATCAACAAAGGCGAAAAGCTCAGTGTTCATGCGGAGTCCTGGACGTTTGCAGGCGGTCAACCGCCTGATCCAGGTTCACCCTGCCCAGTACGCAAGCGGGGATCAGGCGCCACAGCGCCGCGCCCGCGCACAGCCATTGCAGCGCGTACAGTGCCACCCCCGCGCTGTGCCACAGCCGCAGGTCGACGCGCGCCAGGATGCGCGGCGCCACCGCATATTGCAGCAGCAATGCGGCCAGCAACCCGGCCAGCACGAACACCAGGGTGGTCTGGGCAGCGCCGCTGACACGGGTTGGCGCGTGCTGCGGGCGCAGGCGCAGCAGCAGCACGATGCCGCAGGCGACGGAAACCCAGGTCTGGCCCGCAAACAGATGGGCTGCCACGCCACCGGCCAGCGCCTTCGACGGCAGGTGCAGAAACAGCAGCGGCACGGCCATGAAGCCGGTCACGCTCATGCTGCCCCACCACAGCGCGGCAGCCAGCACGGGCAGGCGGATCGTCAACGATTTCACGCGCGATCCGCCGGATTCATGCTGCACCGCATTCGAAAACATGGCAAATGACACCGGCTGGCGCCAGCATGACGAATGATGGGCCGGTCATTGGAGTGCGGCGAAGCCATGGGTCATTCGAACGCAAGGCCGTGTCAGACGTACCTGACCGCGACGATCTCGTAATGGCGCACGCCACCGGGCGCCTGGACCTCGGCCGTGTCGCCCTCTTCCTTGCCGATCAGCGCGCGCGCGATCGGGCTGCCGATGTTGATCAGGCCGAGCTTGAGGTCGGCCTCGTCCTCGCCGACGATCTGGTAGGTGACCTGGGCACCGGAATCCTCGTCCTCGAGCTCGACCGTGGCGCCGAACACCACGCGGCCACCGGCGTCGAGCTGCGCCGGGTCGATCACCTGGGCGGCGGCGAGCTTGCCCTCGATCTCCTTGATGCGACCCTCGATGAAGCCCTGGCGATCCTTGGCGGCGTCGTACTCGGCGTTCTCGCTGAGGTCGCCGTGCGAGCGCGCCTCGGCGATCGCCGCGATCACCGCCGGTCGGTCCTGGGTCTTCAGGCGCTGCAGCTCGGCCTTGAGCAGCGCCGCGCCGCGCTGGGTAATGGGTACGGTAGCCATGGTGTCGTCTTGAAGCGTGCTGGCCAAAAGCGAAACCGCCGAGCGCTGGGCCTCGGCGGTACGAATGGGAGCCCCATTATGCCGCCAAGGCGACGCGCACCCGCGGCACGGTGGCAGCGCGCCGCATTCAGGCCAGTTGCGCGTGCATCTCCTGCACCGAGATCACGCCCAGCTGGTCCATGTTCTTCATGCCCTCGACGGCTGCCTCGGCCCCGAAGATGGTGGTGATGGTGGGCACCCGCGCGGCCAGCGCGCTGACCCGGATGGCGCGGCTGTCGGCAATCGCGTTGCGCCGCTCCTCCACGGTGTTGATGACCAGCGATACGCCGCCGTTCTTGATCAGGTCGACCACGTGCGGGCGCCCCTCGGTCACCTTGTTGACGGTCTCGCAGGCGATGCCGGCGGCCTGGATGGCGGCCGCCGTGCCGCGCGTGGCCACCAGCGCATAGCCCAGCGCCGCCAGCTCGCGCGCCACCTGCACGGCCTGCGGCTTGTCGTGGTTGCGCACCGTCAGGAACACCTTGCCGCTCGGCGTGCCGTCGGCCTTGAGCGGCCGCGGCAGGCGCTCGCCCGCGCCCAGCTCGGCCTTGATGTAGGCCTGGCCGAAGGTCTTGCCCACGCCCATCACCTCGCCGGTCGACTTCATCTCGGGACCGAGGATGGTGTCGACCCCGGGAAACTTGACGAACGGGAACACTGCCTCCTTGACGCAGAAGTACGGCGGCGTGATCTCGGCGCCAACGCCCTGCTGATCGAGCGTGTCACCCACCATGCAGCGCGCCGCCACCTTGGCGAGTTGCACGCCGGTGGCCTTGCTGACGAAGGGCACGGTGCGGCTGGCACGCGGGTTGACCTCGAGCACGTAGATCACGTCCCGCTTGCCGCCGCCTTCGAGCGCCTGCTCCTGGATCGCGAACTGCACGTTCATGAGGCCGACCACGGCGAGGCCCTCGGCCATCGCGGCGGTCTGGCGCTTGAGCTCGGCCACGGTCTCCTGGCTCAGGTAATAGGGTGGCAACGAGCACGCCGAGTCGCCCGAATGCACGCCGGCCTGCTCGATGTGCTCCATCACACCGCCGATGTAGACGCGCCCGGCGCTGTCGCGCACGGCGTCGACGTCGCACTCGATGGCGTCCGACAGGAAGCGATCCAGCAGCACGGGAGAGTCGTTGCTGACCTTGACGGCCTCGCGCATGTAGCGCTCCAGGCTCGATTGCTCGTGCACGATCTCCATCGCGCGCCCGCCCAGCACGTAGCTCGGGCGCACCACCAGCGGGTAGCCCAGGGCGGCGGCCTTCTCCAGCGCCTCGGCCTCGGTGCGCGCGGTGGCGTTGGGTGGCTGGCGCAGGCCGAGCTGCTGCAGCAGGTGCTGGAAGCGCTCGCGATCCTCGGCGGCATCGATCATGTCGGGACTGGTGCCGATGATGGGCACGCCCTCCGCCGCCAGCGCCAGCGCCAGCTTGAGCGGCGTCTGGCCGCCGTACTGCACGATCACGCCGGTGGGCTGCTCCTTGTCGACGATCTCCAGCACGTCCTCCAGCGTCAGCGGCTCGAAGTACAGCCGGTCGCTGGTGTCGTAGTCGGTCGAAACGGTCTCGGGGTTGCAGTTGACCATGATGGTCTCGTAGCCGTCCTCGCGCATCGCCAGGGCCGCATGCACGCAGCAGTAGTCGAACTCGATGCCCTGGCCGATGCGGTTCGGGCCGCCGCCGAGCACCATGATCTTCTTGCGGTCGGTGGGGTTCGCCTCGCACTCGCTCTCGTAGGTCGAGTACATGTAGGCGGTATTGGTCGGGAACTCGGCGGCACAGGTATCCACGCGCTTGTAGACCGGACGCACCCCGACCGCGCGGCGGCGCGTGCGCACCGCGGCATCGCTGGTGTGCAGCAGCTTGGCCAGGCGCCGGTCCGAAAAGCCCTTCTGCTTGAGCGTCAGCAGCTCCTGCTTCGACAGCATGGCGAGCGCCTGGCCACCATGCTGCGCGGTGTGCTGGTCCAGGTCCAGTTCGATCTTCACGATTTCCTCGATCTGCGCCAGGAACCAGGGGTCGATCTTCGTGAGCTGCTGCACCTCGTCCAGCGTCCAGCCGGCGGCAAAGGCATCGCCCAGGTACCAGATGCGCTCGGGCCCGGGCTCGCCCAGCTCCTTCTCCAGCAGCTCGCGGTCCTGCGTCTTCTCGTTCATGCCGTCGACGCCGACCTCCAGGCCGCGCAGCGCCTTCTGGAAGCTTTCCTGGAAGGTGCGGCCGATCGCCATGACCTCGCCCACGCTCTTCATCTGCGTCGTCAGGCGGTCGTTGGCCGCCGGGAACTTCTCGAAAGCGAAGCGCGGCACCTTGGTGACGACGTAGTCGATGGTCGGCTCGAAGCTGGCGGGCGTGGCGCCACCGGTGATCTCGTTCTTCAGCTCGTCCAGCGTGTAGCCCACCGCCAGCTTGGCGGCGATCTTGGCGATCGGGAAGCCCGTGGCCTTGGACGCCAGCGCCGAGGAGCGCGAGACGCGCGGATTCATCTCGATCACGATCTGGCGCCCGCTGTTCGGATCGACCGCGAACTGCACGTTGGAGCCGCCGGTGTCGACGCCGATCTCGCGCAGGATGGCGATGCTGGCGTCGCGCATGATCTGGTATTCCTTGTCGGTCAGCGTCTGCGCCGGCGCCACCGTGATCGAGTCGCCGGTGTGCACGCCCATGGGGTCCAGGTTCTCGATCGAGCAGACGATGATGCAGTTGTCGGCCTGGTCGCGCACCACCTCCATCTCGAATTCCTTCCAGCCGAGCAGCGACTCCTCGATCAGCAGCTCATGCGTGGGCGAGGCTTCCAGGCCGCGCTTGCAGATGGTCTCGAACTCCTCCGGGTTGTAGGCGATGCCGCCGCCGGTGCCACCGAGCGTGAAGCTGGGCCGGATCACCGCCGGGAATCCCACCTTGGCCTGCACCGCCCAGGCCTCGTCCATGCTGTGCGCGATGCCCGAGCGCGCCGACTCCAGGCCGATGCGCGTCATCGCCTCCTTGAACTTGAGCCGGTCCTCGGCCTTGTCGATCGCCTCGGGGCGCGCGCCGATCAGCTCGACGTTGTACTTGGCCAGCACGCCGTGGCGCCACAGGTCGAGCGCGCAGTTGAGCGCGGTCTGCCCGCCCATGGTCGGCAGGATGGCGTCGGGCCGCTCGCGGGCGATGATCTTCTCGACCGTGGGCCAGGTGATCGGCTCGATGTAGGTGACGTCGGCCGTGGCCGGGTCGGTCATGATGGTCGCCGGGTTGCTGTTGATCAGCACCACCCGATAGCCCTCCTCGCGCAGCGCCTTGCAGGCCTGCACGCCGGAGTAGTCGAACTCGCAGGCCTGGCCGATCACGATGGGGCCGGCGCCGATGATGAGGATGGTTTGAAGGTCAGTGCGTTTTGGCATGGAATCGTGTCAGGTAGGCGGACGGCGCCGGGCGGCCACGGAAGTCATTTCGCGTGGCCCCCCCCGGAAACCGGAAGGCGCCTGTTTCAGGCATGGCGGTCGTTGTCGAGCTTGGCCAGCAGCGCCTGGGCACGCGCTTCGGGCATGTTCTTCTGCATCAGCTTGATCAGGCCATCGCCTTCGATCATCGGGCGCAGCACCTCCGCCTCGGCGTCGTAGAAGCGGACGTTCCAGCCGGCCAGTTCATTCGCCCATTCCTCGTCGCTCCAGGTCTTGCCCTTGGCCAGGAAGGTGACCAGCGGCATAGCCTTGTGTTCGAGGAAGGACTTCTTGTAGGGCTTCTGGCTCCAGCGCTCGGCGAACCATTCGCGGTGCGGCGAAGCCAGGCCCAGCATGCGGCGCGCGATGGCCTTTTCCAGCGTGGCCTGGGGGAAGGCGTAGAGTTTCATGGCCCTGGGAGTCGGTTGGGGGGATCGGAATGGCCGGCCGGATGCACGGCCGGCGGGATCAGGCCGCGCGCGCGGCCATCAGGTCGATGAAGCGGTCGAACAGGTAGCCGATGTCCTGCGGTCCGGACGAGGCCTCGGGGTGGCCCTGGAAGCAGAAGGCCGGCTTGTCGCTCACGGCAAAGCCCTGCAGGGTGCCGTCGAACAGGCTCAGGTGGGTGGCGCGCGCGCGCTGCGGTAGCGTGTCCAGGTCGACCGCGAAGCCGTGGTTCTGGCTGGTGATGCTGACGCGCCCGTTGTCCAGGTCGCGCACCGGATGGTTGGTGCCGTGGTGGCTGCTCACCATCTTGAAGGTGCGCGCGCCCAGCGCCAGCGCCATGATCTGGTGGCCCAGGCAGATGCCGAAGGTCGGCACGCCGCTGTCGATCAGCTCGCGCGTCGCGGTGATCGCGTAGTCGCAGGGCTCGGGGTCGCCCGGACCATTGGAGAGGAACACGCCATCGGGCTGCCGCGCCAGCACCTCGGCTGCGGGTGTCGCGGCCGGCACCACGGTGATGCGGCAGCCGCGCTCGGCCAGCATGCGCAGGATGTTGTGCTTGACGCCGAAATCGTAGGCAACGACGGAATAGCGCGGCGTGGTCTGCTCGCCATAGCCCTGGCCAAGCTGCCAGACGGTCTGGGTCCAGTCGTACGGCACGCGCGTGCTGACCTGGCGAACCAGGTCCAGGCCTGTCATCGGCGGCGCGGCGCGCGCCGCGGCCAGGGCAGCATCAATGCGTTCCTGCGTTGGCGCCTCGCCGGCGGCCAGGGCCAGGATGGCACCGTTCTGCCCGCCGCGATCGCGCAGCAGCCGCGTGAGCTGCCGCGTGTCGACGCCGGCGATCGCCACCGTGCCCTCGGCGCGCAGGTAGTCCGACAGGCCGCGCTCGGCGCGGTAGCTGCTGAAGCGCAGCGCCAGGTCGCGGATGATCAGGCCGGCGGCCTGCACCCGCGGCGATTCGACGTCCTCCGCGTTGACGCCGGTGTTGCCGATGTGCGGGTACGTCAGGGTGACCAGTTGCCGGCAGTAGCTGGGATCGGTCAGGATTTCCTGGTAGCCGGTCATCGCGGTGTTGAACACCACTTCGCCGGTGGTGGTGCCGGGGGCACCGATGGATTGGCCGATGAAGACATGACCGTCCGCCAGGGCCAGGATGGCGGTCGGGAATTTGCCCGCGAGGGACGAAAGCACTGGGTTCTCCGTGTCTGACGGTCGCCCGTGCGCGGCGCAGCGACAGCAGTCGCGGCGGCTGATCAACGCTGGATCGGTGCTTTTGACGGGGGTCGGGCGACGCTGATTCGAAAAAAGCGTTTGATTATAACGACGGCTCCGGCGCGGCTGCAGCGCCTGCATCCGCCGCCAGCGCCGCGGCGCTGGCATGCAGGCAGATCGCTGCTGCCGCCGCCACGCCCAGCGATTCCTCGCCGCCCGGCTGCGCGATGCGCAGGACCTGGTCGGCGCGCGCCAGCAGCGGCGCGGCCACGCCCTGCCCTTCGTGGCCGAACACCCAGGCGCAGGGCCAGGGCAGGTGCGCACGATGCAGCCACTCGCCCTGGTGCGAGCTGGTGGCCAGCCAGGGCAGTCGCAGCGCATCGAGTTCGCGCGGCTCCAGCCCGTCCACCAGGCGCAGGCCGAAATGCGCGCCCATGCCGGCGCGCAGCACCTTGGGCGACCACAGCAGGGCCGTGCCCTTGAGCGCAACGACCTGGCTGAAGCCGAATGCCGCCGCGCTGCGCAGGATCGAGCCGACGTTGCCGGCATCCTGCACGCGATCGAGCACCACCGTGGGCGCGCGCGGGTCCAGCGTGCGTTCCTGCGGCAGGTCCAGCACGAAGGCCAGCGGCGCCGGCGACTTCAGTCCGCTGACATGGGCCATCAGGGAGTCGTCCAGCACCAGGTTGCGGCGCGCCGCGCGCGCGAGCAGCTCCGGCGCCGCGGCCCAGCCCGATGCGGTGAACAGGCCGAGCGCCGGCTGCCAGCCGCGCGCCAGCGCGGCGCGGCCCAGGTGGTCGCCCTCCACCCAGACGCGGCCCTGCCGGCGCCAGGCGCCGGGATCGCGCGCCAGACGCGCCAGCGCCTTCACCAGGGGGTTGTCGCGCGACTGGATGCGCTCCGGCGTGCGAGCCGTCATGGCGCGACGCCCGCGCGCGCCAGCACCGCCGCCACCGGGGCGAACGAGCGCCGGTGGTGCTCGCAGGCGCCGTGCGCGCGCAGCGCCTGCAGGTGTGCCGCCGTGCCATAGCCCTTGTGCGCCGCGAAGCCGTACTGGGGCCACTGGGCATCGATGGCCTGGCACCAGCGGTCCCGGTGCACCTTGGCCAGGATCGAGGCCGCCGAGATCGCCGGCACGCGGGCGTCGCCACCGACCACGGCTTCGGCGCGCAGCGCCAGGCGCGGCAGGTGGTCGCCATCGACCAGCACCTTGGTCGGCACCAGGCGCAGGCCGGCGACGGCGCGTTGCATCGCCAGCAGCGTCGCCTGCAGGATGTTCAGGCGGTCGATCTCGACCACCGAGGCCTCGGCGATGGCGCAGCACA
This sequence comes from Ottowia sp., assembly GCF_035325765.1. Classification (GTDB taxonomy): domain Bacteria; phylum Pseudomonadota; class Gammaproteobacteria; order Burkholderiales; family Burkholderiaceae_C; genus Ottowia. Next base: position 11,341 of record NZ_DAOKZG010000043.1, read on the forward strand.
GGGCGTGCGCGCGGATCTCGTCGAACAGCGCGGCACGTCGACTGGCGCTGAGCCTCTTGGAATCCGCCAGGCCGGCGATCGGGCGCCGCGGGTCGAGAATCACCGCCGCGGCCACCACCGGCCCGGCCAGCGGGCCGCGCCCCGCCTCGTCCACGCCCGCCACGAGGCCGGGCGCATCCCAGTCGAGCAATCCCTGTTCAGCGCGCAAGAAGTGTTTCGATCGCATCGGTGGCCAGGCGCGCCGTGTCGCGCCGCAGTTCCTCGTGCAGGTCCCGGAAGCGGGCCTCGAGCGCCGCCATTTTCGCTGGCGCCGCCAGCCAGTCCAGCACGGCGCGCGCCAGCGCCTCGGGCGTGGCCGCGTCCTGCAGCAGTTCCGGCACGACGAACGGCGCGTCCGGCCGGTCCGCCGCCTGCCAGGCGGTCATGCCGGTCGGCCGGCGCAGCCAGGCGCGCGGCGCGCACAGCACGTTGGGCAAGCCGACCCAGGGCAGCTGGCGCTGGCGCCGCATCAGCCGGTAACTCAGGCGCGGCATGGCGTAGGCGATCACCATCGGGCGCTTGAACAGGGCCGCCTCCAGCGTCGCCGTGCCGCTGGCGATCAGCGTCACGTCGCAGGCCGCCAGCGCCGCGTGCGACTGTCCGCGCAGCACGGTGACTGCCGGGCCCAGGCCACTCGCCCGCACCGCCGTCTCGACGCGTGCCAGCAGGTGCGGCACCGCGGGCAACAGGAAGCGCACGTCCGCCTGCGCCTGGCTGATCCGCGCCGCCGCGCGCAGGAAGCGCCCTGCGAGATGCTCGACCTCGGCGGCGCGGCTGCCGGGCAGCAGGGCCACGACCGGGACGCCATCCGGAATTCCCAGGGCGTGGCGCGCCGCCGCCCGATCGGGCACCAGCGGGATCGCGCTGGCCAGCGGATGGCCGACGTAGGTGGCGGCAATCCCCGCTTCGGCCAGCAGCTCGGGCTCGAACGGAAACAGGCAGAGCACGTGGTCGGCCGCGCGCCGCAGCTTGGCCAGCTTCTCCGGGCGCCAGGCCCAGAACGACGGGCTGACGAAGTGCAGGGTCCGCACGCCCGCCGTGCGCAGGCGCACTTCGAGATCGAAGTTGAAATCCGGCGCGTCGACGCCGATGAACAGGTCGGGGCGCTCGGCCAGCAGCCGGTCGCCCAGCCGGCGCCGCAGGCGCAGCAGTTCGGGCAGGCGCGCGAGCACCTCCAGGTAGCCGCGCACCGAGAGCTTCTCGACCGGCCACCAGGCCTCGAAGCCGCGCGCCGCCATCTCGGCGCCGCCGATGCCGACCGCTTCAAGGCCAGGCCAGCGCTGCCTCAGGGCATCCAGCAGATGCCCGGCCAGCAGGTCACCCGACGCTTCGCCAGCGACCAGGGCGAAGCGGGGTGCGGCGGTTCCATGGGCAGCCGGGGGCAACAGACATCCCGTCCAAATCAGCGCGCCCGCGCATTCCGTGGCCGCAGGGTGGGCGATGTCGGCAGACACCGTGGCCGGACCGGCGCCGGCCATTGGCCTCGTCCCCGGTGCGGGCGGCCGGGAGTCACCGCCTCCGGCGGTGGGCTCGTCGCGCCCGGCGCCTCGGGAGGAAACCTCATCTCACGATCCCGCGCGTCGCCGCCGCCAGGAAGTCCTGCATCAGGGCGATGTCCGCATCGGTCTCGGCCCCCTCGCCGCGCAAGGCCTCGATCTGCTCGCGCGCGGCCTCCAGCGTCAGGCCCTTGCGATAGAGCAGGCGCTGCATCTGCTTGACGATGGCGATGCGCTCGGCGCCATAGCCACGCCGGCGCAGGCCCTCGACGTTGATGCCCTGCGCCTCGGCCGGGTTGCCGCCGGCGGTGACGAAGGGCGGCAGGTCCTGCGCCAGCCGGGTCTGGAAGGCGGTCATCGCGTGCGCGCCGATGCGCACGAACTGGTGCACGCCCGTGAGGCCACCCAGGAAGGCCCAGTCGCCCAGATGCACGTGGCCTGCCAGCTGCACCGCGTTGGCCAGGATGATGTGGTCGCCCAGCTGGCAATCGTGCGCGATGTGCACATAGGCCATGATCCAGTTGTCGCGACCCAGGCGCGTCACGCCGGCATCCTGCGCGGTGCCGGTGTTGATGGTGACGAACTCGCGGATCGTGTTGCCGTCGCCGATTTCCAGGCGCGTCGGCTCGCCCGCGTATTTCTTGTCCTGCGGCGGCGCGCCGAGACTGGCGAACTGGAAGATGCGGTTGTCCTGGCCAATCGTGGTCTCGCCCTCGATCACGCAGTGCGGGCCGATGGAGGTGCCGGCGCCGACGCGCACGTGCGGGCCGATCACCGCATACGGTCCGACCTGCACCGATGCGTGCAGTTCGGCCCGCGGATCGACCAGCGCTGTCGGGTGAATCCCCGTCATGTCAGGCCCTTGCCGCGCCGGGAACCACCGGCGCATGGCCCGAGGCGCGCCGAGTGACCGCGCAGCGCGCCGGACCGGCGAACGCCCTGCCCGGACCTGTGCCGAGCATCGGCACGGCCCGCCCCAGCGCCGCGCCGGGCGCAAGGCGCATCAGCGCCTCGGAGGGGAACCCCTCATGCATCCCGCGTCAACCGACATCCCGCATGGTGCACATGATGGCGGCCTCGCAGGCCACCTCGTCGCCCACCATGGCCTTGCAGTTGAAGCGGTAGATGCCGGCACGCGCGCGGTCCAGAGCGGCATGCAGGACGAGCTGGTCGCCCGGCTCCACCGGACGCTTGAAACGCGCGCCGTCGATGCCGACGAAGTAGAAGACCTGGTCCTCGCGCAGCGAGATGCCCTCGGTCTCGAACGACAGCAGGGCGCAGGTCTGGGCCATGGCCTCGAGCATCAGCACCCCCGGCATCACCGGACGGGTCGGAAAATGGCCCGTGAAGAAGGGTTCGTTCACCGTCACGTTCTTGATCGCGCGCAGCGTCTTCGCCTCGAGGTCGATGTCGAGCACGCGATCGACCAGCAGGAACGGGTAGCGGTGCGGGAGCTTTTCCAGGATACGGTGGATGTCCATCATGGCGGGCGCTTCTTTTCTGATAGCTGTTGGCGCAGGATTGACCCGCGCATCGGGCTCATTTTACGCATTCGCGCCGCCCTTGATGCGGGCCTCGAGGCGCTTCACGCGTTCGCGCAGCGCATGGATGTGCTTGAGCGTGGCAGCGTTCTTTTCCCAGTTCGCGTTGTCATCGATCGGGAAGAAGCCGGTGTAGTGCCCGGGCTTGAGAATGGAGCGCGTGACGATCGAGGCCGAGGAGATGTGCACGTGATCGGCGATCGTCAGGTGGCCCAGGATCATGCCGGCCCCGCCCACCGTGCAATGGGCGCCGATGCGGGCGCTGCCGGCCACGCCGACGCAGCCGGCCATCGCCGTATGCCGGCCGATGTGGCAGTTGTGGCCGATCTGGATCAGGTTGTCGAGCTTGACGCCATCCTCGATCACGGTGTCATCCAGCGCGCCGCGGTCGACGCAGGTGTTGGCGCCGATCTCCACGTCGTCGCCGATGCGCACGGCCCCAAGTTGCTCGATGCGCTCCCAGCGGCCGGCGTCGGGAGCAAAGCCGAAGCCGTCGCCGCCGATCACGGCGCCGCTCTGCACCAGGCAGCGTGCGCCGATCACGCAACCGGCCTCGACCGTGACGCGCGCCTTCAGCACCGTGCCGGCGCCGATGCGCGCGCCCGACCCGACGAAGCACTGCGGCCCGATGCTGGCGCTCGGATCGATCTGCGCGTCCGCCTCCACCACGGCGCTCGGGTGGATGCCGGGACGCGGCGCGCCGCCGTGCTGGCGCCGCCAAAGCTGGGTCAGCCGCGCAAAATACAGGTGCGGGTGAGCTGCGACGATGCAGTCGCCGCGGGCGCGCGCTGCCGCGGCCAGTTCGGGCCCGACCACGATGCAGCCGGCTTGCGTACGATCGAGCGCCTCGGCCAGGCGCGGGTCCACCAAAAAGCTCAGCTCGCTGGCGGTGGCGGTTTCCAGCGGCGCCAGCCGCGTGATGAGCCGTTCGGGATCACCCTGCAACTCGCCGCCCAGGGCCGCGATGATCGAGCCGATGCGCAGCGTCATGACGAGCCTCGAGGATGGCCCCTCCGCCTGCGCTCACTTGCCGTTGTCGAGCGCCTTGATCACCTTGTCGGTGATGTCGAGCCGCGGGTTGATGTAGACGGCCTCCTGGAAGATGGCATCGTACTTCTCGCTCTCGGCGATCTGGCGCACCACGCGGTTGGCGCGGTCGAGGATCTGCTGCAGTTCTTCCTGCTTGCGCGCGTTCAGGTCCTCCTGGAACTCGCGCCGCCGGCGCTGGAAGTCGCGGTCCTGGTCGACCAGCTGGCGCTGGCGCGCGGTACGCTGGCTCTCGCTCATGGTGAGCGCTTCGCGCTCGAAGCGCTCGGAGGCGCTGGCCAGCGCCTGGCCGGCGTCGTCGATCTCCTTCTCGCGCTTGGAGAATTCCTGCTCCAGCTTGGTCTGCGCCGCCTTCGCGGGCGCCGCCTCGCGCAGCAGGCGATCGGTGTTGACGAAGCCGATGCGCATGCCGTCCTGCGCCGGTGCGGCAGGACTCCACAGCAGCGCGAGCGCGGCCAGCGCGGCGACCAGGTGACGAACAGAAAGCGACATCAAAACGAGGTTCCGATCTGGAATTGGAATCGCTGGATTCTATCGCCCGGCCGCTTGCGCAGCGGCACCGCGTACGCAAAGCGCAGGGGCCCCAGGGGCGAGATCCAGCTCAGGCCGACGCCGGTCGAGTAGCGCAGCGCGTCGCCGCTGATCTTCTCGTTTTCGCCGTACAGCGCCCCGGCGTCGACGAAGCCGAACAGGCGCAGCGTGCGGTCGTTGCCGGCACCCGGGAACGGGGTGATGAACTCGGCGTTCAGCGTCACCTTGCGCGTGCCGCCGATGAAGGCACCGGTCACGTCGCGCGGGCCCAGCGTGCTCTGGTCGTAGCCGCGCACCGAGCCGAGGCCCCCCGAATAGAAGTTCTTGAACACCGGGAACGGCTGCCCACCCAGGCCCTTGCCCCAGCCCAGCTCGCCGTTGAAGGCGAGGGTGTACTGCTTGTTCAGCGGCACGTACTGCTGGTACTGGTAGTTGGCCTTGACATAGCGCGCATCGCCGATCAGGCCGAGCTCGCCCAGCAGGCGCTGGTAGCGCCCCGAATTCGGCGCCAGCGCGCTGTCGCGCGAATCGCGCGACCAGCCCAGGGTGAACGGGATCGCGTCGCTGGTGTAGCCGAAGCGCTCGGCATAGGCCAGGTAGGCTGCCGGGATGTTGGTGCCCGGCTTGATGCGCGTGCGCTCGAGGTTCATGCCCAGGTAGACGGTGTCGAGTTCGGTCACGGGAAGTCCGAACTTCAGGCCTGCGCCCATCGTCACCAGCGTGTAGTTGCCGCCCTGGTCCTCGTACGGCTTCTGCGTGCGGTAGTAGACGTCGACCGTGCGCGAAACACCGTCGGTGGTGAAATACGGATCGGTCGCGCTCACCACCACGGTGCGGTTGTACTTGCCGGTGTTGAGCTGCAGGTCGAGCCGGTTGCCGGATCCGAATGCGTTCTCCTGCGACAGGCCGAAGGTGAAGGCCAGCTTCTCGGCCGAGGAATAGCCGGCCCCGATCGAGACGTTGCCGGTCGGCTTCTCCTTCACCTCGACGTCGAGGTCGACCTGGTCCGGCGCGCCGGCCACCTCGGCGGTGGTGACCGAGAGCTCGGTGAAGTAACCCAGGCGATCGACCCGGTCGCGCGACAGCCGGATCTTCTCGGCGTCGTACCAGCTCGATTCGTACTGGCGGAACTCGCGCCGGATCACCTCGTCGCGCGTGCGCGTGTTGCCGTGGATGTTGATGCGGCGCACGTAGACGCGCCGCGCGGGATCGGCGCGCAGGGTGATCGCCACGCGGTTGTTGGCGCGGTCCACGTCGGGCACGGCCTCGACGTGGGCGAAGGCGTAGCCGTAGTTGCCGAAGTGGTCGATGAAGGCCTTGGTGGTCTCGGCCACCTGGTCGGCGTTGTAGGGCTCCCCGGGCTTGATCGTGACGAGCGACTTGAACTCGTCGTCGCGGTCCAGGAAATTGCCGTCCAGGGTGACGCCGGAGACGACGAACCGATCGCCCTCGGTGATGTTGACGGTGATGCCGATCGACTCCTTGTCGGGCGACATCGCCACCTGGGTGGAGTCGATCTTGAAGTCCAGGAAGCCGCGCGTGAGGTAGAACGAGCGCAGCGCTTCCAGGTCGGCGTTGAGCTTGCTGCGCGAATACTGGTCGCTCTTCGTGTACCAGGCCAGCCAGCCTCCGGTGTCGAGCTCGAACAGGTCCTTCAGGCGCGATTCGCTGAAGGCGTGGTTGCCGACGATGTGGATGTCCTTGATGCGTGCCGCGCGACCTTCCACGATGTTGAAGGTCAGGCGCACCTGGTTGCGCTCGAGCGGCGTCACCGTGGTCGTGACCTCGGCTCCGTACAGGCTGCGGTTGATGTACTGGCGCTTGAGTTCCTGTTCCGCGCGGTCGACCAGGGCGCGATCGTAGGACTGGCCGGCGGCAAGCCCGGCATCGCGCAGGGCGCCCTGCAGCACCTCGTTGCTGAACTCCTTGTTGCCGGCGAATTCGACCGCTGCAACCGTGGGCCGCTCCTGCACGATCACCACCAGCACGTCGCCGGCGACCTCGAGCCGCACGTCGGTGAACAGGCCCAGCCCGAACAATGCCCGAATCGCCGCCGTGCCCTTGTCGTCGGTGTAGGTGTCGCCCACGCGCAGCGGCAGCGAGGCAAACACGGTGCCAGGCTCGACCCGCTGCAGCCCCTCGACGCGGATGTCGCGCACGGTGAACGGATCCACCGCCCAGGCCACTTGCGCCGCGAATGCCAGGGAGGCCAGCGCCGCCGCGGCGCGCCAGCGAAAACGATGGGAAAACAAGTTCATGGATGCTGCAAAGGCAGGGCGGCCCGCGAGGGCCGCCGAGGAAGCGCGGAGGTGATCAGCCCAGTCGGTTGACGACGTCGTTGTACATCGCAATCGTCATCATGGCCACGAGCAGCGCCACGCCGACATATTGCAGCCGCTCCAGCCAGGCACCGGCAACCGGCCTTCCTGTGACGGCTTCCCAAAGATAATACATCAGGTGCCCCCCATCGAGGACGGGCAGCGGCAGCAGGTTGAGCACGCCCAGGCTGACGCTGATGAAGGCCAGGAAGGCGAGGTAATAGGTCAGGCCGAGGCTGGCCGACTTGCCGGCGTAGTCGGCGATCGCGATCGGTCCGCTGAGGTTGCGCAGCGAGACCTCGCCCATCGCCATGCGGCCGAGCAGGCGCAGCGACAGCGCCGAGACCTCCCACGTGCGCACCACGCCGGACCACAGGCCATCCAGCGGGCCGCTGCGCACCAGCACGAACTCGGGCGCGCTGCCGACCATGGCGCCGATGCGGCCGATGGTGCGGCCCTGTTCCTGCTGCGCCTCGGGCTGCAGTTCGAGCGTGAAGCGCCGGCCGGCGCGCTCCACCTCCCAGGACTGCACGGGTGACGCGCCGTCCCGTGCGGCCGCGCGGATGCGGTCGCGCAGTTGCTGGCCGTCGGCGATCGCCTGGCCGTCGATGCGCAGCACCAGGTCCCCCTGGCGCAGGCCGGCGCGCTCGGCGGCGCCGCCGGGCAGCACCTCGCCGATCAGCGGACGCGACAGCGGCGCGACGATGCCGATGTCGCGGAACAGCTGGGGGTTGGGGTCGCGTCCGCGCAGCGTCGCCAGCGGCAGCACCAGCTCATGCGTGCGTCCGCCCGCAGCCGAGGCGCTGACCTCCAGCACCACGTCCTGGGCATCCAGTGCGCCCCGGGTCAGCAACCAGCGCAGGCTTTCGAACGAGGCGAGCGGCTGGAGTTCGTCCCCCGCCAGCGCGCCGCGGCGCACCAGCTCGCCACCCTGCAAGCCGGCCTGCGCAGCCAGCGAGCCGGCCACCGGCGTGGCCAGCACGGCGCGCGGCTCCTGGACCCCGATCCAGCCCACCGCGGCGTACAGCAGCACGGCCAGCACCAGGTTCGCCACCGGCCCGGCCGCGACCACGAGCGCGCGCGCGTGCAGCGGCTGGGTATTGAAGGCGCGGTCGCGCTCGGCCGCTGCCACCGGCGCCTCGCGCTCGTCGAGCATCTTCACGTAGCCCCCCAGCGGGATCGCGCCGATCACGAATTCGGTATCCTGCCCCGGATGCTGGCGCCGCGGCCGCCAGCGCGCCAGCGCCGGCCCGAAGCCGATGGAAAAGCGCAGCACCTTCACCCCGCAGGCGACAGCGACGCGGTAGTGGCCCCACTCGTGGACGGCGATCAGGATCGCCAGCGCGGCGATGAAGGCGATCAGGGTGGTCAGCATGGCCGCAATTGTCGCTGCTTGGGGCGCGCCGCGCACGCGCCGGGCCCCGTCAGCCGGCGCAGGATCGAACGACGCGGGCCGCCTCGGCGCGCGCCTGGGCGTCCAGCTCGAGCAACGCTTCCAGGCTGTCCGGGTGCTGCGGCAGCACGCGCTCGAGCGTGGTGCAATTCACCTGGTGGATCTGGTCGAAGCGCAGGCGTCGCTGCAGGAACGCCGCCACCGCCACCTCGTTGGCGGCGTTGAGCACGGCGCAACTTCCCGGCGCCGCGCGCAGCGCCTGCCAGGCCAGCGCCAGTCCCGGGAAGCGCAGGCGGTGCTCGCCATCGTCGATGGACTCGAAGCTCAGGTCCTGCAGCGCGCGGAAATCGAGCGCCGGCGCGCCCGAGGCGATGCGCTCGGGCCAGGCCAGGCCGTAGGCGATCGGCACCCGCATGTCGGGCGTGCCCAGTTGCGCCACCACCGAGGCGTCGCGGTACTGCACCATGGAATGAATCACGCTTTGCGGGTGGATCACGACCTCGAGCTGCTCGGGCGCGACGCCGAACAGGTAGCGCGCCTCGATCACCTCCAGCGCCTTGTTCATCATGGTGGCCGAGTCGACCGAGATCTTGCGACCCATCACCCAGTTCGGGTGGGCGCAGGCCTGCTCGGGCGTCACCGCCGCGAGCGTGGCCGGCGCGCGCGTGCGAAACGGCCCGCCCGAGGCGGTGAGGATGATCTTGTCGATGCGCGCCGCCCATGTCGAAGCGTCTTCGGGCAGCGACTGGAAGATCGCCGAGTGCTCGCTGTCGATCGGCAGCAGGGTGGCACCGCCCGCTTGCACGGCGCGCAGGAACACCTCCCCGCCCACCACGAGGGCCTCCTTGTTGGCCAGCAGCAGGCGCTTGCCGGCGCGCGCCGCGGCCAGACACGGAGCGAGGCCGGCCGCGCCCACGATTGCCGCCATCACGCTGTCGACCTCGTCCCAGGACGCCAGCTGCTCGAGTGCCGCCGGCCCATGCTCGACCCGCGTCGGCAGCCCGCGCGCCCGGATCTTCCCCTCGAGTTCGGCCGCATGCGCCGCGCTGGCCAGCACGGCCAGGCGTGGCCGGAAGCGTTCGCACTGCGCCAGCATGCGATCGACCTGGGTCGCGGCGGCCAGTGCCACCACCTCGAAGCGGTCCGGATGGCGCGCCGCCACGTCGAGCGTGCTGGTGCCGATCGAGCCCGTGGAGCCCAGCACCGCCAGCCGCTGGCGCGCCACCGCGCGGCGAGCCGGGGACGACCGGCCCGTGTTCATGTCCCGCTCCCCGACACCAGGCCCGCCAGCAGCAACGCCAGCGGCAGCGTCGGCAGCAGGGCATCGACGCGGTCCAGCACGCCGCCATGACCGGGCAGCAGGCGACTGGAATCCTTCACGCCGGCGCTGCGCTTGACCAGCGATTCCATCAGGTCGCCCACCACGCTCATGGCGCACAGGAACAGCAGTCCCAGCACGAACCATGCCGCCCCGCCTTGCTGCAGGCGGAGGTACAGGCTGGCCGCGCCCACGGCCTGGCCGCGCTCCCAGGCGGCCCAGGCGGCCGCCACCACCAGCACGCCGAGCATGCCACCCCACACGCCTTCCCAGCTCTTGCCCGGGCTGATGGCCGGCGCCAGCTTGCGCCCGCCGGTCAGGCGCCCCCCCAGGGCGCGGCCGCTGAAATAGGCAAAGATGTCGGCCGTCCACACCAGCACCAGCACCGACAGCAGGAAATTGACCCCGACGGCGCGCGCCTGTGCCAGCGCCAGCCAGGCCAGCGTGAGCCCGCCCACGCCGATCGCCCAGCGCAGCACGCGCGGCAATCGTGGCCAGCCGGCGACGCCGCGCGCCAGCAGCCAGGCCCCGCCCACCACCCAGGCCAGGGCGGCGCCCAGCCACAGCCCTGGCAGCGCCTGCTCGACCACCCCGCCCCACCACAGGCCCAGGCACAGGAGCGCGCACAGCAGGCCGGTGGCGACGGCACCAGCACCCGTGACCCCGTTCAGGCGCGCCCACTCCCAAGCACCCGCCGCGATGAACAGCAGGCCCAGTCCGATGAACGGGGTGGCGCTCGGCGCCAGCAGCGCGGGCAGCAGGAGCGCCAGCAGCACCAGCGCGGTGACCACCCGTTGCAGCAGCATTGCCGAAACCGCCGTCAACCCGTGGCGAGCGCGCCCGTGACCTGCTCGGACGTCTGGCCGAAGCGCCGCTCGCGCGCGGCATAGGCCGCCAGTGCTTCGTCCAGGGCAGCTTCGTCGAAGTCGGGCCACAGCCGGTCGCTGAAATACAGCTCGCTGTAGGCACTCTGCCAGAGCAGGAAATTGCTCAGGCGCTGCTCGCCTCCGGTGCGGATCAGCAGGTCCGGATCGGGCACGTGGGCCAGCGCCATGGCACGGTCCAGGCTGGCCTCGGTGATTGGTTCGCCACGCGCGGCCAGACCGGCCGCGGCCTGGGCGATGTCCCAGCGACCACCGTAGTTGAAGCAGACGTTGAGCAACATGCGCGGGGCCGCCGCCGTCGCCGCCTCGGCCTGCGCCAGTCCCTGCTGCAGGCGCGCCGACAGGCCGGCGCGCTCGCCCACGAAGCGCAGCCGGATGCCGCCATCGCGCAATTGCGGCACCTCGCGCACCAGCGCCTTGGCCATCAGGTCCATCAGGCCGCGCACCTCGTCGTCGGGACGGCTCCAGTTCTCGGAGGAGAAAGCGAACACCGTCAGCACCTGCACCCCGCGCTCGGCGCAGGCGCGGATGCAGCGGCGCAGCGCTTCCACGCCCTGGCGATGGCCGGCAATGCGCGGCAGCAGGCGCCGGCGCGCCCAGCGGCCGTTGCCGTCCATCACGATGGCGATGTGACGCGGAATGCCGTGGGAAGGAGACATGTTGGCCATGTGCGCGGGACCACCAGTTCAGAAGGCTGTGCGACAAGGCCGCTCAGGAGGCCGCGGAGCAGGCCGGGCCAGCGGCAGCCGGGGCCGGAGTCCCCCTGGCCACAGGCTGTGCCCGCTGCAGGCGGAGGGCGCAACAGCGCGCGGCGATTGGAGCCACGGGAATGTTTCACCTCAGGGGAAGGACACGCAGCGATGCCGGACGAGACCGTCAGACTTCCATGATCTCCTTTTCCTTGGCCGCCACCAGGGTGTCGATCTCGCCCACGTGCCGGTCGGTCACCTTCTGGATTTCAGCCTCGGCGCGCTTCTGCTCGTCCTCGGTCGCCTCCTTGTCCTTGACCAGCTTCTTGATCGCCTCGTTGGCGTCACGGCGCAGGTTGCGCACCGCGATCTTGGCCTGCTCGCCTTCATGGCGCACGACCTTGGTCATCTCGCGGCGCCGCTCCTCGCTCATCGGCGGCATCGGCACGCGGATCAGGTCGCCCATGCTGGCGGGGTTCAGGCCCAGGTCGCTCTCGCGAATGGCCTTCTCGATCTTGGCTCCCATGCCCTTCTCCCAGGGCTGGACGCTGATGGTGCGCGCATCGATCAGGGACACGTTGGCCACCTGCGACAGCGGCACGTGGCTGCCATAGTATTCCACGTGGATGGTGTCCAGCAGCGCCGGATTCGCGCGGCCGGTGCGGATGCGGGTCAGGCTGTTCTGGAAGGCGGCGATGGACTGGTTCATCTTGCCCTCGGCCTGCTTCCGGATGTCGGAAATCGTCATGTCTCAATGCTCCACACGTTCGGTCTGCCCGGACGCACGCTCAGGCGTGCACCAGCGTGCCTTCGTCGGCGCCCAGCACCACGTTCTTCAGGGCGCCCGGCTTGAAGATGGAAAACACCGTGATCGGCAGCTTCTGGTCGCGGCACAACGCGAAGGCCGTGGCGTCCATGATGCCCAGGTTGCGGTTCATCGCCTCGTCGAAGCTCAGCCGCGCGTAGCGCGTCGCCGTCGGATCCTTCTTGGGGTCGGCAGTGTAGACCCCGTCCACCTTGGTCGCCTTGAGCACCATCTCGGCGCCGATCTCGGCGCCGCGCAGCGCGGCGGCGGTGTCGGTGGTGAAGAAGGGGTTGCCGGTGCCGGCGGCAAACACCACCACCTTGCCCTCCTCCAGGTAATGCAGCGCCTTCGGCCGCACGTAGGACTCGACCACCTGCTCGATGCCGATGGCCGACATCACGCGCGCGGTCAGGCCCTGGTGGTTCATCGCGTCGGCCAGCGCCAGCGCGTTCATCACGGTGGCCAGCATGCCCATGTAGTCGGCGGTCGCGCGATCCATGCCCTCGGCGCCGCCGGCCACGCCGCGAAAGATGTTGCCGCCGCCGATCACCACCGCGACCTCGACCCCCAGGTGCGTGATCTCGGCGATCTCGCCGACGATGCGCTCGATCGTCGCGCGATTGATGCCGAAGGCATCGTCGCCCATCAGGGCCTCGCCGGAGAGCTTGAGCAGGATGCGCTTGTGGGCGGGTGTGGCTTGGTTCATGGGAGGCGGCAACTGGGCAAACGGATCGAGTTTAGCGGCTTGGCGCGCGATGGGCGCAAGAAGGGCGTGCCGCAGGCGACGCACCCCCGGCCCACGGGAAATTCATGCGCGCACCGGCTCAGGAAAACGACCAGGGAAGTCGGCTGGCGCCGGCGTGACGAATGCCGGCTGGGTCATCGAAGTCGAAGCGCAACGCAGTCATCCGTCCCTTGTCGTTCGAGCGCAAGCCCGTGCCAGGTTTCCATGGCGCCACGCGCCACCCGCGACAACCGTGCTCCGATGGCCGCGGAGCAGGCCATGACAGCCGTGGCCGGGGTCTCCCCGGCCACAGGCCGCGCCCCCTGAGGCGGAGGGCGCAACATCGCGCAGGGCGTGGGGCCGTCCTGTGCTTCAGGCCTTGCCTTGCGCCGCCGCCATCTGCGCCGCCACCTCGGAGGCGAAGTCATCCGCCCGCTTCTCGATGCCCTCGCCCACCACGTACAGGGTGAAGCCCAGCACGCGGGTGTTCTTCTCCTTGAGCATCTGCTCGACGGTCTGCTTGTCGTTCTTGACGAACGGCTGGTTCAGCAGCGAAACCTCCTTGAGGTACTTCTGCACCGAACCCTCGATCATCTTCGTCGCGATGTCGGCCGGCTTGCCCGACTCGGCCGCCTTGGCGCTGGCGACGCTGCGCTCGCGCTCGATCAGCTCGGCCGGCACGTCGGCGGCGGCCAGGGCCACCGGCTTCATCGCTGCCACGTGCATCGCGACGTCGCGCGCCGCCACTTCGTCGCCCTCGTACTCCACCAGCACGCCGATGCGCGTGCCGTGCAGGTAGTGCGTCAGGCTGGCGCCACCGGCCTTGCGCACGAAGCGGCGAAAGCTCATGTTCTCGCCGATCTTGCCGATCAGGCCCTTGCGCACGTCCTCCAGCGTCGGCCCGTAGCCGTCCTGCTCGTAGGCCAACTGGCCAAGCCCCGCCAGGTCGGCCGGATCGTGCTCGGCCACCAGGCGCGCGGCGGCCTGCGTCATGGCCAGGAACATCTCGTTCTTGGTGACGAAATCGGTCTCGCAGTTGATCTCGACCATGGCACCCGTGCTGTCCGCGATGTGGGCGGCCACGGCGCCCTCGGCGGTGACGCGGCTGGCCGCCTTGCCGGCCTTGGAGCCCAGCTTGACGCGCAGGATTTCCTCGGCCTTGGCCATGTCGCCCCCGGCTTCCGTCAGGGCCTTCTTGCACTCCATCATGGGGGCGTCGGTCTTGGCGCGCAGTTCGGCGACCATGCTTGCGGTGATTGTTGCCATCGGTACTTGCTCCGTTGAAAGGCGGCCCGCGCCCGGCACGTGCCGGCGTGCGCCGCAATGAATTGAAAAGGGGGCGTCACCGCCCCCGGCATGCGTGGCCGGCAGCGGAGCCGCCGGTCACGCCTCGCGCTTGGCGCTCAGGCGGCGTTCTCGTCCTCGACCTCGACGAACACGTCGTCGCCTTCGGCCGCCACCGTCTGCACCACCTCGTGCACGGCATTGGCCTTGCCCTCGAGCACCGCGTCCGCCAGCGCGCGCGCGTACAGCGTCACCGCGCGCGCGGAGTCATCGTTGCCCGGGATCACGTGGTCGATGCCGTCGGGGTTGTGGTTGGAATCGACCACGCCGATCAGCGGGATGCCCAGCTTCTGGGCCTCCGACACCGCGATCTTGTGGAAGCCGACGTCGATCACGAAGATCGCATCGGGCAGCGCCGTCATGTCCTGGATGCCGCCGATATCGCGCTCGAGCTTGGCGATCTCGCGCGTGAACATGAGCTGCTCCTTCTTGCTCATGGCGTCCAGGCCGGCCTCCTGCTGCGCCTTCATGTCCTTCAGACGCTTGATCGAGGTCTTGACGGTCTTGAAGTTGGTCAGCATGCCGCCCAGCCAGCGCTGGTCGACGAAGGGCATGCCGCAGCGCTGTGCCTCCTCGGCCACGATCTCGCGCGCCTGGCGCTTGGTGCCGACGAACAGGATGGTGCCGCGGTTGGCCGCGAGCTGGCGCGCGAACTTCTGCGCCTCCTGGAGCATCGGCAGCGACTTCTCCAGGTTGATGATGTGGATCTTGTTGCGATGGCCGAAGATATACGGGGCCATCTTGGGGTTCCAGAAGCGCGTCTGGTGGCCGAAATGGACACCGGCTTCCAGCATTTCACGCATGGTGATGGACATGGTCTGCCTTTGCAAGGTTGGGTCTGGAATCCAGCTCGTTCATCGCCCCGATCGCCGCTTCGCACGGTCTCTCGCAGGCGACACCTCGTCAGAGCTGGTTCGCGATTTGCCTTGCCGCAGGCCCCGAGCCTCTCAGATCCGGCGGCCGTGCGACAAAACCTTGGGATTATAGCGGTCCGGCGGTCGCCGGCCGTGACGGCCCTGCTGTCGCGGCAGTTGCCGGCGGGCCGCGCGGCTGGCGTCAGTCGACATCGGGGGCCTGGGGCCGCAACGGTTGAGCGCGGCGCGTGGCACCGGAATCCGGCCGCCGGGACTTGCAGGCGCCTGGAACCCAGCGTGCACACGGGCGTTCGCCAGTTCGATCGCGCTCGCCTGTCGGTTGGGCGCGCCCCGTACCCGCCAGCCCCGCATGGCACGGCGAGGGCAGCGCCGGCGGGCGCGCCCAACGGCCGGATTCGACTTGAAGGCGCTGGCCGGAGGGTGCGTTGCCCGTGAACCACGCCGCACGCGCGCACCGAACGCAGGACCCCTTCTTGCACGGGCAATCCGATAATCGCCCGATGCCGCATCCGATCGAACCCGGTCTCCGCCTGCCGCTGCACGACGTGCAGGGCACGCGTGCGCTCGAGCAAACGGCGGCTGCAACACTCGCGCCGCACACGCTGATGCAACGTGCCGGGCTGGCGACGGCACGGCTGGCGCTGGCGCTGGCGCCGCATGCACGCCGCGTGTGGATCGCCTGTGGCCCCGGCAACAATGGGGGTGACGGCCTGGAAGCGGCCGTGCACCTGCAGCACTGGGGCCTGGCCCCGATCGTCACCTGGCTGGGTGAGCCCGGGCGCCTGCCCGCCGACGCCGAGGCGTCCTGGCAACGCGCGCGCGCAGCGGGCGTGCGATTCGCCGACGAGCCCCCGCAGGGGCTGGCGCCGACTGATCTGTGCATCGACGCCCTGCTCGGCATCGGTGCCGCGCGCGCGCCAGCCGGCCGCCTGGCCGAATGGCTGGCATGCCTGCGCCGCAGCCCGGCGCCAATGCTGTGCGTCGACCTGCCAACCGGCCTCGATGCCGATACCGGCGTTGACCACGGTGCGGCCGCGCTGGCGACTGCCGGCGCGCCCGAGCCCGCGGGCCCGCGCCACACGCTGAGCCTGCTGACGCTCAAGCCCGGCCTGTTCACGGCGCAGGGGCGCGACGCCTGCGGCCGCATCTGGTTTCACGACCTGGGCGTGGCGTCCGGGCATGGCGTGCCGGTGGCCTGGCTGAGCCCGGAACCCCCGGCGCGCGCGCGGCCGCACACCAGCCACAAGGGGCGCTTCGGCGACGTCGCCATCGTCGGTGGCGAAGGACTGGCCGCGCGCGGCATGGCGATGGGCGGCGCCGTGCTGCTGGCCGCCAGCGCCGCCCTGCACGGCGGCGCCGGCCGGGTGCTGGTGTGTCCGCTCGACCCCGAGACGGTGGGGCTCGACAGCAGCCAGCCGGAACTGATGTTCCGTCGCTGGCCGGCACTCGCGCCCAGCCTGGATCGGCTCACCGTGGTCTGCGGCTGTGGCGGCGGCGAGGCGGTGTTTGCCGTGCTGCCGCGCATCCTGCGCCGCGCGGCGCGCCTGGTGCTGGACGCGGACGCGCTGAACGCGATTGCCGGCATGCCGGACTGGCAGGCGTTGCTGCGCGACCGCACCGGCGCCTGGCAACCCACCATCCTGACCCCGCACCCGCTCGAGGCGGCACGCCTGCTGGGCACCAGCACGCAGGCCGTGCAGGCGGACCGCCTGGACGCGGCGCGCGCGCTGGCAACGCGCTTCCAGGCCACGGTGGTCCTGAAGGGCTCGGGCACGGTCATCGCCGCGCCCGGACAGGCGCCGTACGTGAACCCCACCGGCAACGGGCGGCTCGCCACGGCCGGAACCGGCGATGTGCTGGCGGGCCTGGTGGGTTCCGCGCTGGCCAGCGGCCTGCCGGCCTTCGAGGCCGCCAGCGCAGCCGTCTACCAGCACGGTGCCGTGGCCGACCACTGGCCCACCACGGCCGCACTGACAGCCGGCGCCCTGGCGCGTCACCTCAGGCCCTGACGCGGCGCTCGGTCACCCCAACCGGGTCGCCGGATGACGAAATGAGGCCGGCGCACGCCGGGCAGGACGGAATGACGCGGGTCGGCAGGCGCCGCAGCACCTCCCGCCGCTAGTCCACTGAAACACTGAAACCGGATCGGTGCTGTGCACCCGATACGGGCACGCTGCGGCGTTGCAAATGCTCGCAACAGCAACGGCTGTTGCTGCGCTTTGTGCCTTGCATCGCCTCCCGTCTCGGACGCCCCTCACCGCCCATTTCAATGTTTCAGCGGACTAGTCTTACTGTGTTATAAGTCAAGGCATTATGCGATGAACTTCACGTGAGAG
>NZ_DAOKZG010000044.1:0-27249 GCF_035325765.1 Ottowia sp.
ATTGGAGGTAGGCAATTCATTTATGTTCCCTCAAGAATCAAACACTACACTAGCACGCACTACAACCTGGTGCTGGGCGGCGAGACGGCGATGATGACCAAGGAGGGCTTCATCAAGCGCTACGGCGTGCCGACCTACACCGTGGGCCTGGGGGCCTCGGGCGGCGCCATCCAGCAGTACCTGTACGCGCAGAACCACCCGGGGCTGATCGACGCCGCGATCCCGCAGCAGCCCTATCCCGACATGGTGGGCCAGATTCCGCACGTGGGCGACTGCGAGCTGCTGGAGTACTACATGGACGTGACCGACCACCAGAACCCCAAGTGGCAGGTCACCAAGAACCGGACCTGGCTGGTCGGCATGAACGCCGAGGATTCGGTCGCCAACCCCTTTGCCGGGTTTGACGTCGCCTATCTGAACAAGATCCCGGACGGCCCGCGCATGGCGTTCGCCCCGGGATCGACCGAGTGCCGCGCCGCCTGGATGGGCCTGACGGCGGGCGCCATCAACCCGCAGTTCGACGCCGACGGCGTGATCGCGCTGGCCGGCGACCGCATGGACCTTTCCCGCTTCGATGACTTCCGGGGCTTCAGCCACTTCGAGGACGCGCGCAAGATCTACGGCGTCGGCCCCGATAGCTACGCGCGCATGAGCTGGGACAACGTCGGCGTGCAGTACGGTCTGCAGGCGCTCAGGGACGGCGACATCAGCCCGGCGGAGTTCCTCGATCTCAACTTCAAGATCGGCGGCTGGAAGCAGCCCGGCGAGATGGTGGCCGAAGGCTTCCCGTACACCACAGTCGACGCCAAGGATAAGGACGAAGAAGCGCTGGAGCAATATAAGGCGGCCACGATTCCGGGTTACTTCGACCCCTGGGGCGCGCGCAACATGAACCGCTGGAACCCGGCCGCGCCCGACACGCCGGCGCCGCGCACGCACGGCAGCCTGGCAGCGATCCAGGCCATGTACCAGTCCGGCCTGGTGTTCGAGGGCGCAACCACGATCCCGACGATCGACTGGCACCCGTACCTGGAGCACCGGCTCGACATGCACAACGTGCACCAGTCCTTCGCGGTGCGCCAGCGTATCCGCAACGCCATGGGCAACGCCGACAACCAGGTGATCTGGTTCACCGACACGCCCCCCGCCAAGGGCAACGACTTCGACCAGATCCCGATGGCACTGGAGGTGATGGACGAATGGATGGCCCAGATCCGCGCCAATCCCAGCGCCGGCGTCGCCGCGAACCGGCCGGCGCGCGCGGTCGACAGCTGTTTCGACACCAGCGGTGCGCTGATCGCCAGCGGCAACAACGTCTGGGCCGGCGTGCTCGACAACGACGCGCCAGGCGCCTGCACCCAGAAGTTCCCGATGTACGGCACGGCGCGCACCGTGGCGGGCGGTCCGATCGAAGGTGGCATCTTCAAGTGCGCTCTCAAGCCGGTGGACACGGCGCTGATCGACGGCACCTACGGCAGTTGGGCGCCGAGCCTGTCGGAAATCTACAAGCTCAAGGCCATCTTCCCCGAGGGCGTGTGCGACTTCAGCCAGCCGGACCAGGGTAAGTCCTGACGCCCACGCGGCCTGGCCCTCGCCGGGCCGCGTGAAACCCCATCACAGCAACCACCGCCTCGCGCGGTGGATTTTTCTGGCACGGATTGGCGCGGACCGGGCCCGCCATGCCGAGACGCTTTCCACGCGCTTGCCAGCGGGGACGCGCGGGCCTAAGGCGACGCTGAACAAGTCTCCGTGATGCGGCGCACCCTGCATGGGGATGGGATGCAAGGCGCGAAGCGCAGCAATAGCCGAAGCTATTGCGAGCATTTGCAACGCCGCAGACCGCCGCAGGCAGGGATGCGCAGCGCGCGAGGGACTTGTTCAGCGTTGCCCTAACATTTCCCTTTCCTGCTGGCCGCCCATGTGGGCGGCCGGGTTCGCACGCGGCACCTCACGGAAAGGAGGCATGCACCATGCGCGAACCACCAGCCCTTCCGGCGCAGATCGACGCAACACGCGCGCGGGCGCTGATGCGCGTGCGGGTGCGGCACAGGCCGTGGGTCGCGCGTCGCGGATGCGGCACCTGAGAAGCACAGGCTCGACGTGGCCCACGCGGCGGCGCGCGCGCCGTTGCAGCAGCCGCACGACAGCGTGCCGTCGCCGCTTTCCAGCCTGCCCTTGCACTGCGCCCTGCATCCGGGGCCATGTGCAATCACGCCGGCTCGCGCCCGCTGGCCGCGATGACGTGCCCGGTACTGGGCCCATGTCGAGCGCGTCCCGCTCCGGCGCCCGTCCGCTCCGTCGATCGGATGTCCGGCGGCGAGCTGTGGCAGGCACCCGGTGCGGCGTCGATGACGCGGCAAGCGGGCCACCCCACACACGAGGAAAGATCATGAAACCAGACACTGCCATGCATACGATCCTGGTCACCGGTGCGTGCGTGGCCGGCGGGTTGCTCTCGGGACCGACCCTGGGTGCCGCCGCGTCCAACCTGTCGCCGACCGATCTGAAGGCCATCCATGCGGCCGCCGGCCTGACCGAGCGCAACGGTCAATGGCTGGACGCATGCGACCAGCCGACCGAACCCCAGATCGACGTCATGGACCTGAACGGGGACGGCAAACCCGAGGTGTTCGTCTCGGTCAGCGGGACCTGCTACGGAAACACGGGCGTGAACCTGTCCCTGCTCATCCAGGACAAGCAGGGTCGCTGGCAGGACAATTTCGGCTTTCCCGGCGTCTACAGACTGCTCGGCACCCGGCATCGGGGCTACCCCGACATCGAGATCGGCGGCCCCGGGTTCTGCTTCCCGGTCTGGCGCTGGAACGGCAGCCGTTACAACATCTTCAAGCGTTGCGAGCGCTGAAAGGCCGCCCGACCGCAGGCACGCGCCGAGGCAGCCTGGCATCGTCCGCGCCCGCGATGACGGAGGAATCACTCGGTGGTGCCCAGGACCGCCGCCCGGACGGGAACAGGCCCGGTCAGGCCGCGCAGTGCCCACGCCACCGCCTCCTCCGGCGACAGCCTCATGGCGCGGCAGGGACTGACCGGGCCCTGACCGCGGACAGGGCGCGGCGGTGCCCGCACGACAGCCGCCCTGCGAGGCGGATCGTCGATCGCTGCCGACTTCGGTAACATGCAGCGCACATCGGGCCAGGCATCCGATCGCGCCGGCCGAACCCACGATTGCGCATCACCGAAGGACACCAGACATGATCGAAGGCGGCTGCCTGTGCGGCGGGGTGCGGTACGAGTACGACGGCGAGATCGACCAGGTCTCGCTATGCCACTGCTCGCAGTGCCGCAAGGCGCAGGGCAGCGCCTTTGCCGCGGTGTGTCCGGTGGACGCGACGCGCTTTCGGCTGCTGCGCGGCGCCGAGCTGCTGCGCGAGTACTGTGCCACGCCGGGCAAGGCGCGGGTGTTCTGCAGCCGCTGCGGCAGCCCGATCTACAGCGCGCGCGACGACCGGCCGGACGTGAAGCGCCTGCGCCTGGGCACCGTGGACACGCGGTTTCGCTGCGCCAACGTGTTCCACATCCACACCGGATCGAAGGCCTCGTGGCTCGACATCACGGACGGGTTCCCGCAACATGCAGCAGCCCGGCCCGCCACCGGAGTCGAAACAACGCCCATGCAGGAGGAGAAGCGATGATGAACCGGGTCAAGACCGTCTTTCGGAAGTACGCCGTTTTCGAGGGCCGCGCGCAACGGGCCGAATACTGGTATTTCGTGCTTTTCTACATCATCGTCTACACGGTGCTGGGCTTCCTGGACGGCTCGCTGACCCGGGCGGGCGACGAACCCCAGTGGGGTCTCCTCACTGGCGTGTTCGCGCTGGGCACGCTGGTGCCGTCGCTTGCGGTCAGCGTGCGGCGCCTGCACGACACCAACCGCAGCGGCTGGTGGCTGTTGCTGATGTTCGTCCCGCTGGTGGGGCAGCTCGTGGTGCTGGTCTTCATGATCCTTGACGGCACGCACGGCGACAACCGCTTCGGTCCCGACCCGAAGCAGCAGGTGGCGCTGCCGGCCCCGCCGGGCGCGGTCTGAAGCCGGACTGCGCGGGCGCCCGACGGCCGCCGGCGCTGGCCCATGGCACGCAGCGACGCATCCGGCGCGAGCCTGAACATCATCCGCCTCACGGCCGCGGAGCAGGCGGCGTGGCTGGCGCTGCGCAGCGACCTCTGGCCTGGAACCTCGGCGAACGCCCACCAGGGCGAGATCGCCGACCAGCTCGCGGCCCCCCAGCGCTTTGCCGCCTTCATCGCCCACGACGATGAAGGCGCCGCGCTCGGTTTCGCCGAGGTCTCGCGGCGCAGCGAATACGTGAACGGCACGCACAGCACCCCGGTTGCCTTTCTCGAAGGTCTCTACGTGCGCCGCGCCGCGCACCAGCGACTGGGCTTCGCCGAGACCGAACGCGTGGTGTTCTTCGTGCAGGCGCTGGACTGATTGATCGGCCCAGCCGCCGGCCTGCGACCCCTTGATTCCGGGGTATGCCGCCTCAAATACCCTCATGGATGAGGGGGGTGTCCTCGCACGGCCCAGATCCCCGCCACGGTTTGCGGCCAGTCGGCCGGACACCCCAGGCCACCAACCCGCCCTTGCCAGGCTGCGTATGTCGACAGGAGATCTGCCATGCTGATTGTGAATGTGCCGGTGGAAGAGTTCACCACCCCCGACCCGATCACCGCCCGCGAGAACATGACCATGGACGAATTGCGCGAGTTGATGGAGCGGCACGACATCCGCCACCTGCCGGTGCTGCGCGGCGAGGACGTGGTGGGGCTGATCAGCGAGCGCGATGTGCGCCTGATCTCGGGCCTGACCGCGGCCGAGCGGTTGCAGGTGCGTGCCAGCGACATCATGGCCACCGATCCGCTGACCGTGGACGCCACCGCGCCGCTGGAGGAAGTGGCCTATCAGATGGCCAGCCAGAAGGTCGGCAGTGCCATCGTCAACGATGAGGATGGACGCCTGCTGGGCATCTTCACGGCGGTCGACGCACTGAACGCGCTGGTCGAGGTCTGCCGCGGCACCGGCACGCGCTGGACCCACAACGGGTAGGACCGCCGCTTCGCCCCACTGCCGAGGGGCCGCGGCGCGCGTCGGGCGCCACGGTTGCTTGCGTGCAATGCGGCAATCCAGGCAAAGACCCCGGGCCAGGGGCCCCGAAACCCGCCGCCCCGGTGGCGGCGCGCCAGTTGCGGCAGAATGAATCGGTCATTCATTCAAAGGAGAACCCCATGGCCGACACTTGGCTGAACAGCCTCATCACCGCCACCCCCCAGGAAGGCTTTGAACTGGCGATCACGCTGAGCCGCCGCGGCGTCAAGTACACCCAGCCGGACACCGCCGTGCTGCACAAGCTGCGTCCCGAGTATTCGAACGACGCGCACGAGCTGACGGCCGCCTCGCAGGTGATCGCGATCAACTTCCAGACCGTCGCCGCCGCCAACAACTACTGGCGCAAGTAAGCCGCCATCCGACTGCGGCGCGGGCGGATCGAAGCACGCGCCCGCACCGCACCGCCGCCGGGCCCGATCGGGCGCGCTGTAATGGGCCGGCCAGCACACCCATCGCATGCGGACAGGGAATCCGCGCGCTGCCGGCGCTGGCTGCCCTGCAGCGGCTGCCCTGGACTGGCAACGCGGGCCTGACCGCATCCACCGCACATCGATTCATCCCGGGGTGCCATCCCGGAGCACAGCCATCACCTGCTCATGCAGCGCGTCGACCGCCGGCGACCGCTGGGTATGCGTGCTGCGTGCCAGTGCCACGTCGACCTCCGGCAGTTCGGGCAGGTCGTGACGCGCATCGAGCGCCGGCAAGGTCGCCGGCAGGCTGCAGCGCGTGATGACCGCGACCGCCAGGCCGCTCCCAGCGGCTGCCAGCTGGCCGCTCACGCTGGGGCTGTTGCAGACGATGCGGTGGCGGCGACGTTGCGCCGCAACCGCCGCCAGCACGGCCGCGCGCAGGCGCCGGCTCCAGCCGTGCATGGGTTGGCAGCCGTGGCGGGGATCGCGGGGCTGGCGCGCCAGGGCGTGAACCAGCGCATCGCCCGCGGCCCATGGAAGGGATGCGGGCTGGTCCGGCCGGACGCCGGTCGCAAGCGCCTCGCCTGCGCCGGTCGTTCGGGAAGGATGCGCGGGGAATCGCCAGGACCGGCAACGATCACTCGGCCTGGTCGAACCGGGCGCGCTCCGCCACGCGCGCCAGCAGGCGCAGGTCGGGGCCGACGCGATCCACTTCCCGGTATTCCAGCCGCAGGCCCTGCGCCACTTCGGTGAAGGGGCCCAGGGCCGCCAGCCCTGCGCCCTCGCCCAGCAGCAGCGGCGCCTGGTAGAGCAGCACTTCATCCACCAGCCCGGCGCGCCAGAGCGCTCCGTTGACGCCGGCGCCGGCCTCGACGTGGACCTCGTTGACCTCGCACGCCGCCAGATCGCGCAGCACGGCGGGCAGGTCGACCCGCCCGTCCGCGCCAGGCAGCGCCAGCACCTCGGCACCGAGTGCCTGCAGCGGCACGGCCCGCCCGGCGTCGGCACCGGCCGTGTAGATGCGCACCGGGCGCCGAGCCGCCCGCCACAGCGCAGCGTCGGCCGGCGTGCGCAGCCGGCTGTCGACGATGGCCAGCAGCGGCTGGCGCGGCGCGTCGGGCAGGCGCACGTCGAGGCGCGGATCGTCGCGCAGCACGGTGCCGATGCCGGTCAGGATGGCTCCCGCGCGCGCGCGCCAGGCGTGGCCGTCGCTGCGCGCGGCCGCGCCGGTGATCCACTGGCTGGCGCCGTTGGGCAGGGCCGTGCGGCCGTCGAGCGAGGCCGCCACCTTCATGCGCACCCAGGGCCGGCCGCGCCGCATGCGGCTGAAGAAGCCCAGGTTGAGCTCGCGCGCCGCCTCGGCGCCCGGACCGACCTCGACCTCGACGCCGGCCGCGCGCAGGCGCGCGAAGCCCAGGCCGGCCACGCTCGGGTTCGGATCCTGCAGCGCCGCCACCACCCGGCTCACGCCGGCGGCAATCAGCGCGTCGCAGCAGGGGCCGGTGCGGCCCTGGTGCGCGCAGGGCTCGAGCGTGACGTAGGCCGTGGCGCCCTGCGTGGCCTGGCCGCGCGCCGCGGCGTCGCGCAGCGCCATGATCTCGGCATGGGCCTGGCCCGTGGCCTGGGTGCGGCCCTCGCCGATCACCGCGCCACCCGCGCTCACCAGCACGCAGCCCACGGCCGGATTCGGCGGGCACGCCAGGCGCGCGCCCTCGGCCAGCGCCAGGGCCCTGGCCATGAATGCATCGGCAGCACCTGGGGGCATGGAACGGCGGCTCAGAGGTTGAGAATAAATTGCTCGTGTCCGAAGGGGGTGTCAGAAGCCGTCCAATCAAGGCGCAAAGCGCAGCCATAGCTCGCGCTATGGCGAGCATTTGCAACGCAGGGTGGGCGGCTTATGGCGACCAAAGCGGGCATGAGGGATTTTTTCTCAACCTCTCAGCGCAAAAAAAACGGGTTACGGCTTGCGCGCGTAACCCGTTGCATCCTATGGCGGAGTGGACGGGACTCGAACCCGCGACCCCCGGCGTGACAGGCCGGTATTCTAACCGACTGAACTACCACTCCGCGTCGGTAGCTGCGTTGCGGCTCTTGCGAGCCCAAGTGCAGCCAAACTTGGCGACCCTACGGGGATTCGAACCCCGGTACTCACCGTGAAAGGGTGATGTCCTAGGCCTCTAGACGATAGGGTCAAAACCTGGACTTTTCGACAACCTTGGTGGAGGTAAGCGGGATCGAACCGCTGACCTCTTGCATGCCATGCAAGCGCTCTCCCAGCTGAGCTATACCCCCGTCTCGAGGTGTCGAGCCGCGCATTATATGCTGGATTTGCCGGCTTTCTGCAAGCGCGCCAAAACCGTGTCTTTCCGGTGCAGTGCCAGCACCGCATAGACCGAAGGCGTCTGCGGCGTTCCCATCACCAGCACGCGCACCGGCATCGCCAGTTGCGGCATCTTCAGGCCGTGCTCGGCCAGCGTCTGCCTGATCGCGCCGGCAATGGCCGGGGCGCTCCAGTCGATGGCCTCCAGTCGCGCGGCCAGGCTGGCGAGGGCGGGTCGCACGGCATCCGTGACGTGCTGCTGCAGGTCCTGGGCGCTCGGGTGCACGTCGGCGTGGTAAGGCATCAGCCAGTCGGCCAGCGCCACCGTGGTGTCGCAGCGGTCCTTGAACAGGGCGCACAGCGCGGGCAGGCGCTCGTCGGCCTGGATGCCGCGCTGCGCGAGCTGCGCCGCCACCAGCGGCGCGAGTTCGGCATCGTCCATGGCCTTCAGGTGCTGGGCGTTGACCCAGCGCAGCTTGGCCTCGTCGAACTGCGCGGCACTGCGCCCCAGGTGGTCGAGGTTGAACCACTCCAGGAACTGGGCGCGCGAGAAGATCTCGTCGTCGCCGTGGCTCCAGCCCAGGCGCGCGAGGTAGTTGACCATGGCGTCGGGCAGGAAGCCGGCGTCGCGATACCAGGTGACGGGCTTGGCGCCGTGGCGCTTGCTCATCTTCTCGCCGTCCTCGTTCAGCACCGTGGGCAGGTGCGCGAACACCGGCACCTTCGCTCCCAGAGCCTCGAAGATGTGGATCTGGCGCGGCGTGTTGTTGACGTGGTCGTCGCCACGGATGACGTGGGTGATCGCCATGTCCATGTCGTCGACGCAGACGCAGAAGTTGTAGGTGGGCGTGCCGTCGGGGCGCGCGATCACCAGGTCGTCGAGCTCGCTGTTCTGGAACTCGATGCGGCCCTTGCACTTGTCGTCCCAGCCAACCACGCCGCTGGTGGGCGTGCGGAAGCGCAGCACCGGCTGCACGCCCTCGGGGATCGGCGGCAGCACCTTGCCGCGCTCGGGGCGCCAGGTGCCGTCGTAGCGCGGCTTCTCCTTGTTCGCGAGCTGGCGCTCGCGCAGCGCGTCGAGCTCGGCCATGCTCATGTAGCAGGGATAGACATGGCCCGCGGCCTGCAGCTGCGCCAGCACGGCGCGGTAGCGGTCCATGCGCTGCATCTGGTAGTAGGGGCCCTCGTCCGGTTCCAGCCCGAGCCAGCGCATGCCCTCCAGGATGACGTCGACCGCGGCCTGGGTCGAGCGTTCGAGATCCGTGTCCTCGATGCGCAGGATGAAGGTGCCGCCCTGCGAGCGCGCGAAGGCCCAGGGGTAGAGCGCCGAGCGGATGTTGCCCAGGTGGATGAAACCGGTGGGCGACGGGGCAAAGCGCGTCCGCACGCGCTGGGAAGTCGGGGTGGGTGCAGGTGTATCAGGCATGTTCCGGGGCCGGTGCCGGCACCGCTGGCATCGGCGACAGGGGTTTCAGTCAGGGGTCAGGAGACGTCGGCACAGGTGTCGAGCCCGCGTGCCAGGTCGGCCAGGATGTCGGGCACGTGCTCCAGCCCGACCGACAGGCGCACCAGGCCCTGGCCGACGCCGGCGGCCTGGCGCTGCGCCTCGGTCAGGCGCCCGTGCGAGGTGCTGGCCGGATGGCTGATGAGGGTGCGCACGTCGCCCAGGTTGGTGGTGATGCTGCACACGCGCGTACTGTTGATGAGGTGGAAGGCGCGCGCCCGCGCCTGCTCGGCGCCGGCGGCACGAAGGCGGAAGGCGATGATGGAACCGCCGATGCCCGACTGCTGCGCCATCGCCAGTGCGTGCTGCGGGTGCGATGGCAGCCCGGGGTGATAGACGCGCTCGACCGCCGGGTGCGCCTCCAGCCACTGCGCCACCTGCAGGGCGTTGGCGCTTTCGGCGCGCACGCGCAGCGCCAGCGTCTCCAGGCCCTTGTGCACGACCCAGGCGTTGAAGGGCGACAGCACCATGCCGGCGGTGCGGATCAGCGGGGCGAACACGCCGCCGATCAGCGCCTCCGAGCCACAGATGGCACCCGCCATCACGCGGCCCTGGCCGTCGAGGAACTTGGTGCCCGAATGGATCACCAGGTCGGCGCCGAGCGCCAGCGGGCGCTGCAGCACCGGCGTGGCAAAGCAGTTGTCCACCGCCAGCAGCGCGCCGGCATCGTGCGCGATGGCGGCCAGCGCCGCGATGTCGCACACCTCGGTCAGCGGGTTCGTCGGCGTCTCGGCAAACAGCAGGCGCGTGGTCGGCCGCAGCGCGGCGCGCCACTGGGCCACGTCGGTCTGCGAGACGAAGCTGCAGTCGACACCGAAGCGCGCGAACTCGGTGCCGAGCAGCTTCATGGTGGAGCCGAACATCGACTGCGAGCAGATGATGTGGTCGCCGCTCCTGAGCAGGCCGAAGGCCAGCAGCAGGATGGCCGACATGCCGGTGGCGGTGGCGATCGCGCGCTCGGCGCCTTCCAGCGCCGCCAGGCGCAGCTCGAAGGCGGTGTTGCCGGGATTCGCGGTGCGCGTGTAGGTGTAGCCCTCGTCGGGCGCGGCAAAGCGCAGCATCGCCTCCTCGGCGCTGGGCTGCACGAAGCTGCTGGTGAGGTACAGGGCCTCGGAATGCTCGCCGTAGGCGCTGCGCGGAATCGAGACGCGCAGTGCCAGCGTGTCGGGATGCAGGCCTTCGGGCAGGGGTCGGTCGTCGCGGGGTTGATGGCTCGTCATGTTCAGGTCCCGGCGATCGACACGCGTTCGCGCTGCAGCCGCGCCAGGTCGTCCTCGCGCACGTCGCCGGTGACGTAATGGCCGTCGAAGCACGAGGCCTCGAACCGCTGCACGCGCGGGTTCAGGCTGCCGACGGCCTGCTTCATGGCGTCGACGTCCTGGTAGATCAGGGCATCGGCGCCGATGAACTCGCGAATCTGCTCGAGGCTGCGTCCGTGGGCGATCAGCTCCTCGCGCGAGGGCATGTCGATGCCATAGACGTTCGGATGGCGCACCGGCGGCGCGGCGCTGGCCATGTAGACCTTGCTGGCGCCGGCCTCGCGCGCCATCTGCACGATCTCGCGGCTGGTGGTGCCGCGCACGATGGAATCGTCCACCAGCAGCACGTTGCGGCCGGCAAACTCGGCGCCGATGGTGTTGAGCTTCTGGCGCACGGAGCGCCGGCGCACCGCCTGGCCCGGCATGATGAAGGTGCGGCCGACGTAGCGGTTCTTGACGAAGCCCTCGCGGTAGGGCTTGCCCAGCAGGCGCGCCAGTTCGTTGGCGCTCGGGCGACTGGATTCGGGCACCGGGATCACGCTGTCGATCGCGTCCGGCGGCACGGTGGAAATCACGCGCTTGGCCAGGGTCTGGCCGAGATTCAACCGCGCCTGGTAGACCGAGATGCCGTCCAGCCTGGAGTCGGGCCGCGCCAGGTAGACGAACTCGAAGATGCAGGGCGAGAGCACCGGATGCGCGGCGCACTGCCGCACGTGCACCTCGCCGTCCAGCGTCACGAACAGCGCCTCGCCCGGGGCGACGTCGCGCTCCAGCGCGTGGCCCGTGCCTTCCAGCGCAACCGATTCGCTGGCCGCCATCACCGCGCCATCCGGGCCACGCCCGAAGCACAGCGGTCGGATGCCGAACGGATCGCGGAACGCCAGCATGCCGCGCCCGGCGATGTGGGCCACCACGGCGTAGGAGCCGCGCAGCCGCTGGTGCACCGCGGCGATGGCGGCAAACACCTCCTCCGGTCCGCACTGCGTGTCGCGCGAGGCGCGCTCCAGTTCGTGCGCCAGCACGCCAAGCAGCACCTCGGAGTCGCTGCCGGTATTGATGTGGCGGTGGTCGACGGTGTAGAGCTCGCGGCGCAACGCCTCGGCGTTGGTCAGGTTGCCGTTGTGCACCAGCACCACGCCAAACGGCGCGCTGGCATAGAAGGGCTGGGCCTCCTCCTCGTTGTCGGCGCTGCCCGCCGTGGGATAGCGCACCTGGCCCAGGCCGCTGCTGCCGGGCAGCGCGCGCATGTTGCGCGTGCGAAACACGTCGCGCACCATGCCGCGCGCCTTGTGCATGTAGAACTTGCGCTCCTGCTGCGTGACGATGCCCGCCGCGTCCTGCCCACGGTGCTGCAGCAGCAGCAGGGCGTCGTAGAGGGTCTGGTTGGCGGGCGCGGTGCCCACCACGCCGACGATGCCGCACATGATGAAAATCGTCCTGTCGGTTGAGGGGGCCTGCCCGGCCCTCAGCTGCGTATTGTCACGCTGAAAAGTATTGGCCCAGCGCCTGCGGCAGCCAGGGCTGCAACTGCTGCAGAGCCTGCCGCAGCCAGGGGCCGCTGACCGATTCGTGCCACCAGGGCGCATCGCGCAGCGTCGTCATCTGGGCCAGCGCCGCCAGCACCAGCACCAGCAGCAGGCCACGCGCGGTGCCGAAGACGGCGCCGAACAGGCGGTCGGCCGGTCGCATGCCGAGCGCACGCGCGGCGCCGCGCATGGCCCAGGCCAGCATGCTGCCGAGGAAGACGAAGCCGACGAACACCAGCACGAAGCCGGCGGCCACGCGCAGCGCCTCGGGCGACTCGCCCATCGGCAGGGCCTGGCCCACGGCCGAGGCGGCCCAGCGCGCCGCGAAGTAGGCCACGACCCAGCCGGCCAGGGACATCGACTCGTACAGCAGGCCGCGCCAGGCGCCCAGCAGCAGCGAGGCCAGCACGATGCCCAGGCAGATCCAGTCGATGGCGTGCATGGAGCCGAAGCGGTGTGCGGGCTCAGAGGCTGAAGATGCCGCCCGGCAGGCCGGCCTTCTTCAAGGTGTCGACGGCTTTCTCGGCCTCGGCGCGGCTGGCAAACGGGCCGACGCGCACGCGCGTGCGCTTGCCGTCCTTGGTGTCGACCACCTGGGTGTAGGTCTTCAGGCCCGCGCGCTCGGCCTTCTGGCGCGCCTCGCGCGCGGCGTCGCCGTCGGCAAAGGCACCGATCTGGACCACGAAGCGCCCGCTCTCGCTGGCCGCCACGGGCGCCTTGGCCGGGCCGGGATCGCGCCCCTCGAGCGCGGCCCGCGCGCGTGCGGCCTCGCGCTCGGCAGCTTCGCGCCTGGCCTTGGCCTGCTCTTCCTGGCGCGCGCGCGCTTCGGCCTCGCGGCGCGCCTGCGCCTCGGCCTCGCGCCGTGCCTGCAGTTCGGCCTGCTCGCGCTCGCGCGCTGCGGCGACCTCGGCCTCGCGCTCGGCGCTCTCCTGGATCGCACCCGCCGCGGTGGCGCCCGGCTCCGCGGCGGGCGCGGGCGCCGGCACGGCCGCCTCGCGCGCGTCCGGGCTGGTCGGTGCCTGGGGTGCCGCCTGGGCCGGGACCTGCAGCGGGGGCACGCTGTCGCGGTCGGGAATGGTGATGGGCGCGTCGATGGTCACCGGGCGCGGTTCGGTGTCGAACAGCAGCGGAAACCCGATCACGGCCAGTGCCACCAGCACGACGGCACCGATCAGGCGATGGCGCGCGCGCCGGCGCAGGCTTTCCACGGTCTCGGCCGCGGCGCCGGAAGCCGCTGCATCGGTGGCGCGCGCGGCCTTCGGCTCGGCCGGGCCACGCTGGCGGAACTTGAAGAAAGCCATGAATCCTGCAGTCGGGGAGCTTGCGCGGCGCCCGCGCTCAGCGGTGAGCGCCCACGTTGCCGTGCCTGCCGGCGTAGATGTCGGGCACGCCATCCTTGAGCACGCCGCCCACCGTGTAGAACGACCCAAAACAAACGATTCTATCTGCTGGCTGGACCCGCGCCGCAGCCGCCTCGAAGGCCGCCATCGGGCTGGTGAACACCTCGGCCCCGGCCCCCTTGCGCTGGGTCACGGCGCGCCAGCGCGCCTCCAGCTCCCGGCCGCTGGCGGCGCGCGGCGTCGGCAGGTCGGTGAAGTACCAGCGGTCGATCAGCGGATCCATGCGGGCCAGGATGGCGTCGAGGTCCTTGTCGGCCATGGCGCCGAAGATGCCATGCGTCATCAGGAACGAGCCCATGGCCTCCAGGTTGGCCGCGAGCGCCGCGACCGCATGCGGGTTGTGCGCCACGTCGAATACCAGCACCGGCTCGCCGGCAGCGACCTGGAAGCGCCCGGGCAGGTCCATCAGCCCGAAGCCGATGCGCACCGCCTGCGCCGTCACCGGCAGGCGCTGGCGCAGGGCGTCCAGCGCGGCCAGCGCGCCGGCGGCATTGATGAGCTGGTTGGCGCCGCGCAGCGTCGGATAGGCCAGGCCGGCGTAGCGGCGGCCACGGCCCGCCCAGGCCCACTGCAGCTGGTCACCCTGGTAATTGAAGTCGCGCCCGAGCAGCCAGAGGTCGCAGCCCAGCTCGGCCGCGCGGTCGAGCACGCTCTGCGGTGGCACCGGGTCGCTCACCACCACCGGCTTGCCGGCGCGCATGATGCCGGCCTTCTCCAGGCCGATCTGCTCGCGCGTGTCGCCCAGCAGCTCGGCATGGTCGATGTCGATGCTGGTGATGATGGCGCAATCGGCGTCGATGATGTTGACCGCGTCCAGCCGCCCGCCCAGGCCGACCTCGAGGATCGCGACGTCCAGCTCGGCGCGCATCAGCAGGTCCAGGATGCCGAGCGTGGTGAACTCGAAGTAGGTCAGCGGGACGTCGCCGCGCGCGGCCTCGACGCGCTCGAAGGCGGCCACCAGGTCGGCCGCCTCGGCCATCTCGCCGCGGATGCGGCAGCGCTCCTCGAAGTGCGCGATGTGGGGCGAGTTGTAGAGCCCAGTGCGCCAGCCGGCCTCGCGCAGGATGGCCTCCAGCATGGCGCAGGTCGAGCCCTTGCCGTTGGTGCCGGCCACGGTGATCACCGGGCAGTCAAAGCGCAGGCCCATGCGCGACGCGACCGCGCGCACGCGCTCCAGCCCGAGCTCGATGGTC
Organism: Ottowia sp.; assembly: GCF_035325765.1. Taxonomy (GTDB): domain Bacteria; phylum Pseudomonadota; class Gammaproteobacteria; order Burkholderiales; family Burkholderiaceae_C; genus Ottowia. Next base: position 14,735 of record NZ_DAOKZG010000044.1, read on the forward strand.
GCGGGATGCAGCTGCTCGCAGTAGGCGAGCCATTCGTCCAGTGTCTTCATGAGACTGGCGATTGTGAACGCTGGCGCCGGGGGCATGGCATCATCGCCGCTCATGACCCGCCTGTCTGTCACGCTTTACGGCATCCCGAACTGCGACACGGTGAAGAAGGCGCGTGCATGGCTTGCGGCGCGCGAGGTCGAGGTGCGCTTCCACGACTTCCGGAAGCACGGCGTGCCGACCGACCGGCTGGCGCGCTGGATCGCCGCCGTCGGCTGGGAGCGCGTGCTGAACCGCCAGGGCAGCACCTGGCGCCAGCTCGATGCCGCGACGTGGGCGAGCGTGGTCGACGCCCCCAGCGCGGCGGCGCTGCTGGCGCGCCAGCCCAGTGCCATCAAGCGGCCGGTGGTCGAATGGGGACGCGGCGAGCCGGCCATCACGGTCGGCTTTGCAGCGGACGACTGGCAGCGACGCCTGCACCCCTAGGCCCGCCGCCACGCCGCCGCCATGCTGTCCGGCCTCGTCCTCGGCGGTCATTCCTGGGTCTTCTGGCTGGGCTGGGCCTGGACCGTCTCCAGCGTCATCGTCACCACCTGGATCATCCTGCAGCGGCGCTCGCCGGTGTCGACGCTGGCCTGGATCATCCTGCTCAACTTCCTGCCGGTGATCGGATTGGCGGTGTACGCCTATTTCGGCCCGCAGCGCGTGACGCGCCAGCGCCTCAAGCGCTGGCACAGCCGGGCGGCGCTGATGTCGCAGCGCGACCTGCAGACGCTGCGCGCCGACCGACCGGAGCCGCCGCTGTGGGCCCAGCGCCACTCGCGCCTGATCGAGACCACCTGCGGCCTGCCGGCATGCAGCGCCTACGGCGTCGAGTTGCTGGCCAGTGGCGCGGCCAAGCTGGACGTGCTGCTGCGCGAGATCGCCCAGGCGCGCCACCACATCCACCTCGAGTACTACATCTTCGACCCTGACCAGACCGGCGCCGTGGTGCTGACGGCGCTGGCGGCGCGCGCGCGCGAGGGCATCGCGGTGCGCCTGCTGGTCGACGCGATCGGCTCGCGCCGGCTGCTGGCGCGGCGCCACCGCCGCCTGCTCGCGCCGCTGCTGCAGGCCGGGGGCGAGCTCGCGGTGTTCCATCGGGCGCGCCTGGACCTGCTGCGGCCATTGGTCAACCTGCGCACGCACCGCAAGATCGTCGTCATCGACGGCCGCGTCGGCCTGGTCGGCGGCATCAACGTGACGGACGACGAGAACGAGCGCGTGCGCCCCCGGGATGCCTACCGCGACACGCACCTGCTGCTGCGCGGCAGCGCGGTACGCTGGCTGCAGTACGTGTTCCTGCAGGACTGGCACTACGCCAGCGGGCGCCAGCCGGCGCACGATGGCACCATGCTGCCGGAGGGCGAGCCCGTCGGCCACGTGCCGGTGCAGATCGTCGCCTCGGGCCCGGACAGCGACGGCGAGGCGATCCACCGCGCCATGATCGACGCCCTCGGCCTGGCGCAGGAGCGCATCTGGCTGTCCACGCCCTACTTCGTGCCGACCGAGCCGGCCTGGTCGGCGCTCACCAACGCGGCGCTGCGCGGCGTCCAAGTCAAGCTGATCGTGCCCGAGCTGAGCGATTCGCGCATCGTCAGCGCCGCGGCGCGTTCCTACTACCGCGAGCTGCAGCAGGCCGGCGTGCTGATCTTCGAATACCGCGGCCGCATGTTCCACCCCAAGACGCTGGTGGTGGATTCAACCTACAGCATGGTCGGCAGCGCCAACTTCGACAACCGGAGCTTTCGCCTCAACTTCGAGGTGGCCGCGGTGCTGTTCGACCGCGACCTCAACCAGCAACTGGCCGAGCTGTTCCAGGCCGATCTCTCGCACTGCCGGCTGGTGCCGGTGAACCGCCGCGTGGCACCGCACCAGCAGCTGTTCGAGGCGGTGGCGCGGCTGGGCTCGCCGCTGCTGTGAATGCCCGGCACGAGGGATGACGAATGACCTCGCTGCGCGCCGATGACACGCCTGGCGGCGCATGCGGGCCCGCACGACCTGATGCGATTGCCCTGACCTCGATCGCCGCGCGCTTGCCACGATGGGTTTTCAGGTACAGATCCCTCTGAAATCGTTGCCTGGCAGGTGCGGGGCGCTCAAGAATCGATAGCATCTCCCAGCACCACACAGTCGCGCAGGCCGGCGCCCGAGGCCAGGTGGTCGAAGCCCTCGTTGATGCGATCCAGCGTGAAGGCCTCGCCCATCAGCCGGTTCACCGGCAACCGACCCTGCTGGTAGAGGTCGACGTAGCGGCCGATGTCGATCGCGGGCACGCCCGAGCCCAGGTAGCTGCCGCGCACCTCGCGCTCCTCGCCCACCAATTGCGAGATCGGCAGCGCGAACGCCGCCTTCGGGTGCGGCAGGCCGGAGGTCACGGTCTGGCCACCACGGCGCGTGAGCTTGTAGGCGGTCTCGAACGCCGCCAGGTTGCCGGCCGCGTCGTAGCCCACGTCGACGCCGCCGCCCGCAGCTTCCAGCAGCTCGGCATCCGAGCCCAGCGCCTTCGGGTCGATCAGGTGGGTGGCGCCCAGCGTGCCCGCCAGCGCGCGCTTGCCGGCATCGGGCTCGACCGCGACGATGCGTCGCGCCCCCGCCGCCACCGCCGCCAGCAGGCCCGACAGGCCGACGCCGCCCAGGCCGACGATGGCCACCGTGTCGCCGGCCTTCAGCCGCGCCCGGTTGATGATGGCGCCGGCGCCGGTCAGCACGGCGCAGCCGAACAGCGCCGCCTCGCGGTGCGACAGGCCGGGCGCCATCTTCACCAGCGAGCGGCGCGACACCACCGCATGGTCGGCAAAGCAGGACACGCCCAGGTGGTGGTTCAGCGCCACGTCGCCCAGGTGCAGCCGCCGCCCGCCGCCCAGCAGCACGCCCTCGGTGTTGGCGCGCGCGCCCGGCTCGCACAGGGCCGGCCGCCCCGCCATGCAGGGGTTGCAGTGGCCGCAGCTGGGCACGAACACGCTCACCACGTGGTCGCCCGGCGCCAGGTCGTCCACGCCGGCGCCCAGCGCCACCACCTCGCCGGAAGACTCGTGGCCCAGCGCCATCGGCATCACGCGCGGGCGATCGCCGTTGATCACCGAGAGGTCGGAGTGGCACAGGCCGGCCACGTGGATGCGCACCAGCACCTCGCCGGGGCAGGGCGGATCGAGCTCGACCTCGGTGATCTGGATCGGGCGGCTCTCGGCATAGGGCGCGGGCAGGCCCATCTGGCGCAGCACGGCGGCTCGAATCTTCATCGCTGATCTCCTCATGAACAGCAGCGATTTTGCCCCGCTCCCGCCGGTGCCGGAACGCCGACGCACTAACATCGTGTCATCGCCCCGAGCCACGGCGGCAGCCCCGCATCGATACGGAGACACTTCATGGACACCCGCACCTCCCCGCTCGCCCTGCTGCAGGACCCGAGCCTGCTCAAGACCGACGCCCTGATCGCCGGCAAGTGGGTCAAGGGCAAGGCGCGCTTCGACGTGCACGACCCCGCCACCGGCCGCAAGCTCGCCGACGTGGCCGACCTGGGCGCGAAGGAAACGCGCGCCGCCATCGACGCCGCCAACGCCGCCTGGCCGGCTTGGCGCAACATGACCGCCAAGCAGCGCCACCAGATCCTGATGGCGTGGTTTCGCCTGTTGATGGACAACCAGGAAGACCTGGCGCGCCTGATGACGGCCGAGCAGGGCAAGCCGCTGCCCGAGGCGCGCGGCGAGGTGGCTTATGGCGCCAGCTTCGTCGAGTGGTTTGCCGAGGAGGCCAAGCGCGTGCACGGCGAGACGCTGCCGACCTTCGACGCCAACAAGCGCCTCACGGTGATCCGCCAGCCGATCGGCGTGTGCGCCGCCATCACGCCGTGGAACTTCCCGCTCGCCATGATCACGCGCAAGGTGGCGCCGGCGCTGGCGGCCGGCTGCCCGGTGGTGATCAAGCCGGCCGAGCTCACGCCGCTCACCGCCCTGGCCGCGGCCGAGCTGGCCCAGCGCGCCGGCCTGCCCGCCGGCGTGATGAACGTCGTCACTGGCCTGGACGCGCCGGCCATCGGCCAGGTGCTGTGCCAGAGCGACGTGGTGCGCCACCTGTCGTTCACCGGCTCGACCGAGGTCGGCCGCATCCTGATGGCGCAGTGCGCACCGACGGTGAAGAAGCTCTCGCTGGAGCTGGGCGGCAATGCGCCCTTCATCGTGTTCGACGATGCCGATCTGGACTCCGCCGTCGAGGGGGCGCTGGCCAGCAAGTACCGCAACGCCGGCCAGACCTGCGTCTGCGCGAACCGCCTGTACGTGCAGGACGGCGTGTACGACGCCTTCGTCAAGAAGCTGGCGGCGCGCGTCAAGGCGATGAAGGTCGGCAGCGGCTTCGAGGACGGTGTCACCATCGGTCCGCTGATCGAGCCCGCCGCCATCGCGAAGGTCGAGAAGCACGTGCGCGACGCGCTGCGCAAGGGCGGACGCGTCGTCACCGGCGGGGGCAAGCTCAAGGGCCAGTTCTTCGAACCCACCGTGATCGCCGACGCCAGCGCCAACATGCTGGTGGCGCGCGAGGAGACCTTCGGCCCGCTGGCGCCGGTGTTCCGCTTCAAGACCGAGCAGGAGGCGATCGCCGCCGCCAATGCCACCGTGTTCGGCCTGGCGAGCTACTTCTATGCACGCGACATCGGCCGCATCACGCGCGTCAGCGAAGGCCTGGAATACGGCATGGTCGGCATCAACACCGGCCTCATCTCGACCGAGCACGTGCCCTTCGGCGGCGTCAAGCAGAGCGGCCTGGGCCGCGAGGGCTCGACGCATGGCATCGACGAGTACCTGGAGATGAAGTACCTCTGCATCGGCGATGTGCTGAAGTGACTCCCCCTGAGGCGTTACGCGCCCTCCCCCTGAGGGGGACGCACCCGGTGGCCAGGGAGAGCCCGGCCAGGGGTGTCCGTGAATGGCTGGCTCGGCGACCCTCGCAGCAGGGCTGCTTCATGCGTCGCGGGCGGCGCGCAGCACCAGGGACTGGGGAGACGGGCGCGCCCGCAACGCGCGCAGAAAGGAGGCCATCATGAAAATCGCCATCATGGGCAGCGGCGGCGTCGGCGGCTACTTCGGCGCACGGCTGGCGCAGGGCGGCAGCGACGTGACCTTCATCGCGCGCGGCGCGCACCTGGCGGCCCTGCGCGGGCACGGCCTGCGCATCGAAAGCGCGACCGGCAATCTGCACCTGCCGCGGGTCCAGGCGACCGACGAGCCGGCCAGCATCGGCCCGGTCGACCTCGTGCTGTTCGCCGTCAAGCTGTTCGACACCGAGGCCGCGGCACGCGCCATCCGGCCGCTGGTCGGCCCCGCCACCGGCGTGATCCCGTTCCAGAACGGCGTGCAGGCGCGCGAGCTGCTGCAGCAGGAGTTGGGCGAGGCGCCAGTGATGGGTGGCGTGGCCTACATCGGCGCCGTGATCCGCGAACCCGGCGTGATCGCCCACACCGGCACCATGCATCGGCTGGTGTTCGGCGAATTCAACGGCCGGCGCTCGGCGCGTGCCGAGGCCTTCCTGGCCGCCTGCCAGCGCGGCGGCTTCGACGCCGAACTGGCGGGCGACATCCTGCTGCGCATCTGGCAGAAGTTCGTGCTGCTGGTGGGCGTCTCGGGCAGCACCACCAGCATGCGCATGCCGATCGGCCCGATCCGCGCCAACCCGCTGACGCGTGCCTTCCTGCGCGACCTGATCGCCGAGACCGCCGCGGTCGGCCGTGCGCTGGGCGTGGCGCTGGCGCCCGACGAGGCAGAAAGCCGCCTCGCCCAGCTTGACGGCTTCCCGCCCGAGATGACCTCCTCCATGCACCAGGACCTCAAGCGCGGCCACCGGCTGGAGCTGATGTGGCTGAGCGGCGCCGTGGTCGACCTGGGCCGGCAGGCCGGCGTGCCCACGCCCGCCAACCGCGCCGTGCGCGACATCCTGGCGCTGCACGCGGACGGTCCGGCCGCCTGACCCCGCGGGCACCGCCCACGCCGCCGCGGCGTGCATTTGTGCCGCATCCAGCGGCTTGCGGACATGGCCCGCAGCGTCCGGGCTCGCCTATCATGGCCAGCATGACCCACGCCTGCGCCCCACACGCCAGCACGCACCGGCAGCCCGGCGCGCCGGCGCATGGCGCGCGCGTCCACCGGGCGGCACTGCGCCTGGCCGGCCGGGCACGGCGCTGGGTGGGCCACGCGGCCCTGCTCGGCCTGCTGCTGCCGCTGGCGGCCGGCGCGCAAAGCCTTTGGTTCGACCAACACGGCCAGCCGAGCCCGGCGGCACATGAGGCGGTGCAGTGGCTGGCCCAGGCCGCCAGCGACGGGCTGCGACCCGCGGACTACGACGCCGAACGCTGGGCGCGTGCCCTCGATGGCCGCGCGCCGGTGCCCGCGGAGCGCGTCGCCGAGTGGGACGCGGAGCTGACCCAGACTGTGGCGCGCTACCTGCAGGAGCTGCGCCACGGCCGCGTCGACCCGGCGCGGCTGGGCGCCCATTACGACAGCGAGACGGCGCCCGCGCCCGAGCTCGAAACCCTGCTGCGCGCGGGCGCGGCCAGCGGCCAGCTGGCCGAGGTGCGCCGCGCCGCCACCCCGCCCTGGCCACAATACGCGCCGCTGCGCGAGGCGCTGGCGCGCTACCGCGAGCTGGCGGGCCACCCGGCCTGGGACCAGCCGCTGCCGGGCGTGCCCGGCGGCAAGCTGCAGACCGGCCAGCGCTGGCCGGGCCTGCCCGCGCTGGCCGAACGGCTGCGCGCGCTGGGTGACCTGCCGGCCGGCGCCGCCGACGCCCCCGAGGCCTACGACGCCGCGCTGCAGGACGGCGTGCGCGCCTTCCAGGCCCGCCACACGCTGGACACTGACGGCGTGCTGGGCCGCGCCACGCTGGCGGCGCTGGCCGTGACCCCGGCACAGCGCGTGCAGCAGATCGAGCTCGCGCTCGAACGCCTGCGCATGACGCCACTGCCTGCCGCGGCACGCTTCATCACCGTCAACGTGCCCGAATTCATGCTGCGCGCCTGGCAGCACGAGGGCGGCGCGGCGCGCGAGCGACTGGCCATGCGCGTGGTCGTCGGCAAGGCGCTGGATACGCGCACGCCGCTGTTCGACGAGGACATGCGCTGGATCGAATTCAATCCCTACTGGAACATCCCGCGCTCGATCACCCGCAACGAAACCCTGCCCAAGCTGCGCGCCAATCCGGGCTACCTGGCGGCGCAGGGCATGGAATTCGTCGGCCCCGGCGGCGAGCGCAGCAGCACGGTCACGCCCGAACTGCTGGAGGCGGTCGAGTCCGGCGCCTGGCGCGTGCGCCAGCGCCCCGGGCGGCTCAACGCGCTGGGTGACATCAAGTTCGTGCTGCCCAACAACCAGGCCATCTACCTGCACCACACGCCCTCGGTCAGCCTGTTCAACCGCGCACGACGCGACTTCAGCCACGGCTGCATCCGCGTCGAGGAGCCGGTCGAGCTGGCGCACTGGGTGCTGGACGACGATGCCGAATGGCCCGTGGCGCGCATCCGCGCCTCGATGGGCCAGCCGCGCACCCTCACGGCACGCCTGGCCACGCCGGTGCCGGTGCTGATCGTCTACCGCACCGTCACGGTGCAGGACGGCCGCGTGCATTTCGCGCCCGACCTGTACGGCCAGGACGCGCTGCTCGAGCGCACGCTGGCGCAGCGCCCGCAGCAAGCGGTACGGGCCGAGGCGCCGCGCAGGGCGTCGTAGCCGTCGGCGTCCTCCGCGCGGCCGAAACGCGGCCGATCGATGCGCGAACCCGACCTGGGCCTGTTGTTTTCGGGCCGATGCGCATTTCAGACCTTTAGAATCCTTTGGTTTGCACGCCAAGGAGCCCCCATCGCATGAACAATCCGCATCGCCGCGTGTTCCTGGGTCGCAGCCTGGGCATGGCCGGGCTGCTGCTGCCAGCCGCCGGTGGTGCCCTGGCCAGCGTGCCGGCCGCACGAGCACGCCGCCTCTCCTTCAACCACCTGCACACGCACGAGCGCACCGCCCTGGTGTATGCCGTCGGCAACGACTTCGTGCCCACCGCGCTGGACCAGCTCAACCACTTCCTGCGCGACCACTACAGCGGCGAGGTGGGCCAGATGGACCCCGAGCTCTACAACCTGCTGCACCGCGTGCGGCGCGAACTCGAGAGCACGCGCGCGTTCGAGGTCATCTCGGGCTACCGCAGTCCGCACACCAACGAGCGCCTGCGCACCACGCGCGGCGGCGGCGTTGCCAGGCGCAGCCTGCACATGGACGGCAAGGCCATCGACGTGCGCCTGCCCGGCGTCGCGCTGAGCGACCTGCGCGACGCCGCGCGCTCGCTCAAGGCCGGCGGCGTGGGCTTCTACCCGCGCGAGAACTTCGTGCACATCGACACCGGGCGCGTGCGCACCTGGTAGGTCGCGCGCCCTCAGCGGCGCGCCGTCGGTGACGTGCCGAGGCGCCGCAGCACGCCACGCGCCGCACGCACGCCGCTGGCCAGGCTGGCCGTGAGGAGGTAGCCGCCCGTGGGCGCCTCCCAGTCCAGCATCTCGCCGGCGCAGAACACACCCGGCGCGCCGCGCAGTTCCAGATCGTCGGTCAGGGATTCCAGCCGCACCCCGCCGGCCGTGCTGATGGCCTCGGCCACCGGGCGCGCCGCGACCAGGGTGAGCGGCAGGGCCTTGATGGCACGCGCCAGCGCGGCGGCATCGTGCAGCGACTCGGGCGCCAGCAGTTCGTGCAACAGCGCCATCTTCACGCCGCCCAGGCCAAGCCGGCTCTTCAGGTGCGACGACAGGCTGCGACTGCCACGCGGGTGCGCCACGGCCGCCTGCACCTGCGCCGCCGTGCGGCCGGGCAGCAGGTCCAGCATGAAGCTGGCCTGCCCGGCGCGCGCGATCTCGTCACGCAGCAGGCCGCTGAAGGCGTAGATCAGGCTGCCCTCGACGCCCGTGGCCGTGACCACGAACTCGCCCTGGCGCGCGAAGCGCCGCCCCCGGCCGTCGGTGAACGCCACCGCCACGCTCTTGAGCGGCTCGCCCGCAAAGCGCTCGGCGAAGAACGGCGTCCAGCCCGCGCCCGCGCGGCCCACGGCGTCGAAGCCGCAATTGGCCGGCGCCAGCGGCGCCAGCTCGGCGCCCATCTGCTGCAGCCACGGCAGCCAGGCGCCGTCCGAGCCCAGGCGCGGCCAGCTCGCGCCGCCCAGCGCCAGCAGCACGGCGGCGGGCGCCACGCCCAGGCGGCCGGCCGGCGTCTCGAACACCAGCCGGCGGCCCACGCCGTGCGCGCCGGCGCCCGGCGCAGCGCCGTCCGGGGTCGTGTCAGCGCGCCCCCAGCCGGCCCAGCGATGCCGCATGTGAAAGCGCACCGGCGTCGCGCCCGGCGCCTGGGGGCGGCGCAGGCGCTGCAGCCAGGCGCGCAGCAACGGCGCGGCCTTCATCTCGCGCGGAAACACCCGGCCCGACGTGCCGACGAAGGTGGCTCCGCCCAGCCCGTCCGCCCAGTCGCGCAGCGCCGCCGGCCCGAAGTCGTGCAGCCAGTCGGCCACCGCCGCCGCGCGCTCGCCGTAGCGGTCCATGAAATCCGCCAGCGGCTCGGAATGCGTCAGGTTCAGCCCGCCCCGGCCCGCCAGCAGGAACTTGCGGCCCGCCGACGGCATCGCGTCGTACACCTGCACCGCCACCCCGGCGCCGGACAACACCTCGGCCGCCATCAGCCCGGCCGGGCCGGCGCCGACGATGGCGACGAAGCATGAGTGGGCGGGATCGAGCGCGGGCAAGGGCAGAAACGGGTGGGCAGGCAGCTGCGATTGTCCCGCAAGCCTTGTACGCTTCGGCCGAGGCAGCCCGGGCTGCACGCGACAGAATCAGGGCATGAACCCAGAGAACGAACCCACGCTGGACGGACGCGCCAGCGGCACGGGGCGGGAGGGCGCCACGCCCGACCTGCCCGGCCGCAAGCTCCTGCCCGCGCCGCTGCGCCGCCGCCTGCGGCGGCAGATCCTGGCCGTGCTCAGCCGCAGCGCGCCGGCGCCCGACTACGACACGCCGGTGGGCGACCCCGGCCTGTTCGGCCCGGGCAGCATCACCTGGAAGATCCACGCCGACTTTCCCAGCATGATGGTCGGCGGCGTGGCCGCGCTGCTGCTGCAGTCGCTGCACCCGCTGGCCCTGGCCGGCGTGTGGGACCACTCGAGCTTTCGCCGCGACGTCCTGGGCCGGCTGCGCAACACCACCGCCTTCGTCGCCCGCACCACCTACGCGCCGCGCGCCCCCGCCGAGGCCGCCATCGCCCGCGTGGTCGAGATCCACCACCAGGTGCGCGGCATCGCCCCCGACGGGCGCCCCTACCGCGCCGACGACCCCGAGCTGCTGGCCTGGGTGCACTGCGCCGAATGCTGGGGCTTCCTGCAGGCCTACCAGCGCATCTGCCGCGTGCGCATCCCGCCCGCGCAGCAGGACCGCTACCTGCAGGAGATGGCGCGGGTGGCCGAGGCCCTCGGCGCGCGCGCCCTGCCCGGCTCGCTGGCCGAGCTGCACGCCTTCTTCGACCGTGTGCGGCCCGAGCTGCGCTTCGACGTGCGCACCGCCGAAGTCCTGCGCATCCTCGCCGCCATGCCGCTGCCCATCCCGCTCGCCGGCCCCAGCCGGCGCGTCTTCATCGGCGCCGCCGCCGCCCTGCTGCCCGGCTGGGCGCTCGACCTCATGGGCCGACCCGCCAGCCAGCGCCTGCTGGACCGCGCCAGTGCCGGCGCCCTGCGACTGGCCGCCCCCAGCATCCGCGACGCCATGGGCGAAGGCGGCCTCGCCTGGCGCGCGTGCCGGCGCGTGGGGGCCGACTACGCGGGCTTGTTCCGGTGGAAGGACGATCGCGCGCCGTAGTCTCGCCATACGGGGGCTGACAGCCAGGCCACGGCGCTGGCACCCTTCGACCCGAAGTCGATTCGATGGACAAGTTTGCCTTTATCAATCAAAAAACATTATTATTTGATCGATAAAAGGAGATTTATCGATCATGCCCTGGGTCTGGCATCTGGCGGACTGGCCCCACTTCCGCTGGTGCAGCAGCCTGCTCGACGCGGAAGAGCGGCACTTCATCGAGGGCGTGTCGATCACCATCGGCAGCCTGCGCCACCTGCCGGCCAGCGAGCGCGATGACCTGGCCATTGCGCTGCTGGAGCGCGACGCCCTCGGCACATCGGCGATCGAGGGCGAACTGCTGGACCGCGACAGCGTGCGGTCGTCCCTGCGCAAGCACCTGGGCCTGGCAGCCGCAGCGTCCCCGCTAGTGCAGTGTTTCACGCTATCAGGTACCTATAACGAGTCGCCAAGGGGCCAGCTGCGCGGCGCGTGGCCGCAGGCATGGTGGGTCCATGTCAAGGCCACGCAACAAAGCAGATGGCCCCTTGGCGGCTCGCCCTGCGGGAAGCCAGAAAAAGGCTCGCGGCGGCGTTGCAGTTCTTGCCAAGGCCGCCAGCATTGGCTGCGAACCGCGCCTTGCCGCAAACCTTTTTCTGGCTTTTATAAGTGCCTGATAGCGTGAAACACTGCACTAGCGCGCGGTCGGCACCGCGAGCACGGCATTGCCGAACTCATGGCGGACCTGTACCGGTCGCCCGATGCCCCGCTCACCGAGCAGCGCCTGTTCCGCTGGCACCACATGCTGTTCCACGGCCGGCGCGACCTGGCCAGTGTGGGCTGCTACCGGCAACACGCCACCCCCATGCAGATCGTTTCGGGGCAGATCGGCAACGAGCGCGTGCACTACGAGGCCCCACCCTCGGCCCGCGTGCCAGCCGAGATGGCCACCTTCCTCGACTGGTTCGCCCGCACGGCGCCTAGCCATCCCGACGCCCTGCCCGCCATCACGCGCGCCGGCGTCGCGCACCTGTGGTTCGAGTGCATCCACCCGTTCGAAGACGGCAACGGCCGCATCGGCCGCGCCATAGCCGAACTGGCACTGGCGCAGGCCACCAGCACACCCAGCTTCACCGGCATCTCTGCCGTGCTGCACCGCCAGCGCAAGCACTACTACGAGCAACTGCGTCGCCACAGCCTGCGGCTCGACATCGACGCCTGGCTGCAATGGTTCGCCCAGCAGGCCCTGCAGGCCCAAGCCGAAGCCGACGAATGGGTGCACTTCCTGATCGACAAGGCCGCCCTGATGACGCGGCTCGCGGGTCAACTCAACCCCCGACAGGAGAAGGTGCTGCTGCGGCTGCTGCGCGAAGGCCCCAAGGGCTTTGCCGGGGGCCTGAGTGCGGGCAACTATGCCAGCATCACCGGTGGATCATCGGCGACAGTGACGCGGGACCTGGCGGATCTGGTGAGCAAGGGGGCGCTGCGCAGAACGGGGGAGCGGAAGGGGACGCGGTACCGGTTGGTGATTGCTGGCGTATCGCCAAGGCAGTAGCGGCGAGATTGCTGTGGATTGGCAGTGCAGCTAATGACCCCTCTAGTGTAGTGTTTGATTCTTGAGGGAACATAAATGAATTGCCTACCTCCAATG
>NZ_DAOKZG010000045.1:0-27099 GCF_035325765.1 Ottowia sp.
TGATCCGTGCCAATAGCCGCTTAAGTTCCAAACAGAACGAAACACTACACTAGCGACCCGCGTAGACAGCCGCAGTGCGGCGTTCGGGCCGCCATTCGGGCTCAGGGGCCGTGACCCGCGTCCACGGGCGCGCGGGTGCGGCGCCCCGGTGCCGGCATGTGGCCGACGACGATGTCCATCAGTTCGTCGGTGATCTGGTCCTGGCGCACGCCCGAGATCTGGCGCCCCAGCAGCGCCAGGCGCTCGTCCAGCGCCTGCTCGGCCTGCTGCATGCGGGCCAGGCGGGCGGCGTTCTCGGTCACCATGGCCTCGGCCGAGGCGTGGAACACGCTGGCGAACAGGTGGGCGCGCACCAGCGCTGCCAGCACGGCCTGCGGCGGGCCGGCGAAGTCCGGCAGCGCCGGGCCGGGCCAGCGCCGCGGCCGCTGCAGCAGGGCCGGCGGCAGCGGCAGCAGGGTAGCCAGCACGGGCGCGCGGCTGCCGTGCGCGGCGCGGCGCATGAAGGCCAGCTTGACCGCGAGCCGCGCCAGCGGCCGGCCGCGGCTGTGCCGCTCCACCAGGGCCACGACCTCGCCGGCCACGCGCCCGATGCCGTCGGCCGAGGCCGGCGGCATCAGCAGCGCGGTGACGGCGATGCCGTGCTCCTGCAGCGCGGCCGCCATGCGCGCGCCCACGCAAAGCACCACGGGGGGCCGGGTACCGGCCATGGCGCGCGCGCGCTGCAGCATCTGCGCCACGGCGCTGTTGTGGTTGCCGCAGAAGCCGTGGTCGGAGCCGAACACGGCCACGATGTCGCAATGCGCCGGCGCCGGATCGGACGGCACCGGCTCGCCCATGCGCCAGGCATAGGCGGCAAAGCCGCGGCGCACGGTCTGGCGCCAGGCCTCGATCGCGCTGGCGGCGCGCTCGTAGGGTGCGGCGTTCACCGCTGCCAGCGACTTCATGGTGCGCACCACGCCGGCAATGCCGGCCAATGTCTGCTGCTGGCGCGCCAGCTGCTCCAGCGCCTGCGCCATCAGGACGCTCCGGGCAGGCCGGCGCCGTCGAACAGGCCGTACAGGCTGGCACGCGCCGCGGCGGCGATGGCCTGGCGGTCCTCGGCCGTGAGCGCCTGGTTGCCGGCGATGCGCTGCTCGACCTGCGCCAGCTGCCGCGGCGCTGCCGTGCGCAGGCGGTCCACGGCCTCGAACCACAGCGCCTCGGGGCAGGCATCGAGCAGGCCTTCCATCGCCGCCACCAGCACCGCCAGCTGCTCCAGCGTCGGCATGGGGTCGCGCTCGCGCTGGCGCAGCGCGGCACGCACGGCGCCGCCGCGTGCCAGGCGTGCGCGCGCGCCCTCGTCCAGCCGCGTGCCGAAGCGCGCGAACTCTTCCAGCTCCTCGAACTGCGACAGCGTCACGCGCAGGCTGCCCGCGACTTCGCGCAGCGCCTTGTTCTGCGCCTTGCCGCCGACGCGCGACACCGACAGGCCCAGGTCCACGGCTGGGAACTGGTTCTTGCGCACCTGGCGCGGCGACAGGTAGATCTGCCCGTCGGTGATGGAGATCAGGTTGGTCGGGATGTAGGCCGACAGGTTCTCGGCCTCGGTCTCGACCACCGGCAGCGCCGTGATCGAGCCGCCACCCAGCCGCTCGCCGCGCTGGCCGGCGCGCTCCAGCAGGCGCGCGTGCAGGTAGAAGATGTCGCCCGGGAAGGCCTCGCGCCCGGGCGGTCGGCGCAGCAGCAGCGACAGCTCGCGGTAGGCGCGTGCGTGGTGCGTCATGTCGTCCAGCACCAGCAGCACGTCGCGCCCCTGGGCGGCGAAATGCTCGGCCATGCTCATGGCGGCATAGGGCGCGAGGTAGGCCAGGCCCGGCGCTTCCTCGTCGCCGGCGTGCACGACGATGCTGCGCTCCTGCATGCCGCCCGTGCGCAGGGCGCCGATGACGCGCGCCACGGCGTCGCCGCGCTGGCCGATGGCGCAGTAGATGCACAGCACGTCCGTGCGCCGCTGGTTCAGCATGGCGTCCACGGCAAGCGAGGTCTTGCCGGTCTGGCGGTCGCCGATGATGAGCTGGCGCTGGCCCAGGCCGACCGGGATCGCCGCGTCCACCACCTTGATGCCGGTGGCCAGCGGACGCGACACCGGCGCGCGCTCCAGCAGCCGCGGCGCACTGCATTCCACCGGGCGCCGCGCCGCACTCGTCAGCGGCGCACCGCCATCGAGCGGGCGCCCGAGCGCATCCACCACGCGCCCGAGCAGCTGCGTGCCCACCGGCACGCTGGCCACCCGGCTCGTGCGGTGCACCGCCTCGCCCGACGCAACCGCCTGCGACGGCCCGAGCAGCACCACGCCCAGGCGCCCCGGTTCCAGATCCAGCACCAGGCCGTGCACGCCCCCGGCAAAGGCCACCAGCTCGTCGGCCAGCGCGCGCGCCAGGCCGCTGACGATGGCCACGCCGTTGCCGACCTCGGTGACGCGGCCGGCCTCGGTCAGCAGCGGGGCCGGCGTCGGCGTCTCCAGCAGCGCCCGGCGCCAGCGCTCGAAGGCCTGGTCGGCGTCCGGCGCGGCGGCCGGGTCGCGGCCCGGCGCGGGCTCAGGCGTCATGGCGCTGCAGCTGCGCCGCCAGGCTGGCGGCCTGGTCCTGCATCAGGGCGGCATCGAACTCGTCCATGTAGCTGTCCACCGTCCAGGCCACGCGCGCGCCGCCGGCCTGCAGCACCACGCCCGGCGCCTGCCCGGCATCGACGACGAAGTCCAGCGCCACCCCTGGCAGCAGCGGCGCCAGCGCGGCCTGCAGCGCCTGCTGCTGCGTCGCGGCCAGCGGCGCGTGCGTGCTCAGGCGCGCCTGCCGGCTGGCTCCGACGGCGGCGCGCAGCTCGGCGTCCATCGCCGCCAGGCGCCGGCCGAGCTGGCGTGCGATCGCGGCCTCCAGTTCCTCGTCGGCGAGATCGTGCAGCGCCTTGCGCGTGAGCTCCAGCAGGGTCAGCGCACCGGCGCCGCGCAGGCGCTGCATGAACTCGTCGCGCTCGTGCGCCAGGTGCGCCTGCCAGGCGCGGCGCTGGCGTTCGAGCTCGCTGCGCGCCTCGGCCATGAGCTGCGCGCGCTGCTGCTCGGTGGCCTGCAGCGCCTCGGCCACGACCTGGTCCTGTTCGGCGACGCTGTGCTCGACCTGGCGCCGAAAGCGCTGCTCGGCCGCCTGCGCGCGCTCGCGCGCCTCGTCGGCCGCGGCCATGCGGCGCGCGATCTCGGCCTCGCGCGCATCGATGCCGGCCAGGATCGGCCGGTACAGGAAGCGCCGCAGCAGCCACACCAGCAGCAGGAAGTTGGCCAGCTGCGCGACCACCGTGATCCAGTCCACCGACATGGCGCTCAGCCCCCGACGACCGGCTTGACGGCGTCCCAGAACGGATTGGCGAAGATCAGGATCAGCGCCACCACGAAGCAGTAGATGCCCGAGGATTCGACCATCGCCAGGCTGACGAACAGCGTGCGCGACAGCGCCGGCGCGGCGTCGGGCTGCTGCGCGATGGCGCTCATCGCTGCCGCCGCCGCGCGCCCCTCGCCCAGGGCGGCGCCAAAGGAGCCGATGGCCACCGTCAGGCCGGCGGTGATGATGGAAATCAGGGCCACGATGGTCAGTTCGTTCATGCAGGATCCTCCGGGTCGATGCGCGGCGGCTCGTCGGACAGGGCCGAGGAGATGTAGACCGCCGCCAGGATGGCGAAGATGTAGGCCTGGATCAGGCCCACGAGCAGGCCGAACAGGTTCATCACCACCGGGAAGAAGAACGGGGCGATGCCCAGCAGGATGGCGGCGATGACGGCGCCGCTCATGACGTTGCCGTAGAGGCGGATCGACAGCGACACGCCCTTGGATAGCTCGCCCAGGATGTTGAACGGCAGCAGCACCCAGGTCGGCTGCGCCAAGTGCCGCAGATAGCCGGTCCAGCCGCGCTCGGCCATGGCGAAGCCCGGCACCGCCAGCAGCACCGCCAGCGTCAGCGCCACCGTGGTCGAGAGCGAGCCGGTGGGCGCGGCAAAGCCCGGGATCACGCCCAGCAGGTTGGCGGTGGCGATGAACAGGAACAGCGTGCCGGCCAAGTACATCACGCGCCGCACCGCGCTGTGCGTGATGGCGCGGATCTGCCCCTCGATCAGCAGCACCAGCGTCTCCAGCGCGTTGCGCCAGCGCCCGGGCGGCGCGTCGGGCCGCAAGTTGCGCGTGACCAGCCAGGACACGCCCACCAGCAGCGCCATCACGATCCAGGTGTTGACGATGGTGGCGTTGAGCCGGAACGCGCCCAGCTCCAGCAGCACGGTGGCGTCGGGGGTCAGTTGCATGGCCGGCCTCGCGCTCCGTCCTCAGTCCGTTGCCACGGCGCGCGCGCGCCGCACCGCCACCTGCCGCACCAGCACGAAGGCCGCCAGGTAGCCCGCCAGCAGCCACAGCGGCGGCCCCAGCCGCAGGGCCCACAGCGCCAGCCCCAGCAGCAGGGCGGCACGCGCGAGGAAGCTCAGCAGCAGCAGCGTGCCGGGCGCGCGCGACTTCAGCGCGCGCCGCAGGCCCCAGGCCAGGCCGGCAAAGTAGAGCGCGCTGGCCGGCAGCCCCAGCGCCAGGCCGATCAGCAGGGCGTGCGCGTCGAATTCAATCATGCGGCACCTCCGGCCCGGCCGCGTCCTGCTGCTCGCGCTCGGTGCGGCGGTTTTCGCGCGCCACCCAGTCCCAGGCCACGATCACGCCGACCACCAGCCCGCCCAGGATCAGCGCCAGCGTCCACGAGAACTTCTGCGGCGCCACGCGGTCCAGCCAGGCCCCCAGCAGCGCGCCGCCCACGGTCGGGATCGCCACCGACCAGCCGATGACGCCGAACACGCCTAGCCCGGACAGCGGGCTGAACGGCGCGCGCCGGCGCGCGCGCGCCATGCGTTCGGCGTCGCGGCGAATGCGCTCCTGCGGGGATCCGTTGGCGGGCGTCATCCTAAATCCGGCAGTTGGATGCGCCCGCCAGCGCCGCCCGCGGCGTGCCAGGCAAGACGCGAGGAGGCCGCGCACTGGTGTGCGCCACGACGAGCAACGCCGCCTGGCGCGGCGCGGGTGGTGCTGGCGGGTGCATAGTGCACTCACCCAACCGGTGAGCGTGATCAAGACAGCCAAGCTCAATGTTCATGCGGCTTTCGACAAGTTCACAAACGGCCAACTGCCGGATTTAGGGTCATGGCACGGGCTTTCGCAGTTCGCCGAGCTGGCGCAGGATGCCGCTCTCCAGGCGCGACAGCGCGGTGCGCGCCACGCGCTCCTCGTCGGCCACCTGCTCGAAGGTCCGGGCCACGGTCTGCGACAGCGTCGCCAGGTCGTCGCCCGGCACCGCGCGCCGCACCGCGATGTCGACCTGGCGGCCATGCTTGACCAGCAGGCCGTGGTCGATGCCGAAGAAGCGCTCGACGCCGGCCCCGTCCGCCAGCACCAGCACCGAGGGCAGCAGCGACGCCACCCAGTCGGTGTGCCGCGGCAGCAGGCCGAACGCTCCCTCGGGGCCGACCGCCTGCAGCCGGCTGGCGGCGCCCTCGAACACCAGGCGCGTCGGCACGCGCAGGCTCACGTGCATCAGCGCGGCGCCGCTCACGCCGCGCGCCTCCGGGGTTCCAGCGCGCCAATCATGTAGTAGTCCGCCTCGTCGTCCTCGAACCGGCTGCCTTCGAGGATGATCTCACAGCCGCGCAGCGTGTCCTCGATGGGCACGTGCTGGCCGGCCATGCCGCTGAACATCTCGGCCACGTGGAAGGGCTGGGTCAGGAAGCGCTCGAGCCGGCGCGCCCGCGCCACCACCGCGCGGTCGGCGGTGGACAACTCGTCCAGACCCAGCATGGCGATGATGTCGCGCAGCTCCTCGTATTCGGCCAGGGTGCGCCGCACCGCGCGCGCCACGTCGTAGTGGCGCTGCCCGACCACCGCCGGCGTCAGCATGACCGAGCTGGAGGCGAGCGGGTCCACCGCGGGATACAGGCCCTCGCTGGCGCGCTTGCGCGACAGCACCACCGAGGCCGACAGGTGCGAGAAGATGTGCACCGCCGCCGGGTCGGTGAAGTCGTCGGCCGGCACGTAGACCGCCTGCACCGAGGTGATGGCGCCCGAGCGCGTCGAGGTGATGCGCTCCTGCAGCGCCGCCAGCTCGGTCGCCAGCGTCGGCTGGTAGCCCACGCGCGACGGCATGTTGCCCAGCAGGCCCGAGACCTCGGCGCCCGCCTGCACGAAGCGGAACACGTTGTCGATCAGCAGCAGCACGTCCTGGCGCAGCGCGTCGCGAAAGTGCTCGGCCATGGTCAGCGCCGTGTGCCCGACCAGGAAGCGCACGCCCGGCACCTCGTTCATCTGGCCCAGCACCATCACCGTCTTGTCGCGCACGCCGGCCTCGCCCATCTCGCGATACAGCTCCTCGGCCTCGCGCGAGCGCTCGCCGATGCCGCAGAACAGGCTCACGCCGCGGTAGTGCTGCACCGTGTTGTGGATCAGCTCGTTGATCAGCACCGTCTTGCCGACGCCGGCGCCGCCGAACAGCCCGGTCTTGCCGCCGCGCTCGATCGGCGCCAGCAGGTCGATCGCCTTGATGCCGGTCTCAAGCACCGCGCCGTGCACCACGCGCTCGGCCAGCGGCGGCGGCGCCTGGTGGATCGAGCGCGTCTGCGTGGCCGCCGGCGGCGGCTGCTCGTCCAGCGGTGCGCCGAACACGTCCAGCACCCGGCCCAGCACCGCCTCGCCCACCGGCACCTGGATCGGCCCGCCCGTGGCCACCACCGCCTCGCCCAGCGCCAGGCCGCGCACCGGCGCCAGTGCGATGCAGCGCACCGTGTCCTGGTCCAGCAGCAGCGCCACCTGCAGCGGCAGCTCGCCGGCGCGCAGCAGGTCCTGGATGCGCGGCGCGCCGGCGGCAAAGCGCACGTCGACGACGTCGCCGCGGATCCGCACCACGGTGCCGTGCAGGCTGGGTTCGGGCTGCTGGTCCATCTCCTTCACAGGCCGTCGGACGCGCGGCATCCGCCAGTACGTCCCGGCCCGCGAGCGTAGCATCGAACGCGCGGGATGCGCCGCCCCCGCCGATGCGCCTGCTCGAAATGGGCGCCCGCAGTGTCGCCGGCTGGTGCCAGCCGCTGACGCGGCTCGGCGCGGCCGTCCACTTCGGCGTCCTGTTCGGCCCCGACACCCTGGCCCTGCCCTGGGGCCGCCCCTGGCTGGTCGATGCCCAGGGCTGCAGCCCGGTGCCCGCGGCCACGCGGCCGAACCGGCTCACCGGCTCGGCCATGGCGAACGGCCGCCTGCGGTCAGGCGGCGGTCGTGTCCGCCGCGGTGCCGCCGGCGTTCAGCCGCGCCAGCCGCTCGGGCGTGCCGACGTCGGCCCAGGGCCCCTCATACAGCTCGGCGCTGACCAGGCCCACCGCTGCCGCCTTGCGCAGCAGCGGCGCCAGCCGCGCCGCCACGCCCAGCCGGTTGCCAGGCGGGATGTCGCACCACGGCAGCTCGAACAGGCTGCGGCGATAGAGCCCGATGGCGGCAAAGGTGTGGGCAGTCCCCGCCGGCGCGGCCACGGGATCAAGCTCCGGCAGGTTGGCCAGCAAGCCATCGGCGTCCAGCCCGAAGTCACCCTGCGGCTTGTGCGGCGGATTCGGCACCAGCCACAGGTGCGCGAGCTTGCCGCCAGCGGTGAAGCGTGCCACGGTGTCGGGGGCCAGCCGAAAGCCCGGCGCGAAGATGTCCCCCGCCACCACCATGAATGCGTCGCCGCCCTGCGGCGCCAGCCAGGGCAGTGCGCGCGCGATGCCGCCTGCCGTCTCCAGCGCATGGCCGAAGTCGCGTCCCTCGGGTGAAAAACGCAACCGCGGCGTTGCAGCGTGTCCCGCCTGCCAGCGCGTGGCCCAGTGCTCGACCTGTTCGCCCAGCCACGCGGTGTTGATCACCACTTCGCTGCAGCCGCTGTGCTGCAGCGCCTCCAGCCACCACTGCAGCAGCGGCTTGTCGCGCACCATCAGCAGCGGCTTTGGCGTGGCATCGGTGAGCGGCCGCATGCGCTCGCCGCGGCCGGCGGCCAGGATCAGGGCGCGCAGGGCCGTCACGTTGAATAACAGGCTGGACCCACCATCCCGCCACTGTAACGGCAGCGGCCGCGCGCCCTATCATCCGGGGCGATGGACACCCCCGCCGACCACCCGACCGCGCACAACGGCAGCACCCGCGCCGGCATGCAGGCCCTGTGCGCCAAGTTGCTGCGCGCCCGCATGGCTTGAGTGCCCGGCGACCGCGAGCATCCAGCCGCCCCGCGCATGACCGCCCCGCGACTGCTCGCCATCGACTGCGGCACGCAAAGCGTGCGTGCCCTGCTGTTCGACCTGCAGGGCCAGCTGCTGGCGCGGGGTCAGGTCCGCATCGACAGCTACCGCGCGCCCGAGCCGGGCTGGATGGAATGCGACCCCGATGCTTTCTGGCGGCATCTGTGCGCCGCCTGCCAGCAGCTCTGGGCAGGCGCCGACACTTCGCGGGACCGCATCGCCGGCGTGGTGCTGACGACTCAGCGCGCCGTGCCGGTGACGCTGGATGCAGCGCTGCAGGCGACGCGCCCGTCGATGATCTGGCTCGACCAGCGGCGCGCCGCTCACGCGCCACGCCTGCCGTGGCATTGGGAGGCCGCGCTGGCGGTGATCGGCATGCGCGGCGCGGTGCGCCACTTCCAGCACGAGGCCGAGGCCAACTGGATCGCCCAGCACCAGCCCGATACCTGGGCGCGCACCGCCCACTTCCTGCTGCTGTCAGGCTACCTGAACTGGCGCCTGACCGGGCGCCTGGCCGATTCGGTGGGCTCGCAGGTCGGCTACGTGCCGTTCGACTACCGGCGTGGGCGCTGGGCCGCGCCGTACGACTGGAAGTGGCACGCGCTACCGGTGCGCCGCGCCATGCTGCCCGAGCTGCTGCCGGCCGGCGCCGTGCTGGGCCGCGTCAGCGCCGAGGCGGCGCGGGCCACCGGCATCCCGGCCGGCCTGCCGGTGCTTGCCGGTGCCGCAGACAAGGCCTGCGAGGTGCTGGGCGCGGGGTGCCTCGCGCCGGAGCTGGCCTGCCTGTCCTACGGCACCGCCGCCACCGCCGCGATCACCACGGCGCGCTACCTGGAGGCAACGCGCTTCATCCCGCCCTATCCGGCGGCCGTGCCGGGGCACTACAACCCCGAGGTGCAGATCACGCGCGGCTTCTGGCTGGTGCGCTGGTTTCGCGAGCAGTTCGGCCAGCACGAGGAACTGCTGGCGCGCGCACGCGGCGTGGCGCCCGAGACGCTGTTCGACGAACTCGTCAGCGCCGTGCCGCCCGGCGCCCAGGGCCTGACGCTGCAGCCGTTCTGGAACCCCGGCATCAAGCGCCCCGGCCCCGAGGCCAAGGGCGCCATCATCGGCTTCGGCGACGTGCACACGCGCGCCCACCTGTACCGCGCCATCCTCGAGGGCCTGGCCTATGCGCTGCGCGAGGCGACCGAGCGCATCGAGCAGCGCAGCGGCACGCCGATCCAGCGCGTGCGCGTGGCCGGCGGCGGCGCGCAGAGCGACGCCGCGCTGCAGATCACCGCCAATGTGTTCAACCGGCCGGCCGAGCGCCCGCACCTGGTAGAGACCAGCGGCCTGGGCGCGGCCATCGTCGCCAGCGTCGGCCTGGGCCTGCACCCCGACTTCGCCCGTGCCGTGGCCGCCATGACGCGCGTGGGCCGGGTGTTCCAGCCCGAGCCCGAACACGCGCGCACCTACGAGCAGCTCTATCGCCGCGTCTATCGGCGCATGTACCGGCGCCTGCAGCCGCTGTACCGCGACATTCGCGCCATCACCGGTTACCCTTCACGCGATTGATGGGCCCTTTCCATGAAACACTTGCTGATCGCCGCTGCCCTGGCCCTGCTGGCCGCCAGCCCGGCCCGGGCCTGGAGCAATCACGCCCTGGCGACCTACCGCGCCTTCGAACAGATGCCCGAGGTGACGCAGGCGCCAGCGGTGACGGCCGAGCCGCTTGAGGACTTCCTGGCCGCCCAGGCCCAGCCGATCGCCGCCCTGCTGGACGCGCAGGACGCCTGGGCGCACGCCCACATCGAGCACTACCCGCCGCTGCCGGCCGCGCTGCGCTTCGACCCCGCCGTGGCGCAGCAGGGTCCGCAGGCGCTGCGTCGCGCCTTCCTGATGGCGCTGCGCGTCTCACCCGAAAGCCGGCTGGCGCTCTACCTGCAGCCGGATCCCTGGGGCCCGGACCCGAGCGCCGAACCGATGCCGCACGACGCCGTCAGTGCCCTGCCGCTGCGCGAGAAGGATGGCGAGCGGCACCGCTTCGTGCGCCTGCGCGCCGGCGCGAAGGTGGCGCCGCTGGCGGTGCTGGCCTCCGCCAGCGACGAGCCCGACTACGGCATGGACGTCAACCTGTGGGACGACAGCCCGTCCGGCTGGGGCCCGCGCTTCGCCTTCGGCAAGCTGCCGTTCGGCAATCCGGCGCTCGACTTCGCCACCCAGGCACCGTTCCACATGGGCTACTGGCACGAGTCGGCCATCATCTACGCGGCCGCCGGTTTTCTCAAGCGCACCTACCCGCGGCTGCGCCTGCACCAGTACCGCACGCTGTCGGCGCTGGCGTTTCGCACCGGCCACCCCTACTGGGGTTGGCGCTTCGCCGGGCTGGCGCTGCACTACGCACAGGACCTCACCCAGCCCTACCACGCCAGCCTGGCGCCGCGCTTTTCCGCGGCGCGGCTGATCGGCATCCAGTTGCTCGCCGCGCTCGGCATGCCCGGCCGCAAGGATGACATGGTGGTGCTGCTGTCGAACCGCCATTTCGTGCTGGAGCGCTACGAGAGCCAGATGATCCAGGCCAGCGCCCGCGCGCGCCAGCCCGGCCCGCTGGAGCAGGCGCTGCACGACACCCGCGGCGACGCCGGCTACGGCGCCTGGAGCGACACCACGCTGCGGGACACCATTGGCGGCGAAGCGCACGAAGCCGGCGAGGCGGTGACGGCGCAGCTGCTCGCCAGCGTGCCGTCCGGCTACGTGGACGACCCTGGCTTTGACTTCGGCGTGCACGCCGGCGGCATCGACCTGATGGCCGAGGTGGCGCAGCGCGGCCCGCAGGCGAAGCCGACGCTGGAAGCCAGCATCGCCACGCTGATGCGCCACTTCGGCGCGCACAGCCGCAACCTGTTGCGCCTCATCCTGTCGGAAGCCCAGGCCACCCCTCGATGACGCGCCCACAGCAGCACGGACGGGCGCATCCAACTGCCGCCTTGAGTTCAATCGAACTGCGCCTGCAGGCAGCGCGCCGGCCCCAGCCTGTCGAGCAGCCCCCCGTTCGGTGTCGAGCCAGTCCAGGTGGCGCCCCTCGTCGTCCAGCATCTCCACCGGCAGCGCGCGGCTGGCATGGTCGCCGCTGTGCTCGCACTGCGTGACGCCCCGGCGCAGCTCCTCGACCGCCTCGGTCACCAGGTCGCGGTCCAGCGCCAGCAGCGCCGCCACCGAAGTGCCGGCACAGCGCACCGTGCAGCAGGTACTGCCGGTGCCCGGCCAGCTCGAACGACCGGTATTCGTTCAGGTGCGCCAGCACCTTCGGGTCCGCTTTCATGGCGAGTTCCTGGCCTTGCGCGATGGCAGCGGCGCGCCGGGCGGCAGCGTCAGGGTTCGAGCCCGTCCGGAAACTCCGGTCCGATCTTGAACACCCCGCTGGCGCGCGCACACGGCACGCCGTCGGCCGTCACCAGGCCCTGGGCAAAGACCAGGGTTCGCGTCGCACGCAACAGCTCGGCCGTGCCCTCCAGCCAGCAGCCCAGCGGCGCCGGGGCCAGGTAGTCCACCTGCAGGCTGATCGTGGGCAGGAAGCGCCGCCCCAGCTCGGGGTGCTTGCGGTGCACCGACAGCGGGATCAGCATGTCGCAGAAGCTCGCCGTCATGCCGCCGTGCAGCACGCCCATGGGGTTGCAGTGGCGCGCCGCCACGCGCAGGCCGAAGCGCACGTCGGCGCCCTCGTGGCGCAGGTAGAGCGGGCCGTTGACACGGATGAACTCGCCCCCGGCAACCAGGGGGTGAAAGCCGGCAGGCGCCGCGTGTTCGATTTCGGATTCCATCCCGCGATCTTGCACCAGGACGACCCGTGCGGGGCGATCGCGACGCGCGACCCGGCGGGCCGCCGCAGTTCGCCAGGCTCCAGTCCGCGCGCCCCGGGGCTGCGAAGCAGGCACCCAGGCGCCCGCCGGCAGCCGCCACACGGTCAATCACCGACGGTCCGTGCGCCATGCGAGGCCCGGTAAAATCAGCCGTTTACCCATCCCAGCACTGCCCTCCCGGAGCCGCCCCATGGCAAACACCTCCCGCATGGCCAACGCGATCCGCGCGCTGGCCATGGATGCCGTCCAGCAAGCCAGGTCCGGCCACCCCGGCGCGCCGATGGGCATGGCCGAGATGGCGGTGGCGCTGTGGAGCCGCCACCTGCGACACAACCCGACCAACCCGCACTGGGCCAACCGGGACCGCTTCGTGCTCTCCAATGGCCACGGCTCGATGATGCTGTACGCCCTGCTGCACCTGACCGGCTATCCGCTGCCGCTGCAGGAGCTGAAGGACTTTCGCCAGTTGCACAGCAAGACCGCCGGCCACCCCGAGGTCGGCGTGACGCCCGGCGTCGAGACCACCACCGGTCCGCTCGGCCAGGGCCTGGCCAACGCGGTCGGCATGGCGCTGGCCGAGAAGCTGCTGGCGACCGAGTTCAACCGCCCCGGCCACGCCGTGGTCGACCACCGCACCTGGGTGTTCCTGGGCGACGGCTGCCTGATGGAGGGCATCAGCCACGAGGCCTGCGCGCTGGCCGGCGCCTGGAAGCTGAACAAGCTGGTGGCGCTGTACGACGACAACGGCATCAGCATCGACGGCCAGATCTCGCCCTGGTTCGTCGACGACGTGGCGCGCCGCTTTGCCGCCTACCAGTGGAACGTGATCGGCCCGGTCGACGGCCACGACGTGGATGCCGTCAGCCGCGCCATCGAGGACGCCGGTGAAAGCGCCACCCAGCCCACCCTGATCATCTGCAAGACCCACATCGGCAAGGGCAGCCCGAACCGCCAGGACACGGCCAAGGCGCACGGCGAGCCGCTCGGCGAGGGCGAGGTCGCGCTCACGCGCGCCGCGCTGGGCTGGGACCATCCGCCGTTCGAGATCCCGGCCGACGTCTACGCCGACTGGGACGCCAAGGCCGCCGGTACCCGCGCCGAGGCTGCCTGGAACCAGGTCTTTGCCGCCTACGCCCAGGCACATCCCGAGCTGGCCGCCGAGTTCACGCGCCGCATGGCCGGCGCGCTGCCAAGGGACTTCCACCAGGTCGCCGTCGATGCCGCTGTCGACGCCCACGCCAAGGCCGAGACCGTGGCCACGCGCAAGGCCAGCCAGCTTGCGCTCGAGCACTTCACGGCCCGGCTGCCCGAGTTGCTGGGCGGCAGCGCCGACCTGACGGGCTCCAACCTGACCCACACCAGCCACACGCCGGCGCTGCGCATCGACCTCGCGGGCGAGGTGGTGCGTGACGCCGGGGGCCGCGGCGGGCGCCACATCAACTACGGCGTGCGCGAATTCGGCATGGCCGCGATCATGAACGGCCTCGCCCTGCACGGCGGCTTCATCCCCTACGGCGGCACCTTCGCGACGTTTTCCGACTACAGCCGCAACGCCATCCGCATGGCGGCGCTGATGAAGCAGCGCGTGATCCACGTGCTCACGCACGACTCGGTCGCCCTGGGCGAGGACGGCCCCACGCACCAGCCGGTGGAGCAGGCCGCCAGCCTGCGCCTGATCCCTGGCCTGGAGGTCTGGCGCCCGGCCGACACGGCCGAGACCGCCGTGGCCTGGGCCTGCGCGCTGCAAAGCGCAGATCGACCCACTGCCCTGCTGCTGTCGCGCCAGAACCTGCCCTACGCGCCCAAGAGCGACCTGGGCGACATCGCGCGCGGTGCCTACGTGCTGGCCGAACCCAGCGAGGTCGGCCTGGACAGGAAGGCGCAGGCCGTGCTGATCGCCACCGGCTCCGAGGTGTCGCTCGCCCTCAAGGCGCAGGAGCTGCTGGCACGCGACCGGATCGCGGTGCGCGTGGTCTCCATGCCCAGCACCACCGTCTTCGACCGCCAGGACATGGATTACAAGTGGTCGGTGCTGCCCGACGGCGTGCCGCGCATCGCCGTCGAGATGGGCGTCACCGACGGCTGGTGGAAGTACGGCTGCGCGGCGGTGATCGGCATCGACCGCTTCGGCGAGTCGGCGCCCGCCGGCGCCCTGCTCGAGTACTTCGGCTTCACCCCCGAGAACGTCGCCGACACGGTGCGCACCGTGCTGGCGCGGAGCTGAGGCCCCGCATGAACTCCCATGCGCAAAGGATGCCAAGGACTCGCAGAGGACGCAGAAAAAACCTTTGAATTCTTCTTTTGCGTCCTCTGCGAAATCTCTGCGTCCTCTGCGCATGGATGTTCAGTTTTCGGCATCGAACAGAGGTGTGGCGCTTGGTGAACAAGCGCGGACAGCTATTGATTTTTTAGCAACGAGGAAATCCCCATGACCATCAAGATCGGCATCAACGGCTTCGGGCGCATCGGGCGCATGGTGTTTCGCGCTGCGGTGGCCCATCACCAGGACATCGAGGTCGTCGCCATCAACGACCTGCTCGAGCCCGACTACCTGGCCTACATGCTCAAGTACGACAGCGTGCACGGCGTGTTCCAGGGCGACATCGCGGTCGACGGCCACACCCTGATCGTGAACGGCAAGCGCATCCGCCTGACGGCCGAGAAGGACCCGGCTAACCTGAAGTGGGGCGAGGTCGGCGCCGAGGTGGTGATCGAGGCGACCGGCCTGTTCCTGACCAAGGAGGCAGCGCAGAAGCACCTCGACGCCGGCGCCAGGAAGGTGATGATGAGCGCGCCCAGCAAGGACGACACCCCCATGTTCGTGGTCGGCGTCAACGACGACCAGTACGCCGGCGAGGCCATCGTCAGCAATGCCAGCTGCACCACCAACTGCCTGGCCCCGGTGGCCAAGGTGCTGCACGACAAGTGGGGCATCAAGCGCGGCCTGATGACCACCGTGCACGCCGCCACCGCCACGCAGAAGACCGTGGACGGCCCTTCGAACAAGGACTGGCGCGGCGGCCGCGGCATCCTGGAAAACATCATCCCCAGCAGCACCGGTGCCGCCAAGGCCGTGGGGCGCGTGATCCCGTCGCTCAACAAGAAGCTCACCGGCATGAGCTTCCGCGTGCCGACATCGGACGTCTCGGTCGTCGACCTGACGGTCGAGCTGGAGAAGCCCGCCACCTACGACGAGATCAAGGCCGAGATGAAGGCGCAGAGCGAAGGCAAGCTCAAGGGGATCCTGGGCTACACCGAGGACAAGGTCGTGGCCACCGACTTCCGCCACGACGCGCGCTCCTCCATCTTCGACGCCGAAGCCGGCATCGCGCTGGACGATACCTTCGTCAAGCTGGTGAGCTGGTACGACAACGAGTGGGGCTACTCCAACCGCTGCCTGGACCTGGTGCGGGTGATGGTCAAGAAGTAAGCCGACGCCACCCGGCACGAGGCGCGCCCAAGGGCGCGCCTTTTTCGTTCAGCTGCCCGCTTATGCGGGCTCGAGCACGTGGATCACGCGGCTCGCCAGCCAGTCGCGCGTCTGCGCGCCGTAGGCCTGCATGTGGGGCGAGGCAGCATGGGCCTGCAGGTCGGCCAGCGTGGCCCACTCTGGTGCAGTTTTTCGCCTTGCCAGGCACTTATGGAAGCCGGAAAAAGGCTTGTGGCAAGGCGCAGTTCGCAGGCAATGCTGGTGGTGGGCCTTGGCAAGAACTGCAACGCCGCCGCAGGCCTTTTTCTGGCTTCCCGCAGGGCGAGTCGCCATAAGCACCTGGCAGGGCGAAACACTGCACTGGATCATGGCGAAGCAGTCCTCGCCGAGGCTGCCCTTCGACGGCGGCAGGCCGGCGGCGTCGACGGTGGCCTGGTATTCGAGGCACCCCAACTCGGCCAGCACGGCCGGACGATTTGCGGCGAAGGCCTCCAGCACCTGGGCGCGCAGGCCGGGCTTGGCGGTGATGAGGGCGACGACGCGGATCGTGGGAACGCTCCGGAGCCGGGTTGCCGGATTGTGCTGGATGGCGCAAACCGGTGCTCGATGGTTGCCCGGCGCGGCTGCGTGTGTTCTAATCGAAGGCTGTTTGAAGGGGAGTAGCTCCCTCGCCGCGCGGCAGGTGTTCGCACCCGCCACCCAGCGCGGCATCGCCGTCTCGTCAGTACGAAGCGCGGGTGCCCATCATCCGAGAGCTTCCGGGGCGGCGGGCCATGGACCAGCGCAGGCTGGCTGCCGTGGCCGAGCAAGACCTTCGATCAAGCCCCCGCCGGGGGCGTGTTTGATCGAAGTCACGCGGTCTTGCTGCAAGTCCATCGCCTGCCGGATGCAGGCGGGCAGCCCAGGGTTCGATCCGGCACGCACCGGGCCGGATTGCCGTTCGAACCCGTGAAGCTGGAGCTGCTCCCATGGAATTCATGTCCGCCCCCTGGTGGTCCGCCCTCGCGGCCATCATCCTGATCGACCTCGTGCTGGCCGGCGACAACGCCATCGTCATTGCCCTGGCGGCGCGCGGCCTGCCGGTGCACCTGCAGAAAAGGGCCATCATCTGGGGCACGGTGGGCGCGATCGGCGTGCGCACGCTGATGACCCTGGTCGTGGTCTGGCTGCTGAAGATCCCCGGCCTGATGGCGCTCGGGGGCCTGGGCCTGCTGTGGATCGCGTACCAGTTGCTGGCCGATACCGGCTCGGACGAGGACGGGCACGGCCCGGCCGCCAGCACCTTCTGGGGTGCCATGCGCACCATCGTCGTGGCCGACGCGCTGATGGGCATCGACAACGTGCTGGGCGTGGCCGGCGCGGCACATGGCGCGATGGACCTGGTCATCATCGGCCTGCTGGTCAGCGTGCCGATCGTGGTGTTCGGCTCGACCCTGGTACTCAGGCTGGTCGAGCGCTTCCCGGCCATCATCCAGCTCGGCGCGGCGGTGCTGGCGTGGACGGCGGCGTCGATGATCAGCGGCGAGCCGCTGCTGGCCCACTGGTTCGGCCCGCGCGAGGCGCCGGCCACGGCGCTGCGCTGGACGCTGGCGGTGCTGTGCATCGCCGGCGTGCTGGGCCTGGCCCGGTGGCTGGCGCGCCGGCGCCGGGCCGGCGACCCGCCGGCGCAAGCCGCGCAGGAAACGGTGCAGTCTCACGAACTCCCGTCCGAGGCAACCGGGAAAGAATGACGGCGCGGCGCCG
The DNA here is from genome assembly GCF_035325765.1 of Ottowia sp. Classification (GTDB taxonomy): domain Bacteria; phylum Pseudomonadota; class Gammaproteobacteria; order Burkholderiales; family Burkholderiaceae_C; genus Ottowia. Next base: position 17,317 of record NZ_DAOKZG010000045.1, read on the forward strand.
CCGCCAGCGGCTGGCGCGCCCGTCGATCGCCCAGGCCCTGGCGCACCGGCAGTTTTCGGCTAAGCTGACGCCATGATCTTGATCGTCAAATGGTTGCTCTCGGCCTGTGCCCTGCTGCTGATCGCCTACCTCTACAGCGGCGTGCAGGTGGCGAGCTTCGGCTCGGCGCTGGTCGCGGCGCTGGTGATCGGCCTGCTCAACATGCTGCTGCGGCCGGTGCTGGTGGTGCTGACCATCCCGATCACGCTGATCACGCTCGGCCTGTTCCTGTTCGTCATCAATGCCCTCATGTTCTGGGCCGCCTCGGGCCTGCTGGCGGGCTTCCACGTGCGCGGCTTCGGCGCGGCGCTGCTGGGATCGCTGATGTATTCCGCGCTGGGCCTGCTGATCGACAGGGCGATCGACTGATCCCCTGGGCCGCGGCGCGGGCTCCCCCGGAAAGGGGGACAACGCCGACGTCCACTACGAGCCTTGGCATGGCGTTCGGGGGCGTGAAGCGCCGCGAGGTCATTTCGTCATGGCCGACCCGCCCGCCGGAGCGCGTTCAGCGCCACTTCTGTTCGTCGAGCTGTTGCTGCTTGAGCGCTGCCTGGGCCTCGCGCAGGCGCGTGTCGACGATGCTGGCCTCGATCAGGTCGCCAGCGCTGCCGCCGGGCCGGCGTGACAGCTCCTGCGCGGCGCGCCAGCGATCGATCGCGCCCTGGTAGTCCATCTCGGCCATGCGCGCCTCGCCTTCGGCGCGCAGTGCGGCCAGCGCCTGGCCTTGCGCCTGCTCGGCCTGCGCCAGCGCCAGCCAGGCCCCGGCATCGCGCGGATGCTCGCTGACCCGGATGCGCAGCGCCGATTCCGCTTCGCGCGCCGCGCCAGTGCGTGTCTGGGCTTGCGCGCGCAGCAGCAGCACGGCACGCGTGGGAACGCCGCCGCGATCCAGCTCGCTCAGCAGCTCCAGCGCGCGCGCGTCCTGCCCGGCCTGCAGCGCCAGCTCGGCCTGCAGCAGGCGCGCCTGCCGCAGCGCCGGGGCATCGGCGGCGACCAGCTGGCCCAGCTCCTGCGCCAGCTCCTGCGCCAGCGCCTGCGCACGCGGCAGCTCGCGCAGGCTGGCCTGCGCCAGTGCCGCGGCGTACAGCGTTGCCGCGCGGCGCGCCAGCGGCAGGTCGGCAAAGCCGGGATGCGCGGGCTCGGTCGACCAGGTGCGCAGCAGGTCCACCCCCGGGCGCGACAGCACGCGCGCCCGCGCCGCCAGCAGCAGGGCTTCGAGATCTGGGCCCCCACGCTCCCCCGCTGCGCGTGGTGCGCTGCCCCCCGAGGGGGCTCGCCCGCCTTGGGACGGCCCGGCGGCGGGGACTTTCTGGCCCCCACGCTCCCCCGCTGCGCGTGGTGCGCTGCCCCCCGAGGGGGCTCGCCCGCCTTGGGACGACCCGGCGGCGGGCGGGTCGCGTGCGAGCACGCCCTGCTGGCGCTGCTGCATGTCGGCGATGCGTTCGGTGGTGAGCGGATGGCTGCGCAGGTAGGGCCAGTCGCCGTTGTCGTTGATGCGCGAGGCGGCCTGGAGCTTCTCGAACATGCTGGCGAAGCCCTGCGGCGCGAACCCGGCCTGCGTCAGGATGCCGAAGCCGATGCGGTCGGCCTCGCGCTCCATGTCGCGCGAGTAGTTGAGCTGCTGCTGGATCAGCGCTGCCTGGCCGCCCACCGCCAGTGCGGCGCCGGCCTGCGGGTTCCTGGTTGCCGCCAGCGCGCCCAGCACCATGGCGGCCAGCAGCATCGGCGTCTGGCGGCTTTCCTGGCTCAGCATGCGTGCGATGTGGCGCTGCGTGATGTGGCTCATCTCGTGCGCCAGCACCGACGCCAGCTCGTCGCTCGAGCCGACCACGCCGACCAGGCCCAGGTGCAGGCCGAAATAGCCGCCCGGCAGGGCGAAGGCGTTGATGGTGCGGTCGCGCCCGAGCAGCACCTGCCAGGCAAAGCGCTCGTCCAGCTCGGCCGGCAGTTCGCCGCGCGCGCGCGCGCCGGCGCGCAGGCGCTGCCAGATCCCGTCGACGTAGTCGCCCAGGATGGCGTCGTCGACGTAGTCCGGGTCGCGATACAGCTCGCGGATGATGGCGTCGCCCAGCTTGCGCTCCTCCAGCGTCGTCATCTGGCCGGCATCGCCGAGCGACGGCAGGCCGCGCGGCGTGGCGACCTGGGCCGGTGCCGGAGCGCCGGCCAGGCCCAGCAGCGCCAGGCCGAGCACCAGCGCCGGGCGCAGCAGCGGACGGCGCCGGCGCGCGCCGGCGGCACGGGAATCGGGTCGGGTGGCGTTCACGCGGAAACGGGCAATGGAAACCAACCTGCCTATGATGCCCAATTGCGCCGCATCGTTCACCCCCGTTTGTTTCCGTTTGCCATGGCCGACCCGCACCCCGACACCCCGCAGCTCACCCATTTCGACGCCCAGGGCCAGGCCCACATGGTCGACGTCGGCGCCAAGGCGGGCACGCACCGCGTCGCCGTGGCCGCCGGCCGCATCGAAATGCAGCCGGACACCCTGGCGCTGATCGCATCCGGCACGGCGAAGAAGGGCGACGTGCTGGGCGTGGCGCGCATCGCCGGCATCATGGCGGCCAAGAAGACCAGCGAGCTGATCCCGCTGTGCCACCCGCTCGCGCTCTCGCGCGTGGCGCTGGAGTTCGAGCTGCAGCCCGCGAGCGCCGGCCGGGCCGATGCCGTGGCCTGCAGCGCGACGGTGGAAACCACCGGCCCCACGGGGGTCGAGATGGAGGCGCTCACCGCCGTCCAGCTCGCCCTGCTGACGATCTACGACATGTGCAAGGCGGTGGATCGCGGCATGACCATCACCGGCGTGCGCCTGCTGGAAAAGCGCGGCGGCAAGTCGGGAACTTACGTCGCGACAGACACTTAGCCACGGCCAGGGCTTCCATCTCCACGCCCGTGGGGCCGGTGGTGAAAGGCTGAGGAAGCGCTGAAAACGGGGTTTTGTCCAACGCTTGTCCAACTGGAGAGCGTATGGCATCCATTCGACAGCGTGCTGGCAAGTGGCAGGCACGCATCCTGCGCAAGGGCTACCCGGCAGAGACTCGCAGCTTCGACACACGGGCACAGGCTGTGCGCTGGGCCCGCGAAGTGGAAAGCGCGATCGATCGACGCGCCTATTGCAACCACAGCGGCATCGATGATCTGCCGCTGCGGGAGCTGATGACCCGCTACATGAGCGAAGTGAGTCCCACGAAGCGCGGCGGCAAGGATGAGGTGATCCGGATCCTAGCTTTGCGGCGTCACCGCATCGCCTCCTACAGTCTCGCCACCGTGACCCCGGCGGACGTCGCGGCACTGCGCGACGAGCGACTGGGGCGGGTGGCTGCAGGCACGGTGATTCGCGAGCTGGCGATGCTCTCGTCCATCATCAATCACGCTCGGCGGGAATGGGGAGCGGTTTCAACGAACCCTTGCGCGCTGGTTCGCAGGCCGCGAGCGCCTCAAGGAAGGAATCGCCTCCTGTCGACTGAAGAGGAAGCGCGGCTGCTCTGGGAGCTCGCTCCCAGCGGACGGCGCAATCCTCTGATGCGACCCTTGGTGATCGTCGCACTGGAAACCGCCATGCGACGCGGCGAACTGCTGGCCTTGCGCTGGCGGCACATCGACCTGGCCCTCCAGGTTGCCCTGCTGGAAATCACCAAGAACGGTGAGGGTCGTGCCGTCCCCTTGTCCCGTCGAGCCGTTGAAACCCTACGACGCATGGGCGAGGGGGAGCCAAGCGATCGGGTTTTCCCGATCGGGGAGGCCGCACTGCATGCAGCATTCAAGCGCGCTTGCCATCGAGCGGGCCTGGAGGACTTTCACTTCCACGACCTCCGGCACTGCGCCGCAACACGGTTGTCAGCGAAGCTGCCAAACGTCCTGGAGCTATCTGCGGTGACAGGACATCGAACGCTTCAGATGCTCAAGCGCTACTACCACCCGAACCCAGCGGCACTTGCAGCCAAGCTGGGCTGAAGGCGCGCCGAAGTCGATACCGGTATGCGCGAAGGCGTCACGTCCAGCCAGGCCCTGCGCACCCAGGCTCTGGAGTGCGAGGTCAAGGAGCTGCGCCGAGCCACCGAGATACTAAAACCGGCCAGTGCGTTTTTCACCCAGGCGGAACTCCACCACTGGCTGGAGTGTGTGGCTTCGTGGACTTGCACCGCCAGCATCATGGGATCGGGCCAATCGGCGGTCCGCTGCCCGGAGGCGCCGGGCACCCTGGAGAACTCGCGAGGTCGTCGAGCTGGCGACCTTGGAATGGGTAGCCTGACTCACGCCAACCAGTCTGCCCAAAACCCCAGGCGATTCACTGGATCGATTTCACCCAAGTACAAATATACAGGGTGGACGGGCACGATCTCGGGGCACGAAAATGCTTGTTCGTCAACTTCTTGTTCCTCTCACTGAGCCCGATAGATATCCACCTTCGTCTCCAGACACTTGCGCAGGCTCAGATCATTTGCACCGACCTCGAACCAACTTCCAGGTCTTTGGTAGAAATCGAGGCCCCGGCCGATCTTGATCACCCATCCGTTGTCGATACGGATCTCCCGATCGTGCATGTTGGGGTTCAGCTTCACTTCGAGTTCAACATCCAGCTCCAGCAAGCTTTGCTTCAGCTCTTCTAGCTTCTCGGCCACGTCTGCCAGGGGCGTTTTGTCGTCGTGTCCGGTGATCAGGGTGATCCGCTTGACAGCACTTACCTTCAGCACTGTCTCGCAGAACCGGACGAAGTTCTGAATCTGGTGCTGCATCCGGATGTAGGGATCTTCGATCACGACGCTCTTGGCGCCTTGCAGGTAAGGCCCGATGATCGACTCGTAGCTGTAGCCGGTGTCCCCATAGAGGATGGTGAAGTGCTGTTCCTGGGGTTCGACGGCACCCTGCGCTGTCTGTGCTTGAGTCGGAGGCGTTGACGCCGATGCAGAGGCAGATGTATCCACAGCATGAACAACCTGCACCTGGGCTGCTTGGGTTGCACTGGCGTCGGCTGCTTGTGCGCCAGCACGGTGCAATCGCCGACGAGCAGGCTCTTGTGTTGCCGGTGCATCCTTCGATTCAGGGCAGAAAACGACCACTTCCTCGCCACTGGCCTTGAAGTAAGAGAGGTTGATCTTCGCAAACTCGTCGTCCGGCTTGCGCTTGTTCATCTGTTCCTTGACACGCCGGCGGCACTCCGTTGCGTAGGCCACGTATTCCTCGAACTCCTCATCCGTCGGAGGGCCATCGGGATGCAGAATCTTCAGGAACGCGCAGACAGTCTTCTTGATACCTTTTTCGTCGCGCCCCTCGATCGCGGGGCCCAGGCGGATGCGCTTGCTCACCTCCTCATAGCGGTTCATGTGCTTGAACTGGTAGTGGAAAGCCTCGGCCAGGTAGTCCGTAATGAAGCCGTAGTTGTGGGTGAGAAACTCGCTGCTGTTCTTCGGCATTTCCCAGCCGGGGATGTAGGCAGCAAAGCGGTCCATCACGGCCAGATCGAGTTCCGGCGGCAGAGGTTGGAACAAGTCGTGCTCGTTGGAATTGACAACCTGCTGTATCGAGACATCGATGTTGCCGACGAAGCTCAAGCTGGCGTCCGCAATCACCTCGGCTCCGCGCGAGAAGCGCCCGTTGGCCATGAAGTCCTTCATGATCTGGATGGTGTCTGGGTCACGCACCTTGATGCCCCCGACCTCGTCAAAGGCCACGGTGTCCCAGAAGCCAACCAACCCCACCTTCCGTCGGGCGTTGTTGTAGAAGAGTGTGGCCTTTGTGGCCTGACCGCCCGATATCAGGGTGGCGTACGGTGAGAACTCGCTGAAGAAATACGATTTGCCAGTGCCACGTGGCCCGAGCTCGATGTAGTTGTAGTTGGGCTCCACCAAAGCGGCCAGGCGGGCGACGAAATGCATCTGCACGCGCTTCGTGAGTTTGCTGGGTTCCAGCCCCACGGAGCGCAACACCGCTGCAAGCCACTCGTCACGCGTGAAGGCCGCGCGCCCCTCTGCGTAGCGGTCAAAGTCGAAACGGGTCAATTGGATCGGACGCAGACCCTCGATGGAGAACGCATAGTCGTCCTCATCGATGTCGTTGTGCGCCAGAGTCACTTCCGCCCAGATGCCGCCTTCCAGCAGGCGATCGTTGTCCCGGTAAAACTTTTCAGCGATGGCAATGCGCTGCGAGTTGAAGTTCTCCAGCGCTGCCCAGTGACGCTTCTCCTTCTCCACATAGCGCACGTGCACCTTGTCAATGAACCGGTGCCTGCCGGTAGTCGCCACCCTGGATTGCGCGGCATTGGCCTCGTCGGGGCGCACATAGTTTTCCTGCAGCGAGGAGAGGACGGCCTCCATGCCGGCATCCATCTCGGCCTGGTCGTTGCTCGCGCAATACTTGGCCAGGAGGAACTCGAGCACGAAGGTCGGGACGTTGGTCCCCTTCTTGATCCGATGCAGCAAGTCCTTCCTCAGCACCTTGCCATCGAACAGCTCGTTGAGCTTCTTGTCGAGATCGTCCATCGAGATCATTCCGTGTAGTCGGTTTCAAGCGTCAGCTCGCTGTACGCAACCAACGTCGTGGGGTTCAACGCCTTGACCTTGAACTTGCCCCGGAAGTCTTCCTCCATGCGCAGTGCGATCTGCTTGCGCTGGCCGGGCATCAAAGTCACGGTTCGGGTCGCTGGATTGACCTCACCTCCCGGTCGCGACTCACCCACCACGTTCCCCTTGCTGTCGTGCGCTTCCAACAAAATCTCCGCGCTCAGGTCTTGCGACAGCAGGTCCGCTTCCAAAGCGATCTCAACCATCGGCAACAGTGTCGTGATGCGTTTGCTACCGCGCTTGTAGCTCAACTCGACGACGACCTTGCGCAACTCCGTTGGCGTGGCACTGTCGAGCCGTGCCACAAGCACCGGCACCACCGATTCAGCCAGCGACGCACCACCGTGAAAATACAGATGACCCGCACGATAAGGCGCCATGCTGCGGGGTAGTGCCGCTTGGGCGAAATCCCCGCGTACACCGAGCTTGTCTGCGCTCACCACCAGGCTGTGCGTATCGGCCGAGCCATTTCCCAGCAGCATTCGATCGTGCGCGTTCACGGGCCAATTTCCTTGTGGCTTCACGCAAACGTCGCCAGGCTCTGCGTGAGCATTCAGGAAGAAGCCGTGATCGGTCACGATCACCGCTTCCTTGAACCCCATGCCACGCAGCTTGTGCAGCGCCACCCGGATGAGCTTCAGCGTTCCGGGAATGAGCCCGAGCGTCGTTTCGGGATTGCTCTCCAGTTGGCTGTCGATCTCGGTGGAGCGCAGGACCAGCAGATCCACCGTTTCGGCGATCTTTGGCTTGCCGCGCACGAAGTCGGCCAGCGTCATTTCGGCAAAGCGGTCTCCGTAGCGCTTGCTCAGAATGTTCATGCGCTGCGCGACGTTGGTCACTGGAGCACCGTCCAGCCTCGGCGTCAGTGATTCGTTCGCGAGTCCCAGGGTCAAACCAGCATGTGCGCCTGGCAGCAGACTCGCCATGCCAACGAGCGTGATGCTGGGCAGTTGCGCAAATGCTGCGCGCAGCTCAACGGGGCCGTCTTCTGCCAGCAGCTTTTCCAACGCCACCCCCAACTCGTAGCGCAACGCATCCACCATCAGGTAAGCCACCTTGCGCCCGCTCTCCTTAAGGCGATCCGCCACCATTCGGTCAAAGACTTCCGCGTTCGCCAGGCGTCCAGCAGGCGGCCAACCCGAACCCTCCAAATGCCGCATGAACACGTTCTGGACCTTCTCGGCCAGACGGCGATAGTGCGTGCGCACATGCTCAATCAGCCGATGCATCAGTCCATGTGGATCGAGCAAGTCACCTGCCGCCTGTTCGAATTCACGCTGCAGCCGATCAACCTCACGCAAACCGAGCAGATAGAAGTCGATCAGCTCAGATTGCGATCGCGCGTGATCGGGCAACTGGCGATCGAAGTCTTCGCATGCCTCGACCAGACTCAGCGCACATCGCACGAGCTCCCACTGGGCCTGGCTTTCACCTTGCCCCATCCACACGGAGTGCTCGCGTCCGGCCAGCACCTTGCGCGTGCCATCAACGTCTCCGCTGACGATCTCCTTGATGGCTGTGCGCAAGAACGTGCGCTCCTCAAATGGGAAGGTATCGCGTTCGCCCAGATCTTCAATCGCCTCGCACAGTGCTGGCAGGTTGAGCTCTGTCTCGATGGCCTGTGCGCGTTCCGTGTAGATCGGGCGTGCATTTGAGCTGCTGCGCAGGCGCTCACACACATCTTCGACAACCGGCCTTGCTTCCCCTGGCGCATGCGGAACGCCCTTCAAGGCTTCGGGCATCGTGACCGGCAAGTCAAAGATGAATTCGCTGAACAACACGTAGCGCCACAGTTCGTCTGCCAGGGCGGACCATGTCTTGCCCCGGGTTTTCAGGTTCAAACCGAGGGTGGCGCGCAGGAATTCGCGCGCCTCTTGCGCCCAGCCTTCCTGACCCTTCAGCGCTTCGGTCTGGCTGCGACTGGGAGCCAGCAGAGCCACCAAGATCTCGCGCGGCGACTCCACTCCCAGCGTGGCGCGCAACTGAGGCCAGTTGACTCCACCGCCGATGGCATCGATCACCGCGAACGCCGGCCCGTCGGGCGAAGCCCCAAACACCCGTCGAATCTCGGTCGCATGGTCTGGCCTGGCGCGCAGGCACAGACTCAGGTAATCGTCGCCGTCATCTTGCGGAAACACGGCGCCACACGCCGCGTACAAGGCAAAGGGATCCAGCTGTTTCTGCTCGTCTGTCTCAGGGCGCTTGGCCGGCACATAGATCAACACGCCCTCCAGCGTCGCCTTGGGCTGCCCGATTTCGCGCAACCCCTGCAACGCTGCCTCGCGGCTTTCGATGCTGCTTTCCGACGCATCGACCACGAGAACGTTGTCACCAGCCAGATCAAAACACTGCTCGCGGTAGCGCAGGTCAGGGTCATAAACCACCAGACAGCCGGACTCCATCAGGCGCGGACGCAGCACGCTTTCCCGAATGAATTCCGCAATCGTCATTTGTGCTCCCGCAGACTCAAGATGGACATCACCTCCTCGAGCATTTTGTCGGTTCGCGCCGTAATGGCGGCCTCGTTCCAATCATCTCGGCTGGCCAAGTCAGCATTCAGGTACAAACCGTTGCGATAGCCAATGAAATCACCCCGGTCGTTCTTACGATCCCGCTTCTTCAAGAATTCCATTGTGCCGAGCTTAGAGTTGTAGCCACTCAGGGTCAGGTTGCCGAGCTGATGTGCACAGCGTTCGCGAATGGCAGCCGCAGTACCACTATGCCCCCCTTCGAGCATCGCCGACCAGCCTGGCCCCAAGTTCTCAGTCTTCGGCAGGATGTGTTCAACAGTGAATACAGGGCGACCATTAGCGTCATGCGCCCAGAGGTCACGTTTGTTTTCCCGGGTTTGATGCATCTCTTCCAGCTTGCAGAGCATGAACCGCGTGGCGTCGTAATTCTCTAGGTACACGTCGCCCTTGAGGCGCGACTCGCAAATTTCCTGCGGAGCTGCCCGTGCCAGCAGCCAATCACTGGTCTGCTGGATGAAGCCGTCCAGCGTTGTAATCTCGCCCCTACGAATCTGCGTCAGCAAATGGCTGACCAATTCCATGAACATCGGGTCGAGTTCGCGGGTGGGCGGCATATCGGTGAGGTTGCGCCAGAAGAACCATTTGGTGAGAAAAACTGCTAAGGAAGGTCTGAACAACCCCGTCTTTTGGCCGGCGAGATCGTAATTGTCCAGGTG
>NZ_DAOKZG010000046.1:0-26933 GCF_035325765.1 Ottowia sp.
CCGCCGCCTGCGTGCTCGCCTTCGGCATCGTGCAGCCCGCGCACGCACTGTTCGGTGTCGGCGACATCGTGCTCGACCCGACCAATCTGGTGCAGAACACGCTCACGGCTGTTCGCACGCTGGAGCAGATCAACAACCAGATCCGCCAGCTCCAGAACGAAGCGCAGATGCTCATCAACCAGGCGCGCAACCTGGCCAGCCTGCCGTTCAGCGTAGTGAGCCGCCTGCGCAGTAATCTGGCGCTGACCCAGCGGCTGATCGAGCAGGCCAAGGGGCTGGCTTACGACGTGGCGAATCTGGACAAGGAGTTCAAGCGCCTGTATCCCGAGCAGTACGCCGCCACGGTGAGCGGCAATCAGATGTACCTCGATGCGCAGGAGCGTTGGAAGAACACGCTCAATGGTCTGCGAACCACCATGCAGATGCAGGCTCAGGCGTCGCAGAACCTGAGTGACGACGAAAGCGTGCTGGCTGACCTCGTGGGTAAGAGCCAGTCGGCCGAGGGCGCGCTGCAAGCGATGCAGGCCATGAACCAGCTGCTGGCCTTGCAGGCCAAGCAGTCGATCCAGACACAACGGTTGCAGATCACGCAGGACCGGGCGGCCTCGCTGGAACTGGCGCGGCAGGCGGCGGCTGCGGAACGCGGGCGTGAGGTGCGGCGACGTTTTCTTGGCACGGGCACGCCGTACACGCCGCAGACCGTCAACTTCTACGGCAACTGACGAGCCGGGTCATGAATGACGTGACGGTCATCGACCGATTTCTCGACACGTTCTCGCGCTACATCGACTCGGGTTTCGGTCTGCTGCAGGGGGAGGTGGCTTTCCTCACGGCGACGCTGATCGTCATTGACATGACGCTGGTGGGCTTGTTCTGGGCCATGGGTCATGCCAGCGGCCAGGGTGAGGACGTCATGGCCAAGCTGATCCGCAAGGTGCTCTACGTGGGCGCCTTCGCTTACATCATCGGAAACTTCAATACCCTGGCGGGCATCGTGTTCCGGTCGTTTGCTGGGCTGGGACTGACGGCCAGCGGTTCGACCCTGAGCATGGGTCGCTTCCTGCAACCGGGGTGGCTCGCAAAGACAGGGCTGGATGCGGCAGCGCCCATCCTTCAGCAGATCGGTGATCTGGCAGGCTTCCCCGAGGTGTTCGTCCACCTCGACATGATCGTGGTGCTGTTCTTCGCTTGGCTGGTGGTCATCGTCAGTTTCTTCGTGCTGGCGGTGCAGCTCTTCATCACGCTGATCGAGTTCAAGCTGACCACGCTGGCCGGGTTCGTGCTGGTTCCGTTTGCGCTGTGGAACAAGACTGCGTTCCTGGCCGAGAAGGTACTGGGCAATGTGGTGTCGGCGGGCATCAAGGTGCTGGTGTTGGCCGTCATTGTGGGCATCAGCTCGGGGCTGTTCGCCGAATTCAGGATTCCGCCTGGCTCCGAACCTTCCATCGACCGGGCGCTGGTCATCATGCTGGCCTCGCTGTCCATGCTGGCCCTGGGCATCTTTGGGCCGGGCATTGCCACCGGACTGGTGTCGGGCGCGCCACAGCTTGGCGCTGGCGCGATGGCCGGGGCCGCGCTGGGTGCGGCCGGCGCTGCCGTTGCCGTGGGTGCTGCGGCCACGGGCGTCGGCGGTGCGGTAGCCGCCGGGGCACGCATGGCGCCCGCAGCCGCCAGGCTGGCTGGTAGCGGCGCGCGGGTCGCCGCTGGAGCCGCCAGCAGCGCGCGGTCGGCGTTCCAGGCCAGCTCCGCATCCGCCGGCGGCGGCCTCAAGGGCGCCGCCGCTGGTGTAGGCAATGTTGCCAAGACCGGCGCGCAGGCGGCCGGGCAGAAGGTGGCCTATGGGGCGCGCTCGATGAAGGAGCGTGTCGCTGCCGCCTTCCGGCCCGATGAAGCTGCCTCGGCACCCGGGGCTGGTGCCGAGGCGCAGGGCGCCAGCAATGCCACCGCTTCATCCCCATCAACCGAGCAACCCGCCTGGGCCAAACGTCTGCATCGCCGTCAGCAACTCGCCCATGCCGCGACCACTGCCGCCCACACGCTGCGCGGGGGCGATGGCGGCGGCTCGGGACAAGGGCCGAGCTTGCGTAGTCCAGATGAATGAAGCGATTCCTGATCCTCAAGGAGAACCCCCATGCGATTCAAACGACCGCAGGTGCGCTACGCCGATACGCCGCAGCCTGCCACCCCGTACCAATCCGCGGCGCAAGTCTGGGACGAGCGCATCGGTTCGACCCGCGTGCAGGCCAGAAACTGGCGTTTCATGGCCTTTGGCTGCCTCACGCTGGCGGTGTTGATGGCGGGCGGCCTGGTCTGGCGCTCGGCCCAGTCCATTGTCACGCCTTATGTCATCGAGGTGGATAACGCGGGCCAGGTGCGTGCTGTCGGCGAAGCCGCCACGCCCTACAAGCCGAGCGATGCGCAGATCGCCTACCACCTCGGCCGCTTTATCGGCCTGGTGCGCTCGCTGTCCATCGATCCCATCGTTGTGCGGCAGAACTGGCTCGATGCCTACGACTACACGACCGACAAGGGCGCCGTGGTGCTCAACGAGTACGCCCGCGTGACCGATCCGTTCGCGCGCATCGGCAAGGAGTCGGTGACGGTGCAGATCACCAGCGTGACCCGCGCCAGCGACACGTCTTTCAACGTGCGCTGGACGGAGACGCGCTTCGTCAATGGCGTGCTGGATCGCACTGAACGCTGGAACGCAGTGATTTCCACGGTGCTGCAAGCCCCGCGCACCGAGCAGCGCCTGCGCAAGAACCCTCTGGGCATCTACGTCAACGGCCTGTCGTGGAGCCGCGAACTGGAAGCGAATGAAGGAGCAAAACCATGAATGATCTTTTCTGTAAATCTGCCTTGCCGGTGGCGCTGTTAGCTTCGACGGTGCTGTTCTCTGGCTGCGCCACGCAGGGCAAGCCGCCGCCGACCATTTCGCTCGATGAGCCGGTGCAGGCCCAGCCGCTGCCGGAGCCGCCTGTGCCCGTGGAGGTAGTAGCCGTATCGCAGGTGCTGCCGATGCCGGCGCAGATGAAGCCTGTGCCGGATGCCAAGCCCGCCGCAGAACCTGCCGATGAAACCGTGCGCGTTTCGCGCGCCAATGCCGAAGCGCGCATTGCGCCTACGCGCGAGGGCTATGTCAACGCGATTCAGGTCTGGCCCTTCACCGATGGCGCGCTGTACCAGGTCTACGCGGCCGTGGGCCGCGTGACCGTGATCGCGCTCCAGCCAGGCGAGGAACTGGTGACGGTGGCGGCGGGCGATACCGTGCGCTGGATCGTGGGTGATACATCGAGCGGCAGCGGCGATGCGCTGCGCGTCAACGTGATGGTCAAGCCGATCCGCTCGGGCCTGAAGACCAATCTGGTCATCACCACCAGCCGACGCACCTATCTGCTGGAGCTGACCTCGACCGAGAAGACGTGGATGGCATCGGTGTCCTGGGAGTATCCGAAGGACAAGATGCTGGCCTTGCAGCGCCAGGCGCAGGCGGCCAGCGCCGCCGCGCCGGTCGATAGCGGCCTGTCGCTGGAGAAGATCCGTTTCCGCTACGCGGTCAGCGGCAGCAATCCGCCGTGGAAGCCGCTGCGCGCCTTCGACGATGGCGAGAAGGTCTACATCCAGTTCCCCGCCGGCATCGCACAAGGCGAGCTGCCGCCGCTGTTTGTCATCGGCGCGCAGGGTGACGGACAACTGGTGAACTACCGTTTCCGCTCGCCGTACTACATCGTGGATCGGCTGTTCGGCGCGGCCGAATTGCGCCTGGGCGGCGACAAGGGCGACGTGGTGCGCATTGAGCGCACAGACGGTGTCTCGGGTGGCACGCGGAGGAACTGACCATGAGCCAGGACGATTCCCCTGACCTTGCGCCGCAAACGGGCAAGGTCGCGCCCGAGGCGGTGGCGCTGCGCGCCCAGCCGCGCCCGGTCACGCGCCTGAACCGGCGCACCTTGGCCATGCTCACCGGCGGCCTGTCGGTCGCCGTGCTCGGGGCCACGATCTGGTCGTTGCAGCCGCATCGACGCGGTGCGGGCGAGCAGACCGAGCTGTACAACGTGGATCGCGTGTCGAAGTCCGAAGGGCTGGACGGCCTGCCGTCGGATTACTCCAAGCTGCCGAAGGTGCCGGAGCTGGGGCCGCCGCTGCCGGGCGACCTTGGCCCAGCCATCGTGAAGTCGCAGCAACCGATGGCGCCGACGTATGCGCCACCGGGCCACGACCCGGAGGATGCACAGCGCAAGGAGGCCGAAGCAGCCGCAGCTTCTTCGGTGTTCTTCCGCTCGGGCACTCCCGGCAAGGGCGCAGCGCCAGGCACGGCGCAAGTCGCTGCGACTGGCTCGGCATCAGGCTTGGCGGGCTTCGACCCGCTGGCCGCTGGCCCGGCCTCGACGGCGGCCCAGCCCGCCGACCCGACCGCCGTGCAGAACCGGCAAGACCAGAAAGAGGCGTTCCTGAAAGGCGGTTCTACGGAAACCCGCAATTCCGGCAATCTGCAAATGCCGTCCTCGCCGTACCAGGTCATGGCCGGAACGGTGATCGCCGGGGCACTGGTGACGGGCATCAAGTCGGACTTGCCGGGCGACGTGATCGCCACAGTGACGGAACCGGTCTATGACACGGCCACGGGCAAGTTCCTGCTGATCCCGCAGGGATCGCGCATCCTGGGCAAGTACAACAGCCAGGTGAGCTATGGGCAGAGCCGCGTGCAGGTGGTGTGGAACCGCATCATCCTGCCCGACACGTCATCGCTGAAGCTTGACAACCTCGCGGGCACCGATCCGGCCGGCTATTCCGGCCTGGAGGATGGTGTCGATTGGCATTGGGATCGCGTCTTTGCCGGCGCGGCGCTGACCACGCTGCTGGGCGTGGGCGCAGAGCTGGCCGCGCCGGAGAACCGGCAGGATGGCAACCGCATCGTGATCGCCGGGCGCGACAGCGCGCAGGACAGCATCAATCAGGTGGGCCAGGAGATGACCCGGCGCAACATGAACATCCAACCGACGCTGACCGAACGGCCGGGGTTGTCGGTGCGGATCATCGTCAACCGTGACTTGGTGTTGCGGCCGTACCAACCGCTGTTCTTCAACAGGGGGGCGATGCGATGAACACGACCAAGAAGCTGCGGCTCGGGCCGCTGCCCAAGACCGAAAGCGTCAAGCTGACCTTTGCCTGCCCGGCCAGCCTGAAAGCCGACCTCGACCGCTACGCCGCGCTGCACGCGCAGGCATACGGCGAGGCAGTAGATGCCTTGACGCTGATTCCGCACATGTTGGAAGCCTTCATGGCTGGCGATCGGGGATTCAAGCGCACACAACCCAAGAACGGAAAAGCCGCCCCTGCGTAAACGGGGGCGGCTCTGGATTGGTGCCCGAGGCCGGAATCGAACCGGCACGCCTTTCGGCGAGGGATTTTCTTACCACTTCGACTTTCGCCGCCAGCGCACACGCGCTGTTCGTGGTCTGGAGCACGCCTTCACCATAGCCTTGCGGCCGTAGGTGCCCGCCGTCTGCTCTCTACACCTTCCCAAACTGTAGCTTGGGCTTGGCTCGGCGTTGGCTCGGATGCCGAAGCATCCAGGGCTTTCGCCGATTTTGACGGGCTTCACTTCAGGCGTTTCCCCCCGAAGGCTCAAATTGTTCAAGTCCCTTGTGTCTACCGATTTCACCACTCGGGCGTAGTGCGCAATGCGCAGGAACACCTACTTCCATCTACTGGCGCCTAGTTGGCCCCTAACCGCCAAGCCAAGCTATGAAGCTGCATCTTGAATGCTCGCAAACCGTTGTCACTATTGACCTTGTGACTCGTTGGCGCAAGCAGAGAAGACTTGACAAAACAGATTTTAAGTCAAGGCCCAACACAAACCCACTCAACGCACCGCAACGTAACGCGATGAAATAGCGGGCTTTTGTTGTGTTGGCATGAGTTCCGGGCGTGTTGTTATGAGTTGGTTTGTGTTGTGTGTTACGCGCATTTTACGCGCTGCGCACTCTTCGGTAAAATGCACGGCTTCGCTGCCTGGGTGGTGAAATTGGTAGACACAAGGGACTTAAAGATTGAGCACCGGGAAGCGAAAGCGCCCGCGTGAATCCCCTCAAATTCGGTGAAACCCCTGGCCGCAATGGTCGAGGCAACGCCGAGCCAAGCCTCGCAAGGGGAAGGTGTAGAGACTAGACGGGGGGCACCTACAGCGCGCAGCGCCACGGTGAAGGCATAGTCCAGCGCACGAACGGCAGCGGCCGGCGGCGAAAGCCGTAGTGTGATGAAAATCCCTCGGCGCAAGCCATACGGGTTCGATTCCCGTCCCAGGCACCAGCAAAGAGGCCCGCCGAAGCGGGCCAAATCGACAAAGCACACCCCAAGGTTCAACGGCCCAGCGCGTTCTCCATGTCCGGCGCGCGATCTGGCAAACCTTCGCCGGGTCGCCACCAGAAGTCTTGCCCCCAATCCTTGTGGGCGCGCTCGCGCATCCGTTGCAGGTAGCCCGGTGAGAGGTATTCCTGCAAGTCTTGCAGCCCGGCGTGATCCAGCGCACCCTTGGCGTACCAGAGATTGACGAAGGGGGCGTGCGAGCGCGCAAAGCGCAGGGCCTCGGCGCCGACGTGCGTATCCTCGCCGCGCGCAGCCTGGCCGATGTTGCCGAAGGTCAGGTCGGCGGCCTCAAAGGCGCTGCCAATGACCGGGCCGGCTAGGTTCATCCAGTTCGGAAGCCCTGCCCGGTTCTGGCCGCCCATGCCGGTGTAGAGAACATCGCCGAAGATACCGACGCCACCGCCCTGGGCGAATGCCGCGCCCCAAAACTTGGCCGTGGTCATGTCACGGGGGTCTTTGCCGTTAATCAGGTCTTTCAGTTGTATCGCAATCGCGCCAAAGGTTGTGAGCCCGGTTGCCAGGGCGGCGCTGTACGCCACGGCCGACGCCTTGTCGCCGACGCGCCATTGCTCGGCAGCACGGCCCCAATGCCGGGAAATCATCGCCAGGGGGAAGCCCTTGAACAGCGCCAGCGAGCGCAGGAACTCCCCGGCAAAGGTGCCCTTTTGCGTCCCTCGGGAAATCGCCGCGCGGGTGTTCAGGTCTTGGCCCAATGATGCAAATTCGGATTCGTCCGCAATCGTGCCAAGCAGCCGCGCCACGGCCCGGTTCTGGTCGCGCACTGTGAGTCCGGCCGCCTGCAGCTTCGCCTCGTCGATACCCCGCACCGCTTGCAGCGTGAGCATCTGGCTACCGCGCCAGTTTTCCGGGGTCGCGAGTTGCCACACCTTGAAGTCCGTCTCGGTCACGCCCTTGCGTTCCAGGCGCAGCCGGTCGCCGGCATCGAGCGCGGCCCAGCCAGTGCGGGTGATCTTGCCCAGCGCGCCCATCATCGTGACGGAGAAGCCGCGCCGCACGGCATCGGTCCAGGCTTCCAACAGGCTGGCCTTCATCGTGGCGTTTGCCAGCTTGGCCGTCCAGCCCTTGCCGATGTTGCCCTCGGCCCAGCGGTTCATGTCGCTGATGATGGAATCGGCCACCAAGCCGGCGCGGTTAGCGTAGTCGGTCGTGTCCTTGCCGAATGAGCGCACCAGGTTGATAGTCGCGTCGACTATGCCCAGCCGGTTGAAGCCAGTCGTCACAAAGTAGGTCGGCAGGTCGGTGATGCTGGAAATAAACGCGCTGCCCAGCTTGCCGAAAACCTCGATATTCCGGGCGCCCTGGGCAACCTCGGCTAGACGCACGTTCACCGCCTGCCCGGCCTTGCCTGTGAGCACGTCCCACATTTCGGCAGTCCGCACCAGATACGGGCCGACAAGATCCGCCTCACCGGTCTTGCGTGCGGTGTCGTGCAGAAAGCGGAATTGCACCTCGGGATTCGGGCCGAATTCCTCAACCAGGCCGATGTCGCTGGCGAGGCGGGAGACGTGCCCTTGCATGGCCGATAGGATGCCGCCCCGGTTGTAGTTCTTCGCGTACTCCAAATAACTGGCTGCGTCCTTGAAGTGAATCGCGCGGTGCTCGCTGCCCCGGTTGGCGCGCATGCCGTGGCCCTGCGACTTGCCGGGCTCCAACTTGTTCAAGCCGCCGGTGGCGATGGTTTCCCACGCTTTGCCCAGCATGTCGGCCAGTTGGGCGTCATCCAGGCGCACGCCGTTCTCATCGACGTAGCGTGCCCGATCCAGCAGGGGCAGGATGTCCTCCACCCACTTGGCCTGCCCTGCACGGGCGACGCGCACGTCGTCGTGAGGCTGGGGCAAATAGCCGTAATCCAGCTTTGCCACATCGCCGCCGGAAGCGTTGAAGCGCTGCCGCATGGCCTCGACGGTATCCAGCCAGGCGCGCGCACCCTTGGCCGCCATGGCGTTGCCGGTGGCCTCGCCGAAAATCTCGCGCACCAGGTCGGCCGCCTCGCGTGCGTCCTCGATCATGCCAAGGAAGCGCGGGTGCACCGCGTTGAAGGTGTCGATCAGGCCGGAAAAGTATTCATTGGAAACCCCACGGGTGAAGCGGCTGGCGTCGTCCAGGATGCGAGCCACGGCGGCAAAGGGCTTTTTTCCTTCCCCTCGCAATGCCGCGTAACGGTTCATCACACGGTCGTGAGCAATGATCGTCAGGGCGACGCGCTGCTTCTGCTTGGAAGCGGCCGCCAGGGTGCTCTTGCCGGCTTCGGCGGCCGCTGCGCGCAGCCGGGCCTCTCGGCTCATCTGTTGCCATGCCGCCGGGTCTTTCCGGGCCAGTTGCTTCATCTGGTCCAGGATGCGGGCCTCGATGCCTTGCGCCTCGGCCTGGGTGATGCTGCGCCCGATGGCCTGCGCAACGGCTTGGATGCATTCGTTTCTCATTGTGGGAACCTCAAAGCGCATTCAATGGCGGCGTCGAATGCCGCCGAGTCTGTACGGGCGCGGGCTTCCAGGTCGTCGGCTGCGTTCAGCAGTTCGGCAACACGGACGTCGACGCCCTCTTCGTTACGCACCACGGCGTCAGGGGTGCGCGCGGCAATCTCGAACGCTCGGGCCTGCTCGGGTGTGTCGGCCTTGCGTCCTTGGCTGGCTGGTTGGGCGGCCTCATCGGGCGAGAACATGCGCGTCACAGTCTCGACCAGGCGCTCTACCGGGTTGGTGGCGGGCTTCGGTGCGGTGTCGGCTTGTTGCGCGACCTGCAGCGGCACCTCTGGCGCCAGGGGGCCGACTTCCGGCGCCTTGTTCGGCACGCCCTCGGCCAGCACTTCCTTGACCGGGCCATCCGCCACGCGACGATATGCCCCCGCGATCTGCTCAGGATCAGCAGGGACACGATGCGCCACGCTTACCGGCTCGCCCGCATCAAGCTGATTTCGCGCGGTGATCTGCGCCTCACGGGCGGCATTGGCCGCCTCGATGTCGCCAGAGCGCACCAGCGCGTCGGCATCACGGACGCGCGCCTCGTGCATGGTCAGTGCGGCAGCGTGCTCGTCAGGGCTCAGTCGCGGTGCGGTAGCGGGCTTGCCACGGTGGAAAGCGGCACTGAAGGCGGCGCCAGTCACGGCGGCCACGGCCAGATTCACCGGGTCGAACGGCTGGTACTGCGCCGCGATGCCCTCGTAGTCGGCAGCTTCCAGCAGCGCGTGAATGCCGCCAATCTCGACCACGTTCAAGGCCGGATTCACGGCGGCGCCAATTGCAGCACTTTGCAGTCGGGTGGAGCCCATCGCCGCCGGCAGGCGCATGCCCACGGCACTGGTTATGCCGGTCACGGTGCCAGCCAGGGCGGCGGTGCCACCGTCGACGCCCTTGTCGCTCAATTCCTGTGCGCGGTTGATACCCAAATCCGCACCGAAAAGCACGGGCGCAGCGGGGCCGCCCGCCACGGCATAGGCGCCGGCCTTGGTCAGGGAAGAGAGCACCCCGTGGGTGATCTGGCCGGCCATGCCCACCGATGCCGGGTCGGGCAGATAGTCCTGGGCACGCTCGCGGAATTGGCGCGCCACCTCGCTGTTGCCCATCTGGTCGATGGTTTCCCGCTTGAGCTTGTCCATGTCGGGCATTGGTTGCCCGTGGATCATCGCCACCGTGGGGGCATCTCGATACGCTGCCGCCTTGCCGTAGGCGTCGAGGACGGCCGCCCATGCGCTCCCGGCGGTGTAGGCCGCGTGGGGGAAAGCGTCAGCAATCGCACCGCCCACCCCGCTGAATGTACCGGGGGCTTCGGGCGCTTGATAAGGGCGCTGCACCGATTGGGACAGCGAGGTTGCCCGCTCCTTGGGGAAAAGTTCGTCGAACATTATTCGCCCACCTTGAGAATGAACGGCGCGCCGCCTGGCGTGCGCACCACGTCGTTGCCGGCCATGACCAGGTAAGAGCCCTGCCCGTAGGTTTGCAGCCGGGCGCCGGGCAGCATCTTGCCGAAATCGGCCGCGCTCACGCGGTTCCCGCCGACCAGGTATTCGCCGCCTTGCGCTGCCAGCGCGACAGAAACCCGATTGCGCAGGGCGTCGCGGAACTGGCTGTCCTGCCAGCCGTAGGGCTTGGCGATCTTGCTGCCGTTGTGTTCCATGATGCCGCCGGTAGCAATGCGCACAGCGCGCGGCACATCGCTATCGCCATCGGCCTTGAACTTCGCGTAGATGCCGAAGGCGGCCTCGGCGGCAGCGTCGCGCCCTTGCGGGGTCTGATAGACGCCCTCGATGGCCTTGTAAATTTCCGCCCGGACGCCAATCTCGGCCGCGTCGTCGATCTTGGCGCGCTTCTGCTCGATGGCTTCTTTGCCTTGCAGGTACAGCAGCGCGGCACTGTTGCCGGCGGTCGTGCTGTAACTCGTCAGCATCCCGGCAATGGCGATAGTCTGGTGCTTGTCCTTCAACTGCGCGGCAATGGACTGGATGCCGGCCGGGCCTGCGGCCGTGAATACCTGCCCCAGCACGCGTGCCTTGTCGGGCGCTTGCAGGCTTGCCAGGTGCTCGGCGAAGGCGTCGGCCTCGGGCTTGGTCATGACCTGCAAGGGCGTGCCGTAGTCGGTCGCCATCTGGCGGGCAACACCAGCGCGGCGGCTCAACTCGGGAACATAGTCCCTCGGGTCGCTGAAACGCTGGATGGGCTGCACGCCGTAGCTACCGGCCTGGATGGCGTAGGCCACCGGGTCGTCCTGCCGGGCCTTTTGCACTTGCTCAATGGCCTGCACCAAGGTGTTGTAGTTCTGTTGGCGGGCTGCGAAGCCCTCGCCGGGGGTCGGCTTGGCGGTTCTCACCATGTCGGCCAGGGCAGCAGCCGGCAGGGTCTTGACCTGCTGCAAGGTTTGGCCCAGCCGGGCGGTTTCCTGGAACTCGGCATAGCGCTGCACGCCCTCGACCTGCCCATAAGCGCGGATGAATTCGCCCTCGTTCGGTGCGTCGGGCGCGAATCCGTTGGAGAGGTAGGCCGCCGTCGCGTCCTGTACCCGGCCACGCAGCGACTCGCGCGCCTCGCTCATCTGCTGGTGGGCTTGCGAGCGTGCAAGCTGCAATACGTGCAGGCGCCAGTCGGCCGGCAGCGTGTCGAGTTCGTGGTACCCGGTCGGCCCCGTGGGGTCGCCCTGGGCACTGGCCGACGCCTTGGGCAGCGGGGAGCCCTTGGTCGCTGCGGCCAGGCCCGTGGCGATCTGCTGGTCGGTGTATGGCTGGGTGCCGTTCTCGACGCGAATGATTGCGCGGGTCAGCTTGTTCAGTGTGTCGCCGTCGCGCAGGTTGAGCGCGGCGTCAGGCTTCACGCCCATTTCCTTCGCCACCGTGGCGACATAGGCCGCCGTGTTGTTCTCGGTGGCCGGCGCCCAGCGGGCAATGATGGCCTCCACGCTGTTGAGGCCGTGCTTCTCCTGATAGGTCAGCAGGGTTTTGCCCATGGCGCGGATACCAGCCTCGGGTGTCTCGAAGGTGGCATAGCGCGGGTCGTTGCCCTGCACCTCGCCCTGCCAGTTGTCGCCGCCCTTCATGATGTTGCCTGGGTTGTTGTTGCGAAGGCCGCGCGGCGCCGAGGGATCGGCAACACCTTGCGCCGAAGGCACCACGCCGGAACCGCCGGCCGCGTTGTATTGGGCCGCCAGCACCGGGGCGGCCGCCTGGAACAGGTAGCGCCCAAGCTGTTCGCGCGCCAGCGGGCTGATTTGCTCGGCATGGCGGCGGAAATGGGCGAAGGCGCCGGCCGGGTCGGTGATCCGCCACGCCTCGTAGCGCATCTTGAAACCGTGGTCGCGGTACTTGGTCGCCTGCAACTGCGCCGTCGTCTCGTCCCAGCCGTTGAGGCGGGCCAACGTTTCGGTTTCCTCCTGGGCGACGGCCAGGGCCTGAACGAAGCGGCCGTCGTCGGTGTAATTCATCGCGGCATCTTGCAGGCTCACCACGGCGCGCGAGTCGGCGGTCTGGATCTGGTACTTCCTGTTTTCCTGCCCGGAATGCCGGATCACGGCGTCAAGGGCGTGCTGCATGCGGGTGTTGAGCACCGGCTCGATCATCTGGCGCACGGCCGGGCTTTTTACATCGTCCAGGGCCTTGCGGCGGATGTCTTGCAGGCCAGAAACGGTCTGCTCGAAGCCCAGCACCGCGTCCTTGCCCTGGCGCACCATGAAGCCGCTTTCCGGGTTGTACAGCGCCTCGCTGAATGCGGCCGTGGTTTGCGTGTCGATGTCCTTGGCGACGGTGGCGTTGGCTTCGCGCTGCATGTCGGTGGCAATGGCCGTCATGGACTGGCCGAGATTCGACATGCCACGCCCCAACTGCTGCGCCTGTTGTCCTGCCACGTCGGGCATTTCCGGCATGCCGATGCGGGCCTGCGGCAACGTGTTGGGCGTTGCCTGGAAACCATCGTAGGTCGGTACGGTTGGCACTTGGGTTACTCCTTGATCTTCTTGAAATTGGCCGGGTATTGGCAGCGGCGCCGGCCTTTGATGATGTCGCGCACGGTGCTCTTGGGCATTTCGACCAGGCGGCCTATTTCGCCGTAGCTCTTGCCGTCATCGCGCAGGCTCAACACCATTTCGATTTCCCCATTGGTGTATTTCGCGTTCTGGTGGTCCTCGCCAATCCGCAGGCCGGCGTCATTGATGGCAACTGTTCGCGGCATGGCGCTTTTTCCTTGCAAATTCGCGCCCCCGCGCGCGCATGCACTCCCGGCATTGTTGGGTGCCGTTCTTCCGCACGATAAGGTTGGCGCCTTCGAGGGCGTGGCCTCGCTTGCAGTGCGTGTGCTTCTCCTTCCGGTGGGTGCCGTCCCAGGCAATCCCGGCCTTCTTCATCGCGCTGTAGGCCGATGCCAGCGTGGTGCCGGCCTTCCTGGCAAGTAGCGTTTTTCCCTCGCCAGCGGACAGGTGGGTAACGTCCTCGGCTTCGAGTTGCAGCACCATCTTGGCTACTGGAATTGCCCAGGTTTGCCCTCTGATGGCGCTCGATGCGGTCTTTCTATGCACGCCGAAGCGTTTGCCGATTTCGGTATAGGTGAGGCCGTCCTCGACGTGCAGGCGGCGCATTTTCTCCACCTTGGCAAAGGTCAGCTTTGCCGCCGGTACAAACTCGCCGACAGGTCGCCCAGCAGCCGAAACACCAACAGTTCGCACGGTCATTTCTCCTTGCTGTACTGGTACCAGGAACTCGCCACGGTGCCAGCGCTGCCCAGCAGCGAGGAAACTGCCGACATGCCGGGGCTGATTGCGCCGGCCGTGGCACGCGCAGCCAGGGCTTCGTTCTGGTAGTTGGTGGCCTGGGTGCGCATTCCCCATGCAGTGCGCACGGCATTGGCTTCCAGGGTGTTGGCGTCAATCGTTTTCATGATGTCGGTCGACGCCTGAATCTCTACCGCGTTGCCTTCGCCCAAATCCACCCCATTTGCCGCAAGCGCCGCGCGTTGCCGGCTCTTCAACCGGCCGGCATTGAGCGTGAGGGCGCCGACCTGCTGCTGGCCCTGCAATAGGGCCGACTGCGCGCCGAGTTCGGCGATGCGCGCGTTGATGTCCGCGAGATTGGCCTGGGTTTTCAGGTTGATTTTCTGCTGGGCCGCGCTGTAGTAGCTGCCGATGGCGCTAGAAGCTGCGCCACCGATTTGCAGGAACAGGCCGCCAAGTCCTAGTCCGCTCATGTTTTCCCCTCAAACTGCCCGCAGCGGCGGGCGGTGGAAGATGCCAGCGTTGACCTCGGCTTGGCGCAGCAGGCCCCACCAGGACAGCGGGCACGGCGGCGCCTTCTTCATTGCCTGCCGAAGTCCCGGCCGCCGGGCAAGGTAGCGCGCGACCAGTCGCTTCTCGGCGGTGCTGGCGTGCCCAGGTGCCGGGGCGTTCATGAGGTTGTGCTGCATGGCGGTTGCTCCCGGTTACTCTTGCCCGCGCGCGGCAATGTGCTGAATGCCCATGCTGCTGAATCCGTCGCCGGCTACCAGCATGGACGTGATGTTGTAGGCCGGCGAAACACCGCCCACCACGTAGCGCAGGCGCAGGAACTTCTTGAGGCCGGAAATCTTGCCCAGGGCGATGTTGAACACCTTGTCGCCGGCTGGCTTCGGCACGCCCACCAGCTTGGTGTAGGTCGAATCATCGGCCGAGGTTTCAAGTTCCACGGTCAGCGTGGGGTTGGTGCCCGACTCGCTGCGCACGATGATCTGCGCGGCCATGTCGATACCGGCATTGAGGCCGGGCGGGATTTCCACGCTGTTGGTGGAATAGCCCGTGCTGGTCACGGCCTGCTTGTCGGAAAATTGCTGTTGAGCGTCGATGAACATGGCGTGGACTCCTTATGCGAGGGACTTGTTGGCCGCCGTGAAGGCGTGCTCTACGCGCTTCGTCAGGTTCTCGACGCGGTTCTCGATGCACTCGCCAATGGGCGGCAGGTCGAGGCGTTCGAGGCGCAGGGAACCGTGCGGGGCCAAGCGAGTGAAAATATCGGCCTTGCGCAGTTCGTCGCCCAGGCAATGGCCGAGCACGTTGTCCGTGAAGCTGGTATAGGCGCACAGGTGCAGGTAGTCATGGGGGCGTGCCTCGTCCGCTTGCTTGACGAGGATGTAGGCGCCGTCGCTGGCCTCGCGCGCATCGGCATGGAAGGCTTCGAGTTCAGCGGCCAGGTCGGCGATGATTTGCCCGATCTTGTGGGCACGCGGCGGCAGGCGCTTGGCGGCGGCCTTGAACTTCGCCAGAGCGGCGTCGTTGGCTTTGCGCTGGGCTGCGTTCTGTTCGGCGATCAGGTCGGCTTGCAGCTTCTCGGCGCGGCGGTCGCAGGAAGCAACAAGCTCCTGCACTGCGGCGGTTTCGGTCTGCACGCGCTTGACCTCGGCCAGGTTGCCGGCATCGGCGGCCGCGTCGAGGGCGGCCTGTAGGGTTTCAAGGGTCTGCTCGTGGCCGGCTTTTTCCTTCGCAATGGCCTCGATCTTCTGTTGCGCGTTCATGGTGGGGTTCCTTTGTCCAGTTGGATACCCCGATGCTGTCACGCGGCAACGATGGGAAGGCCGGCGCGAACGCCGAAAATACGCCAAGGTGAAGGGGCGGCACGTAGGCGGGGTCGATGCTCGCCGATCCGTCCTTGTGAATCGTAATAGCCCGGATTGCCACGGCCAGGGGCATGCAATACGGCTCGGCCCATGCTGCCGCACGTTTCAGCGCAATGCGCAGCGCGTCGGGGCTCATGCCCCGGTCGGCAGCAAAGAACACGAACGGCGCGTTGTCGCCGTGCAAAAAGATTTCCCAAGCGGCCGAAAGCCCGGCCATGTTCGGGTCGGGAATGGTTTCGTGCTCATCCTCGAAGCCGAGCAGCACGTAGCCGGGGTGGAAAGAAAACACCACGGGCCGCGCTGCCCGGCGCGCCTGCCGGTCCAGCCAGGCCAGTGTTTCGTCGGCATCGGGCAGCAGGTTGGCGAGCACGCGGCCCACCGGGGTGTCGACTGGGTGCTGCTGCATGGCCTTGACCAGTCGGGCAAGGTCGGTGGGGATCTGTTTCTCGTTCATTTTTGAGGCTCCATTACGCACAAAACTACGCGAATCGCCGGAAAGCCGCGCCAATACAGGCCCGCTAACAGTCCGCGAATCCGTTGAGGGGTCATAAAAGGTCGCTCACGTCGTTGGGGTCGACCGGCTTTTGCTGCCGTGCCTGGCGCACGTAGTAGCTCGCATCGAGCACGCCGGCCGATGCCTCGGCGGGTGGCGCCTGGGTCTCGCGTCGCGCCTTGGCGGCCTGCCGGCGCTGTTGGTGTTCGTTCTCCCGGCGCTCTTCCAGGGCGCGCAGCTTCTCGGCTTGCTCGGCCTTCTTCTGGCCGGCCCGCTTCGCGGTTTTCCAGTATTCCGGCGGGGGCGTGTCGACCTGCAACTCGGCCACCAACACCTCGAAGCTCTCGAACCGGGCACGCAGCACACGCATGGCCTCTTTCACCAGGGGCCAGCGCTTGAACCGGATGGCATCCTGGGAAATCAGCCAGGCCAAATACTTGGTCGGCAGTGAGGCCACCGACTGGCCCTTGTAACAACCGATGGGCATCTTCATGCTTTCGGGTTCCTTTCTCTGTATTGCGCCCCGGCGCGCGGGCGATGGGGTGTAAGGTTTGTCCAGTTCTCACCCATTCCGGCCGCTGCGCCCAGGCCGGCATATATCGCCCCTGCCACGCGCGCGTAGTGCGCGGATTGTGTGCGGATGGCCTCGGCTGCTATATCGCTCGCCTGCATTGCGCGCGATGCGTCTAGCAAATCCGGCCAAGGGTTCGGCTTGGAAATGAATAAGCGATTTCCTGCGGATTCGGCATCGCAGTACCCCCGCACCGTGCAACACTGCAACACCCCTAAAGGGTGGTGTTGCGTTGCGTTGCACTTGGCCCGGATGCGCAACACTGCAACACGGTGCAACGTTGCGCCCGCGTTGCATGTTGCACTTGGCCCGGATGCGCAACACTGCAACACGGTGCAACGTTGCGCCCGCGTTGCACGTTGCGCGTGGTTTCTTGCGGATTCGCAAAATATGCGGATTCATCACAGCACCGAAAGGCAATCGTTTTCCAAGAAGAACGGCGCCTCGTCCCCCTCGCACAAGGTCAGCAGCGCCCGCCGTGCTCGTTGCTTTCGGGTGTCGCGCTTGCCTTCCTCGGCCGCTGGCCCTCGGCGCACTACCTCGGCGAGCACCTGGTCGACCTCGATGCCGCTGTTCTGGCCGAGGGCGATTTCGCCCACCACGTCGAGCACCAGCTTTTCCCAAGGACCGACGCGCTTCTTGGGGTCGATGCGCCCACCGGCTGGAATCTCGGCCTCTCGAATCACGCACGAGTCGATCACGTCGCCGTCCTCGTCCATGCCGATGGACACGGAGTGAAGGTCGAAGCCCCACTCCCGGCCGTCGATGCCGTCCTTCTGCTTTGAAATGCGCACCATGCGGCCCATGGGCAGGCGCAGCACCTCGATTTCAGCGTCGGCCGCTGCGCGGATACCAGACCAGCCACGCGCGCCCCTGGTTGGGTCTTTGCCGGCGTGATGCACCAGGACAACCACGGCGCCGGTAGCGCGGTGAATGCCACGGCAATGGGTCAGGGCCTTGCCGATGTCCTCGGCTGCGTTCTCGTTGGCGCCGGGGATGACCTGGGCGAAGGTATCGACGATTACCACGTCGGCCGGGCCGCCCGCCACGATGGCCTTGGCAACGTCGAGCGCGTCGGCCTTTTGCAGGAAGTTGGGCGTGGCGTGGATGATGCCCAGCGGCAAGCCGGCGAAGCTCACGCCGTGGTGCAGCTCGTAGGCGCGCAGCCGATTGCGGACGCCCCCGCCACCTTCGGCGGCGATATAGACCACGCGGCCGGCCTTGGTGCGGTTCTCGCGCCAGTCGATACCGCGCGCGATGGCGGCGGCCATGTCCAGGGCGAGAAAGGATTTGCCCGAGCCCGACTCGCCGAAGAGCACGACAAGCTCGGCGCGAGGAATTACGCCCTTGATGATCCAGCCCGGCGGCTGGCCCTGGGAGAACTCGGCGGCCGGCACCACGCGGAAGCGTAGATCCTCGGCGGCCGGCTCATCGGGGATAGCCTCGAAGTCGTCGGCGCTCGCAATATCCAGCGCGATGCCGGCGCCGTGCTCGTTGGCGAGTTTGACCAGGTAGCGCGCCGTCACCGGGCGGCCTGGGTTGCTGCCGAACGATTCCCAGCGGTGCCGCAGCACGTCCTCGCTCGGGTACTTGCTGCCCTTGGCCGACCAGTCGTTCCAGTAGTCGAAGCCTTCGCCCTCGGTTTCGTGATGCAGGGCCATGCCCACGTGCAGCCAGGCATCGTGCCCCATGTCCGGGTCGAGCACATCGAGCGCGGCGGCGATCTGCGCCGGGGAAAGGCCCAGGCGGGGCTCGTAGGCCATGAGCGGGTCGTCGGTGGCCTCGTCCTTCGCCACGCGGCCGAAGCGCGCCACGGCCAGCGCGCGCACGTCGTCGGTAACGTCGGCAATGGTGTCGTCGTGGCCCAGCAGGTCGGTAACGTCCAGGCGGTTGCCGGTGAAGGTCACAAAGCCCGTGCTGCTGAATGTCTCGAAGCCGAACGGCGCGCCGTTGTCCTTGTGGTTGCCCAGGTCGCCACGCATGAAGGCGCGCACGCCGTTGCCGGATGGGGAATACTCGGCATAGGTGCAGGCCACCAGCTTCTCGACCTCGGGGTGCACGCCACCGTCGACGATGCACTCGTCGAAGTCCAGGGCCACGATGTCAAACTCGGGCAGGATGGCGAGGCCCACGCCGTCGAATCCCCGGCGCTCGGCTGCTGCCTTCGCCGCGTCGAAGGTCACAAGCTGGCGGCGATCTTCGGGGCTTCCCTGGGTGCCCTTGCGCCGGCCGCCGGTCACGTAGTACGGCACCTTGCGCGGCTTCTTGTCGCTGGGCTCAAACTTCCAGATCAGCCAGCCGGGCAAATCGCGCAGCGCGGCCGGGGCCATGACAGGCAGGTTGCCTATTTTTTGAGCGCCCGCTACACTTGCAACTGTCGATTCTGTTTCCTTTCGGTCCTTCTCGATTGCCCCGGTGCCCGCCGGGGCTTTCGTTTTTTCAGGGGCGTCAATCATGGTTTCCCCCTTTCGACAGGCCCTCGGCGCGCTCCGCACGCTGCAAGGCTTCCAGTGGGTAGGTAACTCGGTTGGCGCCCGCCGGCATGCGCTTTCTCACGATCCGGTCTAGTGCCACGACAGACCAGCGCGCGGAGTAGCTGCCCGGAACGTCAGGCAACCCAATTTCACCGCGTCGCTGTGCCTGGTAGAACTCGTCCTCGGTCATGTTCAGAGCGGCGCACATTCCGCGAATGCCGAAATCACGGCGGACAGGCTCGTGGGCGGTCGTCCCTTTCTTGCCCGCGAGGGTGGCAGGATGCTGCAAAACGTTGCGGCCATCCTGGGCACGTCGCATGGCAAAGCCGGCCTCGATCCACGCCTGGTCCTCGGCGTCGAACTTGTCGGCGATTGCCGCCACCGCGTCGAGTTCCTGGTCGCTGATTGCAAGGTCGCGCATGTTCGCCAGTGCGGCGCGAGTGTGCGGGAACGTGTCGTATTGGGCCTTATTGCCCATGCCGATGTTGGAGAGGTTGCGGCGGTTCATGCGGCGGCCCTCCCGGCTTCGGTTTGGGTGGCCAGCCAGCGCTCGAAACGCGATTTTGAAATGAGCATCTTGCGGCGCAAGCCTTTGACGCATGCGGCGGCCAGGCCGTTTGTGTCACGGTGGCGAAGGTGCCAGTTCATCGTATTGATGGACAGGACTTTGGGATATTGGGCGACCAGTTCTTCGATGGTGAAGAGGTCGTCAAGGGCGATTGCATCGCCTTGGCTGGCTTCGGGTTGCATGGCGCACTCCTTGATGATTGCCACGCATACCCGACCCGGAGTGCCCGTAACGTGTTGGCCGATAGCTTCCAAGGCGTGACTTCATTTTGGCGGACTATCGCACGCCGACAGTCATAGGTACGCTGCCGGACGACCGCGCACTCTTTGGCGCGCGAAATAAGTATGGCGCAACTCAGAATTAGGTACGCACACCCCCGCTAAATTATGTTTTTACGCATGAAAAAGCCGCCCGAAGGCGGCCTCGATGCGGGGCGCCGCCGGTCAGTGCTGGGCCGCTTGCGCCTCGATGAGGGCCTTCACGCCGGCCAGTTGTTCGTAGCTGTCCATCATGCTGTCGAAAGCCTCTTTGTAGCCCTCAGCTTCGCTGTCCAGCCGGCGGATTTCGTTGAAGTAATCCTCCAAGCTGCCATTGATGGCGCCCAGGACGGCTTGGATTTGAACGGGGTTCAGGTTGAGCGTGGTCATGGTGTGGTTCCTTTCGTGGTGAGGGTCAGGCGGATTTGTTGCCCAGCAGGCGCTCGGCGAGTTCGACGGCATCTTGTGCGGCCAGGTGCTCGTATCGCTTGAGCATGGCGAGGGTCTGGTGGCCGGACACGACGGCGGCCTGGGTGAGGTTCGCGCCGCCTTTCAGCATCTTGGTGATTGCCGAATGTCGGGTCGTGTGGAGCACCACCTGGTCGAGCGGGTCGTCGCGGTCTTTCAGCAGGCCGGCGCGCTGGCGCACAAAGCGCCAGATGGTGTCCACGTTCTTAGGCTGGGCCGGGTGTTTGGGGTCGAAGAACACGTAGTCGGAATTGATCGGCCGCACCTTGCTGGCCTGTTCAAGGGCCGCGCGCACGTCGGAAACCAGCGGCAAGGCCCGCGCCCGGCCGTTCTTGGTTTCGTGCAGGATTGCCACCGACTCGGCCAGATTGACGTGCTCCCATCGAAGGTGGAGCACTTCGGACTTGCGCGCGGCCGTGGTCAGTAGCATGCGCAGGAATAGCGGCATCATCGGCCAGCGGCTACCCTCGGCAGCAGCCAGCAGGCGCGTAACTTCCTCGTCGGTCAATACGCGCTTGCGCCCGTTGCCCTCGGTCAGCTTCTCCACCTTGCCGGCCTTCATCGGGTGCGCCTCGATCATGCCGCGCTTGAGCGCGAAGTTCATCACGGCGGACAGGGTAGCCAGGTGGCGGTTGATCGTGGCCGGCGACAGCAGCTTGCCGGTGGGCTTGGGGCCGCTCGACGTGGCGCGCATGGCTGGGCGGGTTTGGAGCACAGCCACGGCCGCGTTGATTTCGCCGTGCGTAACCTCGTTGAGGCGCAGCGGGCCGAATTGCTCAATCCAGAAATCGAGGTGGCCGGCGTCCCAATACCGCGTGCCCTTCATCGGAGGCGCGGCCGCGAACAGTTCGGCCAGCTTGGCAAAGGTAGTGCCCGAGCCCTTGGACTTCTTTTCCAGCAAGACGGTGGCTTCGTTGTTGCGCAGCCATTCCTTCGCCTCGGTCTTGGTGCGGAAGCTCTTGGACTGGCTCTTGAATCCGGTGCGCCGGATGTGCGCCCGGTAGATCGTGACGGCCTTACCGTCCTTGCCGATCTTCTTGGACTCGACTATCGACCCCATGGTGTTGGCTCCTTTTCAACGGATTACGCACTTTTACGCGCAATGTGCTGCTAACCGTTGAAAATACTACACCACAAGATGTTTTTAAGTCCGCTGTGTCTACCAGTTTCACCACCGGGGCGGAACGTCGTATTGTCGCAGCATCGCCTGTCCGACGCCCCGAGGGCGCGCCGGATGCGAGGATTGCGGTGGATGGAGGCGCGACCCGGAGTCGAACCGGGCTGGACGGATTTGCAATCCGTTGCATAACCGCTTTGCTATCGCGCCAAGCCGGACCGGTTGAAAAAAGGAAGCGGATGCTTCCTTCTTCGCGAACCGCGCGGCCGCCGCCAGAGGCGCCGACCGCAGAGTCGACGGACCGGGAAACGAGTCAAGCACCAAGGCGTTGTTCCCCGATCACTTTCCTCGCCGAAATCGCCGGCGAAGCTTTTAATTATAGCCTTGTTTTTCGCAATCGGCAACGAAAAGTATCCAACGTCTGGGGGTCAGTTCAAAACCGGCTGGATTCATGGCGGTGGCGGGAAGAAACGGGGGACCCGCTGCAGCAATTGGTCGAGTCGCTGAGGCAGCATGCCTGGCGTGGCGGGGCTGCAGGGATTGCAAGCCCAGGGGGTTCAGTTCGAGTTGAGGGGCGGCACGTCGCCATCCAAGGGTTTCGGTCGCCTCTCGTCACCCAGGCCGCACCACCTGACGGGCGAGCTTGAGGAAGCGTGCGCGGTCTGCCTGGCTCAGGGGCTGAAGTATGTCTTCCTGCAAGTCCTGAACGATCGGCAGCAGGGCTGCGTGGATGCGCTTCCCCTCGGGTGTCAGCGAGAGTTCGCGCGCCCGGCGGTCGCGTTCGCTGACGACGCGGCGGATCCAGCCCTTTTGCTCCAGCCGGTCGATGACGCCGCCGATGGTGGCCCGGTCGTAGGCGATCATCTCCGCGACGCGGGCCTGATCGGTGCCTGGGTGGGCATGGATCGCGTCGAGGGCGGCAAACTGCACGGATGTCAGGTCGAAGCCCGCGGCCTGGGTGCGCTGGACGAAAACCTGCGTGGACTGCTGGTGCAGGCGGCGTATCAGGTGCCCCGCCATGTGGGGTAGGTCCATCCCTGTGCTCCGTCTGAAGGGTCTCGAGTCACGGGCCAAGGTCGCAACGTGTGCGTCGGTGGCCACATCAATCGATAAGTATACATACAGTATTGACGGCAAATAGTAAGTATAGATATCATTCCGTTGGTGCGCCGGCAGATCGCCCATGGCGCTGTTCAACCCAAGGAGACTGGCAATGCAGTTCTACAAGAATGGCTTCAGGGGCGGCAACCCCGACGTCAAGCAGGCCGCGCCCAACCGGCGCAACCGGGGCACCCACGAGCCGTTGCCCGAGAAGGTCGACGTGCTGATCGCCGGCACCGGGCCGGCCGGCCTGTGCCTGGCCGCGCAACTGTCGCAGTTCCCCGAGATCGACACGATGATCGTCGAGCGCATGCCCGCCAACATCATCAAGGGCAAGGCCGACGGCATCAACACGCGCACCATGGAGATGTTCCAGGCCTTCGGCTTCGCCGACAAGGTCAAGCGCGAGACCTACTGGGTCAACCAGACCGCGTTCTGGATGCCCGACCCGGCCAACCCCGCGCACATCAAGCGCGTCGGCCGGGTGCAGGACGTGGCCGACGACAGCTCCGAGATGCCGCACATCCTGATCAACCAGGCGCGGCTGCACGAACTGTTCCTGGAAGTGATGAAGAACTCGGCCTCGCGCCTGGAGCCCGACTACGGCTGGGAGGTCGTGGGCCTGACGATCGACGAAACGACCGACGATCACCCGGTGACCGTGACCCTCAAGGACGCCAGCGGCATCAACTGGTGGACCACCCGCACGGTGCGCGCGAACTACGTGGTCGGCTGCGACGGCGCCCACTCGGCGGTACGCAAGGCGATCGGCGGGACTCTCCACGGCGACGCCGCGCACCAGGCCTGGGGCGTGATGGACATCCTGGCCAACACCGATTTCCCCGACGTGCGGCAGAAGTGCCTGATCTCGTCGGCCAGCGAGGGCAACGTGCTGATCCTGCCGCGCGAGGGCGGCTACGTGTTCCGCATGTACGTGGAGCTGGACAAGCTGCGGCCGGACGAAAAGGCGGCGCAGCGCAAGTTCACCCAGGACGACATGATCGCTGCGGCCAACCGCATCATCAGGCCCTATTCGCTCGATGTGAAGGAAATCGTCTGGTGGTCGATCTACGACATCGGGCACAGCATCACGGACAAGTTCGACGACGTGCCCGAGGGCTCGGACCGCAACCCCCGGGTGTTCACCGCGGGCGATGCCTGCCACACCCACTCGCCCAAGGCGGGGCAGGGCATGAACGTTTCCATGCAGGACACGTTCAACCTGGGCTGGAAGCTGGTGCACGTGCTGCAGGGCCGGGCCGACGCCAAGCTGTTGCGCAGCTACTCGAAGGAACGCCTGACGGAAGCCAGGCGCCTGGTCGATACCGACCACGAATGGGCGCGCATCATGTCGGCGCCGACCACCCAGGCCGAGCGCGACGGCACGGAAGAGCCGCGCATCATCCGCCAGTTCAAGGCGAACCTGGAATTCACGGGCGGCACTGCCGTGAAGTACGACACTTCGGCGTTGTTCGCGCCCGGAACGCACCAGGCGCTGGCGCAAGGCGAAGAGATCGGCCGTCGCTTCCACTCGGCACCGGTGGTGCGCCTGTCCGATGCCAGACAGATGCAGCTCGGCCATGCGGCCGAGGCCGACGCGCGCTGGCGCATCTATGCCTTCGCCGGCCAGGCGGACAGCTCGAGCCCGGGCTCGGCGATCCACAGGCTGGCGGACTGGCTGGAGAAGGATCCGAAGTCCCCGGTGGTCCGGCACACCCGCCCGGGCGAGGACATCGACGCGGTGATCGACGTGCGCGCCGTCTTCCAGCAGACCTTCGACCAGCTCGCCTACGAGCACATGCCCCCGCTGCTCAAGCCCAGGACCGGCAAGCTGGGCCTGCAGGACCACGAGAAGATCTTCTGCGTCGACCACAAGGACGCCGGCGACATCTTCGACATGCGCGGCATCGACCGGGAGCGCGGCTGCATGATCGTGGTCCGCCCGGACCAGTACGTCGCCAACGTCCTGCCGCTGGACGCCTTCGACGAGCTGTCGGCCTTCTTTGCCGGCATCCTGCGGTGAAGTGGGGCGAGCGCCCGGCTGGCCGAGCCTCGCTCCCGCCAGCCGGGCTGCCGGCTGACCCTGCTCCTGGATTCCGAACCGTTCGGTAACGGAACGACCGACCCGATGAAGGCCCTGTGGCCTGTCGGGCCAGCAGGTGGATTTGCGTGGCTTGCGCGGGAACGAAAAAAGGGGCCGAAGCCCCTTTCTTTCAACGACTTGCAGACCTCACCGGAAGACTGCAAATCAGCATCTGGAGCGGGAAACGAGACATTCACTAGGCGCGTAAGTCGTTGTTTCCCGAACAGTTTCTTCGCCGAGGTGCTCAGCGAAGAGCTCAATTGTAGCCTTATTTTTTGTCCCCGGCAACAAGATCGTCCAAAGACTTCCACTGACGGCCACAGACCCGTACTCAGCGCACCGGACCCACACCCGGCACTGCGTCGTCCGCGACAGTCTCGAACTAGTCGCCTACGCCTTGCCCTCTGCTTCCGCACACCATCAACACGATGACGACCGAGCCGATGCTCTTGGCGCCGGCCTAGCGCGGATGCCGTCTAGGACCCACACGCGCCGCGCATTGCGGGTCTGCTCAAGTCGCACCGAAAGAACGCACACCCTAGCCGTGGCAAGTCGGCGCACGATTCTTTGTCGCTATATCAGGATGCTCGGGTAAGCATGACAGGCGTGGATTCGCTACGTCCGGTTGGACGTTGGGCAGCGATTGCCATCCCTTCGTGCCCGGTGAAACCGCTGGCATATCACGTCATACCTAGATGGTTTTGCAGGGGCCGTAACTTCTTACGACCCTGATAGCGTGAGCGTCGCTGTCGAGACTGCTTTCCGACGATCGACCATCTAGCGATCGATGAATTTTTGCACATCGAGCACACGACGGCTACCAGCAGCGCGAACTGGTGAGAAGTACTCAAGCCCCATGGCGAAGCGGGCATCGGGACTCGCTTCCTGCGCAGGTAACAGGCCGACCATGAGGTCGGCGGCAAAGGAGTCGGCCATGTAGTTCTTCTCCTGGAAGGAGACCGAGCATGCACGAGAACAAAAATGATGCACCAGCATCAAAGGTGGCCTATCGCCCGATCGAGGCGTCCATTCGCTGGGCCGGGCTGCTGCGATACGAACAGGTGATCCTGGCTTCGGTTTCGTCGCCAAGGAACCTGCCGAAGTCGCTGGACTGCCCGCGCTGGGGCGAACTGCGGCTATACACCGATCGGATCTACGACGGCATCCTCAATGGGGAACTGCCCTTCGGACGAAACGGCATCACGACACGTGATACCGCGCTGATCGACTCCCCTGATCTGACCGTGCGTCACGTTGACTTGAAGCGTTGGATGCACCTGCACTACCCCGAGCAACGGCCCGGCTTTCTCTTCTGCCGCAGCGAGCGTATCGCCCATCCCTTCATCTCGCTGGAGACCGGCCAAGCCATGCTGGTCGAGCGCTTGGCCCTCAAATCCGCCCTGGAGCAGTGCAAGCGTCAACTGCGCGAGCTGCAAGACCAGCACGACGCGCTGCTCAAGCAGCCCACGGTGATTCCTGCATGCGCCCAGTGCCCAATCAGCGACCGTGCCGAGGCCACCTACCTGCACATCGTCGGCACGATGCTGGAACTGATGCTCGGCCAATCCCCGTCGGGCACACCGTACTCCAGCTTCAACAGCCAGGAAGCCATCGCTACCGCGATGATCGCGCATCACGGCGAACTCATGGGCATTACCGATCGCACGCTGCAAGCCAAGTTTGCGCAGGCTCGCCGCAAGCTGCGGGCCGCCGTTTCCTGATATTTGCAAGCCCGTATCTGCGGTCGCGGAAACCGCATTTGCGGTGGTCTGGGACAGAAGCCGACATTTGAATAGGTGTCACGCCAACAAACGCCACTGAGCGTTCAGGAGTGACCGCCATGTCGCAAACACCTGTACTGCCGCACAACGAACGCCGCATCCTGCGCCTCGAAGAAGTCGAAGCGAAGTCTGGCTTCAAACGCGCCCACATCTACAACCTGATGAGGAAGCGCCAGTTCCCGCAAGCGCT
The DNA here is from genome assembly GCF_035325765.1 of Ottowia sp. Taxonomy (GTDB): domain Bacteria; phylum Pseudomonadota; class Gammaproteobacteria; order Burkholderiales; family Burkholderiaceae_C; genus Ottowia. The sequence goes on from NZ_DAOKZG010000046.1 coordinate 26,550, forward strand.
GCGCCTGGGTGTGCGCGCCGTCGGCTGGGATTCCATCGAAATCGACCAGTGGATCGCCGAGCGCGTCAACAGCCGCGCCTGACCCGTTCTCCCACGGATCTCCCATCCTCACCCGGAGAACGCCATGCAGGTTGTATCCATTGTCTCGACCAAAGGGGGCGTCGGTAAAACGACCACGGCCGCCAACCTGGGCGGGCTCGCCGCCGACGCGGGGCTTCGCGTGCTGCTGCTCGATCTCGACGTGCAGCCCACCTTGTCTTCGTACTACGAGTTGGCCCACCGCGCGCCTGGCGGCATCTATGAATTGCTGGCCTTCAACGAGCGCGACTTCGGCCAGCTCGTGTCCCGCACGATCATCACGGGCCTGGACCTGGTGCTGTCCAA
>NZ_DAOKZG010000047.1:0-26808 GCF_035325765.1 Ottowia sp.
GGCCGGCATGCCGCGCCGCTACGCCGACTACCCGATGCAGTTCGCCGACTTCAACATGATCGCTTCGCTCGGCGCCTTCGCCTTCGGCCTGGCCCAGGTGTATTTCTTCCTCGCCGTGGTGCTGCCGATGATGCGCGGCAAGGGCGAGAAGGCGGCGCAGCGTCCGTGGGACGGTGCCGAGGGCCTGGAATGGGAAGTGCCCTCGCCGGCGCCGTTCCACACCTTCGAGACACCGCCGAAGCTCGACGCCACCGCCACGCGGGTGATCGGCTGAGCGGTCGTTGGCAGCAGGAGTGTCCGCGGTCATGACGCCCGACGAGGAACTGCGCAAGCGCAACGTGCGCCTGGGCCTGACCCTGGCGGCGGTGGCGGTGGCCTTCTTCCTGGCCATCGTCGTGCGTCGCTACTGGTTCGTGCACGGCTGAGAACGAGGTCGGCGATGGGCTTGCGTTCGGAAAACCTCAGGATGGTCGGCAAGCTGGTCGTCGTGGCGGCCGGCATGTTCGCCTTCGGCTACACCCTGATCCCGGTGTACCGGGCGATCTGCGAGGTCACCGGCATCAACATCCTGTCGCGCTCCGAGCGCGAGGTGCCGGGCAACGGCCTGGCGGGCAGCGCCGCGCAGAACCTGGCGAAGAACACCCAGGTCGACCAGAGCCGCACCATCACGGTGCAGTTCGACGCCAACGCGCGTGGCCCCTGGCGCTTCAAGCCGGCGCAGACCTCGATCCAGGTGCACCCGGGCGAACTCGCCACCGTGATGTACGAGTTCCAGAACGCGCAGGACCGGCGCATGACGGCCCAGGCCATCCCCAGCTACGCGCCGCGCCAGGCGGCGCCGCACTTCAACAAGCTGGAGTGCTTCTGCTTCAACCAGTACACGCTCGATCCCGGCGAGAAGCGCGACTGGCCGGTGACCTTCGTGATCGACCCGCGCCTGTCGAAGGACGTGACGACGATCACGCTGTCCTACACCTTCTTCGAGGTCGGCGGCAAGAGCGCGGCGGCGCCGCGGGGCGGCGTGCCGGAGGGTGGTGCATGAGCGGCCCGAAGCCAGGCCCTGGCGCCGTGTCGGCCGAGGCGCGGCCGCCTGCCTCGTGGCTCGGGCTGGCGCGCACGATCGCGTGGGGGCTGTTCGGCGTGCGCAAGGCGAGCGCCCACCAGAGCGACCTGGGTCGCGTCAATCCGCTGCACGTGGTGGCGGCGGCACTGGTCGGGCTGATCGTGCTGGTGGCGCTGCTGGTTGCCGCGGCGCACTGGATGGCGGGCAGCCCTTGAACATTCGGCATGGAGCGAGGCATCGTGGCGCCCTGGGCGCACCCGATGTGGCGAGACGGAACACAACGAGATCAGAAACAGGAGTGATGTTGACATGAGCACCACCGCGCACAGCCAGGCGCCGTACTACTTCGTGCCGCAGCCATCGCGGCATCCGATCATGACGGCCTTTGGCCTGGCGATGATGATCCTGGGCGCCTCGCTGTGGATCAACCAGATCAGCGTCGGTCGCTGGATCCTGCTGTTCGGGCTGCTGTGGTGGCTGAGCGTGCTGTTCGCCTGGTTCCGGGACACCACGCGCGAAAGCGAGGGCGGACTGTACGGGCGCAAGGTCGACGTCTCCTACCGCTGGAGCATGAGCTGGTTCATCTTCTCGGAGGTCATGTTCTTCGGCGCCTTCTTCACGGCGCTGTGGTGGGCGCGCGCGCACTCGGTGCCCGAGCTGGGCGACCTGGAAAACGCCCTCCTGTGGCCCGATTTCAAGGCCGTATGGCCCAGCGTGGCGGCAGGCAACACGGCCTCGCCGGCCGGCACCATCGAGCCGTTCCAGACCATGGGGCCGTTCTGGCTGCCGACCATCAACACCGCGCTGCTGCTGTCCTCGGGCGTGACCCTCACCATCGCGCACCACGCGCTGCAGGCTGGCCACCGCGCGCGCTGCATCGGCTTCATGTGGCTCACGGTTCTGCTGGGCGTCACCTTCCTGTGCGTGCAGGGCTACGAATACGCGCACGCCTATTCCGAGCTCAACCTGACGCTGGGCTCGGGTGTCTACGGCACCACCTTCTTCATGCTGACGGGCTTCCACGGCTTCCACGTGCTGGTGGGCATGCTGATGCTGCTGTTCATCACGCTGCGCCTGATGAGCGGCCATTTCACCGCGCAGCGCCACTTCGGCTTCGAGGGCGCGGCCTGGTACTGGCACTTCGTGGACGTGGTGTGGCTCGGCCTGTACGTGCTGGTCTACTGGTTGTGAGCACGCCGCGGTCGCTCGCCCGCATGTCCCGCCAAGAGCGCCGCCCGGCGCTCTTTTTGCTGGCAGGGCAGGCCGGTGGCGCCCGCGCACCGCGCCGCGCCTACATTTCGGCGCCCAGTCCGGTGGGCTGGATCCAGCCGAGCTTCCAGGCCAGCAGGATGCACAGGAACAGCAGCACCGACAGGCCCACGCGCAGCGCCAGCGAGCGGAACATGCGGTCGGCCCGCCGGCGGTCGCTGTCCTCCTGTCCTTCTTCGTCGCTGCTGCGCATCATGAACACCAGCGCCGACGCCAGGCTCGCGAGGATGCCGACGAATGCGAGCGCGACCAGCCATTGCTTCATGTCCGTCATTATCCGCCCGCGGCCCCAGGCATGATCAGCGTGCCGGGTCGTTCCCTGGGCCCCGGCGCGCGGCACGGCGCGCCGGGGCATGCGCCATGAGCTGGCGCCGCCTGGTCCTGATTGCCGCGGCGCTGGCCGGGATCGTGCTGACCGCGCGCCTGGGCTGGTGGCAGCTGACGCGCGCCGATGAAAAGCTGGCCTGGCAGGCGACGGTGGCCGCGCGCGACCGCTTGCCGCCCCTGGATGGCGCCGCGCTCACGGCCGAGCTGGCCAGCGGCGCGGCCGACGCCATCGTGCAGCGCCGCGTGCGGCTGCAAGGCAGCTGGCTGCCGGCGCAGACGGTGTACCTGGACAATCGCATGATGCGCCACCGCAGCGGCTTCTACGTGCTGACGCCGCTGCGCCTGCGCCCCGGCGGGACGGTGGTGCTGGTGCAGCGCGGCTGGGCCCCGCACGACGCGCGCGACCGCGGCGTGCTGCCCGCGGTCGAGACGCCCGTGGACGAGGTCGCGGTGGCGGGCCGCCTGATCGCGCGTCCACCGCCCACCTTTGCCCTGGGCCAGGAGTCGGCGGGCCCGATCCGGCAGAATCTCGACTTGCAGGCGTATGGTCGGGAAACCGGGCTGGCGCTGGCGCCGCTGGTGGTGCAGGAGCTCGGTGCCGCATCGCACGGCCTCGAGCGCGACTGGCCCGAGCCCGGCAGCGGCGTTGAAACCAATTATGGTTACGCGGTCCAATGGTTCAGCCTGTGCGCATTGATTGCTGGTCTTTTTTTCTGGTTCCAAGTTGTCCGACCTCTCCGTTCATCCCGACATGGCCGCGCCGCGCGCTGAATCCTCCCCGGCGCCCGATGCGCCGCTGAGCCTGACGGTGCATGCCCTGCCCGCACCGGAGGCCGTGGCAGCGGCGGACGCCCGCCGCACCCGGCGCGGCCGCTGGCAGATGCTGCTGCTGGCCCTGGTGTGCCTGGCGCCGGTGGTGGCGTCCTACTACACCTACTACGTGGTGCGGCCCGAGGGGCGGCAGAACTTCGGCACCCTGATCCAGCCGCAGCGCCCGCTGCCCGAGGTGATGGCCCAGGACCTGCAGGGCCAGGCCGTGCCGCTCACCAGCCTGCGGGGCCAGTGGCTGCTGGTCAGCGTGGCGGGCGGCGCCTGCGACGCCGCCTGCGAGAGCAACCTCTACTACCAGCGCCAGTTGCGCGAAGCCATGGGACGCGAGCGCGAGCGCCTGGACCGGATCTGGCTGGTCGATGACGCCGTGCCGGTGCGCGCGGCGCTCGAGCCCGCCCTGCAGGGCGCCACGGTGCTGCGCGTGCCGCAGGCCACGCTGGCGGCCTGGCTCGCCCCGGCGCCGGGCCACGCGCTGTCCGAGCACCTGTACGTGGTCGACCCCATGGGTCACTGGATGATGCGCTTCCCGGCCCGCATGGACACCGCGGCCGCGGCCCGGGCCAAGCGCGACCTGGATCGGCTGCTGCGGGCCGCGTCCGCCTGGGACAACCCGGGTCGCGAGCCGCAGGGAGACCGTTGATGGACAGCGTGGCCCTCTACAACCTGAGCCCGGCGCTGCGGCTGATGGGCATGGGCGTGGTGGTGGCGCTGGGGCCGCTGGCGTGGCTCTGGCTGCGCCATCGCGGCTCCTCGACCGCGCACCGGCTCGGCGCGCTGACGCTGCTGACGCTGTTCCTGACCTTCGACCTGGTGCTGTTCGGGGCCTTCACGCGCCTGACCGACTCGGGCCTGGGCTGCCCCGACTGGCCCGGCTGCTACGGCCACGTCAGTCCGGTCGGCGCGCACGCGCAGATCAGTGCGGAGCAGGCGGCGCTGCCGAGCGGCCCGGTCACGCATGGCAAGGCCTGGGTCGAGATGGTGCACCGCTACCTGGCCACCGGCGTGGGCGTGCTGATCGTGCTGCTGACCATCGTGACCTGGCTGCAGTGGCGCCGCCACCGGCGCGCCGGTGCGGCGGCGCGCGCTGAGCCGGTGGTCGGCCCGGGCTGGCCGCTGGCCACCCTGCTCTGGGTCTGTGCGCAGGGAGCGTTCGGCGCGCTCACCGTGACCATGAAGCTGTTTCCGGCCATCGTCACCGCGCATCTGCTGGGGGGTGTCGGCCTGCTGGTGCTGCTGGTGGTGCAGGCCGAGCGTTACCGCCAGGCGGCCGGCGACAGCCGGGTCGAAGCGGTGAGCCAGCGCACGCGCACGCTGCTGTGGATGGCGAGTGCGCTGGTGCTGCTGCAAATCGCGCTGGGCGGCTGGGTCAGCACCAACTATGCCGTGCTGGCGTGCAACACCTTCCCCATGTGCCAGGGCAGCTGGTGGCCGCCGATGGATTTTGCCCAGGGCTTCGAGCTGTGGCGGCCGCTGGGCCAGCTCGGCGACGGCAGCCTGCTGGACTTCGGCGCGTTGACGGCGATCCACTACACGCACCGACTGTTTGCCTACCTCGTGCTGGCCGTGCTGCTGGCGCTGGTGGCCTGGCTGCACCGCGCTGGCCAGCTCGCGGCCCAGCGCCGCTGGCTGCTGGCGCTGGCGGCGCTGCAGCTGCTGACGGGGCTGTCCAACGTGGTGCTGGACTGGCCGCTGGTGGCGGCCGTGCTGCACACGGGTGGCGCCGCGGCGATGATGTCGGTGCTGACCTGGGCCTTGTGCGCCAGCCGTGCGGGCACGCAGGACGCCCCTGACCGAGCGCGTGCGGGCAGACCCGCGGCGCATGTCCCATCGCGCGCCGCAGGGAGGATGGTGCAGTGAACGCGCAGACCGAAGCATCCGTCAACCCGGTGGGGGTGGCGGCCAGCCGTCCGGCCCTGCCGGTGTGGCGCCAGTATTACGAACTGACCAAGCCGCGCGTGGTGCAGCTGATCGTGTTCTGCGCCCTGATCGGCGCCGTGCTGGCGGTGCCCGGCGTGCCGACGCTGGCCGAGCTGCTGCGCATCGGCGTGGCCAGCCTGGGCATCTGGCTGGTGGCGGCGGCGGCGGCGGCGTTCAACTGCCTGATCGAGAAGACCATCGACGTGCACATGAAGCGCACGGCCTGGCGACCGACGGCGCGCGGCCAGCTGTCGGACCTGCAGGCGCTGCTGTTCTCCTCCGCGCTGTGCATCCTGGGCTCGGTGATCCTGCTGGTCTGGATCAACCCGCTGACGATGTGGCTCACCTTCGCCACCTTCGTCGGCTACGCCATTGTCTACACCGTCATCCTGAAGCCGCTGACGCCGCAGAACATCGTGATCGGTGGTGCCTCGGGCGCCATGCCGCCGGTGCTGGGCTGGGCTGCCATGCGCGGCGAGGTCGGGCCCGAGGCGCTGATCCTGTTCCTCATCATCTTCATCTGGACGCCGCCGCATTTCTGGGCGCTGGCCCTGTACCGCGTCGAGGACTACCGCAAGAGCGGCCTGCCCATGCTGCCGGTGACGCACGGCAACGCATTCACGCGCCTGCAGGTGCTGCTCTACACCTTCATCCTGCTGGCGGCCTGCCTGCTGCCCTTCGTGTACGGCATGAGCGGCTGGTTCTACCTGGTGGCGGCGGTGCTGCTGAACGCCGGCTTCATCGGCTACGCGTTCAGGCTGTGGCGCCACTATTCGGACCCGCTCGCGCGCAAGACCTTCCGTTACTCGATCCTGCACCTGTCGCTGCTGTTCGCGGCGCTGCTGATCGACCACTACTTGAGGTGAAATCCCCTGTGTCGCTGGGTCTTCGGACAGGGACATCCCGGCCATGGGCGCCCGCCCGTGGCCTGCTCCGCGGCCCTCGGAGCCGCGCCGTTTCGTGCGTTGCGGGCGACGCAGCGCATCCTGGGAAATCGAGATGAAGCGTATGTTGCAGTCCCGTCGTCGCACGCTCGGGCACATCGCGGCCGGCGCCCTGCTGGCCGCCGGCCTGGCCGCCTGCTCGGCCGAGAAGAAGGCGCGGTTCCACAGCGTGGACATCTCCGGCGTCGATTACGCCGGCGACTTCTCGCTGGTCGACTTCAATGGCCAGCCGCGCACGCTGCAGGACTTCAAGGGCAAGGCTGTGGTGGTCTTCTTCGGCTACACGCATTGCCCCGACGTCTGCCCGACCACGATGGCCGAACTGGCCCAGGTCAAGCAGCTGCTGGGCGAAGACGGCGCGCGGCTGCAGGTGCTGTTCATCAGCGTCGACCCCGCGCGCGACACGCCCGAGGTGCTGAAGGCCTACATGGGCGCCTTCGATCCGAGCTTTCTCGCCCTGTACACCGATTCGCCCGAGAAGCTCGAGACCCTGGCCCGGGACTTCAAGATCTACTACAAGCGCGTCGACGGCCAGGTGCCGGGCAGCTATTCGATGGACCATTCGGCCGCCAGCTACGCCTACGATCCACAGGGGCGGCTGCGCCTGTTCATGCGCTACGGCATGCCGCCCAAGGACGTGGCGGACGACCTGCGCCAGCTCCTGAACGGCGCCTGAGATCGGACCCCTGGCTTCACTCCCTGTGCGATGTCGCGTCTCCCCCCTCGAGCACCGCTCAGCCGCCCGAAGGGGCGAAGGCCTCTTGCGGGGGCAGCGCGGCGTGGAGGGCGTGGTGTCGGGGCGCAGCCTGGGGCCAGGGAGGCCGCGATCGCAGCCGGCCGCTGGCGTGACCTGCGCCGCGGGCGGCGCGAAGCGCGGTGGAGCGACTGATGCGAATTCGCTTTCACGATGACAGATGAGCAATGACTTTGCTGTGCTTCGATGACCCAGCAGTCATTCGTCATGCCGACGGCGGCCGGCGTCGTCTTCTGGAACACGAAGCGGCATGAAGCGCGCGCGGTCGCGCGGGCTGTAGCGCCCGCATCCGGGCTTCACCCGCCGCGGGTGCAGGAGCGTCGAAGGTGCGCCTCGCCGCCCTGACCACCATCTCGATGCTGGCCTTTGCCGCCAACTCGGTGCTGGCGCGGCTGGCGCTGGGCGGCGGCCACATCGATCCGCTGGCCTACAGCGGCATCCGGCTCGGTGCGGGCGCCTGCGTGCTCGCCGCGATTGCCCTGTGGCGGGCGCGTCGCGCCGGCGCGGGACGCGCGTCCGGCCTGCCGCAGGCCTGGCTGGGCGGCAGCCGGGCCGGGGCGCTGTCCCTGCTGCTGTATGCCGTCAGCTTCTCGATCGCCTATGGGATGGTGGCCACCGGCCCGGGGGCGTTGATCCTGTTTGCCAGCGTGCAGTTCAGCATGCTGGCCTGGGCCGTGCTGCGCGGCGACCGCCCGGCGCGGCTCGAGTGGCTGGGTATCGGCGTCGCCCTTGCCGCGCTGGTCTACCTGGTCTCGCCTGGCCTGGTGGCGCCGCCCCTGGCCGGCGCGGCCCTGATGGCGGTGGCGGGCGCCGCCTGGGGCGCGTACAGCCTGATCGGGCGCGGTTCGCGCGCGCCGCTGTCGGATTCAGCGGGCAATTTCCTGCGCTGCGCGCCCGTGGGCGTCTTGCTCATCGGGTTCGGCGCGTGGCGCGCCCCGCCGGGGCTGCAAGGCGTGATCCTGGCGCTGGCATCCGGGGCGCTGGCGTCCGGGCTGGGCTACATCGTCTGGTACAGCGCCCTGCCTGGCCTGTCGCGTGCGCAGGCGGCCCTGGTGCAACTCACGGTGCCGGCCCTCGCGGCCGCGGGCGGCATCGTGTTCATCGGCGAGGCACTCACACCGCGGCTGGTGATCGCCACCGTGGGCATCACCGGCGGGGTGGCGCTCGCCCTGCTGGCGTCGCAACGGCGCGCGCCACGCAGGCGTGCTGGACCCTGAACCCGGATCCGGCAGTCGACCGCTTGCAAACGTCCAGGACTCCGCATGGACATTGAGCTTCTCGCCCCTGGCGATGCTCACCGGCGCTGGATGAGCGCGCCATGTGTCCGCCAGCGCCGCCGCGACCGCGCCATGCGGCGTTGCTCCGTCTCGCGCACAGCAGTGCGGCCAGAGGCCGCACCCGTTCGCGCCGTCCAGGGGCGCGCGGGCGGCTTTGGGGCCGCGGCACCTACCCTTGCCTGACGCGCCCCACAGCAGCACTCAACCTGGAAACGGCAGTTGACCGCTCGCAAAGTTTTTCAAACCCGCATGGCCATGGACGTTGGTGGCTTCTCTCCCGTTCACCCCGTGGGTGAGCACGCTACTCGCCCGCCAGCACCACTCTCACCGTGCCATGAGTCGTTGATCGTCCTTGCAGGCACGAGCCTGCCGCGTCCTCTCCCTTGCAGGGCGCGCCCCGGCCAGAGGCCAGGGCCGTTCGCGCCGTCCAAAGGCGCGCAGGCGCCTGTGGAGCCGCGGCGCTCACCCTCGCCTGCCGCGCCGAATGCGGCACTGGCGGACGCGTCCAACTGCCTCTCCAGGCTGACGGGCGCATCAAACTGCCGGATCCGGGGCAGCGCTGGGCAGGCTGGGCGCGCGCTGCGCGTCCCTGCCTGGAGCAGTCTCCGGCGTTGCCCGGGTTTGAACATCGGTCCGGGCCCGGACCATCGGACGGCCGCGCCTCTGTGCTTCGGGCCAGGCAGCAAGAACCCCGCGCGCAGGCGGGGTGGTGGGATCGGCGCTGCGCCGATCAGGCGTATTCGACCAGGGCGGCCTTCATCTTCTTCATGGCCGCCGCCTCGATCTGGCGGATACGCTCGGCGCTGACGCCGTATTCCGCGGCCAGTTCGTGCAGCGTCATGGCGCCGCTGCCATCGTCGTTCACGTTCAGCCAGCGCTCGGTGACGATGCGGCGGCTGCGCTCGTCCAGCGTCCGCAGGGCGCTGGCAATGCCTTCGGTGGCCAGCACGTCGCGCTCCGTCGATTCCAGCATCGCGGTCGGCTCGTCGCGCTCGTCCGACAGGTAGGCGATCGGACCAAAGGCCTGCCCGTCGTCGCCGTCCACCGGCGTCGGATCGAGCAGCACGTCACCCCCGGCCAGGCGCGTCTCCATCTCGCGCACCTCGTGCGGCTTGACGTTGAGCTCGCGCGCCACGGTCTCGACCTGCTCCTCGGTCAGCGCATCGCGATGGGTGATGTCCTCCGCAGCGTCCTCGGTCTTGAAATCGCGCTTCATCGAGCGCAGGTTGAAGAACAGCTTGCGCTGCGCCTTGGTGGTCGCGACCTTGACCAGGCGCCAGTTCTTCAGGATGTATTCGTGGATCTCGGCCTTGATCCAGTGCAGCGCGTAGCTCACCAGGCGCACGCCCTGGTCGGGATCGAAGCGCTTGACCGCCTTCATCAGGCCCACGTTGCCTTCCTGGATCAGGTCCGCGTGCGGCAACCCGTAGCCCAGGTACTGGCGCGACACCGACACCACCAGCCGCAGGTGCGACAACACCAGGCGGCTTGCAGCGTCCAGGCTGCCTTCGTCGCGCAGCTCGCGCGCGTTGCGCTGTTCTTCTTCCTGCGTCAGCATGGGCAGGCGATTGACGGCCGTGATGTAGGCGTCCAGGTTGCCGAGCGGCGGCACCATCGCCCAAGGATTGGCCAGGGCCACGCTGGTCGTGGAAGTGCGCTGTTCCTTATGGGTCATGGTCAATGTCCTTTCCTTCTGCTCAAGTATTTTAGCACTCTCTTCGATAGAGTGCTAACGCTGGAGTTCAGTCCAGCGGCAGGGTCATGGGACGGGTGAACCTGCCCCCGTCTTGCGGACAGGCGCCGCCGGCTGACGGATTCTGCTGCGTGGCGTTTGTACCTGCAAGGAGCCCCGCGCGTGAGGAGCCCCGCGCGTGCGACGGCGGCCGGGAGTACGGACGAAATGCGATGGCGCGTCGTGGCGCCCCACGGTGACGAAGCGGCGGGATGCCAGAGGTGGGGCGGGGCCGCCCTCTGGGGTGGGGCAGGTGGCTCAGCGGGCGGGCGCGCGGGCACGCGACGCCTGGTAGGCATCGAACTCGGACCGACTGACCTTGCCGTCCTTGTTCGCGTCCATGTCCGCGAACGATCCCGCGTTTTCCAGGTTGCGCATCGGCCGGCCTTCCTGCAGGCGTCCGCTGATGCGGCCACTGCGCGCGGCGTGGAACTCGGGTTCGGTGATGACACCGTCGCCATTGAGGTCGAAGTCGGCAAATGCCGGGCGGTCCATGCCGGCTCCGGGCGCACCCGCGCCCATGCCAGCTCCCATGCCGGCGCGGGGCGCCCGGTTCGCACCCGGGCCAATGGCACCGCGGCGCGGTGCCGGGCGCGTCGCGTGCGCCGCGTCGAACTCCTCGCGCGTGATCTGTCCGTCACCGTCGCGATCCATCTGCTGGAAGGTCAGGGACATGGCGGCACGCCGGCTTGCCTGCCCGACCTGGTTGGCGGCGCGGCGTTCGGCGCGCACGGCGTTGAATTCGGCCTCGCTGATCGTCCCATTGCCATCGCGGTCGTAGTCGGCAAAGGTGGCCGGCGCAATGCCGCGCGCGGTCGCCGCGCCGCCGCGCGGCTGGGCTTGCGCAGCGAGACAGGTGCAGGCAGCGAGCAGGGTCAGGCCAAGGGTGAACATCTTCATGGCAGGCTTCTTTCGCAAACGGGTGCTTTGACCCGGGAACCTCGCCTTTTACTCCGTGCGGCGGCAAGCTGCAAGCGCCGATGGCTGCGGGATGCCGGGCGCAATGGCCAGGATGGCACGGTGCAGTGGCCGCGGCGGTGCTTGCGGACACCGTCTGGCGCGGCGTGGGATTGACGGTCGGGTGAGCCATTTGCGAGCAGAGGGCGCTAAGATGCTGCAATGGCTAGGTGCCGGCGCGTGGCGCGCTGCGCCGACAGGCCGTCCCCAGTGGAGTCCCACGATGCGAATGCGTGAGTCCTTCAACCAAACCATCCGCTTCAGCACGCTGGCGATCTGCCTCCTGGGCTTGCTGCTGAGCCTGGCCTGGATGGCCGTGTTCGGGCGTGGCTGGGGCGGGACGGCCGTGTTCCTGCTGTTCGCGGCGCTGCTGCTGATCGGGGTCTACGACCTCAACCAGACGCGCCACGCGGTGCTGCGCAACTACCCGATCCTGGGTCACGTGCGCTACGCGCTGGAGTTCATCCGGCCCGAGATTCGCCAGTACTTCATCGAGGGCGATATCGAGCCCGGCGAGCCGTTCACGCGCGCCCAGCGCAGCGTGGTCTATCAGCGCTCCAAGGGCGTGCCCGACGTGCGCCCGTTCGGCACCAAGCTGGACGTGGGCGCCAACGGCTACGAGTGGATCAACCATTCGCTGCAGACCACCCACATCGAGTCGCACGATTTCCGCATCTGGATCGGTGGCCAGCCGGGTGTGCCGCGCGAGGGCGTTTCGCCCTGCACCCAGCCCTACAACGCCAGCGTGTTCAACATCTCGGCGATGAGCTTTGGCGCGCTGGGGGCCCACGCCATCATGGCGCTCAACCTGGGCGCCAAGATGGACGGCTTCGCGCACGACACGGGCGAGGGCGGGATCAGCCGCTACCACCGCAAGCACGGCGGCGACCTGATCTGGGAGATCGGCTCGGGCTACTTCGGCTGCCGCAACGACGACGGCAGCTTCAGCCCCGAGCGCTTTGCCCGGCAGGCCGTCGATCCCCAGGTCAAGATGATCGAGATCAAGATCAGCCAGGGGGCCAAGCCCGGCCATGGCGGCATGCTGCCGGGCGCCAAGGTGACGCCCGAGATCGCCGAGGCGCGCGGCATCCCGGTGGGCCAGGACTGCGTCTCGCCGTCGGCGCACAGCGCGTTCTCGACGCCGGTCGAGCTGATGCACTTCATCGTCCAGCTGCGCGAGCTCTCGGGCGGCAAGCCGGTCGGCTTCAAGCTGTGCATCGGCCACATCTGGGAATGGTTCGCCATTGTCAAGGCGATGCTCGAGACCGACATCACGCCCGACTACATCGTGGTCGACGGCGCCGAGGGCGGCACCGGCGCGGCGCCGATCGAGTTCGCCGACCACATGGGCTCGCCGGTGCAGGAAGGGCTGAACCTGGTCAGCAACACGCTGATCGGCGTCAACCTGCGCCATCGGATCAAGATCGGCGCGGCCGGCAAGGTGATCAACTCCTTCGACCTGGCGCGCATGTTCGCCCTGGGCGCCGACTGGTGCAACTCGGGGCGCGGCTTCATGATGGCGCTGGGCTGCATCCAGGCCCAGGTCTGCCACACCGGCTACTGCCCCACCGGCATCACGACGCAGGACCCGGTGCGCCAGCGCGCGCTGGTGGTGGCGGACAAGGCCCCGCGCGTGGCGCAGTATCACGCCAACACCCTGCACGCGCTCAAGGAGCTGCTGCAGGCGGCCGGCCTGACGCACCCGGACCAGCTCTACACCCACCACATCGTGCGACGCGTCGACGCCACGCGCGTGCGCCTGCTGTCGGCCATGATGCCGACCATGCGCTTTGGCGCCCTCCTGGACGACCTGGATCGCCAGCACAACGTCTATCGCCTCTATTGGCCGCTGGCCGACGCCCACAGCTTCGCGCCGCGGCCGCCCACCGCCGAGGAACTGGCGGCCAGCCCCGGCATCCGTCCCACCATTGCGGGCCGCCCGGCATCGGCGGTGCAGATCGCCGAGGAACTGTCGCGCCGGCGTGCGCCCGTCCCGGAGCCGGTGAGCCGGCTGGTGCCCGAGCAGGCCAAGGCCTATCCTGATCCGCCGGGATCGCCGTCGCAGGTGCCGCCGAGCTGGACCGAGTCGCACGGCGGCGAGGACCAGACCTCCGAGCTGGGCAGCGTGGCGATGGTGCTGGACGCCGAGGCGGAGGACGTGCCGCGCGGGCCGAGCGATCCGGGCTGAGCCTGGGCCCCGGCGTTCAAGGCCGGAGGCTTCGTGCAATCTTGCACGACCCATCGCACGGTGAGGGTGGGGTACGGGCGCGTCGGCCCGACGCGGGGCTTGTCCGCGGCCCGATTGGCCCACAGCGCGTGTGGGGTTGGGTCACAGATGTTTAGACTGGTACCGTGACCGAGCCGAAGCACATGGATTCCGAGAGCAAGCTGCCTGGGCGCGTGGTGGTCCGGGAGGTGGGCTTGCGCGACGGCCTGCAGTCGATCGCGCGCACCCTGCCCACCGCCGACAAACGCAGCTGGCTGCGCGCCGCGCATGCCGTCGGCCTGCGCGAGGTCGAGGTCGGCTCCTTCGTGCCAGCGCGCTACCTGCCGCAGCTGGCCGACACGGCCGAACTGGTGGCCTTTGCCCGCACCCTGCCGGACCTGTGCGTGTCGGTGCTGGTGCCCAATCTGCGCGGTGCCGAGGCGGCACTGGCCAGCGGCGCGCACGCCATGATCGTGCCGCTGTCGGCCAGCGCCGCGCACAGCCAGGCCAACCTGCGCAAGACGCCGGACGCGGTGGTGGCCGAGATCGGACGCATGCGCGCGCTGCGCGACGCCAGCGGCAGCACGACGCTGCTGGAGGGCGGCATCTCGACGGCCTTCGGTTGCACGCTGCAGGGCGCCGTCGCGCCGGCCGAGGTGCTGCGGCTGGTGCAGGCCTTGCTCGACGTCGGGGTGGATCGCATCAGCCTGGCCGACACAGTCGGCTATGCCGACCCGCTCGCCGTGCGGCGCCTGTTCGCGCAGGTGCGCGAGCTGGCGGGCGACCGGCTGTGGGCGGCGCATTTCCATGACACGCGCGGCCTGGGCCTGGCCAACGTCTTTGCCGCGCTGCAGGAGGGGGTGGCGCGCTTCGACGCCAGCCTCGGCGGCATCGGCGGCTGCCCGCACGCGCCCGGCGCCAGCGGCAACGTCGCCACCGAAGACCTGGCCTGGCTGCTGCGCAGCATGGGCATCGACACCGGGCTCGACCTGCCGGCGCTGCTGGCCCTGCGCGCGCAGCTGGTGCGCTGGCTGCCGGACGAGCCGCTGCACGGCGCGCTCTGGCGCGCCGGCCTGCCGCGCACGCTGGCGCCGCAGCCGGAGGTGCCGGCTTGACGGCCGCCGAGCCCGCCGCGCTCCCGCTGGCCGGGCTGCGCGTGGTCGAGTTCACGCACATGGTGATGGGGCCCACCTGCGGCATGATCCTGGCCGACCTCGGCGCCGAGGTGATTAAGGTCGAACCCGCCGGCGGCGACCGCACGCGCACCCTGCTGGGCGCTGGCACGGGCTTCTTCCCGATGTTCAACCGCGGCAAGAAGAGCATCGCCATCAATCTGCACGCGCCGGATGGCGCCGCCCTCGCGCGCCGGATGGCCGAGCGCGCCGACGTGGTGGTCGAGAACTTCAAGCCCGGGGCGATGGAGAAATACGGCCTCGACTGGGGCAGCCTGTCGGCACGCCATCCGCGCTTGATCTACGTGAGCTGCAAGGGCTTCCTGCCGGGGCCCTACGAGCATCGCACGGCGCTGGACGAGGTGGTGCAGATGATGGGCGGCCTGGCCTACATGACCGGCCGGCCGGGTGATCCGCTGCGCGTGGGCAGCAGCGTGAACGACATCATGGGCGGCATGTTCGGCGCCATCGGCACGCTCGGTGCGCTGGTGCAGCGCGGCATCACCGGGCGCGGCCAGCTGGTGCGCAGTGCGCTGTTCGAGAACAACGTGTTCCTGGTGGGCCAGCATATGCTGCAGTACGCCATCACCGGGCGCGCCGCCGCGCCCATGCCCGAGCGCATTTCGCCCTGGGCCGTGTACGACGTGTTCACGGTGGCGGGGGGCGAGCAGATCTTCCTGGCGGCCGTGAGCGACGCGCAGTGGCGCAGCTTCTGCGACGTGCTCGGCTTCGCGGACCTGCGGGACGATCCGCGCTATGTCGACAACAACGCGCGGGTGCGCGAGCGCGCGACCCTGATTCCGTTGCTGCGCGAACGCCTGGCCGGGCGCGATGCCGCCGAGCTGGCGGCCTTGTTCGAGCGGGCCGGGCTGCCGTTCGCGCCCATCCGCAAGCCCGAGCAGCTCTACGACGACCCGCACCTGAAGGCGACCGGCGCGCTTACCGACCTGCGGCTCACCGACGGCGCGCGTGCTGGCGAGCAGGTGCCGTCGGTGCTGCTGCCCTTCACGCTGGGCGAGCAGCGGCTGGGCGCGGGCGCGCAGCCGCCGGCGCTGGGCCAGCACACCGACGCCCTGCTGGCCGGCCTGGGGCTGGACCCCGGGCAAATCCAGGATTTACGCGCGCGCCACGTGGTTGCATGATGGCGGGCCTGTGCCGGGCACTTGAAGGCATTTCAACGGAGGAGCCATGTCGATCTTGAAGAAATTCCTGGCCGCGCTCGCGGCGGCCACGCTGGGCCTGGGGGCGGCGCACGCGGCCGACTACACCCTGCGCATCAGCCACCAGTTTCCCCCCTCGCACCACAGCGCCCAGCGCCTGCAGCAATTCGCCAGCGACGTGGCGGCGGCCACCCATGGCAAGGTCGAGGTGCAGCTGTTCGGCGCCGCGCAGCTGTTCAAGCCGCAGCAGCACAACGCCGCGGTGGCCAGCGGCCAGGTCGAGGGCGCGCTGATCCTGTCGATCCAGTGGGGCAACGCGCTGCCCGGCATGGCCGTGACGCAGATCCCGTTCCTGGTCAGTTCGCCCCAGGCGCAGCGCACCTTCATCAAGTCCGAGGCGGCGCGCCTGCTGGACGCCGAGATGCTGAAGAAGGGCGTGCGCAACATCGGCTGGATCGTCGACACCAACGACCTGATCTTCACGTCGTCCAACCACCTGCTGGATGCGCCCGACAAGTTCAAGGGCGTCAAGATCCGCGGCCTGAACAAGCTGTTCGACGCCGGCCTGGTGGCGATGGGGGCGATCCCGGTGGCGATGCCCGGCTCGGAAACCTACCAGTCGCTGCAGACCGGCATCATCGACGCCGCGCTCACCGGCGTGCAGGCCGCCAACTCGCGCAAGTTCTACGAGGTGCAGAAATACGGCGCCGCGGCCGCCATGTTCCTGGTGTTCGACAACCTGGTGGTCAACCCCGCCTGGTGGGACAGCCTGCCGGCCGACCTGCGCGCCGCCATCCAGCAGGCGGCCGACAAGGCCGTGCAGTCGTCCGTCATCACGCACGCCGAGGTGAACCCCGAGGACATCAGGGTGCTGAACGACAAGGGCATGCAGGCGGTGGCGCTCACCCCGGCGCAGATGGACGCGCTCAAGCAGGTGATGCAGCCCGCGGTGCGCAAGGCGTTCCTCGACTCGGCCGGCCCGCTCGGCCAGCAACTGCTCGACGCCGTCGCGGGCATGTAGGCGCGGCGTCGGCTCGTGACCGTGCAGACCGGCACGCCGGGCGTGCCTCCACCCGGGCACGGCCTGCTGCGCGCGTATTCCACCGTCGTGGCGTGGCTGTGCCGCGCGGCGCTGGCCCTGGCGGCGCTGCTGGTGATCACCGACTTGGTGTTGATCGGCATCGGCGTCGTGCTGCGCTACGTGTTTTCGCGTGCGCTGCCCGGCGGTGACGAGATCGTCGCCGGCACGCTGACGGCGCTGGTGATGCTGGCCGCGCCCGAGGTGCTGCGCCGCGGCGAGCACATCGGCGTCGACGTGCTGACCAACGCCCTGGGCCCGCGCCCGGCGCGCTGGGCCGGCATGTGGGCGAACTTCACGGTGTTGCTGGTGGCCGTGCTGCTGGTGATCAACGGCTGGCAGGCGATGGCGCTGTCGCGCATGATCGGCGCGCTCACCCAGGGCAACCTGGAGCTGCCGATCTGGGTGCTGCAGCTGTTCCTGCCGCTGGGCGGCACGCTGCTGGCGCTGGTCGCGCTCGAGCGCCTGTGGCGCCAGCTGGCGGGCCTGGCCGTGCCGGATGGCGAGGCAGCGCACGGCGCCGGAGGGGAGGGCGCATGACCATCGCCCTGATCCTGGTCACGCTGCTGTTGCTGCTGCTGACCGGCCTGCCCATCTTTGCCGGCCTGGCGCTCTATGGCGGCGGCCTGCTGCTGGCAGTGCAGGGCACCCTGGGCTCGGTGGCCGGCATCATCTTCGGCGAGCTGAACGAATACCTGCTGGTGGCGATCCCGCTGTTCGCGTTCATGGCCTACCTGATGATCCGCGGCAAGGTGGTCGACGACCTCTACGACGCCGCCTACACCTTCACCCGCCACTGGCCCGGCGGGCTGGCGGTCGCCACCATCCTGGCGTGCACCGTGTTCGCCGCCATCTCCGGCTCCAGCGTGGCGACCGCGCTCACCATCGGCGCGGTCGCCATTCCGCAGATGCTGCGCTACGGCTACGACAGGCGCGTGGCCTACGGCGTGGTGGCGGCCGGCGGCACGCTGGGCATCCTGATCCCGCCTTCGGGGCCGATGATCCTGTACGGCGTCATCACCGACAGCTCGATCGGCAAGCTGTTCATCGCCGGCATCGTGCCCGGCCTGATCATGTCGGCGGTGTTCATGGCCTGGGCAGTACTGCGCTCGGCCACCGGCACCCAGCAGGCCCGGCGGGACGCGCCGGCCAGCGCGCGCGAGAAGTGGCTGGCCCTGCGCAAGGCGGGCTGGTCGCTGGCGCTGCCGGTCTGCGTGCTGCTGGGCATGTACCTGGGCGTGTTCACCGCCACCGAGGCGGCCGCGGTGGGCACCTGGATGGCGCTGCTGGTGACGGTGGTGATCTACCGCACGGTGGGCTGGCGCGAGATCTGGACCAGCGCGCTGGACGCCTGTCGCCTGTCGTCGATGCTCTACATGATCCTGGCGGGCGCGACGGTGTTCAGCCACGTGCTGACCAAGCTGCGCATTCCGCAGCAGATTGTCGAGTCGCTCACCAGCGTCAACCTGGGTGCGCTCGGCTTCATCGTCATCATGATGCTGCTGATCCTGCTGCTGGGCATGTTCCTCGAGACCATCTCCATCATCCTGGTCACCACGCCCATCATCCTGCCGGCGCTGCACCACCTGGACATCGATCCGATCTGGTATGGCGTGCTGCTGGTCATCAACCTCGAGGTGGCGCTGATCACCCCGCCGGTGGGCATGAACCTGTTCACCATCAAGGCCATCACCGGCAGCACGCTGGCGCCCATCATCCGCGGCGCGCTGCCCTATGTGGCGCTGATGTTGGTGGTGCTGGCGCTGATCCTGTGGTGGCCCGATCTGGCGCTGTGGCTGCCGCGCACCATGGTGCAGAACGCCGGTTGATGCCGAGTCGCTTTCGGACGTATGACGAAATGACGCCGGCTGACGCCGGCATGACAGATGACCAGACGAGTCATTAGTCATTTTGGAAGCGAAGCCGTGCGAGCCGGCCCGAGCCATCGTCACGGGGCTTGGCACGAGCGGCAATCCACCGCCAGTCCCTGAATGCAGAACACCCCGGCTGCAGGCTTGCAGCCGGGGTGTCCCGGGGCGCGTGGGCGTCATGCCCTCGCGCGTGTCGATCGATCAGGCGTTCTCGCCGCTGGCCACGCGGAAGCCGTGGGCGATCGCGTCACGCGTGTCCTGGCGCACTTCGGCGCGGGTGACGGCGCTGGCGGCCTGCTTGACCTCGGCGTGGTTGCTGAACTCGTCGCTGGCCGGCAGGTGACGGGTGGCGTCGGCCCGCACTTCGGCGCGCTGCAGCGAGCTGCTCACGACCGGCTGGTCGTTGAAGAAGGGGCCTTCGCCCGAAGCGGGCATCACGGTGGCGGCAAAGGCGTTGCCGGAGAGCAGCAGGGCGGCGCCGAGGGCGGCGATGGAAGCGTTGAACTTGGTCATGGTGTTTCTCCTTGTGGGCGAAAGTTTCAATGAAGGGCGGGTCTGCCCGGTTTTTTGTCGCTGGCCGCCGGGGTTGTTCGTGGCCTGCGATGGAATGAAGTATCGGGTTTCGGCGCGGTTGGAAAAACCCGTCCTGGCAAAAAACATTGTTTCCGAATTCGAGACAATTGATGGGTGGCGGCCGCGCGCTACCGCAGGACGCGGTCGTAGACCCGCTTCGCGGGCGACCTGGATGTAGACGCCGCGGTGGATGACAGCGTGTGGGCCCCAGCGCCGGCCGGCGCTGGTTCTTGCATCGGGGCGCGAGTCAGTGGCAGTCGACCGCCTCCACCGGGTCCCTCCCCCGCAACCAGGTCAGCGCGAATCTGTCGGTGGTGCGCAGTGCGGCCAGTGCGGCGCTGACCTGAACGCCGCCCGAATCTCGGATGACCTGCTCCTGCCCGGACCAGCTCCCGTCTGCCGCCATCTTGTTGACGTGGATGGCGTCGAGGGTGCTGAGGCCCTCCTGCTGGCTCGACGCGACGAGGGCGCTGCCATTGGGAGCCAAGGCAGGCTGGGCTCGTCCACCATGCCCTTGGGATGGTTCAGTTCGACCGCCGGCTGCTGCAGGCTGTGCGCGCCGTGTCGTGCGTGGATGGACCTGGCGCGCTGCTTCACTCCGGTGATCCGCGGCGTCACGGACACTGTATCGCCCAGGTTCCGTTGCCATCCTGCCCCCATGTCGCCGCGAAAGCACCATTGGTGTTGACCGCCACGCGCGTGCCGTAGGCGTTGTGGGTCTGCGTGTCAAAGCTCGTGACGTGCTCCGCCACCTGCCACTGGTTCGGTGGGGTGAAGCGGTTGATGTAGACGCCGAATTGGTCAGGCTCCGATTGCTGCGACACCACAATCGCGGTGCCGCTGGGGCTCATGGCGAGGTAGGGATACTCCCAGTGGCCAGTCTGGTTTGCGCTGCTCAGGACAGTCGGGGGGCCGGACCATCCGCCTGCTGCATGCGTCCTGGCGTAAATGCGATCGCGATCTTCGGTGTAATGACTCCAGATCGCCACCGTGACACCGTCGTCGGTGATCGCGACCTGGGGCGTGCTGGAGAGCGAAAAGATGCGATTCGGGTCCGCATCGAGTGTCTCGGTGCCGAGCCACCCGCTGCCCGGTTCGTAGCGGGCGATGTAGACCGGATTGGGAGCAGGTGCGCCCGACCAGACGACAGCGGCCTGGCCGGCGCTGTTCATCGCCAGTTGGTAGTCGTCGGAGGCGCCTCCCGCTTCGTTCTCGATTTTCACGGGCACGCTCCAGGTGTTCGTGTCGCGGGCGTAGCGGCTCGCGTAAAGATGGTTGTCGCCGTCGGGCGGTTGACGCCAGACGGCCATGGCATTGCCGCTGGCATCCATCGCGACCCTGGGATTGCGCGCGGGGCTCACCGTGCTGACTTGCGTTGCGGACGAGGACCACGCGCCACCCGCAAAGCGCTTGGCGTAGACGGTTTCCGTTTGACCGCCGGTGCTCCAGACCACCATCGCTTCTCCGTTGGGTGCCAGTGCGAGGTCTTCGCCACCTGACTTGTTGTTTCCAGACAGCTCCGACGACACGGCCCAGTCGCCGCTCGCCTGGTCGTAGCGTGCGATGCTGACGCCGCCCAGCGCGTGGTGCCACGCGGCCCAGACGTTGCCGGCTGCGTCGAGCCGCACCGGCACCGATGCGAGATCTCCCGCCTCGTTGAGCGGCGCGACCCGTGCGGCTGCGCTCCAGCCAGTACCGGGCGTGAAGCGGCTGGCGAACATGTACCAACCCCCGTTCGGGGTGTCTTCCCATTCGGACCACACCGCCATCGCGCGGCCCGACGCATCGATGACCACCGGGGCATAGAAGCTCGCCGAACCCGTGCGTGCGTCGATCTGCGTCGGCCCGATACAGACCGGGGCCGTCACGGTCAATCTGGCGGGATTGCTGGTGACGCTGCCGGAGTCGTTGCTCACGACGACGTGGAACGTGGCCCCGTTGTCCGTATCCCCCACGTTGGGGAACGTGAGCGTCGCGCCATTGGCCCCTGAAATCGGCTGGCCGTCGCGATACCACTGGTAGGAGAGCGGGGCCGTGCCCGAGGCCTCGACCGTGAAACTGGCGCTGCTGCCCGCGGGCACGCTCTGGTCGGCGGGTTGGTGGACGATGCCGGGCGCCACCGCCTGGGGCTGGACCGTGACCGTCGCGGAGTTGCTGTCGGACTGCCCCGCCGCGTTGGTCGCCCGAGCATAGAACCGGGCGCCGGAATCCGCGAGCTGCAGTGCCGCCGTCGTGTAGTGGCACTCGGTTGCTCCCGCTGCGCCGGGAGGGCATGGCGTTCCCACCGCCATGTCGCCCGGGTTGCCGACGCGGTACCACTGCACGGCGGGTGCGGGCTGGCCGGCGACCGTCACGTCGAACGAGGCCGTCTGACCCGCCACGATGGAGGTGGACACCGGCTGCAGCGTGAAGCTCGGCGCCACGGGCGCGGTGTAGACGGTCAGCAGCGCAAGGTTGCTCTCCACGCAGGGGCTGGAGGCGCCCGCCGCGCACACGCGCACGCGGTAGCGCGCGCCGTTGTCGGCCGCAGTGGTCGCGGGCGTGACGAGGCTGGCCGCGCGCTCGCCCGTCAGGTCCACGAAGGTGGACGACCCCGGTGCTGCCCGCTGCCACTGGTAGCGCAGCCCGCTGCCGCCGGCCGTCACGCTGAAGCTCGCGCTTGTGCCTGCCAGCACTGACTGGTTCGCCGGCTGCTGGCCGATGGTGGGTGCCGTGCCGGGGTTGACGGCCTTGAGCAACAGCTTGGTGCTGTAGACCCATGACGTGGGCCTGAAGCACAGACAGGCCGGGTAGAAGGCGTTGAACTCGTACGAGGCATAAGCCGCAATGGTCACGCGCTGCCCGCCGGGCGCCAGGGCGCCGGTGTAGTCGGACGGGTCGATGATGTCCCCGGCGACGAGGGAGTACGTGTTCTGGTTGACCTGCAGGTCCTTGACCAGCCCGGCCGGCTTCTGGGACGTGACGAGCAACTCGATCCTGTCGGTGCGGCTGGTGCCGGACGGGCGCAGCCAGTCCAGTTGCACGACGACCGGGGTGGGCTCGGTGATCGTCAGCATCGGTGCAGGGTGCCCAGGTTGCTGCGCAATATCGCCACCGGGTTGCCGCCGGCATCGCGCAGCTGCAGCTGCAGCGTGTGGCCCGAGGGGCAACTGGCGATCGGGTCCCAGCCGGGAACGCTGTAGTCGCCTGCGACATAGCACTCGCCCACGGCGTAGTAGGAGAAGCCGAAGCTGTCGGCTGCCGCCAGGCCGCCGTCGACGTCGGTGGGCAGCACCTCCCAGTGGTCGGCGCCGGGCTGGGTGCGGATGATGACGGGCGCGGTATCCGAGTGCCGGTCGCCGGCGTTGAAGGGAATCAGGATGCGCGCGGGCGACTCGAAGTCGCCGCCGTGCGGCGTCACCTGGTAGATCGGGGTGAGCAGGCGCAGGCCGCCGACCTCGGGCGTGTCGCTGCTGTTGCGCGCCACGCGCACCGTGGTGTCCTGCGTGAAGGTGCCTTCGGGCACGATGACCTTCACGCCGTCGGGCCCGGTCACTGCGCCGCCGGCGGCGCCGATGGTGGGCGGGGGCGCTGGATCATCGCTGCCGCCGCAGGCCACCAACGCCAATGCCAGGCAGGCCGTGGCCAGCCAGGCCATGGCGCTCTTGCTGCGTCTTGTCGTCATCGTGACCTCCTCCGCAGGCGCCCGCCCGGGTTCGGGCAGGACACTCATGTGCAACATTAAGTTGCTTCAGGCGAGATCACCAGTGCCGAAAGTCATGCTGTGGATATCACCAGCCGTCGGGTCGGGGTCCGGCGATTGCCGCGGCGAGGGGTGGTCGCGCGCCCTGCCCGATGCCGGACGGGGATGCGCCGCCGTCAGCCGGCCGCGCCGGCGCGCTGCAGGTTGAGTGCCAGTTGAATGCCAGCACGGATAGGCACCAGCACAGTGGCTGCAATGTCACGTTTTTTCCGGGTCCCCATCCGTTCGTTTCCGATAGGCGCAGGGGGACTGCGACCTCCGGCTCAGGGTGCGTAAAGGTACTGCTGGAACCCCACGAACGCCTGCCGTATCTGCTCGGCACTGCCGAGGTCTGCAATAGCGTCGTTGATGGCACCGTACCGCAGCCTGAGCAGGGGTGCGAGCTTTTCTTCACTCAGCTCGTCCACGCCCTGCTTCACGTACTGGGCGAGCACGAAATCAATGAACGCCTGCTGTCGATCGCCCAACTGTTGCTGCGCCTTCTCCATCGCCCTGCGTGCGCGCTCCTGACGGGTTTGCGGCGCACTGGCAAACGCCACGTAGGCCAGCACATCGAACAGGTCGCTGTTCTGTGCCTCGATCAGCCTCTGCATCTCCGCCAGCGGCCCGGCATCGAAGCCCTTGCTCTCCAGTCCCTGCAGCAGTTTCTTGCGCGTGGCCGGGTCGCTCCACAGGGTGCGCAGCTGGTCTTCGTCCTTGAAGAACTCGGGCAGCGCGCCAAACAGGCTTTCCAGAAACTGCGCGGCTGACATCGGCTTGCCGTCGGCGCTCCAGAAGGTGGTGGCCGCCATGCTCTGGATGCGCCGCGCCTTGCCGTCGGCCAGCTTCACCACCAGCATGGGTTGGCGCGGCTCGGGTTCGCTGACGATGGGCGGTGGAACAGGCTCGTGCGGCGGGTAGGGTTGCGGTGCAGGTCGCGGCGTGCGCGGCTCCGGGGCGATGGGTTCGCCGTCCCACTCCGGGTCGCTGAAGTGGTGGTAGGCCTTCACGAAGTCGTAGAGGGTGAAGTAGTCCTTGCCGTCGTACAGCCGCGTGCCCCGTCCGACGATCTGCTTGAACTCGATCATCGAGTTCACCGGCCGCATCAGCACGATATTGCGCACGTTGCGCGCATCCACCCCGGTGGAGAGCTTTTGCGAGGTGGTCAGGATGGTCGGGATGGTCTTTTCGTTGTCCTGGAACTCGCGCAGCCATTGCTCCCCGAGCGCACCATCGTTGGCGGTGACGCGTACGCAGTAGTCGGGGTCGGTGCTGGTCTTGACCTGGTTGATCAGGTCGCGCACGGCCAGCGCGTGGTCCTGGGTGGCGCAAAACACCAGCGTTTTCTCGCGCTGGTCGATCTGCTGCATGAACAGCTTGACGCGATAGAGCTCGCGCTCCCTGATCTCGATAGCGCGGTTGAAGTCCTTTTCTTCATAGCGCCTGCCCTGTTCGACCTCGCCGGCCACCACCTTGTCATCGGGCGTATAGACGTAGTCGTCCAGCGTGGTGGCAATCTGCACCACCTTGAAGGGCGTGAGGAAACCGTCGTTGATGCCTTCCTTGAGCGAGTACACGTACACCGGCTCGCCAAAGTAGGCGTAGGTGTCGGCGTTGGCACTGCGCCTGGGCGTGGCCGTCAGCCCCAGTTGCACGGCGGGGGCGAAATATTCCAGGATGGCGCGCCAGCTGCTCTCGTCATTGGCACCGCCCCGGTGGCATTCATCGACGATGATGAAGTCGAAGAAATCCGGCGGGTAGTCGCCAAAGTACGGCGTCTCCCCCGGCCCGCTCATGAAGGTCTGGAAGATGGTGAAGAAGATGCTGCCGTTCTTGGGCACGCGCCCCTTGCGGCGGATCTCGTCGGGCGCGATGCGCACCAGCGCATCCTCGGCAAAGGCCGAGAAGGCGTTGTAGGCCTGGTCGGCCAGGATGTTGCGGTCGGCCAGGAACAGGATGCGCGGGCGGCGCGCGGGCTCCGCGCCGCTTTTCCAGTCGTGCAGGTTCCAGCGGCTGTGAAACAGCTTCCACGCGATCTGGAAGGCGATGAAGGTCTTGCCCGTGCCGGTGGCCAGCGTCAGCAGGATGCGCTCGCGCCCATCGGCCATGGCCTGCAGCACGCGCCGGATCGCGACGTCCTGGTAGTAGCGCCCCTGCCAGGTGCCGCCCTTGTCCTCGAACGGCACGGCGGCAAAGCGGTCGCGCCAGGCGTTGGCCACGGCAAAGGTGCGCGCCCACAGCGCGTCCGGGCCGGGGAACGCCGCCACATCCTCCTCGGCGCCGCTTTGCATGTCGATGCCGTAGATGGCCTGCCCGTTGGTGGCGTAGGCAAAGCGCAGCCCCAGGCGCGCCGCGTAGCCCTTGGCCTGCGCCACGCCCTCGGTGTGCGGCTTGTCCCAGGCTTTCGCCTCCACCACCGCCAGCGGCGTGTTGCGGTACACCAGCACGTAGTCGGCCACCTCGGCCCGCGCACGCCGCGCGCCGCCCTGCAATCGCCCCAGCGTGATGCCGTGCTCGCGCAGCACGCGGCTGCCCTCCACCGCGCCCCAGCCGGCAGCCCTGAGCTGCGGGTCAATGTGCTCGGCTCGGGTTTCGGCTTCGTTCATGGGGCGTCAAGGTAGGGTGTGATGGTGTTGTCATCACGGGTCAAGAGCTGCATCAGCTTGGGGTGGATGAACAGCTTCTCGCGCCCGACGGGCTGCTCTTGCAACACCCCGATCTCCACCAGCTGCCGCAGGTGCCGGGCCGCCGCCTGGCGCCCTGCCAGCCCTTGCTCCACCAGATTTTGAATGCGGCAGTAGGGCAGGGCAAAAATCAGCTCCACCAACTCGCGGCTGTAGATTTTGGGCGCGGCACGGCGGATGTGCGCAATCGTCAGCGCCGATAGCTCGCGCATGGCGGCAATCTTGGCGACCGTCCATCGTGCGGTTTCTTCCATGCCGCGCAGCATGAACAACAGCCACGGCTGCCACGCCTGCTCGCGCGTCACGGCCAGCAGCAGGCGGTAGTAGTCGGCCTTGTGGGCAATGATGTAGCGGCTCAAATACAGAATCGGCAGGCCCAGCAAATCCTCCTGGATCAGGAACAGGCTGTTCAGCACCCGCCCCGTGCGGCCATTGCCATCGGCAAACGGGTGAATCGCCTCAAACTGGTAATGCCCCACCGCCATGCGGATCAGCGGGTCGATGTCCCGCGCCTCGTGCAGGTACCGCTCCCAATTGGCCAGCTTGCCGCGCAGCACATCCTCGCCCACGGGCGGGGTGTAAATCACCTGCCCGGTCTGCTCGTTCGCCAGCGCCGTGCCGCCCACCTTGCGCACGCGCATCTCGGTGCCCTTGATGCGTGAGCAAACCTGCTCTGCCGTGCGGGTGGTCAGGGGCAGATGCTGGAGGCTCTCGAACCCCTCCATCAGCGCCGCGCTGTAGCGCAAGGCCTCGCGCGTGGCTGCGTCAGCGCCATCGCCCCCGTGCCGGTACTGGAACAGCCGGTCCGTGGTGGTGACGATGTTTTCAATCTCCGAACTGGCCTGCGCTTCCAGCAGAGGCAGGGTATTGATCAGCACCGCCGGGTTGGGAATCAGGGCCGCCGCCTGCTTGAGCTCGGCCAGCGCTGCGCGTGCCGCGATGCATTGCTTGAGCACCGCATGCGTCTCCACCTCTGCGGCGGGTGGCAGCGGGGGCAAGTCGTTGAAGGGCTGCTCTGGATGCCAGGCGGACATGGTTCATTTTTTGAGTTTTTGCGACACGTCTGCATGATATGTCGCCGGCGGCGACACGTCCAGAGAACATGTCGCATTTCTTGATTCTTTGCGACATGTCCGGCTTTGCAGCGCTTCGCCCACGCTGCCTGCACGCTCAGGCCATGGCTGCCACTTGCCGGTCGGCGGCCTTGGCGGTCAGTTGGCCGGTGAAGGCCTGGTGCAGGAGGGATTTTTTGAGTTCGTCGAGGGCAGTTAG